>JBOIDC010000044.1:0-34431 GCA_050740315.1 Gammaproteobacteria bacterium | reverse complement strand
GCAGCCTGGCGATGCCCTGCAGTACTGCCGCCCCGGTGTGCGCAAGACGGTCATGCGCAAACTGAAAAAGGGCCAGTACCGCGTCGGCGCCGAACTGGATCTGCACGGCCTGAGCGCGCGCAGCGCGCAAGCGGCCTTGACCGGATTCATTCAAGACGCCCGCGCCGCCGACACCCGCTGCGTGCGGATCATACACGGAAAAGGCCGCCGCTCCAGCAATCGCGGGCCCGTGATCAAGCCGCTGGCAGGCGCCTGGCTGCGCCGCCGCGAGGACGTGCTGGCGTTCTGTTCGGCGCGGCCGGTGGACGGCGGCACTGGCGCGCTTTACGTGTTGCTCAAGGCGCGCGGCTACTGATTCGAACCGGCCCAGGCCGGACGAACGGCGGCATTCCAACCGACAGGCGGCGAGTCTGGCGTTTACCCTTTTGGATAACATCCGCTGCGACATGCGGAGCAAAACGTCATCATCGGTTACTGCGTAAGGCAGTGCGCGCTGCTGGCCGCGCTGCTGGCGCTCCTGTCGTGCTCGGCACCGGTGTCCCTGCCGCCGCTCGTCGCAGATGCGGTGATCGTCGCTTTCGGTGACAGTCTCACCTCCGGCAGCGGCGCCTCGACCGGCCGTACCTATCCCGATGTTCTGGCGGACCTCACGCACCGCACCGTCATCAATGCTGGCGTACCGGGCGAGGTCAGCGAGGCGGGGCGGCAGCGTCTGGCGGGTGTGCTGGTCGAGCATTCCCCGCGGCTGCTGATTCTGATTCACGGCGGCAACGACTTGCTGCGCGGCCTGGACGATGAACGTTTGCGCGCCAATCTGGCGGCGATGCTGCGCACGGCGCGCAGCCGGAATGTGGCCGTGGTGATGCTGGGCGTGCCCGAGCGCGGGCTGTTCCTGAACAGCGCCGATCTTTACCAGGAACTGGCCGACGAGTTTTCAGTGCCTATCGACACCGACACGCTGCCCGCGATACTCTCGGATCGCAGCCTAAAGTCCGACACCATTCACCCAAACGACAAGGGATACCGGATGATCGCGGAATCGGTTTACCGGCTTTTGGCCGACCACGGCGCGCTGTAAAGCCGTGCTTGCGTACACAGGGATCACGCTTGCCGCCTGGCGTGGCAATCATCGCCGACTCATCCATGCATGCCTGTGCTGTGTGCTGGCCGCATGTGCGCTGCCCGCGCAGGCGCAGGAAACAGTTCCGAATCTGGAGCATCAGCGTCAGACTTACAAGCTCGCCCTCATCGCGCTCAAGACGGGTCAGACGCAGGTCTTCGAGGAACTGAAAAGTCGATTAACGGATTATCCGCTCTATCCTTATCTCGTTTACGAAGACCTGAAACGCCGGCTCGGCAGGGCGCCCGACGCGGAGATCGAGCGTTTCATGGCGGCTTACGCCGACACGCCGCTCGCCTATCAGCTGCGCGGTCTGTGGCTTTACGAACTCTACGATCAGGATCGGTGGGCAACGTTTCTCGACGTCTACGATGGGCGCGCCGATCCGACCCTGATGTGTTACGACCTGCGCGCGCGGGTGCGCGCCGGGCGTCTGGACGGCGTGATCGAGGCCACCAGGAAGGCGTGGCTGGTGGGCTATTCGCAGGTCAGCGCGTGTGATCGTCTGTTCGAATGGTTTGCGGCGCAAGAAGCGTTTACGCCGCAGGTCGTCTGGGCGCGGATCGAGCTGGCCATGCAGGCCGGCAATCCGGCGCTGGCGGGCTATCTCGCCAAACAGTTGAGCGCGGAGGATCGCGCATGGGTCCAGTCATGGCAGCGCGCGCGTACCGACCCGCGCGATGCACTGGCCGATGCCGCGCTGCAAACCGATGCACCGCTGGCGCGCAAAATTCTCATTCACGCCGTGCGGCGGCTGACCGATCAGGACGTCGAGCGCGGCAAGGCCGCCTGGGAAAGCATCCGTGCCGATTACGCCTTCGATCCGGTGCAGCGCGACGGTGTGGAACGCGATATCGCGTTGCTGGCTGCATATCGACATCATCCCAGCGCGCCCGAGTGGCTGGCGGCGCTGCCCACGTCGGCGGTTACCGACGACGTGCGCCGCTGGCAGGCGCGCGCCGCGATGCGCGACAGCGACTGGCCAAGCCTGAAAACGGCGGTTGAATCCATGCAGGACACCTCCGATGAGCCGCTGATGTGGAAATACTGGCGGGCCAAGGCGCTGGAACACACCGGTGACCGGAAGCGGGCGCGGCGACTGTATCGCGAACTCGCACGAGAACGCGACTATTACGGATTTCTGGCCGCGGACCGTCTGGGCGTTCCGTATACCATCCAGAGCACACCGCTGATCGAGGATACGGCCTCTGTGGGCGCGCTGATGGAGATTCCGGGCATCCGGCGCGCCTATGAGCTGCTGCGCGTGGACGCCGAAACCGACGCGCGCCGCGAATGGAATCGCCTGCTGACCGGCTTTAACGTCGAACAGAAAAAGCAGGCCGCGGTGCTCGCCTCCAAGTGGGGCTGGCACGCCGACGCGATCCGCACGGTGGCGCTGATCGAGGAGTTCGATGACCTGGAGCTGCGCTTCCCCATGTCTTATCCCGATGACGTCACCTATTTCGCGCAGAAACGCGGGCTGGATCCGGCCTGGATCTACGGCGTGATCCGGCGCGAAAGCGCGTTCGCCGCGCACGCCATTTCATCGGCGGGCGCGCAGGGCCTGATGCAGCTGATGCCGGCGACCGCGAGCTTGACCGCGCGGAAGGCCGGCCTGCCGGTGCCCGGCGCCGGCGCGGTGTTCGATCCCAGGCGCAACATCGAGCTGGGCAGCGCTTACTTACGCGAACTGTTCGAGCGCTTCGGCGGCAACATGGCGCTGGCCAGCGCCGCATACAACGCCGGCCCGCATCGCGTGCAGCAGTGGCTGCCGGAAGACCGCGCGCTGCCCGCCGACGCCTGGGTGGAGACCATTCCCTACTATGAAACGCGCGGCTACGTACAGGCCGTGCTGGCGTACACGGCCGTGTACGAATGGAAACTGGGCCGCGCGCCGATGCGGCTGGCCGAACGCATGGAGCCCATCCCGTCGGAGAGCCGGGCGTTCGCACGGCGCTGAGCCGTTACAGCAAGGTGGACGTTGATTGCCTGGTGTGCCGGCCGCAGACGGGGTACGGCGCCCTTATGCCCCCACCCTTTTTGATATGCGCGCCGCGGCACGGCGTAGCGCGCGGTTAAAGGTTAACCAGCCGCCACGGCATCAGCCACCTCCAGCGCCCGTTGCCTCCGCATCCGTGGCGCCCAGCAGGCGAGGTAACTGGGACATATCGTTGAACGCGCGCGCCCCCGCGGCGGCCAGCGCCCCGCCCTGTCCCGCCGCCGCGTAACCGAATACCGCCATGCCCGCCGCAATGCCGGCTTCCACACCGATACGCGAGTCTTCGATCACTGCGCAGACTTCCGGCCTGGCGCGCATTGCACGCGCCGCGTATAGATACAGATCGGGATGCGGCTTGGGCCGTGCCACCTGCGCGGCGCTGAACATGCGTCCTTCGAAACGCGGCAGCAGCCCGGTCAATCCCAGGGTCTTGCGCATCTTGGTCAAGCTGCCGTTCGACGCTGCGCACACCGGGACATCGATGCTGTCCAGCGCCTGCGCCACGCCTGGCACCGGGCGCAATTCGCGCTCGAACGCCGCGAAGGTCTGTTGCTGCAGCCGCGCCTCGAAATCGGCAGGCAGCGTGCGGCCCAGCCGCTGCTCGGCGACGGCCAGGCATTGAGCCATCTTGCGCCCGACGAACAGCCGTACGACCTCGTCATAGCTTATAGCCAGACCGGCCTCACCGAGCATGCGCGCGAACACGCGGTTCTGGATGGCTTCGCTGTCGACCAGCACCCCGTCGCAGTCGAAGATGATTAATTGCCAATTCACGTTGTGCGGATCTTGTTGCAGGTTATCGCCAAGCTTACCGCGTTTTACCTAAGATAAAGCAGGTCGCACGCCAGTCACTTCACGGCATGCAGTAAAGCATCGAGCTCGCGCGATAACCCGTCCGGAGGGCAAGCTATTGCTGCCGCCACGTGCGCCAGGTCATGAAATCGGCTTCGAGGCGCCTGGACTTTTGACTTTTTGATGGCCGGCGATGTCCATAGCTGAGTAGACCGACAGCGGTTATCGAGGAATTCTCAAACATGAGCATGCCCTGCGATCCACGATCATCCCAACCTGAAACGGCGCAAGTTGAAGCCGGCGCCGACCGCGAGCGGCGCGATGGCGATCGCCGCCGAGTCACGGCTACGCGTCTGGCCGCAAGCCTGGTAATGGGCCATCGCTTTGCGCGCCGCCGGCTTGCCCGGCGTCAGGACGACCGGCAAGGCTATTATGTCGACTGGTACGAATCCCATATTCTGTACCTGACCATGAGCGTGCTGCTGCTCAGTTGCGCCGACGCGCTGATGACCCTGCACCTGCTGGAACGCGGCGCGAGCGAGTTGAACGCAATCATGAGAGTGCTCATCGAGAGCGATACGCAACTGTTCGCCGCGCTTAAAATGGCGTTGACCGGCGCCGGGCTGTTGTTTCTGGTGATCCACCACCGTTTCAGGGTGTTCCGCCGCTTCCGCGTCGACCAATTACTTTGCGCGGTGCTGTTACTTTATCTGCTGCTTATCGGATACGAGCTGGCGCTGCTGCAGCCGATGAACGCGCCCGCGCCGGCGCTTGTCGTCGCGGCGATGGGCGCCGCGCTTGGGACAGCGGGGTTGTATCGGGCCATTGAAGCCAGCCGAAAATAACGGCAGACACACGCCAAAAGCGCTTCGATGGCGATGATCGCCGGATTGACCCAGACGCCTAAAACCGCAAACGTCCGTCGTCATCGAAAACTGCTGGCTCGACGTCGATCATGCGATGTAGCGCGACGGTGTGTTCGCTGGCAAATTCGTACTTGACGCCCGTGCACGCCAGCAGAATCTGCAACGCCAGCTCGGGCGCGTAACGGCCCTTGACGCCCAGCGTTCGAGCATCGTGCGTGACCGTCTTATCATAGATGACGCGCAGGCCGCTCTCGTTCGCGAATTGTTCGAGCGCCCGCGCCATCGATCCGGGCGGAATATTAAAAACCTTTCGCGCCGCCGGCCCCGCTCCTGCATCGACGAGACCCAGGTCCCGCGCCTGCGCTGGGGCGGTGATCGCGAGCGCCGCGATAAGCAGGGCGCTGAGCCTGAACGGCGCGAACAGCCCCGCCAGCGCTGCTATGGTGGCGCATGGCAATTTCGAAGCCATGTTGTTGCTGACGTTCATTTGCTACCTCCGGCATATGCATCGCGTAACGCTGTTACTCGCTGCCTAACGCCGGATTACGCCGCGTGTCGGTGGCTCACGAACTGAAATTCGGAAACCGGTTATTACCGGTTCCGGCGGAGTTTTATCCGCTTGCCTGATTAGCATCGCTAACTCGATGCCTCGCATGCGCATCGACGGCATGCTGCCAAGATTAACGGAATTACATCAGTATTGTAAACACAGTTAAGACTAATTATTATTTAGATTAAAGATTGCGAATCGCTCAAAGGGATTCGACTGCGGCAGATCATTTCTTACCGGATTCGACACTGTCTGCACATGGCTCGTGTATGTAAGTCACTGCTTTGTAAAGCGTTCGCAACCACAATAAAAACGTCATGCAGCACCCGTTCCGCGGGTTTCCACGTCCAGTCGAGATTGTAAACGTGCCAGGAAGTGATCCACGAGGGCGGCTGCCCTGCCCCGCCCCCAGCTCAGGCATCAAATGAATGCGAACCTGAAACTGGGCATTGGAACCGTGCGGTCCTGCTCGGCACCCGTCCATCGTCAGCCCGCGGCGCGCAGGCTTCAGGCCGCGGACCGCAAAACCTTGCTGCATGTGCTGGCGGAGAACAGATCACAATTCGTGCGGATAGCGATCGAAAAGGTGGGCTGCCATTACCTCGCCGAGGACGTCGTGCAGCAGACCACGCTGAAAATCTGCGAAACGGGCCTGGACCGAAACATCGAAAATCCGGCGCGCTACATATCCCGGATGGTGCGCAATATGGCGATCGATTACGCGCGCCGCATGGCGAGGGAGCAACGCTACCGCGCGCCGGAGGGCCAGCTGAACAACATAGCCAGCACCTGCTCGTGTCCGGAGAAAACACTGGAGCACTGCGAAGCGCTGAAAGTTGTCCGATCCGCGCTCGACGCGTTACCGGCGCGCACCCGCTGCGTGTTCGAACTGCATCGTCTGCACGGAATCCCTCAAAAAGGGATCGCGACGCGGATCGGCGTCTCGCCCACGCTGGTCAATTTCATGGTGCGCGACGCGCATCGCCACTGCCGGGAACAGCTGCGGCGTTATGAGGCGAGCGACGGCAAGTCCCCGCACCGCCAGTAAGCGCCGCCCATCATCGCCGTCGGGCCTACTGACAGTTCGTTTGACGCAGCCGCTTGTTTAAGCGCCGAAACAAGTCCCTCCTGGACTTTCAGGGCACGCAGCAGGGCTCAAACATTGTTATGGGTCTCCCCGCGAGTCCTAAATTCTTTCCGGCGTGAATCGTCAGTTAGAACAGGCGCCATAGGCACGGGTGGGAGGCTGGCTCATTTCAATGCGGGCCGGCCGCGCAACTGTGCCCACGGCACGTAACCTGACGACGATCCCGGTACATGTTCATGCGCCACCGATGGACACGATAAGACGGCGATGGGTAGCACGCAGCCACACACGGCCATGAACTTGCCGACGTCAGCCAACATTGTCAGACACGACTCATGAATCCAGGCAGCAATGTAATTCGTGGCATGTTGAGTGCCTCGATCGCGGTGCTTGCGACGCAGTTTGGCCAATACGCGCACGCACAATCGACGACCGGGCCTGGCGCGCGCGAAGATCCGCAATCGTCACGGCCGTCGCGAGCGCTGCGCGCGATCCGGGTCCAGGGCGCCGAGGAATCGGCCTATGGTCCGGACTTCGGCTACGCCGTGGAGCGCAGCGCCAGCGGCACCAAGACCGACACGCCGTTAATCGAGACGCCGCAGTCGATCTCGGTGATCACGCGCGATCGCATCGAGGCGCAGAATGCCGACGATCTCGGTGAAGTGCTGCGCTACACGCCGGGCGTTCAGGGCGAGCCTTTCGGTTTCGAGCCGCGATTGACGTTCCTGCGGATCCGCGGTCTCGATGCGACGACCACGGGCCTTTACCGCGACGGTTTGCAACTGCGCAATCCTAATTTTGTGGCGGGTTACAACCTGGAGCCGGATGGTGCGGAACGCATCGAGGTGCCGCGTGGGCCGGCGTCGGTGCTTTACGGCGCGAGCAACGCCGGCGGCCTGGTCAACTATATTTCCAAACGACCGACCGCCGAGCCGTTCCGGGAGATCGGGCTTGAGCTGGGCAGCTTCGATCAGATCGAGGGCAAGTTCGATTTAAGCGGACCGGTCGACGAGGAAGGCGCTTTTTCATACCGGCTGACGGGGCTCGCGCGCGACAGCGATACACAGGTGGATTTCATCCGCAACGATCGCCTGTTCCTGGCGCCCGCCTTTACCTGGCGTCCCAGCAACGACACCTCGCTGACCTTCCTGGGCCAATTCCAGCAGGACGATACCCGCAACTCTCAGGCGATACCCGCCGCGGGATCGCTGCTGCCGAACCCCAATGGCGAAATCCCCGTGGAGACATTTACGGGCGAGCCGGGGGTGGACCGCTACGACCGCACCGAGTATTCGGCCGGCTATCTGTTCGAGCACCGCGCCAGCGACGCCCTGAGCTTCCGGCAGAACGCGCGCTACTATACGGTCGATCTCGACGACGTCTCCGTGTTCAACGACGCTTTCGGCCAGGACCTGCGCACCGTGGGCCGCTCGCTGTTCGAAAACTTCGGCGAACTGGACGGCGTCGCCGTGGACAATCAGGCGCAGCTGGAATTCGCGAGCGGACCGCTCGACCACAGCTTGCTGGTAGGCGCCGATTATCAGCACATCGAAGCGGCCTCGGTGCAGAACTTCGGCGCCGCGCCGCCCATCGACATTTTCAACCCGGTGTATGGCGCGCCGTTCGCCGCGCCCGCGACGCCCTTCACCAACAGCGATCAGACGCAGGATCAGATCGGCTTGTATGCGCAGGACCAGATCAGGCTGCAAGACCGGTGGGTCTTTCAACTGGGCGGGCGCTACGACTGGGCCGACGACGAGGTGCAAAATCGCCTGGACGACACCGAAACCGAGCAAAGCGACAACGAGTTCAGCGGCCGCGCCGGCGTCGTGTACCTGTCTGACGTGGGCCTGGCGCCTTATTTCAGTTACGCGGAATCCTTTCTGCCTGTGGCCGGAGCCGCTCCGGATGGCACCCCGTTCGAGCCGGAGACGGGCCGGCAATATGAAGTCGGCGTCAAATACCAGCCGCGCGGCGTGAACAGGTTCGTGACCGTCGCCCTGTTCGATCTCACGCGGAATAATTTCACCACCACGGACCCCGCCACCTTTGAGGATTTTCAAACCGGCGAGACCCGTTCGCGCGGGATCGAACTCGAAGGTGTGGCGAGCTTCGACTTCGGGCTGGACCTGATCGCGACGTCCACCTTTATGGATGTGGAGGTCGAAGCAAGCGCCGACCCCGCCGAGATCGGCAAACGGCCCACCCAGGTGGCCGAGCAACTGACTTCGGTATGGGCGGACTACGCGATTCCATTACCCGGCCTCAGCGGCCTGCATGTCGGCGCCGGCGTGCGCTATCTCGGCTCCAGTTTCGGCGACGCCGCCAACGCCTTCAAGATTCCGAGTGAAACGCTGTTCGACGCGGGGCTGCGCCACGACTGGGACAACATTCAGCTCAAGGTCCATGTCCAGAACATTCTCGATGAGGAACACATCGCCTCCGGCTTTGTGCGCGGCGACGATAATTTCATCACCTTTGGCACCGCCCGCGCCGTGACGGGCAGTATCGCCTACCGCTGGTAAGCCATGCTACGCGCTTACGGTTCGTTCAAGCCACGCGAATGAACCTGCGATTTACTTTCATCATCCGCGATACGTGGCTCTCGATCTTCACGGGTATCTTCGATGGCGTCTTCCGTAGTCTGTCGTACATGCTTGTGGAGCACGCTGGTTACCCTCAAAATCCGTTCTGGGAATTGGTCGCGGCTTCCACAAGCTCAAGTCGAAGTTCGAACCCTGTTCACGCCCGAGTTTGCCCGTGCCTGAACCGGCTGTGCAACAAACAATCGTATTGCTTGATTAGAGTTCCATGCTGAATCCCGCCGCCATAAAGTCCTGGTATCTCGTCCACAAGTGGACCAGTCTGGTGTGCACGGCGTTTCTGCTGATGCTGTGCATCACCGGGCTGCCGCTGATCTTTTATCACGAGATCGATCACGCGCTGGGCTATAGCGTCGAGCCGCCACCGATGCCGGATTCAGCGCGGCGCGCGAGCGTGGACGACATGGTCGCGGACGCGCAGGCGCGCGCGCCTGACGACGCGCTTCAGTTTTTCATTGCCGATCCCGACGAGCCTGACCTATGGTTCATCCGCTTGGGCGAGACCGCGGACGCGCCGGAGGCATCGGCGTTCTACACCTACGATGCCCGCACCGGCGAGTTCCTGCACGAATACCCGCTCAATCAGGGTGTCATGAATTTCCTGCTGAGACTGCATATCGACATGTTTGCGGGTCTGCCCGGCACGCTGTTCCTCGGCTTCATGGGGCTGCTTCTGGCCGTGTCGCTGGTATCGGGGGCGGTGGTCTACGGCCCGTTCATGCGCAGGCTGCCTTTCGGCGCCGTGCGGCGCGATCGCTCGGCGCGGCTCAAGTGGCTGGACCTGCACAACCTGCTCGGCATCGTGACCCTGGTGTGGCTACTGGTGGTCGGCGTCACCGGCGTAATCAACACCTTGTCCATTCCTATCCTGGGCCAGTGGCAGGCGACCGAGCTTGCGCAGATGACGGCGCCTTATCGTGACAAACCGCCAATGACTCAACCCGCTTCGACGCAACGGGCGCTGGCCGCCGCGCGCGCGGCGGAACCCCAGATGCAGCTCAGCTTCATGGCCTTCCCCGGCAACGATTTCGCGAGTCCTCATCACTTTGTCGCCTTCATGCAGGGCACCACGCCGTGGACGTCCAAGCTGCTCAAGCCGGTGCTGATCGATGCGCGTTCGGGAGCAGTCGTCGCGAAACGCGAGTTGCCCTGGTACGTGAGCGTGCTGCTCGTTTCGCAGCCGCTGCACTTCGGCGATTATGGCGGGATGCCCCTGAAGATTATCTGGGCGCTGCTCGATGTCATCGCCATCGTGGTGCTCGGCAGCGGCCTTTATCTGTGGCTGGCGCGCGGCAGGAAACCGGTCGAACAGCGCATCGCGGAACTCGAGCGCGCAGCAGCCATGGGGCCGGCCCTCGCGGCGCGGAGAGCCTCGTGAGGCGGCTCACTGCTTCCAAAGCTTCCGGCGCCTTCCTTTACGTGTTCGGCGCACCCCTGCTGCTGGCGCTCGCCAGCGCGTTCGGATTGGTGTCCGCGCTGCTGGGCGACGGTATCTGGGATGTGCTCTCGTGGTTCGCGCTGGGCGCTCCGGTCCTGTTGATCGTCTGGTACACGGCGCGCTCGACGGACAGTGAGCCGACCGGATTATGAACAAATACCGCGCCCGCCATGCAGTCGAAAATGAACTCATGACTTGAGCTTCACCAGAACCGATATCATTCCAAGGTAGCCAGCCGCTCGGACCATTGCTCCGACTGCCAGCCATGCCGCAACCTCAGCAGGAGAGAAACGAGCATGGTTGGATCCAGATTTTGTCATGCGCGTGTTTGCGCGTTTGGCATAGATAACAAACTCAATCGTGGATCTAACGCGCTGACTTCACGGCCGGGCTCCATATGGGCCGGTTCCCGTCGTTCAAGCCACAAGCCCCACAGCAATGTTATTTCCGCTGGCGCGCCGGCCGTGGAGTGCCGGAACGACTCATATCGCGGAGCGGTGCTCGAAATTCGGCCTTCTTCCGCGAGCGCGTCAATCGCATCGATTAAGAGAGCAAGCACATGAAAAGCCGAGCGCGAAAGCGCGCAATGAATTTGCAGATGACGGCGCTGGCCGAGGCCTTGGCGCTGGCTTATATGACCGGCGCCGCGGCGGCCGACGCGGCCGAGCGAACGGCAATCGTGCAGCCCGCGCCCGCTTCGCGCCAACTCGCGCAGGCTGAAAGCACGGTACAGCGCTTTGACATTCCGCCTCAACCGCTGGATTCGGCGCTCACCGAGTTTGCTGCCGCGGCCGGGCTGCGACTTCGGTACGGCGCAGAACCAATACAAGACATGCAAACGCAAGGCGTCGCCGGCAGCTACACGCCGGAACGGGCCTTGCGAATATTGCTGTCCGGCACGGGGCTTACCTATCGGTTCACCGAGCCCGCGGTCGTCACCCTGGTGCACAGGGCGCAGGCGCGCGGCCCGGCTCAGCTCGACCCGATCACGGTCGAGGCTTCTGGCGGCTATGCCGGCCAGTTCGACGTCGACGAGGGATTCAAAGCCGAATACCAGTTGTCGGCCACCAAGACGCCACTGACCATCCGCGAGACGCCGCAGTCGATCTCCGTCATCACCCAGGATGTGATCAAGGCGCGGCAGGCCACCGATCTCGGTCAGGCGCTGGAAACCGCCGCCGGTGTGAACCAGTACAGTGGCCCGGGCCCGTTCGGCGGCATCTCCCCGTTCGGCTTCAATAATTTTCAGATCCGCGGGATCTCCTCGGATGGCAAGTTCGATCTGCGCGAGGACGGTTTTCTGGTGCCGCCGTTTTATTCGCGCGCGGACCTTTCGATATACGAGCGCGTGGAGGTGGTGAAAGGCCCCAGCTCCGTGCTGTACGGCCAGGGCAGCGCCGGCGGCTTCATCAATCAGGTGCGCAAGAAGCCGTTGCCGGAATTTCAGGCCGGCGTGGAAGCCGACGTCGGCTCTTTTGATTTTTATCGCGCACAGGGCGATGTCACCGGCCCGCTGTTGAACAACGATGCGGTACGTGGCCGGCTGGTAACGGCCTACGAGGACGCAGGTTCGTTTGTGGATGCCGTCGAGAGTGAGCGCCTGGTGTTCGCGCCCAGCCTTGAATTCGATCTGACGGACAGCACGCGGCTGTTGGTGCAGGGGCTTTATCAGGAAGACCGTTTCATCGGCAATCCCGGATTTCCTTTGCAGCAGCGCGGCGATGATTTTGTCGCGCCGGATATTCGCCGCTCGCTGTTCGTCGGCGTGCCGAATATGGAAGAGGACACCTGGGAAACCAAGACGCTGACCGCGCAGCTGGAACAGCGGCTGGGCGACACCTGGCTGGCGACATTGCGCATGAACCGCAGCAGCGGCGATTTTCCGATCGATTTGGACAGTTATGCGTACGGCATACAACCCAATGGCGACGTGCAACTGGTATCCAGCGCTTTCGACGTTAACAGCACGGATAACTGGTCGGGCGAGTTCCGGCTGGAAGGCAACGTCGATCTGTTCGACCGCCCCGCCACCATCGGCTTCGGCGTGGAGCACAACAGGGTCAAGACGGCGCGGGACGATGCTTACGTCGTGCTGGGCACGGCCAATATCTACGAAGAGAACTTCGCCGACTTTCCGACCATACAGCCGACGGAGCTGAGCCGGAGTTCGGAGATCGAAGCGGACGGCACCGGCGTTTATACGCAGTTGCAGCTGCGCCCCGCGGAGCGCCTGAGCGTGCTGGTGGGCGGCCGCTACGACTGGGCGGATACGTCGTATCTGGACAGACTCAATGACGCGCTGGACGCGCAGGACGACCAGGCGTTCACCGGACGCGTGGGGCTGGTATTCGATGCGCGGGACAACGCCTCTGTATACGCGCTGCATGCCGAATCCTTCGTGCCGGTATCCGCGACGTCGGCGGACGGCGCCATCCTCGATCCGGAGGAGGGCAAGATCTACGAGGCCGGCGTCAAGACCGAATGGCTCGAAGGCCGGCTGGGGATCAATGCCGCCGTGTTCCGCATCGACCGCGACAACGTGCCGATACCGGACCCGGGCAACGGTCCCGGCGAGTTTTTCAGCATCTCCAGCGGCGTACAGCGTTCGGATGGGGTCGAACTGGAGATCAACGGCGAACCGCGGCAAGGCTGGAATCTGAGCCTGGGCGCCAGCGTGCTGGATTCGGAATTCCGGGAGGAGGCCGATCCCTTCTTCGGCAGCACGCCGGCCGGCACCGCCGACTGGCAGTTGGGCCTGTACAGCAGCTACGAGCTGCAGGGCGGCGCATTGCGGGGTTTCGGGCTGGGCGCCGGCCTGTTCGCGCTGGGCGAGCGCGGGGTCAGCACTTTTGTGCCGGACGCGCAGCTCGAGGGCTATGAACGGGTGGACGTGCAGGCATTCTACAACGGCTTCGAACCGCTGACGATCGCATTACAACTGCGCAACGTGCTGGATGAAACCTACGTGGAAGGCGCGGACCGCACCGGCGCCTACGCGCAATTTGGCTCGCCGACCGCGGCCATGCTGACGGTGGAATACGAGTTCGGCCGAACGAACGACTGAGCCTACACAATGAATAACGCCTCCCACGAGGAAAAGCATGCATGAAAATCCGGCGATCAGTTCGCGGACAACCATATGGAAACACGCTGGGGAAGGCGCTGGCGCTGAGCTGTCTGGCGGTCGGCGCGACCGCGCATGGCGGACAGGCGCCGGCGCCGCCTGCATTACGATCACTCGCGCAGGCCGATGAGGCCGCGCGTCGATACGATATTCCCGCGCAGCCGCTGGGCACCGCGTTGCGGCGCTTCGAGACGGTATCAGGGATGCGGCTTCGTTACGATTCCGCGACAATCCGTGGATTGCGCACAGGCGGCGTTGCCGGCAACTATTCGAAGGATGACGCCTTGCGCCGATTGCTGTCCGGCACCGGGCTCACCTACAGCTATAGCAATTCCGGCACGATAACCGTCGAGCGGCTGGTCGCCCAAGGCGCGGCCACGACCGCGGACGGCGTACGGCTCGGCACCATCAGCGTCGAGGGCACGCGAGGCTACGCTGGAGAATTCGAAGTCGACGAGGGCTTCAAGGCCGAGTACCAATCCTCCGTCACCAAGACGCCGCAGACCATCCGCGAGACGCCGCAGTCGATCTCGGTCATCACGCAGGATGCGATCAAGGCGCGGCAGGCCACCGATCTCGCCCAGGCGCTGGAGACCGCCGCCGGCGTCACCCTGTACAGTGGCAGCGGCCCTTTCGCCGGCCGCGACATCTTCGGGCTGGGCGCGGTCCAGATTCGCGGCATCGACACGGATTTCCTGACGGATATCCGTCAGGACGGCTACGTCAGCCCGATCTTTGGGGCTCAGCCCGATCTGGCGCCATATGAACGCATTGAGGTGATCAAGGGACCCAGCTCACTCTATGGGCGCGGCAGCGCCGGCGGCTTCGTCAATCGCGTGACCAAAAAGCCACTGCCGAAGTTTCTGTCCAGCGTAGAATTCTCCGCCGGCTCGTTCGATTTCTACCGGGCGGACGCCGATGTCACCGGGCCGTTGTTCGCCTCGGAGAATATGCGCGGCCGGCTGGTGCTAACGTATGAGGATGCCGGCTCCTTCGTCGATTTCGCCGAGAGCGAACGCGTTGTGGTCGCGCCGAGCCTGGAATTCGATCTGACGGAGAGCACGCGCCTGCTGGTGCAGGGAATTTTTCAGGATGACAGCTTTTTTCCAAGCAACGGATTTCCGTTGCAGCGAGACGGCGAAAATTTCGTGGCGCCCGACATACGCCGCTCGCTGTTCGTGGGCGTTCCGAACCAGAACGAGTCGAGCAACGAAATTCTGTCTGGTAGCGTGCAGCTTGAGCAGCAGATTGGCGACGACTGGCTCGCGACAGTACGACTGAATCACAGCGAAACCCGGCATCGCTCACGGACCGACAACTACGCCTTCGGCATTACGCCGAACGGGGATGTCGGTCTGTATTCGAGCGCCTTCCGGATCGACAATGACGTTTGGGCGGGCGAGCTGCGCCTGGAGGGCAGCGTGGACGTACTGGGCCGGCCCGGAACGGTTGTGCTGGGCGTGGATCATACCGACGTTCAGAATATCAACGATCAGGCCCTCGGCACGCTCGGCACGGCAAACATCTATGCAGAAAATTTCGCCGACTTTCCCACCGTGGAGCCAGTGCCGGGATTCAACGGCCTGTTCGAGCAGCCCAGCACGGGCGGGTATGCGCAGCTCCAGTTTCGTCCGCTCGAGCGCCTGAGTATGCTGCTGGGCGGCCGCTATGACTCGGCCGACACCTCCAACGAGGATCGGGTAGGCGGCACGAAGGATGAAAGGCAAGACGACGCCTTTACAGGGCGCGCGGGACTCGTCTTCGACATGGCGGACAGCGCCTCCGTTTACGCGCTGTACGCGCAGTCGTTCCAGCCGGTGCTGTTCGAAACGGACGCCGAGGGCAATCTCCTGGAGCCGCAAGAGGGAGAGATTTACGAGGGCGGCGTCAAGAGCGAATGGCTCGAAGGCCGGCTGGGCGTCAATGCCGCGATGTTCCGCATGGAGCGCGACAATGTACCGGCTCTTGACCCCAATAATGGACCCGGCGAGTTCTTCAATATCTCCGGCGGCCTGCAGCGTTCGGACGGTTTGGAGCTTGAGGTCAACGGCGAACCGCTGCCTGGCTGGCGGCTAAGTCTTGCCGGCACCCTGCTCGATTCCGAGTTCATCGAGGGCACCCCGGAGACCCTCGGCAACTCGGATACTGGCACCGCTGACTGGCAGACGGGGTTATACACAAGCTACGAGTTACAAAGCGGTCCGTTGCAAGGGCTGGGTGTGGGCGTGGACCTGTTCGCGATCGACGACCGGGCAGTAGTCCCGGAAGAGCCGGGCACGCTCGGCGGCTACGAGCGGGTCGATCTGCAAGCCTTCTACAACGGCTTCGAGCCCTTCGAGATCCAGCTGCTAGTACGTAACGTGTTCGACGAAAGATACGTCGAAGGCTTTGATCGTGAGGGCGGCTTTGCTCAGTTCGGCTCGCCGACCGCGGCGCTGCTGTCAGTGCGTTATGCGTTCGGTGATTGAGTCTTGTTGGCAGACCCAGATTCATGGTCCGGAGGTCGGAAAGCTACTGTTGTTGCTAACAGCGTTCTCGAACTGCTATGACCATTGGCAAACCGTCGTGGTCCATGCGTTTATCTGAGATATGAATTTCGGATCAACCATCTGTCTTGAGGATATCCGTGGCGTCACCACAGGCATGGCATGATCTGCGCGCAGCTATCGCGCAGCACAAGCAGGGCGAGGTGCGCGCGGCGCTCACGGTCTACGAACGCATCATCGCGTGCGAACCGGCAAACGCGCAGGCACTGCGCTATCTAGGCGTCGCAAAGTTCCAGTTGGGCCAGCGCGCGGCGGGTCTGGAATGTTTGAAGCGCGCCACGGCGGCGGCACCCGAAGACGCTCCGGCGTGGTCTGATCTTGGCCGTATGTACGCAATCGCAGGCAAGACCCAGCAGGCCATAGCGTGCTTTCGCAAAGCGATAGCGGTCGATGCGAACTTCTCCGATGGCTGGCACAACCTGGGTGCGGCCTTGCGCCAGGCGCGTGACGCGAACGGCGCGCTTGCCGCTTACCGGCAGGCGCTGGCGCTAAACCCCAAGCGCGCGGACACCTATCTCAACCTCGGCAATCTGCTGGTCGACGACAACCAGCCCGAGAACGCGATCGAGAGCTTCAGGCGCGCCGCCCTGCTTGATCCAAAGCTCGCGCAGGCGCGCGCCAGTCTGGCCGGTGAACTCTCGGGCCGCGGCGACGTGACTGAGGCAGAGTTCGTCTATCGTCAGGCCATCGCCCTGAATCCTGAACATGCCCAGGCCTGGTTCGGACTGGGGCGCACGCTCGAAGATCTGGGCCACGCGGAGCAGGCAGCTCGCTGTTATCGACAAGTGCTTAAGTTGCATCCACAACAACCCTGGGCGCTGGGGCAGTTGCTGGGACTGCAAGGCCCCGACGCCGAAGCGGCGCTGATCCGCGACGCGCAGCGCACCCTGGATGCGCAGCGGATCCCCGATGGCGCCGAAGCGCTGATCGGCTATGGCCTAGGCAAGGTTCACGATCGGCGCGGCGACTACGACGCGGCGTTCGCCGCGTTCGAGCGCGCCAATCGCGCACGGCGCGCACAGGCCGGAGCCTTTGATGCTGCCGAGTTCGAGCAGCGCGTCGATCGGATCATCGATCTCTTCAGTGCAGACTTCTTTGCGGAGCGCCGGCGCTTCGGCATTGGCGTGGATCTGCCGGTGTTTATCGTTGGCATGCCGCGCTCTGGCACAACGCTGACCGAACAGATTCTCGACAGTCATCCGCGCATGTTCGGCGCCGGCGAGCTGCCGCACGTCGCGGAGCTCACAACTGACTTGCCAGCCCGCTTCAACCTCGACGCGCCCTGGCCGTTGTGCGCGCCAACATTAACCGCGATGCAAGCGCATGAAGCCGCGCACCTCTATTTTGACAGACTGCGCGCCAAGGCACCCGAATCCGCGCTGCGCGCCTCCGACAAGTCGCCGCTCAACTTCTTTCACCTGGGCCTGATCGCGCTGTTGTTCCCGAATGCGCGCATCGTTCACTGCCGCCGCAATCCGATCGACACCTGTTTATCGATTTACTTCGAAAACTTTCGATCCAGTCAAACGCACGCCACGGATCTTCATGACCTGGCCATCTACTATCGCGGCTACGAGCGGCTCATGGCGCATTGGCTCGACGTGTTGCCGCTCAAGGTGCATGAAGTTCAATACGAGGAAAGCGTGGTGGATGTCGAGCGCCAGGCGCGCCGGCTGGTGGAATTTCTCGGCGTGGCCTGGGACCAGCGCTGTCTTGATTTCCATCAGTCGCGGCGCGCCGTGCAGACCCCCAGCCGCTGGCAAGTGCGAAAAACGATCTATACCTCATCGGCCAATCGCTGGCGCCACTACGAAAAGCACATCGCTACGCTCAAGAGCGCCTTTCCGAAGTGGCTGCGAGCGAAGTAACACGCCTGACATTTAGTAAGAAGCCACGAAGGCCAGCGCTCTCGTGGTTCGCGCTTGGCGGTCGGGGTCACTGGTACACGATGCCAGCACCCGAGAGCGCTGCGCGGAAACAGGATCGAGGCGACGGCTGCGACGCGCCTGCGAGGTTCACATCACCCGTAGTTCGCGACTTTCGGCGGCGCTCAGGCCACCTCGCGCGTATCGAGCTCTGCGGCCGGCGGTTGAGCGGCCCCGGCATCCGTTTCCATCTGCCAGGCTCGCCAGTAACGTCCCATTCGTTTGCGAAACGCCTTCGGCCGCTCGGCGAAGATCCGCATGCCCAGGATCCGCGCTTCCGCTCTGAGCTGGCATTGCCTGCGTTCGATGAGGCTTGACATACGTTCCAGATTGCGCGCGCCGCGCAAGGTCTCCGGCTGTTCACGCAGAATCTCGCGCAGCACGATCAGATCGTGGTCGTCGCCCAGCAGATCGGACAGGTTATGAAGCGAGCGGCGGTAGCCGCGCATGGCTTCCGGCCACACATTGTCCAGCACCCGCATTTGATACCACAGATATTTGACGCGCTTGCGCGCCTCGTGGAAGCGCGCGTCCGCGGGTGCGCGATAAGCCTCGGTAAACGCATTGCGGCCTTTGCCATAGGTGCTCTGCAGTCCCGGACCACACAATTCGAAGCCTTGCGCGGCTAGCGGCCACGCAGATACCCGTTCCCGCGCATTATTGAATCCCTGGATCGCTTCCTCGGTGTGTGCCGCGAGCCCCTCCTCCCCGGCGGTGACCTGCTGGCGTCGAGCAATCAATGCCCTGCGCGTGGCCCGCACCAGGCCGGCCTCGCGTTTGTCATCGCAATGGAGTTGAAGCTTGTCCAGCGCTTCTATGACCGCCTCGGCGTCGCGCACATCCGAAAGCCCGCGGGCGATATCCCGGAATGAGACATTTTCGGCGCCGTAATGATCGCCCAGGTCGCTTCGCACCAGACGCAGCACGGCGCGAACGCGCTTGCAGCGCTGGCGCGCCGAGTGGATGGCCTTATGCTGATTGCGCCGCCCGTCGCCGAGTTCCTGCATCGCACCATCAATCTGTTCGCAAACGATGCGCCTGACGCCTTCCGGCGCCGACTCGGCGGCTTCTAGACGAAGACTCATAAACCAACCCCCCGTTATTCTGTCGCTTCCTCCCCTGGTTTGCTTTTATTGACGCTGGATATCTGGCACCGGAATCAATAAGTGCTACCGCTCCCGCAAGCATACGCTAGCAAACCACTGCCGCGACAGTAGCCAAAGCATTGAGTTTAGACCTTCGACGGACGCGGGGAAAGGCTGGGCGGGGCGCGCAGCCGGGCGCACGGAAAAATGTCCGGGTGAGGAGGCACGGGGCGCTCAATCCGAGGCCCCGGATCGGATCACAAACCGATCACGCCGCCGTCCTCGCGCGTGATCACCAGCGTTGCCGAGCGCGGGCGCGTACCGGCACCGCCGGGGAAGGTGCTGGTGGGCGCGTCGAATGTGCCGTCCTCGCCGGGGTGCTGAACATTGACGAACATCGTGCGCCCGTCCGACGTCATGTCGATGCCGGTGATCTCGCAACCGGCGGGACCGACCAGAAAGCGGCGTAACTCGGCCTGATTTTTGGGAGTGACTTCACCGCCCTGCAAACTGGAAGGGATCACCGCCAGCATCTGGTTGTTGGTCAGCTCGCGCAAATCGCTGCCGTCGTCGGTCTGGATCCACAGCACGCCGCGCGGATCGAACCACAGACCGTCGGGGCTGGCGAACTGATTATCTTCGGTCAGTTCAGAGCGGTTGAGTTCGGCCGGCTGATCGGCGCGCGAACCGAACACGAAGATGTCCCAGGTGAACTGGGTCGCGGCGGGATCGTCGCCGTCTTCACGCCAGCGGATGATGTGACCATAAGGATTCGGCGCGCGCGGGTTGGGCGGCGGCGCGGCGTCTATATCCTGCCCGGCTTGCTGTTCGGCGAAGCTTTCACCTATCTCGCCGTCGCCACGCTGGTCGTTATTGGTGAGTGTCATATAGACCTCACCGGTCACCGGGTGCACGGCACCCCACTCGGGCCGATCCATCGGCGTGGCGCCAACCATGTCGGCGGCGCTCCGCGTATTCACCAGGATGCCGGCCAGACTGCCGAACTCCGCGAGCAGCGCCGCATTGGATTCATCCAGGGCGCGCCATTCGCCGCTGCCGTCCTCATTGAACCTGGCGACGTACAAGGTGCCCTCGTCCAACAGGGAACCGTCAGCGGAGGCGGCGTGGTAGGGCCGTTTGGTGACGAACTTATAGATGTACTCGAACCGCGCGTCGTCGCCCATGTAAAACACCAGTGGCTTGCCGTCCTCGACCTTGTGTATCCAGCAGCCTTCGTGCGCCATGCGGCCCAACGCCGTGCGCTTGACGGGAGTGGCGCTCGGATCATAGGGGTCGATCTCCACCACCCAGCCGAACTGGTTCGGCTCGTTGCGGTAATCATCGACCGCTGAGGCGCCCTTGCTCGATGCGTCGAAGCGCGCGAACTCATCGTCCACCTCGCTCGGGTCGCCGGCCAGGGTATGCCAGCCGTAGCGACTGGCTTCGGTGGGCACCGCATAGCGGCTGTGCTCACGGGGCAGCTCGGTGTTCTTGTTAACGAAATAACCGTTCCAGTTCTCTTCACAGGTCAAATAAGTGCCCCAGGGCGTAAACCCGTGGGCGCAGTTGTTCTGCGTGCCGCGCCCGCGCGTTCCATCCGGCGAATACTTAGTCTGTAAAAGTTCCGAGCCGGCCGCCGGGCCGCTGAAGGTCATGGGCGTAGCGCACGTGATGCGCCGGTTAAAGCCGGAGTCCACGATCTCCCAGTCGCCGCCGATTGCCTTCTGCATCTCGATCACGCCAACGCCGTGGGCATTGATCTCCTTGCGCACCTCGTCGGCCACCAGGCGGTTGCCGTGCTCGTCGATGCTCGGGCCGTTCGGGTGCAGGTACTGCTGGGTGATGTTTTCGTAGTTCACGCACAGAATACCGTGATCGGAGCCCTCGTAGCCTTTCGGCACGGGAAAGTAACGCATGCCATCATGGTGATCGCCGGCCTGCATCGCCTGCTCTTCGGCCGAGTTGCTGGCGTTGATCTCGTCGAACGCGGGGCTCGCGCCGTTGATCGGCGTGCCCCAGGGCGCGAACAGCTGCACCTTGTAGCCGGGCGGCACCGATACCTTGTCGGCCAGCGAGCCCGGAATGGACTCGAAGCCGAGCTGCCGCGCGACGGTCTCGTGCGCCTTGATGCCGCGCGCAGTTCGCGCGGCGACATAGTTGACGACCGGCATACCCAACATATAGCCGGCGGCCGCGGCCACCCCGCCGCGCAAGACATCCCGGCGCGAGAGACGACGATGCAGGATGGTTTGAAATGGAACGTTGTTGGAAGTATTGCTGGTCGGCCCCTCATCAGAGGTGCTGGCATGTTCCTGCGGTGGTTCGTTGCCGGATTCTACTGCCCAGTGGTCACTCGGTGCCCGCGTCTTTACTTCGCTGCCCATCGCAAACTCCTCTCGTCATATGGTTATTGGACGGACGGAGATTAAGCAGCGCATGTTACAGCGGGATCACGCTTTCGTGACAGGAATCTGAAAGCTGGATTAATTTTTCCAGATCTCAGACGAAGTCGCGTCCACAGGTGTCACTGTTTACGCGACACATGCGCAAGTGCTGGAAACTCAAGTGTTTTTTATATCAGAGGCACGGTGGCATGCGAGTTGCGATAGATGGCATGTGACTGCCATGTCGGCAGATTACCAACACGTCAACTGGAGCACTCAAGATGAGCGAGAAAGACCTGATCGATGTGGAAACCGATGACAAGGATGACAACCAGGAGGTGAAGCTGTCGCGGCGATCCATGCTGGCGAAGCTGGGCCTGCTCGGCGCGGCGTTCTATGTGGCGCCCGTGCTGATCAATCTCAGCGATGCAGAGGCCAGGAGCCGGAGCCGGAGCAATAGCCGGAGCCGCAGCAACAACCGGAAACGCAACCGCGCCAGGAACCGGAGACGCAACCGCGCCAGGAACCGGAGACGGGCGCGGAGGCGCAACCGGAGTCGGAGCCGGAGCAGAAGCCGGGGTTAGTAAGCTCGGTATCGCTTACTGATCAGACGGCATGGTTCAAGGATTGGAACCACTGACCGCCGTCGGGGATACGCCCCGGCGGCGGCCAGCTCAATACCGCCCTAATCCAATGGGCACAAACCCGGTAGCGGGCACGCGTATGCTGCGAATTCGATCAATGGAATTGGACGGTTTGATGGCATTCAACGGCTGCGACGAAGTGATGGAAGGCCTGACCGCCATTATGCGCGGCTGGGACGTCCGGGAGGAAACGGACCGGTCGCCCAAGCGCGCCATCGTGCGCCTCAGACGCACGCGACGTGGTTATCGGAGAGTTTCTGCCTGGGTGAGGACGCCGTCCGAATGCCGGGAGGCGTTTCGCACGCATTACACCGACGCCCTGTTCGGCGTGTACTACGACCTGCTCGGCTGGTATGCGCAGGCGCAGACAGTACGTCCGTGTCTGCACAGCGCGGCCATAAGATTTGGCTCGGGTCTCGTTGTATTCCCGAATACGACCAAGGCCGGCAAGACGACCCTGGCGATTCAACTGGCCATGAACGGCTATCAGATTTTCTGCGACGACTGGCTGCCCATCCAGCACGGCAGCCACGGCGTCGCGCTGGGCATTCTCCCGTGGCTGCGGTTGCCGGCGCCCGCGCATGTGCGCGACGACTTCAGACGATTCCTTGAGTTCCGACGCGGGCCGGGAAACGCGCGCTGGATGTATGTCGATTTACGAACCGATGAACTGGCGCCTCACGGCGCGACCGCGCCCGTAAGCCGCCTGGTGCTGCTGGATCGCAAGCCCAGAGGCAGACCGCGGTTAACGGCGGTGACGAAAGACACGATGTTAAGCGAGCTTATCGAACAGAATTACGCGCGGCAGTTGCCGGCGATAGACATCTTCGATCAAATGCACGCGCTGACGCAGGCCGCGGACTGTTATAGCCTGCGCTACGCATCCGTAGCTCAGGCCGCCGCGGTGCTGCAAGACGCGTTCGGCTCGCCGGCGTGACCCGAAACCAGAAGGAGCATTACGTCTATGGAAGCAAAAAAAACAGCCGCGCTTTATCGACGCGCGAATTACGTCTCCGAACGCAAGGTAGGCAAGACCACCTATCTTGTCGACAAGCGCCGCAACACCATTCATCAGCTGAATCCGATCGGCGCGGCAGTCTGGAGCCTGCTTGACGATCCCAAAGACATAGCGGCGCTGGCTCGGATTCTCCACACCGCCTTTGGTAATGTCAGATACGGTGTCATCCAGCGAGACATTGAGAAACTGATCGACGGCTTGCTGAAGGCCGAGCTGATCGCGCAGTCGTCGGCGAGAGACGGTGAATCCAAGCCGAGCGCGGAACGTCAATCGGAGGAACCCGAGCGGCCATTGTGAACAGCCCGGCGCATCTTCTATGTGTTTATTTCTTAACAAACCGGCGGCTTTGTGCGGCATCTGTCGATATTGATTTTTCGGGACGCGCCGAAGCGGTTGTGTCGGCCTGCCGCCATTGTCCTGTTGTTTCTTGCCTTGCCGATATCGGTGTTCGGCCAAACCCAGAAGCGGGACAGGTCCATCGTGGACTTTGACTTTAATCGCCCGCCCGAGGCAAGCAATCGTCTCGGCAAGCACTGGTACGCCGGCGGCTTGTTCGAACTGGACTTTATCGCCGATCGCGATCTGGAGCTTCGAAGAGAATTCGAAGAGGACGTGGCGACGCTCGAACCGCGCCTGGATGTGGCGCTCGCCTATGAGCCGAGCCCGCGCGTGAGCGCGTTTGCGCAACTGGAGCTGTCGCACGAGTTCATCCTCGAAGATGAAGCGGAGTTGCTGGATCCTCCGGAGACGAGGCTTACGGTCGAGCAGGCGTATCTGACGTTCAACGAGATCCTGCCCGGACTCTCGATGCAGGTCGGCCGCCAGTTGTTCGAAGACGACCGGGACTGGTGGTACAGAGAGGAGCTGGACGCGGTGCGGCTCTTTTATCGCACGGAACGTTTCGGCGTCGAATTCTCGGCGAGCCGGCTGGAGCTTGTCGGCGACGATTTTCTTAATCGCGACGAGCCGCAGCGCACCAACAACCTTTTCCTTATCGGTCGGTACGCCTATCGGGAAGACGCGGAATTCGACGCCTATGTATTCAAGCAGGATGACCGTGCCGAAGACGAGGAGGAAGATCCGCTGTTTCTCGGGGTCCGCTCGATCGGGGAACTGGGCTCGGACTTCGAGCACTGGGTCGATGCCGCCATCGTGCGCGGCACCGACGACGGCCGCGATATCCGGGCTTACGGGTTCGACGCCGGCATTACCTACGAGCCGGACCTTCGATTCGACCCGCTGTTCACCGTGGGCGCCGCCTTCGGCAGCGGCGATTCGGACCCGGACGACGATGTCGATCAGGCGTTCCGGCAGACCGGATTTCAGCAAAGTTTCTACTACTACGGCGAGGTCTTGGCGCCGGAGCTCAGCAACCTGTGGGTGCTTACCGCGGGCGCAAGCATGTATGTGACGGACAGCCTCTCGGCCGGTTTTCTGTATCACTATTACGAGCAACACCGCGCCGCCGACGAGCTGCGCAACGCGTTCATATTCGAGGATCCGGACGGCGTCGACAAGCATCTGGGCCAGGCGCTGGATTTCGTGTTTTCGTATTACGGCGCCGGAGGTCTATACGCGGATCTTATCCTGGGCAGCTTTTATCCGGGCGATGCCTTTCCGGACGACGCGCCTACCGCTTACTTCGGCGAGTTCATTATCGGCTATCAGTTTTAATGTACGAGGAGAAAGGACATGGGTATCAGTATCTGGCAGCTCTTAATCGTTTTAGTCATTGTGGCTTTAGTATTCGGCACCAAGAAACTGCGCAACATCGGCGGCGACCTGGGGGGCGCCTTTAAGGGCTTCAAGAACGCGATGAGCAGCGCTGATGACGAGCAGGACAAGGAGCCTGACAAGCTCGCTCATGCGGCGGCTAAGCCGGCAGACGAACACGTCGTTCGCGCTGAAGACAAGCTCTGATATGAGACGACGCCAACTTGCGGTTCGGATCGAACGCCTGAAGGTTATTGGCCGCCGCGATGTTTGATATCGGGTTTTCGGAACTGGTGCTGATTGGCGTGATCGCGCTGCTGGTGGTCGGGCCGGAGAAGTTGCCTCAGCTTGCGCGCCAGGCAGGGTCGTGGATGGGCAAGATCAAACGTTTCGTGAACAGCGCGCGCGACGATATCGAGCATGAGCTAAAACCCGACGAACTCAGGCGCGTGCTGAACGAACAACGCAACGAGATCAGTCAGCTCAAAGCCATGATCTCCAGTGCTCAAACCGACCCGCGCGAGACCGGCGGCTCTGTCAAGAAGATTGAAGCGCGGACCGTCGCGCATGCGCGGAAGTCGCGTGCCGCGCATGCAGGAACCGGCGATCCATGTGAGGCGTCGGTGCCACGTGAATTGATTGGAGATAATAATGCCAGGCGGCCCGCAAGAAGCTGATCCCCCGAAGACGGAAACCTTCGTCTCTCACCTCATCGAGTTGCGCAATCGACTGTTGCGTATCGTGATCGGCGTGGGCGTGGTGTTCCTGTGCCTTTTCCCGTTCGCCAATCCGATCTACAGCTTTCTGGCCAAACCGCTGACGCAACACCTGCCGGCGGGCAGCTCGATGATCGCGATCGACGTCGCTTCGCCATTTCTGATCCCCTTCAAGCTGGTGCTGTTGCTGGCCGTGGTCATCAGCGTGCCCTGGATCCTGTATCAGATGTGGGCCTTTATCGCCCCTGGGCTCTACCGGCAGGAGCGCCGTTTGATACTCCCCGTCCTGATATCCGGCACGCTGTTGTCTTACGCAGGGATGGCGTTCGCCCACTACGTGGTGTTCCCGCTGGCGTTCGGATTCTTGACCGGCCACGCGCCGGAGGGCGTGGAGGTGATGACCGACATCGCGCGCTATCTGGACTTCGTCATCCTGATCTTTCTGGCATTCAGCATCGCCTTTCAGGTGCCGGTCGTCACGGTCGTGCTGGTCATGCTGGGCATCGCCACGCCTGACGACCTGGCGGCAAAACGGCCTTACGTGATCCTCGGCGCGTTTGTCATCGGCATGGTTCTGACCCCGCCCGACGTCATCTCTCAAACGCTGTTGGCGGTGCCCATGTGGTTGCTGTTCGAAGCGGGCGTGGTCATTGCGAGAATTACGGCAAACAGAAAACGAGCGCGTGAATTCGGCGCCGAGTAGCGGCGGCGCGAACGCCGCGCTCTGCCGGGGCTCGCGCCGTCTTACCGGAAATGGCGCAAATGGCGGACTAAGGCTGGAAGGTATACGGGAGATTGATGCCTACGGTGACATTCGGACTCGTGCCGGCGAGATTGAAGCTGACGCTGGGCTCGACGGATAGGTTCTTGGTCAGGATCGAAGTCAGCCCAAACCGCAGACTATACTGCTCGCGGGAGCGCAAGGTTACCCTATCGAATTCGGTGTCGCCCGTGAACCGGCCTGAAAACGCGGTGCTGATGGACAAGGTGTCGTTCAGGCGGAGGCCGTAGCCAAAGCTGGTCGTAAACGTATCCTCCGATTCCAGCAGCAGCAGGTCATCGAAATCCCGGCTGAACGTGTGGCGGTAACCGAGGTTTCCAAACAGAAATACCGGGTCCACCGTCTTGACCAGCGCAACGCTGCCGCCTACTCCCCACGAACTGTCCCCCGTGGGAACGGCGCCGTCCGCGCTCAATATCACCTCCGGCCTGCCGGCCGCCTCTCTCATGACGGTGCGACGCACGCCCAGGTTAAGCGCCCTTAAGTCCGTCCGCGACCCGGAGTCGATCTGCTGGTTGCCCGCGAAAAACGTGGCGCTTTCCTGATAGCTGATCGGCAGACTCGAGAAAAGCTGATAGCCGCCGGGCAGTCCATAACGGGCGGTGAAGATTGTCGTAAAGGAATCGATTTCCTGCTCCCGGGCAGGCAAGGGGGCGCCTGGAGGCGGGATGGCGAACACGAAATCCCGCTGGTCGTTGCGCGCGTACGAGAGCCCAAGTTCGAGCGTAAGGGTGCGGGGTTCGAGCAGGAGCTGATCGCGCAGAAAAACCTCCTCGGAAGTACGTAGATCGGGTTTCTCACCGATGGTATCCGGCGCCTGAGTTGCCTTCCGCCCGGGACTGCGAGGCGCTGAATCTGCCCCGCCACGGCCGGACGTCACGATCAGTTCCCCCGCTTCCAACGCCTTATCGGCGGCGGTCTGCTCCTGAGCTGGAGCCACAGCCGGTGCGTGAAGTGAACCGGAGGCATCCGCTCTCGCGGTATTCTGATCGCCGGCATTCGTCCGTTCGGTCTCTCCGGCCAGCCAGGCCAGCAGGGCGGCGCGACTGAAACGCCATTGCGTGCCCAAGCGCCTTCCCGGCACAATATCCCGTTCGGCAAACCGCGCCAGCTCGCCGGGATCGATCCGCAACAACCTGGCGGCCTCGGCAAGCGTCAGCACCTCGGGGGCAGCGACGCCCGAAAATGCCGGAGCCGATAGCGGCGCGAATACGATGCAAAGTAAGCCGGCGATGCCTCTGGCCCTCATCGCCGCGCGCGTTAGCCTGCGCATCATCGCAGCAACTCAGGAACGCGGGCGTAGGCGTTACTCGCCTCCAGCATCTGGCGCGCACTTAGCAATTCAGGCGCCGGCAGGCCTTCCAGGCTGACTGTCAGCGGAGAAGCGGTGTTCAGTTCACCATCCTTGCCTTCCACGACAAAGACGATCCCTGTGCCGCTTTCATCCAGCCAGGTTTCCATGAACCGATAGATGGCCAGGCGAAGGTTGCCGCGGGAGGGGTCCGCAAGATAAACGTAATCGCCGCGCACGCCTTTCAAGACCGCGAAGTGTTCATACCCGCGCGGGCGTATGAAAACGATCACCGGCCCTCTCAGCCTCGACAGAAATTCCGGCGCGAGACGAAACCCTTGCGCCTTGTGCCCGCGTCCCTGGGCGACTCCCTGCAGGTCCAGCAACGAGAATCCTTCTTTTTCCCGCAACGCCTCCTGGTCCGTCGGCAGCAACGCGAAGAGCTGGTCCATGATCTCCTTCTCCGACACGCGATCTCCCACGCCATAGGTAAGCAAAGTCGCCAGCGCCGCCGCCCCGCAGGAATAGTCGAAGGCCTGCCGCACCAGGCCCTGATATTGACGCTCGTGAAGGGAAGTGACGGGGACATACACGCGTGTGCCGGCGCCGATGTCGAGCGTCGTTGTTTGCTGCGGTGCAGGCATTGAACAAGAGCTGGTAACCGGAAGAACCGACGCGAGGAGCACGTGGTTCAGAAGCCGACCAATCCGCGCGCGACGCCAGCTTCGAACTGCGTGAACGGGGTACGGCATTCTTGTTCCTGTACCGAATCTCGTCTATCGCCGGCACGCTGCGACGGCATTTAACGTTTATTTGTACACGCTCGCGCTGCAGGGTGCAACGATTAAGGCCGGCGAACGCGCAAGCACATGAACAGCGCGCGCTCTGGCGATCAGCGCAACTGAGGAATTTTATGCGCGGTGAGTTACTTCACAGGCGCCCGGGTACCGAGTGAAGCATCTCACTGCTCGCACAAGCCACGCGTGGTCTACTGGCCCCGTCGAAACACAACCCACTCCACGGAGACACGAACATGCAGCTTAAATCACTTTCAATCGGGATCATCCTGACTACTGCTCTGGCGACCGCCAATGCCGGGGATCAGTTCTCGACTCTGGAAGGCGTTCAGGCTAAGCCCATGACCTCGGCCGAAATGGAGAGCGTGCAGGGCAAGACGGACATATTCGCTCAGATCATGGCCGGGACGGACACGCTGGGCCAGCAAATCGCACAGTTTCAGCAGAACCTGGTTCAGCAGAACATGGCCGACCCGCAGATCCAGGCGCAGTATCAGCAGCATCTTGCAAACGGCGGCGGCGGTACGCTTGCGGAGTATGCTTATGGTTGGGCCGCGACCGGCGGCTACTCGGCCCAGGGATTGGCCAATTATGGGGCAACCTCGGCCCAGATCGCTAACCAGTACCAGAGCGCCATCCAAGGTTACTGGGACGCGCAACAGGGAAGCGCCGACGCCCTGGCTGGTTTGAATCAGGGCTTTTTCGATAACCAGGTCGAAGCCGGCTACGGGCTGGGCGGCAACGGGACGTTCTACAACTCGTACACGGGGTCCAACGAGGTGCTGCCCTATACTTGGCAGCCCGGCACCGTCAACACCTACAACGGTTCGAATTACTACGTGGACCCTATCGGTACGTACTGGCAGATCGATCAGAGTGGCTACATGTATGGCGTCTCGCCCACCTATGGCCAATGGTAAGTGCGCAAGGCATGACCCCAGGCTCAATTCGAGCCTTGGGGTTTTTTTATGGAAAGCTCAGACGCGCAACGAGGTGGGCTTGTCTTATGCCCCGCGATCGGTCAGGTGATATCTAACAACAGCGGCTTATACTTGACGCGCGAGCGATTAGCGTGAACTGCTGAACCAATATGAGAATCGTATCCGCCTGGCCTGAATCGGGGGTGGTCTTGCGACTGCTGCTAAGCCTTGCGACGCTTTGGCTAGCGGACCCAGCCTTGGCGGCGGAGGGGTCGCCTCGGGCCTTGCAACGGGTCGAGCAGAGGATGGCCGAGGCTCAGCGTGCATACCAGCGAGGAAATCTGAAGAGGGCAGCGATCTACGGAAATGATGCGGCGGACTCGTACAGGGTTCGCGGAAACCGGGCCAGACGAATCGATGCGCTGGTACTCACCGGCGAGGCGTACCAGATGCTTGGACAGTATCCCACAGCGCTGCGGATACTTCTTGCGGCGCACAAAGTCGCGGCCGAGATTGATGACAAAACCCGGATGGCGGCGGTCACGGGCAGCCTGGGCAAAACCTATCTGCTCGCGGGATCGGAAGAAGCGGCTAGCCGGCAGCTAAGGACAAGCGTCACGCTGGCGCGCGACACCGGGAACCGCCGCGTGCTGGTCGCGAGCCTGAATAACCTGGGCAAGCTGCTGAGCAACCAGGGGCAAAATGCCCGGGCGCGAGCCCTCTACAACGAGAGCGCGCGGCTCGCCGCCGGCGCACTGAATTCGAAACTACAGCTCGACCGCACCAGGGCCCTGGCCGGCCTCGCCACGCTCGCCCGGCGCGATAAGGACTATCGCGAGGCGGGCGCCTTGCTCGCGCGGGCCGCCACGCAGATCAGGCGACTCCCCCCCACGCACGCAGGGGCATCGGGGCTGATCGCGCTCGGAAAGTCGTATCAGCGCCTTTACACCGACAATTCCGCGGCCGCCACGAGCAACATGGCAGCGCGCTGGGCGTCCGCCGCCTACCGCGCGTTTGTGGACGCGGCGGCCGTCGGCGAAAATCTGGGCGATCTGCGGACCGTTTCGTATGCAAGGGGTTACCTGGGCCAAATGTACGCGCGTGAGAAGCGCCCGCTCGAGGCCCTGCAGCTTAGCCGTCAAGCGCTATTCGCCGCGCAGCAGGTCAATGCGCCAGAGATCTCATACCGGTGGCAGTGGCAGATCGCGCGTTTGCTGAAGCGCCAAGGCGACGTCGATGCTGCGATTCCCGCTTATCGCCGGTCGGTGCATTACCTTCAGTCCGTACGCCAGGACTTGTCGATCGCGCAGACAGAAAGCCAGTTCTCGTTCCGCCAAAACGCCGGCCTATTGTATTTCGAACTGGCGGACCTGCTGCTGCGGCGCGCCAGCGCGACGCGTGATGCGCGGCCCAGGCAAGACTATCTGATCGAGGCGCGCGCGACGGTGGAACAGCTCAAGACCGCCGAATTGCAGGACTATTTTCAAGACGAGTGCGTGGCGGATCTGCAAGCGCGAACCACCGGCTTCGATCGCCTGTCCGCGCACACGGTGGCGGTCTATCCGATCCTGCTCAGCGACAGGACCGAGCTGTTGTTGAGTCTGCCGCAAGGCATGCGGCAGGTGACCGTGCCGGTCGGCCGCCAGGCGCTTACGCAAGAGATCAGGGCTTTTCGCACGCTGCTCGAAAAACGCACCACCCGCGAATACCTGCCGCACGCGCAGCAGCTATATCGCTGGCTGGTGCAGCCGATCGAAGGAGAGCTTGAAGCGCTTGGTGTCAGTACCTTGGTGTACGTGCCCGATGGCCCGTTGCGCACGATACCCATGGGCGCGCTGCACGACGGCGAGGCGTTCCTCATCGACAACTACGCACTGGCGACCACGCCGGGCCTTACGCTTACCGATCCCCGGCCCATCGAGCGGGACAACGTGCGGGTACTGGTCGGCGGTCTGACGGAGTCGGTGCAGGGCTTTCCCGCGCTTGACTACGTGTCTTTGGAGTTGCGATCCATTCGCCGACTTTACCGCGGCACGCAACTGAAGAACGAGCAGTTCCTGTTGCCCAACGTGGAGCAGGCGCTGACCGCCGCGCCCTATTCTATCGTCCATATCGCCTCGCACGGGCAATTCGCGAGCCGCGCCGACCAGTCTTTCCTGTTGACCTTCGATGACAGGCTGACCATGGACCGCCTCGAGCAGTTCATGGGCCTGGGCCGGTATCGCGCGGATCCCGTGGAATTACTGACCTTGAGCGCCTGCCAGACCGCAGCCGGAGACGATCGCGCCGCGTTGGGTCTGGCGGGTGTCGCCGTCAAGGCCGGCGCGCGCAGCGCACTGGCCACCTTGTGGCTGGTTAACGATCAGGCGGCCAGCTTGCTGGTATCCGAATTCTATCGCCAGCTGCAACAGCCGGGCATGTCCAAGGCCGAGGCGCTGCAGCGGGCGCAAGTGTGGCTGCAGTCGGATCAGCGTTACGAGCATCCCGGCTACTGGGCCGCGTTCCTGATGATCGGCAACTGGTTATAGTCTGCGGGCGCGGATGCTTATGGCCAAATGGACACGTGCCCTGCGCTCGCCCCTGGTGATGTATCTCGCGCTGGGTCATCTGGTCTTCTTCTGCGTATTGGCGTTGCGGGCGGCGGGAAGCCTGGAGTTCATGGAACTCGCCGCCTACGATCTTCACCTGCGGTTGCGACCCGGCGTCCTGGAGCCCGACCGGCGTATCGTCCTGATAGAGGCGACGGAGGCCGATCTGCGAACCTATGGCTGGCCGCTGCCGGACGGCGTGCTCGCAGCGCTGTTGCGGCGGCTGGCCGCGCACCGGCCACAGGCCATCGGCGTGGATATCTATCGAGATATACCCGTACCGCCGGGACATGCGCGGCTGGAAGCCTTGATGGCGCGCAATCGCCACATCTTCTTCGTGATGAAGTTCGGCGATGAGGGTGAGGGCCGCGTGGCGCCGCCGTCCGCGCTGGCGGACACCGATCGCGTCGGATTCGCGGACGTGGTGACCGACCCCGGCGGCGTCGTGCGTCGTGGGCTGCTGTTTCTGGATGACGGCTATACGGTGGCGTACTCGCTGCCGCTGCGACTGGCGTTGAATTACCTGGCGGCGCACGGCATCGCGCCCAGCCCGGCGGCGGATAATCCGCAGCATATGCGGCTTGGAGATATCACTTTGCCGCCATTTGAGCGCAACGACGGCGGCTATGTCGATGCGGATGCGCGCGGGTATCAGGTACTGCTCGATTTCGGAGGCGCCCCGCCTTCCGGTTTCCGCCGCTATGCGCTTGCGGATGTGTTGACGGGCCGGATTGAGCCACAGGCGGTTAAGAACAAGATCGTTATCGTCGGCGTGGCGGCGGAGAGCGTCAAGGACTACTTCTATACCCCATACAGCCGCGGCTTGATCTCAGACCAGCGCATGTTCGGGATCACCCTGCACGCGCACGCCGTCAGCCAGTTGCTGCGCGCCGGCTTGGACGCGACGCCTTCCATTGCCACGCTCAGCGAGCGGACGGAGGTCGCGTGGACATGGTTGTGGACCCTGCTCGGTGGGCTGATCGGGTTACGGATACGTTCGGTGCGATGGTTTTCCGCGTTGGTGGCCGCAGGCTTGGCCGCGCTTGCACTCATCGGCTACTGGGAGTTCCTGCAACGCTGGTGGGTACCCTCGGTCGCGCCGGGGCTTGGCTGGCTGCTCAGCGCGGGCCTCGTGACATCGTATGTGTCCAATCAAGAGAAGGAGCAGCGGGCGATGCTGATGCAGATCTTCTCCCGCTATATACCGAGCAGCGTGGCCGAATCCCTATGGCGACAACGCGAGCAGTTTTTGGAGGGCGGTCGCCCGCTTCCCCAGCGCCTGACGGCAACCGTGTTTTTTTCCGACCTTCGCGGCTTTACCTCCGTATCCGAGCAGCTGGAGCCGCGCGCGCTCATGGACTGGCTTAACGCGTATATGGAAGCCATGGCAAAGGTCGTGATGGATCACGGTGGCGTCGTGGACAAGTTTATCGGCGATGCAATCATGGCGGTGTTCGGCGTCCCGCTGGCGCGACACACGGAGGCTGAAATCCGGCAGGACGCCGTGCATGCCGTGGACTGCGCCGTGGCCATGGAAAGGGAACTCACCCGGCTCAACGCGGAATGGCGGACGCAGGGCCTGCCCACCATCGGCATGCGCATCGGTATTTTCACCGGGCCGCTGGTGGCCGGCAGCTTAGGGAGTTCGGATCGTATGGAGTACACCGCCATTGGCGACACCGTCAATATCGCTTCTCGACTCGAAAGCCTGGATAAGGATTTCGCCGATCCGCGCTCGGCCGATAGCCTTTGTCGCATCCTGATCGGCGAGACCACGATGAAGTATCTGGGAGATAAATACGAGACCGTGCAAGTCGGCACCGTGCGCTTAAAAGGCCGGCTGGCGGCCACTGCCGTGTACCGCGTGTGGTTGCCGCGAACTCCTGATATCAAGTTTCCGGCAAAGGAGAATGCCACATGAACCGGCCGTCATCACGCTGGCTCAACCTGTAACTTCGCCCAAACGTTGACAGCCCCGCCCGTGCCAGCGGCCACAACATTAAGGTAAGCAGCCTCGTTTAGAATCCTCCGCTCGCCCTCGAGGCCCTTCCCGACCCAAGGGCTACTCAGCGGCATCTTTCGCAACTTTCGCCAAACCTATCGCTGCGCCTTCGATCGGTGCCTCCATGCGAGTGAAGTGATACTCAGATGCTTCGGGCGTGTGAAGTACTTCATAGCAGCTGGCGCGAACCCGGGGCATGCTGGCTCCGTGATGACGGTAGATCGCTGACACGGACGCTAAAGGAAGCGCACGGGATCGCACACGACTGTTCATCACACGACGTAAGTTAAACCCTACGCCGATGAGGACAGGATAATGAAAGTCTTGCGCTGGCATCTCGTATGGTGCCTCATTAATATTTCCATGCTCCATAACTCGGTCGCTGTCGCCGACCCCGCGTTCGATCTCGCCGACCTGGAGAACCGCCTTCGCGAGACAGATG
>JBOIDC010000043.1:0-34467 GCA_050740315.1 Gammaproteobacteria bacterium | reverse complement strand
GTATCGGGAGCAGGCGGTGAAGCTGGTTACGGAGGAGAAGCTCACGATCCCGGCGGCGGCGCGACGGTTGTCGATGTCGCAGAAGACGCTGGCGAATTGGGTGCATAAGGCGCGGCAAGGTCAGTTCGCCGAGGTCGGTGACGCTCGCAAGCCGGTAACGGCGCTGGACGCTGAGGTGTCGCGATTGAAGAGGAACTGGCCGAAGCTCGGATGGAGCGTGACATCTTAAAAAACGGCCCTCGCGGGCTGCCGCGGCCCATATGCCTAGAAACAGGCGGTGTCTACACTGGAGTTACGCATGGACAGTGGCCGTTTGCTTTTTGGAGGCGTCAGTCCCCGTCAAAAAACCTGGCCCAGGGGAAGCTGCGGACCCAGCTGTGGTGGCACCACGCGTGACCCCGTTTAGGAAAGTGATCTGATCCGAGTCCCCGTCCGGCGTGTTCAACCTACAGGAGGTAATCATGTCCAGACTCTTGGCGTCATTGGGGGTAGGGAAATCGAGAGCTCCAGTTCGCATCTTCGCCGACCCCGGCGAACCAAAAAGATCTATTCAAGCGGGCCGCAGATTGCTTTCCTGCGCTGGCGTATTCGCGCCTTGCACAATGCAAGCTCGGTGCACATTGGGTCCATACGTTCGCCTTTTGTCGGCCTAAACATTCCGCCTAAAGAAACGATTATTGCGCGCACGGAATCGGCCCCTAGCATGATCACTTCGTACACGGATCAAGTCGGACGCTATCGAAGCCGATGGGTATTTTTGAGCGTCACCGTATCCCGCAAAAGGCGCCGCTTGCCGGCAACATTGTCACAACCCACGGTAAGCGCCGCTTTCTCAGCTTAAAGTGGAAGGCCTTGCTGCTGACCAGTCTGGTGCTGATGGTTATCACCGGTGCGTTCGCGGCGACCAGCTATATCAATCTGATAAACCAGTTCGAGCAGCAGCGACGGGCCACGCGCGGCCACAATAACCAGCAAATCGCCGCTTTGTTACAACAATCATCGCGTCGCCAGCAACAAATCGGCGGCATTCTTCCCCTGCTCACCGGTATGGAAGCCAGCATCCTGACAGGTGATTCTAAGGCAATACATGAAGTCTTAAACCAGCATGGATCGATGCTGCAGATCGACATGGGAATCGACGTCATTCGCCTGTATGACAGCCACAGTCGGCCCACAGCTCGATGGGGAACTCCGGATCTGGGCTTGAACGAGAGCGGCCTGGCAATGGAGCGGGTGCGCAAGGTCAACGCGCAGGAGCGCCCCGAGACATATCTGGACTGTAGCCGCGCCTGCATGCAGTACACGCTCCTGCCGATGCTCATCGAAGGCAAGACCGTTGGTGTTGCATTGCTGGGCGTTTCCTTGGCCGACGTGCTGCTGGCCTTCAACCAGGTTTCCGGAACTGATATTGCGTTACTCTCCAACGCACAAGGCTTGCAGCAAGGCGCAAATGACGCCGCACGTAACATCGCTGCGTGGGAAATGATGGTCATGGCGTCGACCAGCTCGCAACGGGTTGTGCCCGTGCTTCATGCCCTTGCCCGCACACAGCCTGATATCGGCAAAGTGGCGGATGGCAGCAGTGTTTTTTTCCATAATCGCTATTACGAAGCCAGTCTCACACCGCTACCCGGTTTCGCCAATGCGGGTAATGGCTTTTTAGTGATGGTCGACGACATTTCGTCATCCTTGAAAGACATCAACGGCGCCATTCGCCAGCACCTGGCGATGGGCGTGACGGGCTTGCTGCTGTCCGAGGCATTATTGCTGGCGCTGTTGTGGACGCCCATGTCGCATTTGCGACGCACCGCCTTGACGCTACCGTTGCTTGCGCAAAATGCCTTTGACGATGTCCGCGGTGCGATCCGCAAGCATATGCGTGGCTGGACTGTAGATGAAATAGACGTGCTAGACGAGATCGCCATCTCGCTGTCTCATCAGCTTGAGGGGCTCAATCTGGAAGTTCAGAAACGCTCACAGATGCTGGCCGAACGCATGCACGAACTGGCGCGCGAAAGGGATTTCGTCACCAATCTTTTAGAGACGGCGCAGGTCGTCATCCTGACTCAGAACAATCGGGGCGAGGTCATTTCGCTCAACAAGTACGGAGAGGCGCTGACCTTTTACCAAAAAGGCGAGCTCAAAGGTGTGCGTTTCGCCGATCTTATTTCCGAGGCGACGGCGCCCGCGGTTCACGCCAAGCTGATGGACATCGCGGCCGGCAAAGAAACTCAGTTCCGTCATGAATCCGTGACCCTGCGCAAGGATCGCACGACGCGCGACATCATCTGGCTGCACTCGCGCCTGCTGGGCCATTCCGAGGCCGATCCCGTGACATTGTCCGTGGGGCTGGACATTACCGAGCGCAAACGTGCGGAACTGGCGCTGCAAAAGATGCACGGACAGTTAGAGATCCGCGTTCACGAGCGAACACAACAATTGACCGAGGCTAACCAGCTGCTCATCAACGAGATCAGCGAGCGCAAACGGGTCGAGCAGGCGCTGGCCGAACGCGCCGAGGCATTGAAACAATCGGAGCAATCGTTACGCAGCCAAACCGAGATCCTGCAATCCGTACTGGACAGCATGGCGGATGGCGTGATCGTTGCCGATCAAAGCGGCGAACTCCTGCTGAGCAATCCGGCCGCCCAGGCGATGAGCGGTCACGATTGCGCGCGGCTTGGCGTCAACAAGGAAAACCGGCCGGCTAGCCTTTATTTGGCGGACGAGGTCACGCCCTACGCGGACGATGACCTGCCGGTATCGCGCGCTATCCGGGCGAAGAAGTCGATGGCGCCGAGGCTTTCTTGCGCCACGCGGACCAAACCGGCGGCATCTGGTTGAGCGCCAACGCGCGGCCTCTGAAAGACAGCGAGGGCATGTCGCGTGGTGCTGTGGTGGTATTTCGCGATATCAGCGAGCGCAGGCAAAACGAGCAGCGGCTTGCCTATCTTGCCCAGCACGACCTGCTGACCGGCCTGCCCAACCGGCACCTGTTGCAGGATCGTCTGCATCAGGCGATGGCGCGCACCAGGCGCAGCACGCGCTTGACGGCCCTGATGTTCCTGGACGTGGATCGCTTCAAAGAGATTAACGATGCATTTGGGCACAGCGCGGGTGATGCGGTGCTTAAAGGCATCGCGCAGCGCTTGACGTTGTGTTTGCGCGAGAGCGATACAGTGGGGCGCCTGGGCGGCGATGAATTCACGGTGATCGTAGAGGACATAGACAACGTCGAATACGTCGGCGGCGTGGCTGAAAAGATTATTTCGACCTTTTCCGAGCCACTGCTTATTGAGGCGCGAGAAATCTTGGTAACCACCAGTATTGGCATCGCACTTTACCCCACCGACGCCGACACGATAGACAATATGCTGAAAAAGGCCGATACGGCCATGTATCATGCCAAGCGACGCGGACGTAATAACTACCAGTTCTATATGCCTCAGATGATGCTCGCACCCGCGACGGCGTGAGGGTCCGCAGTCAAGCCCTGCTCAAAATCGGTACGATCCCTGCAGCAGAAACATATCCCAGTGCTCTTCGGTTGCGGCCAGATCCGGGTTGTCGCGTATCGGCAGCCAGCCCGTGCCGTCGACATTGTGGTATTCGGCCCTCAGCAAAAAGGATGGCGTGATGTTCCAGCCTAGGCCTACGGTCAGATCTTTCGCAAAGCGGTTATGAGCGGGGCGACCTGTAGCGCCAGCGAACCCCTCGCCGTCGCGATCATCCCGATCGGTAAACAACACGTCATAGCGCAATAGGGCCTCCCAGCGCGGGCTGAAGCGGTACGTGCCCTGCAGATAATAGCTCTCGCCGGTGAAGCTCTGATCCGGGATTCCGCCCAAGCCCTTGATGTTAAATCTGCGCAGCGCATACTCTGCCGTCAGGCTCCAGCGTTCGGCGTTGTATTGCGCCGATAATATCCATGGCTGGAAACGAATTGAGCCGGCGGAAAGATCATCGGCGACACCGTCCGCAGGATCGTAGCCGATATTGAGTTCCGCGGCGGTCAGGGCGAACCGAAGCCGGCCACTGTCTCGTTCGTAAATGACACGGCCGATAAACGAGGTCTTATCGTCGAGTGCTCCCGGACGGTCCCTGCCCAAAAGCGCCAGTTCACTCTCTTGGCCGGAGACCCTGGGACGGATCACGCCGAATTGAAAATCGACAAGCTCAGTCCGCATACGGTGTTCGCCATAAAGCTGAACACTGTCGGCTGAAAGCGCCACCTCGCGTGTGCGATCGAAGTAAATCGATTGCGGTAAAAGAATGCTGGGCCGGGTAAACGCGACGTCGCGCGTATCGTTGTATAGGCCTAGCGGATTTTTGATCCTGCCCGCTCGCAGCCCAAATAAATTCGTCGGGTTCGAGATAAAGCTATAGTCCGCGAAGCCATAGTCCAGACCAATATTGCCGTCATCGCCCTCTCCGGCGCGGCGGGAAAGAATTTGCGCCGACAACTGCAATCTCGGCAGCGGCCGCAATGACGCGTTCAACCCCAACTCCGTGAAGTCGAAGCTGCCGCCGTCGTCGCTGTCGCCGAAAAAGTCATTATCTGAGGTCAGTATAAAGGCCTGGCTGGCGAAACCATGGATCTGTAGTCCGCTGGGTAGATCGGCGGACTGAGCGGGCGCCAACCACAACCCCGCCCACACAACACCGAGACCGCGCAGCAGCCTCAAGCGCTTCTTAGATAGACTATTGCTTAATCGTGGGTACACGGACACTCCTATCAATCATGCCATCTCCCAAATAACCGATCGCGCCCGGCGTCGTGGCGACCAGCAGGCGCATCTCTCGCTCCGTCCTTACCTGATAAGGCGCCTGTCCGGTACCTGAAAACACCAGGCGGTCCCAGGCGAGGCGGATTTGATGCGGAAAGATATTCAAGATTCCCTTGCAGAAGGCGACGTGCGCGGGGTGATCATCGGCGAGGACGAAAACCTGGATCGGTGCACCGTTGGGCCAAGTGCGCAGGCGCATGCCAAAAATGGCGCGGATGGTCGTTATCGACACGGATTGCAGTTGGACGCTCTCATTAACCACTACCTCGACGCCGGATTCCATGGGCAGAGCCATCGCGGAGTGCAAGATGATGACGAACAGCCACGCGAAAAAACATCCTCCGAGGCCGCGTTGTTTGATTCGCCTTGCGCGCACCTGGATCTATTTCACCCGATCGTCAGTAGGTCGTTCAGCTATTATGAATTTCGATGCAGTTATTTTTCGTCTTCGGCTCCGGCCATAACCTGCCGCAGTCTGTGATCAATTCCCAAACTTCAGGATGCGAACAATAAGCCCTATCCAAAAAGTTTTGGATACTGTCGAAATGGGCTCGCCGTTCGCCATGTAAATCGAACGTCGGTCCGACGGCTTGAAGATGTAGACTATAGTGACTCAACAACCTGTCTAGACTTGGGGCCATCATTGCGTACCAATGAGTTATCTCGTGCTCGACACTCAGTCGCACCAACCCGAAGACCAACGCCAGCATCGGGTGAGGAAAACGCAGGCGTGACTTCCGTGGCCTTTCGCCGGCGCCATACCTAGGTATGCGTCGGCGCTCATGGTGAATCATCACGCGCCGAGGTTCATGGTGGGGGAAGTGGTGCAAAATCGCGAAACGCGAAACTTCGGCGACATAGCGTCGTTCCTCTCGCGGTACACCAGCGAAAGCCGGGGCGAATCGGGCTAGCTCTTCAATAGGAAACGGTTTGTTCGGGTCAGCTGGATCGGGAAGCACCAGGCGCATAGTGCCCACATAGTGACCGGACGGCCGGTGTTGGAGCAGCATATGTACCGAACGCTGATCGTATTCATCGCTTTCCAGGCGCTCCGGAAACAAGACGCCATCGGCCAGCTGCGTATCCTCGCAATAAACCTGGTAGCGCAGACGAAACACCTCGCGCAGCAACTGCGGCGTATCGGCGTTAATCACACGGAAGTATGCCTCGAACGCGGCTATCAACTGGTTCATTATTTTCGTCCGGTAAAGATCCAAATCCTTGTTATCGTTGCCGCGCTTTATTGATGTACGCCAGCAAAATCAATGCGCAACACGCCAGCGGTTATTTTGCTGAATACGCCAGGGTGAAGTTTTCTTAACCTGGTCGGCGGAGTGTCACCAATCTGCAGGAAACCGAAGTCAAAGCTGTTGGCCGATCCGCCCATATCACCACGCGCACCGACTACTAAAGTCGCGTGCACATGGTTATAACGCGAGCGACTCTAATCGCCTACGCCATTAGTCGGTCAATCCACACCATTCAAACGGCGCCCGGTATTTTAATGAGTGTCGTGCAGACCAGCCCGGTTGTGGGTTACACGCTTGGCTGAACGTCTCCCGGCGCAAAAGGGTCGCCATCGCGTGTTCGCACAGTCTTAATGCCCGAACCGCTCTGGGCGCCTTGGTCCCCAACAGCGACACGGCTCCTTCACCTGTAAACAATCAGCAGCAAGATGATCGGTTGTTTACTACCGCTGGGCCCATCGTTCGGCCCGGCGCGCTGACTTCACCCGAAGGCTTTGCCATACTGAATTTGCGGTTTAATGGTGGCGCTGCTGCACAAGCCCGCGCCCCGCCGCTGGCGTATCGAGCCGGGAGCGCGGCAACAGGAAATCTGCGCTATCTGCCCGTTACATGTGGCGTTTGGTCAGTGTCTGGAATATTTCCCAACGTTTAAGGAGCAACCCCAATGTTCAAAAAAGCGGATAACACGGTCAATTTCGGCTCTCTCACGGCGGACAGCGGTGAATCCAAGTACTCCAGTTCCGAACCCGCTTCGGAGTCTTCCTCCAATAAACACGCCGGTATCGACCGGCGGGCGCTTCCGGCCATGATCGGCGCCAGCATTCGCATCAAGGGCGAGCTTTACGGCGATGAAGATCTGGTTATACAAGGGCACGTCGAAGGAACGATCGAGCTTAAAAAGAACAACCTGACCGTTGGCGCACAGGGATCGTTGAAGGCCAGCAGCCGCGCGAAGATCATCACCGTCGAAGGCAAGGTGGAAGGTGATCTTTACGGCGACGAACGCGTTGTGATTAAGCAGTCCGGAGACGTGCGCGGCAATATCGTTGCGCCCAGGGTAAGCCTTGAAGATGGCGCCAAATTCAAGGGCAGTATCGACATGGAGCCCAAAGCCGCCAAGACCAATGCCGTCGGTCTAGAAAAATCAGCGGAATCGACCGCTCATGCCGGCGCAGCGAAAAACGGCAAGGAGAACTCACAAGGAATCGGCACCCACGCTAAGTCAGCGTGACCTTCAATTCTCTGCTAACAGAGCCGGATCCAGCGTTGCTCCAGGAGCGGCGGATCGAGCAACGGCGCCAAATTACAACAGCTAGAGCAGGTGATCGGCGGCGGGCGTGAGTGCACAGCCCGCCTCGCGTTTCTTAGTGAGTCAAAAATGAGCGATGCGACCGATGTTGCAGTTTTTTGCGCCCAACCGCAGCGCGGCATCACCGCGTTAATTCCGCGTCCCGTTGAGGGTGATGAGATTTCAGAGTAACGTCCGCGGTCCGGGTCCTGTTAATCAGAAGTTTGCTGAACACCACGATGCGCCGCGACAGTAGCATTCCATCAGTCGAACAGGGGAATCGATCCCCCGGCTTCGGCCTGATTGCCAATCATCTGCGCACCGAGCAGCGGCAGCTGGTGCTCGACCTGGGTGCCGCGGCCACCCCAAATATCGACTTCCTTTCACAGCTTCAATGCAAAGTTTACGTTGAAAACTTGGCATCGGTGCTTGATGCGCTAAATGCGCCGCGCGCGGAAGACGACAGCCATAGTACTCCGACAGCTGCCGAACAAATTCTGTCCGACGCCGGAGACGTTTGTTTCGACGTGGTGCTCGCCTGGGACTTATTGAATTATCTGACGCCGGCCGCGCTGGGCGCCCTGGTTGAGCGGCTGCGTGGTTTTAGCAAGCACGGCACCTTGTTATTCGCGCTGATGTATAACAGCAAGCAAATACCCGGCGCGCCAGTCGTCTTCAAGGTGCTGGCCGAGGACCGTTTGCACTATGGGTTGAACGACAGCGTACTGCGTTCGCAGTCACCTTACAGCATGTCCGACTTGAAAAAGAAAATGGCTGGGTTTGTGGTCGAACGCACTTACCTGCTACAGAACAACATACAGGAATACGTTTTCAAGTTCGAATGAGCGGCCGCTTCGTCCTCATATCGGATTGATCGAATCTGGGTCGAGCTGATTCAGGTAGTCGCGAAACTTTTCATGCAGCTCTGGGTGCTTGAGCGCATACTCCACCGTCGCCTCAAGATACCCCAATTTGCTGCCGCAGTCGTACCGCTTGCCTTCAAATTCATACGCGAAAACCGCTTCGCGCTCGAGCTGGCTGGCGATCGCATCGGTTAACTGGATTTCGTTGCCCGCACCGCGCCTGACCCGCGCCAGGCAATCGAAGATCGATGGCGTCAATATGTAGCGGCCGACGATCGCGATATTGGAAGCGGTCTCCTCGGGCTTGGGTTTCTCCATCATGCCGTTGATTTTCCATAAGCGATTATCCACGCGCTCGCCCTCCACAATGCCGTAACTGTGCACGTCTTCCGGCGGAACCTGCTGCACCCCGATCAAGCCACTTTGCCGCTGATTGTAAATATCAACCATCTGGCTGAGACAGCCGCTGTCACCATTGGATATCAGATCATCGGCCAGGATCACGGCGAATGGATCGTCTCCGACTACCGGCCGCGCGCATAGTACCGCATGGCCCAGGCCCAACGCTTCTGCCTGGCGGATATAGACACAGGATACCTGCGGGGGAAGAATCTCCTGCACCATCTTGAGCATCTCGTGTTTATTGTGTGTCTTGAGCTCAACCTCGAGCTCATAGGCCTTATCGAAGTGATCCGGAATCGACCGCTTGCTGCGTCCGGTGATAAAAATCAGCACGTCGATACCGGCCGCAACCGCTTCTTCCGCTGCATATTGTATAAGCGGCTTGTCAACCACCGGCAGCATCTCTTTGGGATTGGCTTTGGTCGCGGGAAGAAAGCGCGTTCCCAGTCCGGCGACCGGGAAAACAGCCTTGCGAATCTTTTTGTTCAAAATGGGCTCCGGCTAGAATTAGTGAACCTGATGCAAAACCGCACAAGCCACCGCCACGGATTTACATCGTGGTTAAATCGACGAATACGGCATGGTAGACGATCAACGCGAAGGCATCGCTGATATTCGACGCCTATGCTTGATTCAAGAGTAACTCAAACACTGGTTTTTGTCAGGCCAAAGCTGCCGATCGCCTGACATTACCAGATGCGCGGACACTCGCTAATCACCGGCCGAGGCAAGCCATTTTTTAGCGCGAGCCGGATCCGGCGTAGGCTTTGGTGCGCCGTTGATATGATCGACAGGTTTTACCGTTCCCCAACCGTGACAACCTGGACACTGCCAGTACAAGGCCCTTGTTTCCAAACCGCAGCGATGACATATATGCGATGCCTGTCGCTCGACATGCGCATCCAGCGCGTTGGCCACCGCACGCATAACGGCGGCGTGGCTCTGTCCGGTCTCCAGTTTTACGCCGATATATTCCTTGATCATCTTTAAAGACACCAGAGGCTTGGTCATCTCTTCGCACAAGACCTCATCCGCGCCGGACCCCTTGCAGCCCCTCAGGGTGTTGACCAGATCCAGCGTTAGCGATAATCCACCATGGAGACTACGCATGCGCTGTAACAGCATTCGATAAGCTGTATCATCGCCGCAGCGGGCAAAGGCCTCGCCTAACTTTGGCAGCACCGCTGGAATGAAGTCGGGTTTTTGCCGGTGAACATCGCTGTAAAACTCAATGGCGGATCGATAATCTGCCTGGCCAAACGCCAGATCGCCCAGCAGAATGCTGGCGCGCGCGCAATCGGGGTCGTGATCAAGCGCCTGCTGCGCGTATAGCAGGGCGCGGTCGTGTTGCTGGTTAAGGATCTCGGCCTCACCAAGCTCGCAGTAATAGTGGGCAACGACCTCCGCTTGCGACACGCCACACTCCTGTTGCCAGCGAACCGCGATATCGATCGCGTTATGCCAATCCTTTTCCTGTTCGTAAATTTCGCGCAGATGTCGATATGCCTGTGAGGTGTGTCCGCCGATATGAATCACTTCCTTGAACAGGTTTTCCGCCCGGTCCAAAAGTCCGGCGCGCAAATAATCCTTGGCCAGTTCAAGCAATGCATTCGCCCGATGGCCGGGATCGAGATCGGGCCGTGCGATCAGATTCTGATGTATGCGAATGGCGCGATCAACCTCACCCCGGCGCCTGAACAGATTGCCCAGTACAATATGCGTCTCGACCGTATCCGAATCGACTTCTACGATACGGATAAACACCTCAAGCGCTTTGTCCGGCTGCTCGTTCAGCAGAAAATTGAGACCCTTGATGTAGTCATCAGGGATCGACGGCGCACCGCGGTCGGCGTGGTTTTGGTTCGAGCGGTTGGCGGCGATCCAGCCCGATAAGGCTGCCAGCGGTATCAACAGCCACAGCAAATCTATCATTCAACCGGTCTTCGGACGGTAGATCGTAAGCTGAATACTGGATGCCAGAATTGCTGAGTCAATGGCAGTATCGCAGTGCTCCGTTGCGCATGAGTTCCGGCGGCAGACTACGCAGAACCGTTACGCGTTCACCGCGTCAATGGTGACACGCCTTATGTCGCGCCCGACCAGTACCGGTGCAAGCAGGCCCGAAATTAAGTCAAGCCGGTCAGCGACGCGTTAACGCGCTGCCTCAACGCCTTGCCCGGCTTGAAATGCGGCACGTGCTTGCCGGGCAGGTGCACCGCGTCACCGGTCTTCGGGTTTCTGCCGGTGCGGGGCGGGCGGAAATGCAGCGAGAAACTTCCAAAGCCACGAATTTCAATACGTTCGCCGATGGCCAGCGCGCGGCTCATTTGCTCCAGCAGGCTTTTTACAGAGAACTCCACATCCCGATAAGCGAGATGGTTCTGCTTATGCGCAATTCTCTCGATCAATTGTGACTTAGTCATCGCTAGTAGCGCACATAAGCAATTCGGCATGCTGTGTATTGCTGCCAACGACCAAGGCAAGCGGTCAACGCCGGCTACTTATCCTTGTTGTCCATTTGCTCTTTCAATATATCACCCAAGGACGTCGTGGCAGCGCCGGTATGGCTGTAGTCCTGCAGGGCTTCGGCCTCTTCGGCGTACTCCCTGGCCTTGATGGAAAGCGTTATGGTGCGGTTCTTACGATCAACACCAACGAACTTCGCCTGCACCTCATCACCCACGCTCAACACGGTTCGCACGTCTCCCACTCTGTCGCGCGCGAGCTCGGACGCCCGCAAAGTGCCTTCCACACCGTCACCAAGGCTAACTATCGCCGCTTTGGCGTCGACCTCCTTGACCACGCCTCGAACGACGCTCCCCTTGGGATTCTCGGCGACAAAGCTGGAAAACGGATCCTTATCCAGCTGCTTGATGCCCAGCGAAATACGCTCGCGGCTGGAGTCGACGGATAAAACCACCGCGTCGACTTCCTCGCCCTTCTTGTAATTGCGCACAGCCTCTTCGCCCGGCACGTTCCACGAAATATCGGAGAGATGCACCAAGCCGTCGATGCCGCCATCGAGCCCGACAAATATGCCGAAATCGGTAATCGACTTGATGACGCCCGAAACCTTGTCGCCCTTGTTATGCGCGGCGGCGAAGTCGTCCCACGGATTGGGCTGACACTGCTTCATGCCCAACGAGATGCGGCGGCGATCCTCGTCGATGTCAAGGATCATGACTTCGACTTCATCGCCCAGCGAGACCATCTTCGAAGGGTTGACGTTCTTGTTGGTCCAGTCCATTTCGGAGACGTGCACCAGCCCCTCCACGCCCTCTTCGATCTCGACGAAACAGCCGTAGTCGGCGATATTCGTCACCTTGCCGAACAGGCGGGTGCGCTCCGGATAGCGGCGCGCGATGTCCACCCAGGGATCTTCGCCGAGCTGCTTGAGCCCCAGCGATACGCGGCTGCGTTCGCGGTCGAACTTGAGTACCTTGACGTCAATTTCGTCACCGATGGCCACTACTTCCGACGGATGCTTCACACGCTTCCAAGCCATGTCCGTGATGTGCAGCAACCCGTCCACACCGCCCAGGTCGAGAAATGCCCCATAATCGGTAAGGTTCTTGACGATGCCCTTGACCACGTGCCCTTCGCGCAAGTTTTCGAGCAGCGCCTCGCGCTCGGCGCTGTATTCCGATTCCACGATCGCGCGGCGCGATACCACCACGTTGTTGCGCCGCTGGTCCAGCTTGATGACCTTGAACTCCAGCTCCTTGCCTTCCAGGTACGTGGTGTCGCGCACGGGCCGCACGTCGACCAGCGACCCCGGCAGAAAGGCGCGGATATCGCCCAGTTCGACGGTAAAGCCGCCCTTCACCTTGCCCGTAATACTGCCCGTCACCGCTTCGCCGGCTTCGAAAGCCTGTTCCAGCACCGCCCATGCCCTGGCGCGCCGCGCCTTTTCGCGTGACAACTTGGTCTCGCCAAAACCATCCTCGACCGCGTCCAGCGCAACTTCCACCACATCGCCCACGTGCACGTTGAGCTCGCCGCGTTCGCTGCGAAACTGGTCGATGGGGATGACGCCTTCGGATTTGAGGCCGGCATTGACGATCACGGCGTCATTGCGGATGTCGACCACGGTACCATTGATGATGGTGCCGGGCTGCATTTGAATATTGCTTAAGCTCTCTTCGAACAGTTGCGCAAAGCTTTCACTCATGGATGGGCTGGACTCATAAACTCAAGGGACTATTGGCTGCAATCCCCAATGGTTGGTTGACGTTCGTTTACAAGCTCCAATATGCTTGTAAACACCTGATCTATATCACGTCCCGTAGAATCGACGACGACTGCATCCATGGCAGGCGCCAGCGGCGCCACGGCGCGCCGCGCATCCCGTTCATCGCGGATACTCAGTTCTTCGAGAAGGTCGGCGAGCTTAGCACCAATCCCTAGCGTCATCAACTGCTTATGACGCCTGCGGGCGCGCTCCTCAAGGCTTGCAGTTAAGAATATCTTGAGCGCCGCGTCGGGAAACACCACCGTGCCCATATCGCGGCCCTCCGCGACCAGTCCGGGCGGCTGGCGCTGCGCGCGCTGGCGGGATAACAGCGCTGCGCGCACCGACGGAATAGACGCCAGCTGCGAAGCGGCGTCTCCGCAGGCCTCCGAGTGCAGCGCGTCGGTGCAATCGCGGCCCGCCAGCAGCACCTGTTGATTGCCGTCGGCGTCAACCCGGAATGTGACATCGAGGCCGCTCGCCAGCGCCACCAGCTCCGGCGCCGCATCCGGCGCGATGCCGTGCTGTTGCGCCGCCAGCGCCAGCGCGCGGTACAAGGCACCGCTTTCGAGCAATGCATAGCCGAGATGTTGGGCCAGCCGGCGGCTGATCGCGCCCTTGCCGGCGCCGCCGGGCCCGTCGATGGTAATAACCTGGGCGCTGCAATTCATGGATTAGCGCGTAGCCGCGATGTCGAGTCCGGCGCGCCCGGCAAGCTCGGAGAACCCCGGAAACGAACTCGCCACGTTGTCGCAGTCGGAAATGACGATCTCGCCGCCGGCCGCCAGTCCGGCCATGGCAAAGGCCATGGCGATGCGATGATCGCCATGGCTGCGCACGACGCCGCCCAGCAACCGTCCGCCGCGCACGCGCATGCCGCCCGTCGCTGGCTCGGCGTCGATCCCACACGCCCGCAAACCTTCGGCCATCACCTGAATGCGATCGCTCTCCTTGACCCGCAGTTCCTCGGCGCCGGTCAACACCGTGTCCCCTTTCGCGCAAGCCGCGGCGATAAGGATGGCGGGAAACTCGTCGATCGCCAGCGGCACCAGCTCAGGCGGGATTTCGACGCCGCGCAACGGGGCATGCCTTACCCGCAGGTCGGCCACCGGCTCGCCGCCCGCGGTGCGCTCGTTGAGCAACTCGATATCCGCGCACATGAGGCGCAGGATCTCGACCACACCGCGGCGGGTGGGATTGACGCCGACCTGTTCCAGTAGCACGTCGGAACCGGGCGCGATGCTGGCGCCAACCATAAAAAACGCAGCCGACGAAATATCGGCGGGCACCGCGATGTCCGCCGCCGCCAGCCGGCCGCCCCCCTGCACACTGACTTTGCCCCCTTCCGCGCGCAACGGATAACCGAAGGCGCGCAACATGCGTTCCGTGTGGTCGCGGGTCACGGCGGGTTCGGTGACGACCGTCTCGCCGTGCGCGTAAAGTCCGGCCAGCAACAGACAGGATTTGACCTGCGCGCTCGCCACCGGCATGTGATATTCGACGCCACGCAACTTGCGCCCGCCGTGGATGACCAATGGCGCCGTGCCCTGCGGGCTGGTGTGGATGACCGCGCCCATGTGCGCCAGCGGCTCGGCGATCCGCCGCATGGGGCGACGCGTGAGCGAGGCGTCGCCCGTGAGCCTTGTATTGAATGCCTGCCCGCACAGCAGGCCGGCCAGCAATCGCATTGAAGTGCCGGAGTTGCCCATATCCAGCGCCGCGGGCGGAGCCTTCAGCCCATGCAGACCCACACCCTCGATGGTCACCACGCCATCCGCGCTAAAGTCGATGGGTACGCCCATCGCCCTGAACGCCCGCGCCGTGGCCAGACAATCCTGCGCATGCAAAAAACCCGTGACTCGCGTCGTCCCTTCGGCAACCGCGCCTAGCATAAGCGCGCGGTGCGAGATCGATTTATCGCCCGGCACCTGCAGCTTGCCGGTGAGGCTGCCGCCAGGCCGCACGCGAAAGCTCAGTTGGCGTGGCTTGTCGCTCACTATCCGGCCGCCAGGTGTATTGGCCGTTTCAGACACGGTCAGTCACGGTGTCGCGATCCCGTCACGCGCCTGCTTGGCGCGCGCGAAAAGCGCCCGCAAGCTCGCGCCGTCCTGTTTCACAATGGCGTCTTCGATGCGCTCCAGATCGCCACGATAGCGGGCGATCATGGTGCGAATCGCGTCGCCGTTCGCCAGCAGGATGTCACGCCACATCACCGGGTCGCTGGAAGCGATGCGTGTAAAATCCTTAAAACCGCCGGCGGCGTAGCGAAAGATTTCATCGCGTTCGTCCAGCCTGGCGAGGCTCTCGACCAACGCGTAGGCGAGCACGTGCGGCAGATGACTGGTTGCGGCCAATACGTGATCGTGATGCTCGACCGCCATTTCCTCGACTGATGCGCCGGTACGCGTCCACATCTGCTTGACGGTCTCCACAGCCGCCGGGTCAGTGTTCGAAAGCGGCGTCAAAATGACCTTGCGCCCCTGATACAGCTCGGCAAACGCAGCCCCGACGCCGCTGTGCTCGGTGCCCGCGATGGGATGGCCCGGCACGAAGTGTGACGGCGCCCGGCCGAATGCGCCTCTTATGGCGTCGATTACGGACTGTTTGGCGCTGCCCACATCGGTCAGCACCGCACCTTCCGCAAGATGATCCTTGACCGCGACGAATACCGCGCGCATGGCACCCAGCGGCACGGCCAGAACCACCAGATCCGCCCCGGCCACCGCACGTCCGGCATCGATCTCAAAGCGATCGATGGCGCCGAGTTCCACTGCCTGGCGCAGATGCGACTCATCCCGGCCGGCACCGACAATTTCGCCGACTGCGCCCGCGCGGCGCAGCGCCAGCGCCAGCGAGCCGCCGATCAGCCCGACGCCGACCACGCACAACCGCCGGATCACAGCCCCAGCACCTTGTCCAGCGCGCCGATCACGCGCCCATTCTGATCCTCGCGTCCGACGGTGATGCGCAGGTATTCGGGCAATTCGTAACTCGCCACCGGCCGCACGATCACGCCTTCGCGCAGCAGCGCCTGATAAACGGGCGATGCCTCGCGGCCGACGTTGACGCAAATGAAATTGGCCACCGAAGGGATAAAGCTCAAGCCCCGCGCCTCGAACGCGCGGGCGAACTGCGCAAGGCCGGCGCTGTTCATGGCGCGGCTGTGCGTTACGTGATCATGATCTTCCAGCGCCGCCAGCGCCGCGGCCTGCGCCACGCTGCTGGTATTGAACGGCTGGCGCACGCGATTGAGCAGCTCCGCCACCGTTCGGTGCGAGAGACCGTAGCCGATGCGCAGGCCAGCGAGCCCGTAGATCTTGGAAAACGTGCGCGTGACGATCAGGTTCGGAAACTGTGAAAGCCATGGCACCGCGTTGGGGTAACCCGGCGCCTGCACATATTCAAAATAGGCCTCGTCCACGACCACCAGGGTCGCTGCGGGCACAGCTTGCAGGAAGGCGTGCAGCCGCTCAGCCCTGATCCAGGTGCCCGTGGGATTGTTGGGATTGGCGATGAACACCACCCGCGTCTCATGATCGATCAGCTTTGCGAACGCCGCCAGCTCATGACCAAAAGGCATGGGGGCATCCGGCGCATTGGGCGGCGCCACCCGTGCGGTGGCGCCCACCGCCTGCACGACGATGGGGTAGACAGCGAACGCATGCCGTGAAAACACCGCGTTCAAGCCGGGCCTTAGAAACGCGCGCGCGACCAGCTCCAGGATCTCGTTCGACCCATTGCCTAAGGTTACGCACTCGGCGGGCACGCCATAATGCTTGGCCAGCGCCGCCTTCAGCGCGAACCCATTGCCGTCAGGATACACAGAAACCTTGTCCAGCTCGCGCCGCATCGCCTCGATGGCGCGCGGGCTGGGGCCCAGCGGATTTTCGTTCGACGCGAGTTTCAGCGAATCGCGAATGCCCAGCTCACGCTCCAGGGTTTCGATCGGCTTGCCCGGCTCGTAGGGCTTCAGCCGCTGCACGCCGGCGACCGCGAGGTTCGAAAAATCGCAAGTCATGGATTCATCAGGATTCAGGGGCGATGGACATGCCTGCTGACGGCGATTGGTGACCCCCATGCCGTCGTTGTTGCGCACGAGGCGCGACGAACGTCATGCGATAGACCCACGTCATTGACGCTACAACGCCGCGCGAGGATAAGACCCCAGCACCTTGAACAAATCGCCCAGTTTCTCCAGATCATCCAGCGCCGTCTTGAGTTTCGCGTCTTGCACGTGTCCCTCGACGTCTAGAAAAAATACGTACTCCCAGTTCACCAGTTGCGACGGCCGCGATGCGATCCGCGTCATGCTAACCCCATTTTGCGCCAACGGCGCGAGCAGCCGGCACAGCAACCCTGGCTGGTTACGTCCCGACACCACCAGGCTGGTCTTGTCGAATCCGCTGGGCGGCACGCGCTGTCGGCCAATGATCAAAAAGCGCGTGGTGTTGTTCGGGTTGTCCTCGATATTTTTGCGCAACGCCGGCAAGTCATAAGCGCGCGCCGCGGCGTCACCGGCGATGGCGGCGGCAAAGCCCTCGGCCTGCGCCCGGCGAGCGGCGTCGGCGTTGCTGCTCACGGCCACGCGCTCGGCCCTAGGCAGATTCGAATCCAGCCAGCCACGGCATTGCGCCAGCGATTGCTGATGCGAATACACCCGCTCGACACGGGCGATATCGTCCGATAAAGACAGCAGATGATGATGGATGCGCAGCTCCACCTCGCCGTTGATTTGGAGCACCGACTGCAAAAACATGTCCAGCGTGTGATTGACCACGCCTTCGGTAGAATTTTCGATCGGCACCACGCCGTAATGCGCGGCGCCCGACTCCACCTCGCGGAACACCTGATCGATGGCACCTAGCGCGATGGTCTTCACCGAATGACCGAAATGCTTGAGCACCGCCTCCTGCGTGAAGGTGCCCTCGGGCCCCAGAAACGCGACTTCCAGCGGTTCCTCCAGCGCCAGGCACGCCGACATGATTTCGCGAAATAGGCGCGCCATCTCCTCTTCGCTCAGCGGCCCCTGGTTGCGCGCCAGCACCCGGCGCAGCACTTCCGCCTCGCGTTCGGGACGGTAGCACGGTGCGTCCGCGTGAATTTGCCGCTTGATGCGCGCGACCCGCAAGGCCAGCTCGGCGCGCTCGCTGATCAGGCGCAGGATCTCCGCGTCCACTTCATCGATGCGTTCGCGGGCGGTGTTCAATGCGTCGCTGTCGTTCATCTTGGCTTACGGGTCACACTGCGCGTATTCGCAGGATACCCTCTGTGGCGGCGATGCGCGCGATAATAGCATTGGAGACTGCGGTGTCGGTATCTAGCAAGGTATACGCCAGCGCGCCGTTGGACTCGTTGACCATGTGCACGATGTTGACTTGCTCCCTGCCCAGAAAATGAGAAATCCGCGCGACCATGTCGGGCACGTTATCGTTGGCGATCGCGAGCCGCATGCGGCCCTTGCGCGGCAGATTGACCTCCGGAAAGTTGACCGAATTTCGGATATTGCCCTGCTCCAGAAAATCCTTGAGCTGGCGCACCGCCATCATGGCGCAGTTGTCCTCCGCCTCGCGCGTGGACGCACCCAGATGCGGCAACGTGATGACACGCGGATGCGTCTTGAGTTTCTCGGATGGAAAGTCGCATACGTAGGCGTAAACCTTGCCGCCGTCGATGGCCTCGCACACGGCGTCGTCATCGACGATGCCGCCGCGCGCGAAGTTGAGGATCACCACGCCGTCGCGCATCAGCGCCAGGCGTTCGCGATCGATCATGCCTTCGGTCTCTTTCATCAGCGGCACGTGGAAGGTCACGAAATCGACTCTGGAGAGCAGATCGTCGATGCTGTACGCCCGTTCCACATCGGCCGAGAGCTGCCAGGCGCGCGTGACGGTGATGCGCGGATCGTAGCCCACCACGTGCATGCCTAAGCTGCGCGCGGCATTGGCCACCAGCACGCCGATGGCGCCGAGCCCGAATACGCCCAGGGTGCGGCCCGGCAATTCATAGCCTGCAAACTGCTTCTTCTGCGCCTCGATCTGTTTGTTCAGCGCCGCGTCGTCGCCCGCCAGCGTTTGCGTGTAAGCCCACGCCTGGCAGATATTGCGGCACGCGATCAGCATGCCGGCCAGCACCAGCTCCTTGACCGCGTTGGCGTTCGCGCCGGGGGTGTTGAACACCGGGATTCCCAGCCGGCTCAAGGCGCCCACCGGAATGTTGTTGACGCCTGCGCCGGCCCTTGCCACGGCCTTTGCACTGGCCGGAATTTCCATGCCGTGCATGTTATGTGAACGCAGCAGAATCGCGTCCGGATGCGCGATCTCGGACGCCACCTCATAGCCATCGCGCGGCAGCTGCTCCAGACCTTTTACGGAAATGTTGTTCAGCGTGAGAATCTTGAACATCATGTAGATCGCAGGATCATGTAAATTCTCGGGCTTCGGCCAGTTTCCAGCAGTGGGTTACCCGTGGCGGCGCTCGAAGTCGGTCATGAACCCGATCAACGCATCCACGCCCTCTTCCGGCATGGCATTGTAGATGCTGGCGCGCATGCCACCCACCGACCGGTGCCCCTTGAGCGCGTGCAGACCGTGGTCGGCCGCCTGCCGCAGAAACGCATCATCCAGCGACGGATCGGCCAGGGTGAACGGCACATTCATGCGCGAGCGGCAATCGCGTTGCACGGGATTGCGATAAAACCTGGAAGCATCGATCGTGGCGTAGAGTTTGTCCGCCTTGCGGCGGTTGCGCGTCGCCATCGCGTCCAGGCCGCCCTGCTGCTTGAGCCACTTGAACACCAGCCCGGCCATGTACCACGCAAACGCCGGCGGCGTGTTGTACATGGACTGGGCCTGCGCGTGATTGCGGTAGCTGAACATGCCGGGCGCACCACCGGCCGGTTCGCCGACAAGGTCATCGCGCACGATCACCACCGTCAGCCCGGCCGGCCCGATGTTTTTCTGCGCGCCGGCATAGATCACGGTGTGTTTTTCGACGTCGAACGGCCGCGACAAAATGCTGGACGACAAATCCGCGACCAGCGGCACGCCACCGGTCTCCGGCACCCAGGCGAATTCCACCCCGCCGATGGTTTCGTTCGGCGTGTAATGCACGTACGCCGCCTCCCGATCCAGGCGCCACGCGTCGAATGGCGGGATCTTCGTGAAATTACCGTCTTCATCGCAGGCGGCAACATTCACCTTGCAGAATCGTCTGGCTTCAGCGATGGCCTGCTTGGACCAGTAGCCGGTGTTGATGTAATCCGCGCCCCGCTTGCCGCGCAGCAAATTCAGCGGCACCATTGCGAACTGGCTGCTCGCGCCGCCCTGCAGAAACAGCACCTTGTAGCTGTCCGGAATGACAAGCAGATCGCGCAGGTCCGCCTCCGCGCTGCGCGCGATGGACATGAACTCATCGCTGCGATGGCTCATCTCCATCACCGACATGCCGCTGCCGTGCCAGTCCAGCAGTTCCTCGCTGGCCGTGCGCATGACCTCCGCCGGCAGCATGGCGGGGCCTGCGCCGAAATTGAATACCCTTGACACGTTCACTCCTGATCTTCCGGAAATTTAAAGATAAATGTCGCCGCTCGCCGGCGCTTTAGGCTTCGCCGCCGGGCAGCGGCTCGCCGGCATCGTCCCCGTCACCATTGAGCCCTTCGATGCGCTCGACTTCCACCAGCCGCTCGCCCTCGCCCAGACGGATCAGGGTTACGCCCTGGGTATTGCGGCCCAAAAGCGAGATGCCGGCGACCGTGGTACGCACCAGGTTGCCGCTGTCGGTGATGAGCATGATCTCGTCGTCGTCGCTGACCAGTTCGGCGCCGATCACCGATCCGTTGCGCGTGCTGGCCTGAATGGCGATCACGCCCTGCCCCCCGCGACCATGCAGCGGGAAATCGGCGAGCGGCGTGCGTTTGCCGAAGCCCTGTTCGGTCGCCACCAGCACCGCGCTGCCGCTGGCCTGCGCATCGACGGCAATCAATGAAATAACCCTTTGCCCCGCGCCGAGCCGAATACCGCGCACCCCGGACGCCGTGCGGCCCATGGATCTGACCTCGGATTCCTTGAAGCGCATCGCCTTGCCGGCGTCACTGACCAGGATGATATCGGCAAAACCATCGGTGATGGCGACACCGATCAGACAGTCGTTTTCGCGCAGATCGATGGCGATGATGCCGTTGGTGCGCGGCCGCGAAAACTCCACCAGCGGCGTCTTCTTGACGATACCGCCGCTGGTCACCATCAACACGAAGCGGTCGGCGGTGAATTCACGTATCGGCCGCACCGCGTTGATGCGCTCGCCCTCTTCCAGCGGCAGCAGGTTGACCATGGGCTTGCCGCGCGCGCCGCGCCCGCCCTGCGGCAGTTGATACACCTTGAGCCAGTACACCTTGCCGCGGCTGGAAAAGCACAAAATGGTGTCGTGCGTGTTGGCCACGAACAGTTTATCGATAAAGTCCTCGGCCTTGAACGACGTGGCGGCCTTGCCGCGGCCGCCGCGCCGCTGTGCGCGGTAAACGTCAAGTGGCTGGGACTTGGCATAACCCGAATGCGACAAGGTGACGACCACCTCCTCCGAGGGAATCAAGTCCTCGATGGTCAGATCCAGCTGATTCTGAAGAATCTCGGTGCGTCGCGCATCGCCGAACTGCTCGCGCGCGGCCACCAGCTCGTCGCGAATGACCCGCAACAGGCGGTCGGGTTCGCGCAGTATTTTCAGAAACTCGACGATATTGGCGAGCAGGTCGCCGTAATCCTTGACGATCTTGTCCTGCTCCAGCGCGGTGAGCCGTTGCAGCCGCAGGTCCAGAATCGCCTGCGCCTGCGCGTCGGAAAGACGATAACCGTCGCTCGTCAGGCCAAACTCCGGGGCGAGGCCATCGGGCCTGGAATCCTCCGCCCCGCCACGCGCCAGCAACGCCGTGACCACACCCGGCGTCCAGGCACGCGCCATCATCGCAGTCTTGGCCTCGGCCGGATTCGGCGAAGCCTTGATCAGTTCGATCACCGCATCGATATTGGCCAGCGCCACAGCCTGACCTTCCAGCACGTGCGCGCGTTCGCGGGCCTTGCGCAAATCGTAAATCGTGCGCCGGGTGACCACCTCGCGGCGGTGGCGCACGAACGACTGTAGCATCTGCTTGAGATTGACCAGGCGCGGCTGGCCATCCACCAGCGCCACCATGTTGATGCCGAACACATTCTGCAGTTGCGTGTGCTGGTAGAGGTTGTTCAGAATCACCTCAGCCACCTCGCCACGCCGCAGTTCGATCACCATGCGCATGCCGTCCTTGTCGGATTCGTCGCGCAGCTCGGTGATGCCCTCCACCCGCTTGTCCTTGACCAGATCGGCGATCTTCTCCAGCAGCCGCGCCTTGTTGACCTGATACGGCAGCTCGGTGACGACGATGCGCTGTTTGCCGTTATCTTCAGACTCGATGTGGCTGCGCGCCCGCACGTAGATACGACCGCGCCCGGTCAGGTAGGCTTCGACGATGCCGCGCGTGCCGTTGATGGTGCCGGCGGTGGGGAAGTCCGGCCCCGGCACGTGCGCCATCAGCTCCGCGATTTCGAGCTCGGGGTTGTCGATCAGCGCCACGCAGGCGTTGATGACCTCGGAAATATTGTGCGGCGGGATGTTGGTGGCCATGCCCACGGCGATGCCCGCCGAACCGTTGATCAGCAGGTTGGGCACCCGCGTGGGTAACACCGAGGGTTCGCGCTCGGTCTCGTCGTAGTTCGGGACGAAATCGACCGTTTCCTTGTCGAGATCGGCCAGGATATCGGACGCGATGCGCGCCATGCGCACTTCGGTGTAACGCATGGCCGCGGGCGCGTCGCCATCTACCGACCCAAAGTTGCCCTGCCCGTCCACCAGCATGTAACGCATGGAAAACGGCTGCGCCATGCGCACGATGGCGTCGTACACGGCGGACTCGCCGTGCGGATGGTATTTGCCGATGACGTCGCCCACCACGCGGGCGGATTTTTTGTACGCCTTGTTCCAGTCGACGCCCAGCACACTCATGGCGTACAAGACGCGACGGTGCACGGGTTTCAGACCATCCCGAACGTCTGGCAGCGCCCGTCCTACGATCACGCTCATCGCGTAATCGAGATAAGACTGCCGCATTTCGTCTTCGAGATTGACCGACAGGATTTCTTTCGCGAATTCGGCCATCAAACCGGGTGCGCGCTCGAAACGCGCTTATTTATTAATAAGTTCATTAAAAAACGGTGGATTATAACATGTTCCCCCGTTTACACTCGTGGCCGAAGTTGTGGCGGAAGACGCCTTTGATCTGGCTTTGACCGGAACAGACTTGTTCGCGCACGGGCTTACAGCGCCATCATCAACGTAAAAAAAACGCAGGAGGTCTCTATGGGCATTCTAACGTGGATCATCTTCGGCCTGATCGCGGGCGTGGTCGCCAAATTGATCATGCCGGGCAAAGACCCCGGCGGGTTTATCATCACCATACTGCTCGGCATCGGCGGCGCGCTGGTCGGCGGCTTCATCGGGACGGCGCTTGGCTTTGGGCCGGTGGATGGCTTTAACTTCGGCAGCTTCGTCATGGCCGTATTGGGCGCGATACTGCTGTTGTGGATTTATCGCGTCATCAAGAAGTAAGACAACGGCAGGAACGGGCGCCGCGCAATCAGTATCTAACGCTATGTCGTGCGCGGGCGCGGCGCCCGCGGACACTGCCTTATGAACAGCCGCAGGAGCGCGACGCCCAACACCTATGAGCGGCGGGCTGGATTCATCGCCACGACGCGCGGGTTATAGTATTTTGCTTAAATATCAGGAGGTCATGCCTATGAGCCAGATCAATGAAGCAACTCAAACTCGGCGGGCGACGAATCGATTCGCGCCATCCCTGGCAGCGGCGGGATGCGCGCTGCTGATCGGGCTGGCGATTACCGCCTGTGAACAGCAGGAGGACGCCGTGGAAGGACAAGTACCGACCGGCCAGGAGGACGCAGCGACGGAACCAGCACCCGATCAAGGTATGCAACAACCCGGCACCGGCGAGAAACAACGCATGCAGGGCGCGCGGCAAGTCCCGAAACCAACGGCGCCCCGACCGGGCAGCATGGCCGACGCGCCGCCCAGCCCCGCGTTCAAGGCGCTGGATGGCAATGGCGACGGTTTGGTCAGCGCCAAGGAGGCCAAACAGAATCCGGAACTCGGTGGCCGCTTCGGCGAGCTCGATACCAACGGCGACTTACAGCTGGACAAGAAAGAATTTGCGGCCTTTGCCAGCGGAAAGATGGGCGGCAAGCCTGCCGGCAAAAAGACAGGCGGCAGCGCGCAGCCCTCCGGCGAGAGCGATCAGTCCGGCGGATCGGTGGAAAACCCGAACCGGCCATCAGACTGACCGCACAGACCTTCAGGACGGCGCCCCCTGCGCGCGCAGCGCGCCCGAAGACAGCAATTCGCCGGCGTCGCGAAACTCGATGGCGATATCGCCGCCGTGCGCGGTGGAAGGATCGATGGTGCTGGTCGGCGCCACTACCATGAACCTGACGCCGTGATAACGGGCGTTGATCGCCAGGTTGTACGTTCCGATCTTATTGGCAACATCGCCGTTGGCGGCAATCCGGTCGGCGCCGACGATCACCCAGCCGATGTGGCCCTGGCGCAGCAGGCTTGCGGCCGCGGCATCACACAGCAAGGTGATCGGAATGTGATCCTGCGCGAGCTCCCACGCGGTCAGTCGCGCGCCTTGCAGCCAGGGCCGCGTCTCGTCCGCGTACACCTGCTTGACGCGGTTGGCGTTAAAACCGCTGCGGATCACGCCCAGCGCAGTGCCGTAACCGCCGGTCGCCAGCGAACCCGTGTTGCAGTGGGTGAGGACGGATCTGCCATCCAGCAGTGCGGCGCCCAGTTCCCCCATGCGGTGGTTCGCGGCGATGTCCTCGTCGTGTATGCGGCGGGCCTCCGCCAGCAACTCATGCACGGGGTCGCCGGCCGAGACGGCTATCGCCGCGCGCATGCGCGCGAGCGCCCAGTGCAAATTAACCGCGGTGGGGCGCGCGTCCGCCAGCCGCTGCAAATCGGGTTCGACGGCGCGCCGCCAGTCCGGCTGCATCACGCGTGCCCGCGCGGCCAGCACCACGCCATACGCCGCCGCGATGCCGATGGCCGGCGCGCCGCGCACCACCATATCGGTAATCGCCTGCGCCACGTCCTCGCAGCGCTCGAGATCGACATATTCGGCCGCGTCCGGCAGCCTGCGCTGATCCAGCAGTCGCAGGCGGTTTTCCGCCCATTGCACCGCCCTGATTTTATCGTGCGCGCCGAGTATCATCGCCGCCTCGTCATCACTACGTTGCAGAGTCGTCAAAAAGTTTGGGCATAACGCCACAGTTGCCTTGACGTAGCGCCAAGTTCAAATCATTATCCTTAGGTCTGATAGGAACATACCTATCCATGATGACTGTTTACTAAAACGAAAACGCGTTTGCGCAGGTTGTTATACTTTACGTTCCCAATGATAAGAAGGGAGACCTCGATGAGAATCAAACACCAAGCGATTGCCGCGATCGCCTGCGGCTTGTTTTGCACTCCGGCAGTTTACGCCCAGGGCGACGAAGGCGCCTATTGGACCAATCCCGACGGAGAAGTCTACAAGAACGCCGAGGGCGAATGCTGGAAAAAACCGGACTGGACCGAGGCCGACGCGACCATGGAGTGCGACCCCGATCTGGTGCCCAAACCGAAACCGAAACCCAAACCCGTCGCCAAACCCGCGCCCGCACCCGAGCCACGAGCCGTGATCGAGGAGGTCAGCATGAGCGCGGACACCCACTTCGCTTTTGACAGCGACGAGCTCAGACCCGAGGGTGTCGAGGCCATCCGCCAGCTGGCGGACCGGGTGAGGGATGTGGAAGATCTGAGCATCGACATCGGCGGACATACCGATAGTACCGGACCCGAATCCTACAACCAGGGTTTGTCCGAGAGACGCGCGGCGAGTGCCAAATCGGCGTTGGTCGAAGCGGGCATCGACCCTGACGTCATTACAACTCGCGGTTATGGCGAGACCGCGCCGCTGGCCAGCAACGATACCAGCGAAGGGCGCGCCAAAAACAGGCGGGTAGATATCTCTGTCACCGGTGTCAAAGAGGTAATGCAGTAAGTCGCGACACGCCCACGACCCTGGTCCGGGGTCGTGGGCGCGCCGTTCACGCGCCTCTCCAAACACCCGCATCACGGCGAGATCGTGATTCTTTTTCCGGCATGTCAACATATCGTTTACGCGCCACTGAAAAGTCGATTTGTCCGCGAAAAAGCCGCCGCGCGGCGGCCTCGCCCGCATGCCGATGATCGACACGTTAATCAAGGCGCGCTGGATCGTGCCGGTCGAACCGCCGGACGCGGTGCTCGAACATCACGCCCTGGCGATTGACCGGGGCCGCATCGTCGATATTCTGCCAGGCGACGACGCCGAGCTTCGCTACCAGCCCAGGCATGCATTGAATTTCGATGCGCACGCCCTGATTCCCGGACTGATCAACGCGCACACGCACGCCGCCATGAGCCTGTTTCGCGGCCTGGCCGACGATCTGCCGCTGATGAGCTGGCTCAAAGAGCATATCTGGCCCGCCGAGAGCCGCTGGGTGGACGAAACCTTTGTTTACGACGGCACGGCGCTGGCGGCCGCCGAGATGTTGCGCGGCGGCGTCACCTGCTTCAACGACATGTATTTCTTCCCGGAGGTCGCCGCGCGGGCCGCGGTCAGCGCAGGCATGCGCGCCTGCGTGGGACTGATCGTCATCGATTTCCCTACGGTCTATGCCGACAACGCGGACCAATACATCAGCCGTGCGCTGGCGGTGCACGACGAATACAAGGGCGATACGCTGATCTCTACCGCGTTTTCACCGCACGCGCCTTACACCGTGTCGGACGAGGCGCTCGGCCGCGTGCGCACCTACGCCGACGAGCTGGATATTCCCGTGCATATGCACGTGCATGAAACCGCCGATGAGATCGGCCAGAGCATCGCGAGCCACGGCGGACGGCCGCTGCAGCGCCTGGCCGGACTCGGGCTGCTGTCGCCCTCGCTGCTGGCGGTGCACATGACGCAGCTCACCGACGCCGACATCGAACAGGTCGTCGGCGGCGGCGCCCACGTGCTGCACTGCCCGGAATCGAACCTGAAGCTGGCCAGCGGCTTCTGCCCGGTGCAAAAGCTTATGCACGCCGGCGTCAATGTCGCGCTGGGCACGGATGGCGCGGCCAGCAATAACGATCTGGACATGTTCGCGGAGATGCGCACCGCGGCGCTGCTCGCCAAGGCGGTCGCGGGCGACGCTACCGCGCTGCCGGCCGCCCGGGCGCTGCGCATGGCCACGCTCAATGGCGCCATCGCGCTGGGTCTGGGCGAGCAGACCGGCTCCCTGGTGGCCGGCAAGTCCGCGGACATCGTGGCCGTCGAACTGGACGACATCGAGGCGACACCGCTGTACGATCCGATTTCGCAACTGGTCTATGCGACCGGCCGCCATCAGGTCACGGACGTGTGGGTGGCCGGCAAGCCAGTGCTCGAAAACCGTCGTCTTACCCAGCTCGACCAGGCGGAACTGCGCGCCAGGGCGCGTGAATGGAGCACGCGCATACGGGAATTCAAGGGATGACGACCAGCCCATGCGCGCGATCCACACCGAGGTTTAGCCCAGACTGCCGGCACTGATCACGATGCCCATTGCCAAACCCAACGTGGATCCCGCCGAGCTCGACAAGTTCGAACGCCTCGCGCACCGCTGGTGGGACGTGCGCGGCGAATTCAGGGCCTTGCATGACATCAATCCGCTGCGTCTGGACTACATCGACGGGCGCGCGCGGCTGGCCGGCAAGCAGGTACTGGATATCGGTTGCGGCGGCGGGATTCTGGCCGAGGCGATGGCCAGGCGCGGCGCGGCGGTGACCGGCATCGATCTGGCCCAGGCGCCGCTGAACGCGGCCAGACTGCATGCCGCCGAGGCCGGACTGACGATCGATTACCGCAGCGTCGCCAGTGAACAACTCGCCGCCGAGAAGCCCGAAACCTTCGACGTGATCACCTGCATGGAGATGCTCGAACACGTGCCCGATCCCGGCGCGATCGTGACCGCCTGTGCGCGGCTGGTCAAGCCGGATGGTCACGTGGTCTTCTCCACCATCAACCGCAATCCCAAGTCGTTCCTGTTTGCGATCGTCGGCGCGGAATATGTTTTGAATCTGATCCCGAAGGGCACGCATGAATTCGCCAGATTCATCCGGCCCTCGGAGCTGGACCGCTGGGTGCGCAACGCCGGGCTGGAAACGGCGCACATCACCGGCCTGATCTATAACCCGATCACCCGCGGCTACCGTCTCGCAACGGACGTAACCGTCAACTACCTGCTGCACGCGCGCAAGGCTTGAGCTTGAGGCGCACGCCGCAGCGGAACATCGACACCGTGCTGTTCGATCTGGACGGAACCCTGGCCGATACCGCCCCGGACATGATCGCCGCGCTGAGCAGGCTTTCGCGTGAACAGGACCGCGCGCCGGTGAACCCCGCGGTGGCGAGAGGTCACGTGTCGCGCGGTGCGGCGGGCTTGCTGCGGCTGGCGTTCGGGCACGACGTTTTAGAAGACGAGTTCGAGCGGCTGCGCACGCGTTTTTTGCAGATATACGCCGCAGACTTGTGCGTGGAAACCCGTCTGTTCCCGGGCATGCGCGAGACCTTAGGCCTTATCGAGCGCCTCGGCCTCAAGTGGGGCGTGGTCACCAACAAGCCGGCCTGGCTGACCGACAGCCTGATCGACGAACTCGGGCTGACCTCGCGCGCCGCGTGCGTGATCAGCGGCGACACCACCGATCAACGCAAACCGCACCCCAAACCACTGCTGCACGCCTGCGCATGCTGCGCAAGCGACGCGGCGCAATGCGTTTACGTGGGCGACGACCCGCGCGACATTCAGGCTGGCGCGGCGGCCGGCATGACCACCCTGGTCGCCTTGTACGGCTACATCGCGCAGGAGCAGGATCCGTACACCTGGGGCGCGCACGGCGTGCTGGCGGATATCACCGAACTGCCGGCGTGGCTGCGGGCCAACGCGGGCGCACCGCGATGACCACGCTCAACGTGGAGCTGATGGCGGCGCTCGCGGGCGCGTTTATGCTTGGCCTGTTGCTCGGCGCCTGGTTCATCGCCGGCCGGAAGAATACCGAACTGCGGCGCCAGCAACTGGACCATGCACAGTTGAGCGCGCAGCTTCAGGCCGAGCAACAGCGCTATCGCGAACGCGACACGGCGCTGGAGGAAGCGCGCAAACAGCTCAAGGACAGCTTCGCCGCCCTTTCCAGCCAGGCGCTCAAGGAAAATAACGAGGCCTTTTTACAGCTGGCTCACGAAAACCTGCGCCGGTTTCAGGTGGAGGCCGAGGCCGGGCTGCAGCAGAAAGAAAAGGCCGTCGAGACGCTGGTAAAGCCCATTCGTGACGCGCTGGAGAAGACCGAGAAGCAGATCCAGGCGATCGAAAAGGATCGCGCCTCGGCCTATGGGTCGCTCACCCAGCATCTCAAGCTGATGGCCGAGACACAAGTGAACCTGCAAGCCGAGACGCGTAACCTGGTGCAGGCCCTGCGCCGCCCCGAGGTGCGTGGTCAATGGGGCGAACTCACCTTGCGACGCCTGGCCGAACTGGCCGGCATGGTCGAGTATTGCGACTTCTACGAACAGGAGCACCGCGCCACCGCGGACGGCGCGATGCGGCCGGACCTCATTTTGCGCATGCCGGAAAGACGCGAGATCGTGGTCGACGCCAAGACCCCGCTGGATGCGTACTTGAGCGCGGTGGAGGCGGTGGACGATCAGCAGCGCACGCAACATTTGAAGCGCCACGCGCGCGCGGTGCGCGAGCGCGTGAAGGCGCTGGCCAGCAAGCAGTACTGGACGCAATTTAAGGATTCGCCGGATTTCGTGGTGCTGTTCATTCCCGGCGATCAGTTTTTGTCCAGCGCACTGCAACACGACCCGACCTTGCTCGAAGACGCGCTGCGCGACAAAGTCATTCTGGCCACGCCGACCAGCATCATCGCGCTTTTGCGCATCATCGCCTACGGCTGGCGCCAGCAGGCGGTGACCGAAAACGCCGAGAAGATTCGCGCGCTGGGCGAGGAATTGTACAGGCGCGTGTGTACGCTCACCGAGCATCTGGCGAACCTGGGCAAGACCCTGGGCACCAGCGTCGAGCACTACAACAAGGCCATCGGTTCGCTGGAGCGGCAAGTCCTGCCCGGCGCCCGCAAATTCATCGAGCTGGGCATTGATCCGGCCAAGCCCTTAGATGAGCTGGCCCAACTGGACAAGGTCGCGCGGCGGCCGGTCAAGAAGGACTAGCCGCATGGCGCTCGCGAATTGTCTCGATGCGGGGCATCGCGGTGGTTTAAACTGTACGCGCTGACTTGAGCAGAAACGCATGACCGACATCCGCCACTATTCCGCCCCGCCCGATCTGCTCAAAGAGCGGATCATTCTGGTCACCGGCGCAGGCGGCGGCATCGGCCGGGCGGTAGCCAAAAGCTGTGCCGCGCACGGCGCGACGGTGATTCTGCTGGGGCGCACGATCAAGAAGCTGGAGCAGGTCTACGACGAGATCGAGTCCGCAGGACATCCCAAACCGGCGATCTTTCCGCTGAACCTGGAGACCGCTACGCCCAAGGACTACGACGACCTGGGCGACAACATCAACAACGAGTTCGGCCGGCTGGACGGCCTGCTCAACAACGCCGCGCAGGTCGGCGGGCTGACACCCATCCAGCACTACAACATCGACCTGTGGGCGCAGATCATCAACGTCAATCTGAACGCGCCGTTTCTCATCTGCCAGGTGTGCATACCGCTGCTGCAACAGGCCGCGGACCCGGCCATCGTCTTTTCGACCGACCACTGCACGCGCGCCTACTGGGGCGCCTACGGGGTCGCCAAACACGGGCAGGAGGGGCTGCTGAAGATCCTGGCCGACGAACTGGACGGCGACCGGCCGGTACGCGTGAACGGCATCGACCCCGGCCCGGTGCGCACGAACTTGCGGGCGCAGAACTATCCCGGCGAAGATCCCGCATCGCTGCCCGCGCCAGAGGAAGTGGTCGCACCTTATCTGTACCTCATCGGACCGGCGAGCCAGGGCGTGACCGGGCAGAATTTCAGCTGGGTGCGGTAGGGCATCGCCGCGCCAGCGCGCACGCCTCGCAGCGCGGCCGCGGCCGGCACAGGTGCTTGCCGTGCGTCACGATCAGCGCGTGGTATTCCTTGTGAAGCGCGGTATCGGCGGCAAGCCGCCGCTCGAATCGCGCGCGCAGCTCCTCGTAAGCTTCGGTGCCCGCAATTTCTCCCAGGCGCGCGAACACCCTTCGCGTATAGGCGTCGACGATAAAGACCGGTCGGTTGAAGGCGTACAGCAATATGTCGTCGGCCGTCTCCGCGCCCACGCCGTTGACGCTCAAAATGCCCGCCCGCAGTCTGGCCGTCGGCCAGTAGCGCAGACGCTGTATCTCGCCGTTGTCGCGATACCAGGCGCAGAAATGCTTCAGGCGCCGCGCCTTGACGTTGAAATAACCGGCGGGGCGAATCAGCGCCGCGAGCCGCCCGGGTGGACACGCCAGTATCGCCGCCGCCGACAGGCAATTCGCCTGCTTGAGCCGCGCCAGCGCGCGCTCGACATTGGTCCAGGTGGTATTTTGCGTCAGCACCGCGCCGACCATGACCTCGAAGACAGTCTCGCCGGGCCACCAGGCTTGAGGCCCGTGCTGATTCAAAAGCCGCCGATAGATCGCGCGCAGGCCGCGGCGCGTCATCGCGGCGTGCGACGGGTCCGCGTGCGGCCCGATTTATGCGCGGCGCGCCGGGCAGGCGCGGGCGGGTCGGCATCGGCGTGTGCGTACAAGGCCTGTGTTTCTTCATGCGTCAGCTCGCGCCAGCGTCTGGGCCGCAACCAGCGGCCCAGACTCAGCGGGCCATAGCGAACGCGAATCAACCGGCTGACGGTGATGTGCTGGCTTTCCCACAGCCGTTTGACTTCGCGATTGCGACCTTCCCGCAACGTGACGTGATACCAGCGGTTGGCGCCGCTGCCGCCGGCCTCGAAAATGGTTTCGAAGCGCGCCAGCCCATCCTCCAGCGCCACCCCCTCCCGCAGGCGCGCCAGTGTCTCTGCGCGCACTTCGCCCCGCACCCGCGCGGCGTATTCGCGCTCCACGGCGCACGACGGATGCATGAGCCGATTGGCAAGCTGGCCATCGGTGGTGAACAGCAGCAGACCCGAAGTGTTGACGTCCAGGCGGCCGACCGCGATCCAGCGCCCCGTGGGCAGCGGCGGCAGCCGCGCGAATACGGTCGGCCGGCCTTGCGGATCCTTGCGCGTCGTCACCTCGCCCTGCGGCTTGTGGTACGCCAGCACCCGCGGGCGCACGCGCCCGGAAAAATTCACCGGTTTTCCGCGTACGCGCACCCGGTCGCCGTGGCCGGCCCGATCGCCCAGCTGTGCGACGTGGCCGTTGACCTTGACCTGTCCGGCCGCTATCCAGCCCTCGATCTCGCGCCGCGAGCCCAGGCCCGCGCGCGCCAGCAGCTTTTGTAAGCGTTCCTTCATGTGGCCGTGTTATTCCTCTGAGCGATGGCAGACGCGCACTGTATCAAATGGGCGGAACCTGTTTTAATGATCACGCATCGAATACAGCCTGCAACGGAAAATCCAGGAGCCTAATGGGAAGCCCAATGTACAAACCCCAGGATAGCGATAATACGCGGGTCGCCGCGGACCGAGCCGCGCCTCAGGCGCAGGCGGCGGGGTGCAACAATGCCGCGCCGGAAGACGAAGGACTGGTCGCCACTGGCCTGCGGCAAGCGCGGCGGGTGGTCGTGCTGGTGGTGGGTGGCGCGGTGCTGCTGGCAGGCGTGGTCATGCTGATCACACCGGGGCCGGGGCTGATTGGGATTGCCGTGGGCCTGGGCATTCTGTCGATCGAGTTCGCCTGGGCGCGTTCGCTGCTGCGCAAGTTCAAGCAGAAATACATGCACGCACGCCAGTCGTTCAGCCGCAAGAAGCGCGGTCAGTCGGCGCACGACAGGCACGACTGACCGGGCGTCAACGGGCACACCCGCCTCTTCGAACAAGCCGCCGCGGCGCAAGCCACCGCAGATCGAAAACGCCCAGGTCAGTCCGCGCGAGCGTCTTGCGCCGTTTGCTCGGTGCCCGGCTCCCCGGTCACCGAATCCGCGTCAGATTCGCGCGTCTTGACCGCGCTGACGGCAGCTTCCCTATTCGCATCGGGATCGTTCAAATCCAGCTGCGGCTGCGCCTTGTCCAGCCCCACCAGTTCGGCCAAGGCCGGCAGTTCGTCCAGCGATTTGAGATTGAAATAATCCAGAAACTGGCGGGTGGTGCCGTACATGGCCGGCCGGCCCGGCACGTCTCTGTGCCCCACCACTCTTATCCATTCACGCTCCTGCAAGGTCTTCACGATGCTGGTGCTGACGTGAACGCCACGAATGGCCTCGATATCGCCGCGCGTAATGGGTTGACGGTAGGCGATCAGCGCCAGCGTCTCCAGCAGCGCGCGCGAATATCGCGGCGGCTTTTCTTCCCATAGTCGCGACATCCAGGGGCTAAGCTCCTGGCGAACCTGATAGCGATAGCCGCTGGCGACGCGTTTGAGCTCCACGCCGCGCTCGGCGCAATCCGTCTCCAGCATGGCGAGCGCCTCGCGGATCGCGTCGCGGCTGTATTGGCCCTGCCCGGCGGCGACCAGCTGCGCGAGCTGCTCCACGGTGAGCGGGCGATCCGCCGCCAGCAGCGCGGCCTCGATCACGCTTTTGAGCTTGCGCAGCTCCATTTCAGGAATCCACGGCGAGACTGGCGGAGCGCAGATAGATCGGCGCGAACGGCTCGGCCTGCACCAGCTCGATCAACCGCTCGCGAATCAGCTCCAGCACCGCCAGCAGGGTCACGGTGACGCCGGCGCGCCCCTCCTGCGGGGTGAGGCAGGCGGCAAACTCGGTGAAACGCCCGCCGTCCAGCCGGCTCAGCACGGTGGACATGCGTTCGCGCACCGACAGCGATTCGCGCCGGATGTGATGGTGCGAAAACATCTCCGCGCGCTGCAGGACGTCTTTGAAAGCGGCCAGCATGTCCTTGAGGCTGATTTCGGGCAGCGGCCGCGGCGCGCTGATCTGCGGCGGCAAGACCGCGACGACGAAGGTATCGCGCTCGACCCTGGGCAGCGCATCAATATCTTCGGCGGCCTGGCGGTAGCGTTCGTATTCCTGTAAGCGCCGCACCAGTTCGGCGCGCGGATCGGCCTCGTCGTCGACCTCGACCGGACGCGGCAGCAGCATGCGCGATTTGATTTCGGCCAGCATCGCGGCCATCACCAGATACTCCGCCGCCAGTTCCAGCTGCAACTCCTTCATCAGCTCGACGTATTCCATGTACTGGCGGGTGATGTCGGCGATGGGGATGTCGAGAATGTCCAGATTGTGGCGCTTGATCAGATAGATCAGCAGGTCCAGCGGTCCTTCGAACGCTTCCAGAAAAATCCGCAGGGCGTCCGGCGGAATGTAGAGATCGACCGGCAGCGCCGTGACCGGCTCGCCGCGCACCACCGCCAGCGG
>JBOIDC010000042.1:0-34709 GCA_050740315.1 Gammaproteobacteria bacterium | reverse complement strand
CTGGTCTTGATCCATATCGAATACTCAAGTAGTGCTGCGAATGGTGACGCAATGCAGCCAAACCTATTATTTTAGCAGAAAAGTTCTGGCTTCTTGTTCACGCCATTCAATGTGCAGCCTTGCGCCCTAGCAACTCTTGAAGCTTCAGCTGCTCCTGAACGTTTAGACCTTCCTGCCGCTCTTTAATAAGCAGCCAGTCTGTTCGTTGTTTCAATGCCTTAGCGCACAATGTGGCGACGGTGCCGCGAAACTCCGCGGCAAGATCGAAATCCTCGGCAGGCAGCCGCCATGCCATTAATTTTAGTAGATGAACATGATGTTCGCTGTGACGATAACGTTCGACCAACGATGCCGGGGTTAGATGGGGATCGGCGCGCAGGGTTTCAAGCATATGTAGGAGTAGAGGGATACCTGGCATTTCAAGATCGCGCAACTGCTCGGGCGCAGGAGCCTGCCGAGCCAGCGCGGGGTCCGTAAGAAGCATGGCGATGGCGCGGCGCACGGGACTGTGAGAGCCAGGCTGCAACAGCCGCTGCCGAGGGCGGCGTTTCCCGGTCGATGACGCTGATTCCCCCACAGATGCGCCGACTCGGGCCGAAAGCTCTTTGTACATCAACTGCTTAAATACCCCATCGGGCAATTTTAGCAGGAGCGGTTTCGCCAGTTCCGCCAGTCTTGCGCGCCCCGCCGCATGATCGATTTCCAGTTTCTCCGTCAAATGCGTGAATAAATACTCTGACAACGGGACTGCCGATGCGATGCGTTGTGTAAATGCATCCTTGCCCTCTCGCCGAATCAGGCTGTCCGGATCATCGCCGTCGGCAAGAAACATGAAGCGCGCCTCGGCACCATCATTGAATACCGGCATTAGCTGTTGCGTTGCTCTCCACGCGGCTTCGCGGCCGGCGCGATCGCCATCGAAGCAGAACACGATTTCGTGCGTCTGGCGGAATAGCAGCTGTATATGCTGCAGGCTGGTCGCGGTACCCAAAGTGGCCACCGCGTTGCGCAAGCCGCATTGCGCCAATGCCAGCACGTCCACGTAGCCTTCGACGACGAGCACGCGCTCCGGTCTCCCCAGCGCCTTGCGAAGCTCGCACAAGCCGTACAGCGACTCGTTTTTGTGAAACAACGGCGTCTCGGGCGAGTTCAGATATTTTGGCAGACCGTCGTCGAGCACGCGCCCGCCGAAGCCGATGACCCTTCCCCGGCGGTCGCGGATCGGAAACATGATCCGGTTGCGAAAGCGGGCCTTCTCCCGACCGGCTTCGCCCTGTTTCATCAACCCCGCGCGCGTCAGCGGGTCCAGCTTTGCCTGCCCTAGGGCGTTTACAAGAAACGATGGGTCCGGCGGGGCGTATCCCAGACCGTAGTCACGCGCAATCTCTCCGCTCAAGCCTCTGTTTCTTAAATAGTTAATGGCGTCCGGGTCGTTGCGCAGCGCGGTCTGGTAAAGGCGCGCCGTCTGGTCCAGCACTTCGTATAAATCATCGTGCCGCTCTGCTTGAGTCGGGCCGCCTTCCCGCGGCACATCGAGACCGATCCTGCGGGCCAGAGCCTCAACCGCCTCGACAAAATCGAGGTGCTCGTAGTCCAGCATAAATCCCAGGGCGGTGCCGTGCGCACCGCACCCGAAGCAGTGATAGAACTGCTTGTCCTGACTAACGGTGAATGAGGGCGTTTTTTCGTGATGGAACGGGCAACAGCCTACGTACTCCCGGCCCTTCCTTTTTAGCGGCACGTAGTTCTCGATAACCTCTACGATATCGGTGCGCGCCAGCAGCTCATCGATAAAACACTGAGGAATGCGGCTCACGAATCGTCAGGCGCCTCGTGCCAGATCTATCGGGTCATCGCCGGTCGCCGCCTTCGCGCGATCAGGCGGCCTGACGCAGGTTGTCAATTAGCGAGCCCAGCTCGGACGCGATAGGCTTGATCAGCCAGAAGCGATGCACAAAGCTGGAAAAGTCGTCCAGGATGGCGCGTCCCCAGTCGCTCTCGGTCTCTGCGACATACTCCGCCAGCAATTCCTGCAGGTAATTGCGGTGCGCCTCCATGTTTTCGGGGTCGATGCGGTGAATTTCGATCAATTCATGGTTGTAGCGGTCGACAAAATTGTTGTCCTGATCCAGCACCAGCGCGAAGCCGCCGGTCATGCCCGCGCCGAAGTTGAGCCCTGTGGCGCCCAACGCCACGACCACCCCGCCGGTCATGTACTCGCAGCCGTGGTCGCCCATGCCCTCCACCACCGCGATCGCGCCCGAATTTCTTACGGCGAAGCGTTCGCCCGCCACGCCGGCAGCGAATAATTTGCCCCCGGTCGCGCCATAAAGGCAGGTGTTGCCGATAATGGCGGCCTCGTGAGATTTGAACGCGCTGCCTTGCGGTGGACGAATGATCAGCTTGCCGGCCGCCATGCCTTTGGCCACGTAGTCGTTCGCATCGCCTTCCAGGTACATATGCAATCCGCCGGCGTTCCAGACGCCAAAACTTTGACCGGCGGTGCCGCTAAGCCGCACGGTAATTGGCGCGTCGGCCATGCCGTAATTGCCATAGCGCCGCGCGATCTCGCCGGATATCCGCGCGCCGATCGAGCGATTTACGTTTTTGATTTTATAGCGAAATTCGCCGCCCGCCTTGTTCGCGATGGCATCGGCCATATCCTTGAGCATGCATTCGGCCAGTTCTCCACGGTCGAACGGTTGGTTATGCGGTTCAAGACAGAATTGCGGTTTGTCCGCGGGGATGCCGCCGTCGGACAGCAGCGGCATCAGATTCAGACGTTGTTGCTTTTCTGTTGCGCCATCGACGATTTCAAGGAGATCGGTGCGGCCGATTAAATCGGTGAGCTTGCGCACGCCAAGCCGCGCCATCCATTCCCGCGTTTCTTCGCCGACAAACCTGAAGTAGTTCATCACCATCTCGACCTGACCTTTGAAATGCTGCAGCCGCAAGACGTTGTCTTGGGTGGCGACGCCTGTCGCGCAGTTATTCAGATGGCAGATGCGCAGGTACTTGCAGCCCATGGCGATCATAGGTGCGGTGCCGAAACCGAAGCTCTCGGCGCCCAGAATCGCCGCCTTGATCACGTCCAGGCCGGTTTTCAGCCCGCCGTCGGTCTGCAGACGCACCTTGTCGCGCAAATCGTTGGCGCGTAAGGTCTGGTGCGTCTCGCTTAAGCCCAGTTCCCACGGGCTGCCGGCATATTTCACCGAGGTCAGCGGTGACGCGCCGGTGCCGCCATCGTAACCCGCTATGGTAATCAGGTCGGCATAGGCCTTGGCGACACCTGCCGCGATCGTGCCGACTCCCGCCGCGGATACCAGCTTGACCGACACCATTGCCTTCGGATTCACCTGTTTCAAGTCGAAGATCAGCTGCGCCAGATCTTCTATGGAATAAATGTCGTGGTGCGGCGGCGGCGAGATTAGCGCCAGGCCAGGGCTCGAGTAACGCAGTTCCGCAATCAGCTTGTTGACCTTATGGCCCGGCAACTGGCCGCCCTCGCCGGGCTTGGCGCCCTGCGCGATCTTGATCTGCAAGACCTCGGCGTTCACCAGGTAGTGCGGCGTTACGCCAAAACGGCCCGAGGCGACCTGCTTGATCTTGGAGTTCCTCAGGGTGCCGAATCGTTTGGCGTCTTCGCCGCCTTCACCGGAGTTCGAGCGACCGCCCATGCGATTCATGGCCTCCGCCAACGTCTCGTGCGCTTCCGGTGACAGCGCGCCCAGCGACATGCCGGCCGAATCGAAGCGAAGCACGATCGCGTCCACGGGTTCGACATCGGCCAGTGGTATGGGGTCGACGCCTTCGCGCAGCTTCAACAGATCGCGCAAAACGGCGACCGGGCGCCCGTTGATGAGATCCGCGAACACGCGGTAGTCAGCGTATTCACCGCTTCGCACCGCCGCGTGCAGGGCCTGCACCACATCTGGATTATAGGCGTGGTACTCACCGCCATAAATATATTTAAGCAAGCCGCCTTGTCGCGTCCGCGCACGCGGGCTCCAGGCCTCCGCGGCCAGAAGCTGCTGATCGTGTTCGAGTTGCGAAAAACCGGCGCCCTGAATGCGGCTTGGGGTACCGGCAAAGCAGAGCTCGACCACCTCGTCGTGGAGCCCCACGATCTCGAATAGCTGGGCGCCGCGGTAGCTCGCGATGGTGGAAATACCCATCTTGGAAATGATCTTGTACAGACCTTTCTTGATGCCTTTACGGTAGCTTTGCGCCAGCGCGTGCGGGCTTTTGTCGACGATTTCGCCGCTTGCCAGCATGCCGTGCAGCGATTCATACGCCAGATACGGGTAGATGGCTGTGGCGCCATAGCCCAGCAAAACCGCGAAATGATGCGGGTCACGGGTGGTGGCGGTTTCCACAATGACATTGGCTTCGCAGCGCAGGCCCTCGAGCGCCAGGCGATGATGCACCGCGCCGGTGGCCAATAATGCGTGCATGGGCAGCTTGTCAGGCGCGATAGCGCGATCGGATAGCACGAGAATGTTGTTTCCCGCGCGAACTGCCTGAATCGCCCGCTCACACACTGCGCGTATGGCGCTTTCCAGCCCGTCCGCCCGCGAGTAATTCAGATCGATTATCGTACAGCTGTAATTGGCGTCGTTCAGCGCGGTCAGTCGGCGGAACTTTTCCTCGGTGAGCACGGGCGAGTCCACGATCAGGCGGGTGGCGTGCTCCGGGGTCTCCTCGAACAGGCCGCGTTCCCGCCCAAAGCACGTCTCCAGCGACATTACGATGCTTTCGCGCAGCGGGTCGATCGGTGGATTCGTCACCTGCGCGAACTGTTGCCGGAAGTAGTCGTAAAGTGAGCGCGGCTGAGCGGACAAGACCGGCAGCGGCGTGTCGTCGCCCATCGAGCCGACGGCCTCCTGGCCCGCCTCGGCCAGCACGCGGAGCACCTGATCACGTTCCTCGAATGTGACTTGAAACGTTTTCTCGAAGCGCGCAAGGGTATTGGCAGTAAATGGCTTGCTGGATAAAGGCTCTTCGGCGAGCGACGCGCCGATCTTGCGCGCGTGCAGATTCAGCCAGTTGCGGTAGGGATGCCGTGATTTGAGCCGCTCGTCGATATCGCCCGGCAGGAGCAGCTCGCCCGTTTTGGTGTCCGCAGCGATCATCTGCCCGGGCTTGAGCCGGCCTTTGGTGACCACGTCTTCCGGCGCATAGTCATACACACCGATCTCCGAGGCGAGCGTGATGTGTCGGTCGCGCGTGATGACGTAGCGTGCGGGGCGCAGGCCGTTGCGATCCATGACGCAGGCGGCATAGCGTCCGTCCGTAAGCACGATGCCAGCGGGACCATCCCAGGGTTCCATGTGCATGGAGTTGTATTCGTAAAATGCGCGCAGATCGGGATCGATGTGGCTCACGTTCTGCCACGCCGGCGGGATGAGCAGCCGCATGGCGCGGAAGATGTCGATGCCGCCCGCCAGCAGCACTTCCAGCATGTTATCCAGACTGCACGAATCAGAACCCGACATGGACACCAGCGGCGACAGATCGGACAGGTTAGGTAGTCCGGGGCTGGAAAAAGTCGGCATGCGCGCTTGCGCCCACAGGCGATTACCGCGAATGGTGTTGATCTCGCCGTTGTGCGCTAAAAAGCGGAACGGTTGCGCGAGCCTCCACTGCGGCCAGGTATTGGTGGAGAAGCGTTGATGAAAGACGCACACCGAGGTGGCCAGCCGCCGGTCCTTAAGATCAGCGTAGAACGCGGGCAGATTTTCGGGCAAAACCAGCCCCTTGAACGAGAATACGCGCGCCGACAGGCTGGGGACGTAGAACATGTCGTCTTCCGCACCAACCGCTTTCTCAGCCCGCCGCCGGGCCGCGAACAACTTCCGCTCGAAGTCATCGGTATGCAAGTCGTCCGGCGCGTTGACGAATATCTGCGCTATATTCGGTAACGTCTTCAGCGCCTCGCTGCCGCACGCCCGTGGATCCGTCGGCACCCGGCGCCAGCCCGCGATTTCTAGCCCTTCGTTATTAATGGCGGATTCGAGTTGACCGCGCGCCGCAGCGGCCAGCTCCGGTACCTGACTTAGAAAAACCATACCGCTGGCGTGTCTGGACCTCACCAGGATGCCGGCATCTTTGGCGATCTCGCGCAAGAACTGACCCGGCATCTTCATCAACAGTCCACAGCCGTCGCCGGTCATGCCGTCGGCCGCCATCGCCCCGCGATGGGTCAAACGCGTCAGCGACTTGATGGCGGTTTCGACCAGCCAGTGGCTCGGCTTGTCGTCCATTTGCGCGATCAGGCCGAAACCGCAACTGTCCTTTTCAAATTCGGAGCAATACAGGCCCGACGATAGCGTATCCATCAACGTCATGGGGATGTCTCATATGAAGTGAGTCGGCATTTCAGCACAGCGCCAGGCGGAATACGTCAGACGGGCTGGTAGCAGCCAAACGGAGCGCAGTATAGGGCTGCGGCCGGAGACGTTCAATTCGCCCCACTGCGGCGTGCGAAAAATGCGCTAGAAATCAATGACATCAATGCGGCAGCACTTGGTTGGCCTGCCGGCATTGATCATGTCTGACCGTGCGGATTGAACAAGCGGCCATGCTCGGTCAGCGCATATCGGTCCGTCATGCCGGCGATATAGTCGGCTACCACACGGGCGCGGGCGGGCTTGCCGGCCGCCCGCTCACGCCGCTCGGCGTGGAGACGATGAGCGGCAGGCAACAGCTGCGGATCGTCCATGAACGCTGCGAACAATTCCGATAAAACCCGTTTGGCCTTGACGCTCATGCGGTGCACGCGATAGTGGCGATAAAGCGCCTTGCGCAGGAACGCCTTGAGCTGCTCGTCGGCGGCGCGCGTCTCGTCACTGAAGGCGATCAGCGCTTCAGGCTGCGCCCGCACGGCCTCGAGGTCGTCGGGCTTGACCGCGTCCAGTCTGCGAAGGCTGTTTTCGATGAGATCGACAGCCAGGTGATTGATCATGCGGCGTACGACCTCATGGATGGCGCGCCGCGGCTCCAGTTCCGGATAGTTTTTCTTTACGCTGTCGTAAGGCTCGCTGAACAAGCGAATCTCGCGCAGCTGTTCGGCGTCGATCAACCCGGCCCGCAAACCGTCATCGACGTCGTGGTTGTTGTACGCGATTTCGTCGGCGAGATTGGTCAGCTGCGCCTCCAACGACGGCTGGCGGTGGTCGATAAACCGGCGCCCGACATCGCCCAGCGCGCGCGCGTTTTTGATCGAGCAGCGTTTGAGAATGCCTTCGCGGGTCTCGAAGGTTAAATTGAGACCGGGAAATTCCGCGTATTTCATTTCCAGTTCGTCGACTACGCGCAGCGACTGCAAATTGTGCTCAAACCCGCCGTACTCGGTCATGCACTTGTTCAGCGCATCCTGGCCCGCATGTCCAAAGGGCGTGTGCCCCAGATCATGCGCAAGCGCGATGGCTTCGGCCAGATCCTCGTTCAAATGCAGGGCGCGCGCGATCGAACGTGCAATCTGTGCGACTTCCAGCGAATGCGTCAGACGCGTGCGGAACAAATCTCCTTCGTGGTTTACAAATACCTGCGTCTTGTAAACCAGGCGACGAAACGCAGTGCAGTGAATGATGCGGTCACGATCGCGCTGGAACTCGCCGCGATAAGCAGGGTGAGGTTCTTGGTAGTTTCTGCCGCGACTGTTTTTTTCGCTGACGGCGTAAACCGCCAGGCGACCGCGCGCTCGCATCACTGCTGATTCAGCTGTTCGACCGACTGCGGTTCACGATCGTAATCTTCGAGCATCGACTTAAGCTCGTCAAAGCTGAAATCGGGGGTCACGACGGCGCAACCGAGCCCGCGCAACAACACCAGCCGCAGTTTACCGCCGATAGATTTCTTATCGGACGCCATAAGTTCCAGAAATCGTTCGCTCTTTATCGCGGCGGGCGGCTGAGTTGGCAAACGCGCGCGCTCGATCAGGTTCTGCGCCCGTTGCAGGTCATCGGCTGAAAGCCAGCCTAGCCGATGCGACAGCCTTGCCGCCATCACCATGCCGCAACCCACGGCTTCGCCGTGCAGCCACGTGCCATAACCCAGCGCTGTCTCGATTGCGTGTCCAAAGGTGTGACCAAGGTTAAGCAACGCCCGCCGGCCGCTCTGCTCGCGTTCGTCCTGGGCCACTATCGCCGCCTTGTTTTCGCAGGAGCGGCGAATGCAGTAGGCGAGCGCCGCTGGCTCGCGCTGCATCAACCGTTCGAGATTGGCTTCGAGCCAGGTAAAAAAGGGTAAGTCGCCGATCAGCCCGTATTTGATCACTTCGGCGAGTCCGGCGCTGAGTTCTTTGTCTGGCAGCGTGGTCAGCGTGTCCGTGTCGATGATCACGCAGCGCGGCTGATGAAACGCGCCAATCATGTTTTTGCCCAGCGCATGATTGACGCCGGTCTTGCCGCCCACCGATGAATCGACCTGCGCCAGCAGGGTAGTGGGCACCTGGATGAAATCCACGCCGCGCTGGTAGCTCGCGGCCGCAAAGCCGGTAACGTCACCGATCACACCGCCGCCCAGCGCGATCAATGTGGTGCCGCGATCGTGCCGTTTTTCCAGCAGGGCTGTGAAAATGGTGTTCAGCGTTTCCAGCGTCTTGAACTGCTCGCCATCCGGCAGGATTACGCAATCCGCGCGCAAACTCGGCAAGGCGGACATCAGCGCCGGCATATAGCGAGAGCCAACGGTGTCGTTACTTACCACCATGACCGAACGGCCACGGATCTGTCGCTCCAGCAGGGTGTTATCCTCAAACAAGCGCGTGCCGATGTAAATCGGATACGAACGTTCCTCTAGGTGTACTGTTAACGTTTCCACACGCTTGAGTTTGCGAGAAGCACGATCAGGGTGCGATTTGACAATTCAAGGAATTCTTCCCTGCTATTGTTATCTGTTGCAACAGACGTTCTGTAACGACCGGAATACTGACGTTGTCGGTGCTGACGACGAGGTCCGCAATTTGCCGGTACAAAGGATCGCGCTGCTGAAACAGCAGGGTCAATTTCGCCTGCGGATCCGGCGTGTGTAGCAAGGGCCGGTTACGATTTCTCGCGGTGCGCCGCAACTGCGTGTTGACGGTGGCACACAGATAAACGACCAGGCCACGCGCTTGCAGCCACTCGCGATTCTGCTGGCTCAACACCGCGCCGCCGCCAGTTGCGAGCACGATCCCCGATTTTCGCGTGAGTTCGTCGATAATTCGGCTCTCACGCGCGCGGAAACCGGCCTCCCTTTCGAACTCAAAGATAGTCGGGATGTCGACCCCGGTGCGCTGCTCTAGAACCTTATCGCTATCCCAGAAGGGACGCGCCAGCTTTAACGAGAGCTTACGCCCGATCGACGATTTGCCCGCCCCCATGGGCCCGATCAAAAACAGGTTGTCCGCTTTAGACATGCGTTGACAGGCCCTTGACGCCAGTGGCAAGAGCATATGCCAACATTGAGTTCGAGTGAACCTGCCACGAGGGCCTGTGAACTTTAAATATTGCGGCGAAGAATGTGTAACGCCGCCGATCGTTGTTCGCGCAATCGGCGGCGTGCGACGGTGTTTAACGGATTACTGCCAGGTTTTCGCTGATGATCTTGGGCGTTACGAAGATCAACAGTTCCGCCTTGTCGCTGCTGTTGCGATCCGTTCTGAACAGCCGGCCCAGCAGCGGAAGGTCCGAAAAGAACGGGACGCGGGTGGTGCTCCGGGCCGTGCTTTGCTCGTAGATGCCGCCCAGCACCACGGTCTGACCATTGTTGACCAGAACCTGCGTGTCGACAGCGCGTGTATCGATGCTGGGGATCAGCCCGCCGCCGACGCCCGACGGGACGAACTGCCCGACGCTGTCGTTGCTGACGGCGAGGTCCATGATAATGCGGTCATCGGGGGTGATCTGTGGCGTTACGTCCAGACTCAATACCGCTTTTTTGAATGAGACAGACGTCGCGCCGCTTGACGAAGCTTCTTGATAGGGAATTTCCACGCCCTGTTCGATGCGGGCCGGATTCTGATTGGAGGTGATGACCTTGGGCGTGGAGATAATCTCGGCGCGACTTTCAGCTTGCGCAGCCGACAGCTCCAGTTCCAGTAACGTGCCAAAAGGCAGTTTCGCCAGCGCAATGCCAATGCTGCCGGCGGGATCGGCGACGGGCAGATTGACATTCAACCGGTCATTTAGCTGCAGCTCGTCGTCGTTGATCAATTGCGTGGTGCCATTGAGGCTGCCCGAGATCGCGTCGCGGCTGTCGCCATCATCGTCCAGATTGGACGCGCCGAACCGCACACCCAGTTCCTTGCTGAAGTTGTCTGAGGCGATGACGATGCGCGACTCGATCAACACCTGGCGTACAGGAATATCCAGGCGCTCCACCAGGCGCCGAATCTCGCCCAGCTTGGCCGCAGTGTCCTGTACCAGCAATGTGTTCGTGCGCGTGTCGACACTAACGTTACCGCGTTCGGACAGCAGGGAATTTTCGGGCGCTTTCAACAGCGCCGCGATATCGGCGGCGCGCGCATAATTTACCTGTACGAATTCCGACCGCAGGGGTGCGAGTTCGCTCACCTGTTGTTGGGCTTCTAGCTCGAGCTTTTCGCGGGCAGCGATTTCTTCCGCCGGTGCGACCAGCAATACGTTGCCGGTGCGCCGCACGTCCAGGCCCTTGGTTTTTAAAATGATATCCAGCGCCTGATCCCATGGCACATTTTTGAGCCGCAGCGTCAGATTGCCAGTCACGCCATCGCTGACGACAATGTTCAGGCCCGTAAAGTCCGCGATCAGCTGCAGAACCGAACGTATCTCGATATCCTGAAAGTTTAACGACAGCCGCTCGCCCGTGAAATGGTCGAGCTTGCGTGCGTCTTGCTCTTCCTTGACGATCGGCCGCACTTCCACGGTATAAAGATTGCCAGACTGATACGCCAGGTGCTCGGATTCGGGTGAGGCGTCGATCACCATGCGCACATCGCCGTCGGAAGTGAAGGCGTCAACGGTCTTTACAGGCGTGGCGAAATCGACCACGTCCAGCCGCCGCTCCAGTTCGTCGGGAAGCATGGCATCGGCAAAATCGATCAGTATTTTGCCACCTTGCTCGCGAAGATTGACTGGAATCCCAGGGTTCGAAAGGCCGATCAGTAAGCGTCCCTCGCCAGCGTCCCCACGGCGGAAATCGACGTTAGTTATACTATTATCCGGTGCGGGCGCGAGCCCTGACTTAGCGGCTCCAGCGCTAGTCAGCGCGGCCGCGGTTCCGCCATCGCCCAGTGTTACCAGCAATTCATTACCGACGATCTCGGTGCGGTAACCTACCAGTTTTGCGAGTTCCACAACGACACGCGTGCGATCCTTCGCCGCGACGGTGTGAATGCTTCTGGCCACGCCGATATTGATGTCCTTGGACCGTTCCTTGACCTGGCTGGTGGTGTTGGCAAAATCCAGAGCGATACGGGCCGGATTGTCGACGGTAAAGCTGGACGGTTCTGACGGCGGCTGCTTGAAGATCAGCGAAAGCTGAAGCTGTTCGCCTGGGAGGGTCGAAAAGGAGACGGATTCAAGCGTATTGCCGGCGGCAAAAACGGGCAACGCGAAGGCCAGCCACAAGACCGCTCCGGCGCCAAGCGATGAACGTATCGACCGCAAGTGGCGCGTCCACGATGCCACCGTAGCTTTTATTGTTTTCGGGCATCCGGATACTTGCATCGCGGGGCGGCGGGCGGGCGTGTTCATGTCTTAGACCTCATATCCTTTTGATTCGGGCCTTGTATTTCTTGCCTCATGCTTTGAGGCGCGCAGCTCAGTGTTTTTCCAAAATGGCCAGGCACGGTTTATTCGCTTAATGCGACCATGCCTTCACGTTCCCGCCAGCCACCAAAGCCATCGAACACGATTTCCGTGATCTCAATGGCTGCATCAGAGATGCTTGTAACCCGGCCGTTGTTCTCGCCCAGGTAATTTCCTTTCGTTACACGCTGGACTGTCGTGTCCGGGGTCTTGATCAATGCCCAAAGCTGCCCGCCCTGTTCCAGAGTGCCGACCATTCTGAGCGTATCCAGCGGAAAACCTTCTAAAAACTCAGCCGGACGATTGGGATCCGGAGAGATGCCGCCTTGCGCGGTTTGCTCGCTTCCGGATGTAAGTTGACGTGCGATAACGCTGGAATCAAACGGATTACGCAGACCTTCCGCCTGATACTCGAACTTTTCGTAGGGCTTTATTTCGGGCAAAGGTTCGATACCCGCGGGCTTGCGCAGCTTGATTTCGGCTACATACGCGTGCAGATCTTGCATGTCCCGACCACAACCGGTGAGCAGCACGCCCGCAAGGACTAATGCGCCGAGCGCTGCGCGTAAACCGGGTCTAGCGGGCAGATCGGTCGTGGAGGATTGGGACGGTTGTTCGTTCATGTCACTCTCCGTCTTCCAGATAGCGATATGTCTTTGCAGTGGCTTCCATGGTCATTGGGCCGTTGTCCTTGCCCGGAGAAAGAACGATGTTGTGCAGCGTAACGATACGCGGCAGCGCCGCGACGCCGCTGGCAAACTTGCCGAACTCGTGGTAGCCACCCCGTACGCGCAGCTGAATGGGTTTTTCAGCATAGAAATCCTTTCTGATTTCCGGGCCTGGCTTGAACAAGTCGATTTCCAGGCCACTGGCCAGGCCCGTCTGTGAGATATCGACGATGAGGCTGGGGATCTCGGTTTTGCTGGGGAGCTGGCGAAGCATGGCACCAAAAGAGCGGCGCATTTCTTCGAGTTGGCCTTTATACAGTTCGAGATTGGCAGCTTTTTTCTGCTTGACTTCAAACGTCTGCCGCAATTCGCTTTCGACTGCCGCGGTCCGCTCGAGCTGCTGCAGTTGTTTTTGCGTGTCGAAGTAGTAGCCGCCGCCCGCCAGCGCCACACACAGCAGGATGATCGCGCCCGCCCGGACTGGCGCCGGCGCCGTGCCCAGGGTCTTTAGGTCGATATTGTTCAGTTCGGAGAGCTTCATAACGCGGATTCCTGCACCTCGCTGGTTGCGCGCGCCTTAGCTTCAGGCGAGGATTGCTTTGCCTGGAGGGTAAAATCGCTAATGCGCGAAATCTCATCCTCTTTGGCTTCAATCACTTCGAGTCTGGAGTCGGCCAGCCAGCCCGAGGCGTCAATCTTGCGCATGTACGCCGATACGCGCGCGTTCGATTCCGCCTTGCCCGTGAGCACGAGCTCACTGTCGTTTTGCTTGACGGACGTCAGGTAGGTGCCCTCCGGCAGCGTCCGCGCCAGTTCATCGAACAGGTGCACGATGCCGGGACGGGTGGCCTGTAAGCTGTCGATCACGTTCATGCGATCCAGAAGCGCCTTTTTGGTCGATTCCAGCTGCTTGATGTCCGCGATTTTCTCGTCGAGGATCTTGATCTCGTTGGCCAGGTACTCGTTGCGTCGCTCCTGGAACTCGATCATGCCGTTGACATGAATGTGTGCGTAAAGCACGAGAATGCCGGTCAGCACCGCCGAGAACGTGATGACGGAAATAAACTCACGTTGCTGTTCCTTGCGCCGCAACTGCCGCCAAGGCAATAAATTAATGTGTGCCATATCGCAGTTAATGCCTGTGCGCGGTTATCAAGCAAAGCTTCTTAGAGCGAGCCCGCACGCGACCATCAGCGACGGCGCGTCCTTGGCCAGATTTTTCGGACTTAAGCGGGAGGCCAGCGACATCCGGTTGAACGGATTCGCGATGACGGTTGTAATGCTAAGCAGTCGCTCGACGGTTTCATCGATCATTGGGATAGACGCGCAGCCGCCAGCCAGCACGATGTAATCCACCATCGTGTGTTGGCTGGCGGAATAAAAGAACTGCAAAAAGCGACTGACCTGCTGCGCGAGCGTTTGCTTGAAAGGCTCAAGAACCTCGCTTGCGTAGTCATCCGGCAAGCCGCCCTGCTTCTTGGCCATGCCCGCCTGTTCATAGGTCAAGCCATAGCGTTGCATGATCTCCTCGGTCAGCTGTCTGCCACCGAACGGCTGCTCGCGCGTGTAGATCAGTTTGCGATTGCTCATCACGCTAAGACAGGTCATGGTCGCGCCGATGTCAACCAGCGCTACGGTCTTGTCGCGACCTTCGTTAGGCACCTGATCGAGGAGCAGAGAAAAGGCGTTCTCAACCGCATAGGCTTCGATGTCCATGACTTTTGGTGTCAGTCCCGCCGCTTCTGCGGCCGCCACCCGCAACTCAATGTTTTCTTTGCGAGAGGCGGCGAGTAACACGTCCACGCTGTCAGCGTTGCCCTCCGTTGGTCCCAGCACCTCAAAATCGAGATTGACTTCTTCGAGCGCGAACGGGATGTATTGATCCGCTTCAAGCTGGATCTGTGTTTCCATGTCCTCGTCCGTCAGTCCCGCGGGCATGGTGATCACTTTCGTGATTACCGCCGAACCACTCACGGCCATCGCGCAGTGTTTGTTCTTGGTGCCTGCGCGCTTGATGGCGTGACGAATGGTCTCGCCTACCGCCGCCACGTCGGATATGGCCTTTTCGGTAATGGCGTTGTGCGGCAACGGCTCCACCGCATGATACTCAACCTTGAAGCCAGCACCCGCGCGACTCAATTCCAACAACTTCACCGACGTAGAGCTGATGTCGATGCCCAGAACGGATGATTGCTTACGTTTGAAAAGAGACACACAATATCCTCGTATAACGGCGACCAAACTAATCGGTGTTTTGCCGGTCGGAGTTGTAACCCTTCACGCGAAAAATAGTATCGTAAATTCCGTAACTTGTGGCCGCCATACGGGGGGAGTTTTGTACCGTCTATCCTGTCGTGAGTGCTATATCTTTCATAACTTGTTTTAATGGCTTATGCGCTATTTGCTGATGTTTGTGCGCTTGGGTGCGTTGCTGACTTTGGGGCTTGTGACCTTAGGATCGGCCACCGTGCTCGGTGCGTATCTTTATCTGGCGCCCGGGCTTCCCTCCGTCGCGTCGCTCAAAGATATCCAGTTGCAGACGCCCCTACGGATATATACCCGGGAAGGCCAGCTCATGGCCGTCTTTGGGGAGAAGCGACGCAAGCCTTTGACGCTACGGCAAGTGCCAGAATTGATGCAACGTGCATTCTTGGCTGCGGAAGACGATCGGTTCTTTGAGCACCCCGGCGTCGATTATCATGGCCTGATACGCGCCGCCTGGCAGTTGCTGCGTACGGGTGAAAAACAGCAGGGCGGCAGCACCATCACCATGCAGCTGGCGCGAAACTTCTTTTTGACCAGCGAACGTACTTATGAACGCAAACTGCGGGAAGTTTTTCTGGCTTTGAGAATGGAGCAGGAGTTATCCAAACGAGAGATACTGGAGCTTTATCTCAATAAGATCTATCTGGGTAACCGCGCTTACGGCGTGGGCGCCGCCGCCGAAGTCTATTACGGCCTTGAAGCGAACGAGCTGAACTTAAGCCAGATCGCCATGATTGCCGGTCTGCCCAAGGCGCCGTCTATTTACAACCCCATCGCCGACCCTCGGCGTGCGATGGAGCGCCGCGATTATGTATTGAAACGCATGCGCGAGCTTGATTTTATTGGCGCCAGGGATTACCGCGTCGCGCTCCGACAGCCCGCGACTGCGCGGCTGCACGATCCAGCGGTGGCCGTGACCGCGCCTTTTGTCGCCGAAATGGCCCGCGTGGAGATGATTTCCCGCTTTGGCGCGGATGCTTATACAGGCGGCTACAAGGTCTACACGACGGTCAGCGCCGACAAGCAACGGGCAGCCGTGCAAGCACTGCGCAATGGCATTGAAACCTACGATATGCGCCACGGTCACCGCGGTGCGGAGGGCCGCGTCCAGCCAGAGATTTTGGCCGACAAAGCCGCTTGGCCCAGGGCGCTGGGCGACTACGCGCCGCTAGGCGGCTTACGCCCGGGGTTGGTTGTCGGTGTCGGAGAGAAGTCAGCGACGGTGTACACCCGCGGCCAAAAACTTGTCAAATTGAGCTGGGAGGGCATATCGTGGGCGCGGCCCTACATCAATCAGAACGCATTAGGCAGTGCGCCACAGGCGGCTGGCGATGTGCTGGCGCGCGGCGAGATCGTGCGCATCTTGCAGAACGAAAAAGGCGAGTGGCGGCTCAGTCAGTTGCCCGATGTCTCCGGCGCGCTGGTATCGCTCGACCCGCATGATGGTGCCATAACCGCGCTGGTGGGTGGGTTCGATTTTAACCACAGCAACTTCAATCGCGCGGTGCAGGCCTTTCGTCAGCCTGGCTCCGCGTTCAAGCCGTTCATTTATTCCGCTGCGCTAGAGCACGGCTTCACGCCTGCCAGCACCGTCAACGATGCGCCGGTTGTGTTCGATGCGTCAGGTCTGGAAAGCGCCTGGCGCCCGGAAAATTACGGCGGCACGTTTTATGGGCCTACCCGCCTGCGCGTCGCGTTGGCGCAGTCCCGCAACATGGTGTCGATTCGCTTATTGAGTAGTATCGGTCTCCGGGCCGCCATGGATCACATCGTGAAATTCGGCTTTGATCCGAATCGTCTACCCATGGATTTGTCGCTGTCTCTGGGCAGCGGCTCGGTGACCCCACTGGAACTCGCGACGGGCTACGCCGTATTCGCAAACGGCGGTTTTCGGGTAGAGCCCTACTTGATCGAGCGTATCGAGACAGTGGGCGGGAAAACGGTGTATCAGGCGAACCCCGCGACCGCGTGCGATGCGCCTTGCCAGGAGGCGGCTGCGCCGCGCCAGGTGGCCGATGGCATGCTCCCCGTGAAAAACGCCGTCGGGGTGACGGGCGATCCTGCCCTTGTCCCCGCCGATGGGAGCAATCTTCGGCGTGAAACCCTGTTGCAGTTTCAAAATATCGCTCCGCGAGTGCTGCCGGCGGCCAATGCCTACCAAATGGTCGGTATGATGAAAGCTGTCATTAGCGCAGGCACGGGGACCAAGGCGATGGTGCTCAACCGCAACGATTTGGCGGGCAAGACAGGAACCACCAACGATCTGCACGACGCGTGGTTCAGCGGCTACAACACAAAGCTGGTTACCACGGTTTGGCTGGGTTTCGACAGTCCCCGTTCACTGGGTAATAGCGAGGTGGGTGGTGTAGCCGCGCTGCCGATATGGATAGACTACATGCGCGTCGCGCTGAAAGGCGTCCCGGAAAGCAATATGCCGCAGCCGGCAGGCATGGTAACGGTTCGCATCGATCCGCAAACCGGCCTGCTTGCGAATACCGCCAGTGAGGACGGAATTTTTGAGACTTTCCGTTCCGACCAGGTGCCCAAGCGCAGCGCGCAGGCACCTCAGCCGGTATATGACCGCTCAGAGCAACGGCAACCCGTCGAAATTCCCGAGCAACTATTCTGACGACTCTCGGGACGGCTTAACAGACCAGTAACCTTTCCGGAGAACGGAGAATTCGCGTAGGCGTTGGCGTGCGCAACATCAATAGTTTTCCTGAGCCGAACGATCCGCCGCAAAGGTTCGCCCTCTTTAACACGGCTACATGACAGCTTTTTATTCTTCCATCGTTCATGACCGATTCCCGTGACAGCCGTCTGCGCACCTGCATTGCACAGGAAGCCGCGCGCATCCTGCTGGACGAGGGCGTCGAGGACTATCAATTTGCGAAACTCAAGGCCGCGGATCGGTTGAATGCCGGTAACAGGCAGTTACTGCCGGGTAATCGCGAGATCGAGCGGGCGGTGCTGGAGCATCAGCGCCTGTTCTTTACGCGATGTTACCGGGACCACGTCTCGTCCCTCAGGCGCGCGGCGATTGCCGCCATGCGATTGTTAAGCCAATTCGAGCCTCGACTGACCGGGCCGGTGCTGAGCGGCACAGCGGGCGAGCATTCGGATATTGATCTCCACGTGTTCGCCGACTCTGCGGAAGAGGTGTTGTTCGTATTGATGGATGCCGGCATTGCCTACCGCAGCTTTGAACGTCGTCTGCGCCATGGCGCCGATGCTCGCCACTATCCCGGCTTGCGGTTCGCGGGTGACGACTGTCACGTCGAAGCGGTCGTGTTGCCTGCCGACATGCTCAAGCGCCCGCCGACAAGCCCGATCGACGGCAAGCCTATGCGGCGCGCGACCATCCGTCAAGTTGAAGCCTTGCTCGAAGCCAGTACCGGCAACGACAATACGGGCGGGCAGGATCAGTCCGCATGATAAGCGCGGCTTATCTCGTGCACGGCGTCAATTAATACGCTGACATGCCCGGGCTTGATATCCGGATGAATGCCGTGACCCAGGTTGAAGATATGCCCGGAGCCTTGCCCATACTGCGCGAGGATGTTGGCGGCCTGCGTCCTGATACGCTCAGGCTCCGCGTACAGCACGCATGGATCTAGATTGCCCTGTAGCGCGACACGGTCACCCACCCGCTGCCGCGCCGCGTTGATTTCCACCGTCCAGTCGAGCCCCAGTGCGTCGCAGCCGGTGTCCGCCATCGCTTCCAGCCAGGCGCCGCCGCCCTTGGTAAACAGGATGACAGGCACGTGCCTGCGTTCAGGTCGCCGATCGAGCTGGTCGACAATCCGCTGCACGGGCACCAGCGAGAATTCACGATACGCCTCTGGCGAGAGTGTGCCGCCCCAGGTGTCAAAGATCATTAGCGCCTGTGCGCCGGCGGCAATCTGGGCGTTGAGATAGGCTGCCACACTGTCCGCCAGGACATCCAGCAAACGTCTCAGCACCTCCGGCTGGTCGTATAACAAACGCTTTGCGCGGGAAAATGTCTTACTGCCGCCGCCCTCCACCATATAAGTTGCCAAGGTCCATGGACTGCCGCTGAACCCGATCAACGGAACCTTGCCGCCCAGCTCGCGCCGCGTCATGCGTATAGCGGCCATAACGTAATTTAGCTGTCGCTCGGGGTCCGGAACCTGCAACCGTTTGATCGCCGTCACATCGCGCAGCGGCTGTTCGAAGCGCGGCCCTTCACCTTCTACGAAATGAAGGCCCAGCCCCATCGCATCTGGTATGGTCAGAATATCCGAGAAGATAATGGCCGCATCCAAATCGAATCGCGCCAGCGGTTGCAACGTGACCTCGCACGCGAGTTCCGGTGTCTTGCACAGATCCAGAAAACTGCCGGCGCGCGCCCGCGTGGCCCGGTATTCCGGTAAATAACGACCCGCCTGACGCATGATCCAGATGGGCGTTACGTCTACCGGCTCGCGGCGCAAGGCACGCAGCAGGCGATCGTTCTTTAATTCAGTTGTTGCGGCCACAGCACAACAATGGGCACGAGCACGGATGCATCACGTGCTCATCTGTGAGGCTCGCATGCGCGATGAGCAGCGCTCAGCCCGCGCCGCGATACATCAAACATTGAGATACGCCACGATCCCTTCCGCCGCCTCCCGACCCTCGAACACGGCGGTCACCACCAGGTCCGATCCGCGCACCATGTCGCCGCCGGCAAAAACCTTGGGATTACCGGTCTGAAACTTGTAGCGTTGGGCGGCAGGCGCCACCACGCGGCCGCCCGGATCGAGCGCAATATTGTGCCCACCGAACCAGGCCGGGGGGCTCGGACGAAAGCCAAATGCGATGATAACTTTATCGGCAGGGATGATCTCCTCGGAGCCGCTGATCGGTTCTGGACGCCGCCGTCCGCGCTGATCGGGCGCACCGAGCCTGGTGGTCACCACCTTGACACCCTCGACGCCGCGGCCGCCGACGATCTCGACCGGTTGCCGGTTGAACAGAAACCGCACGCCTTCCTCCTTGGAGCTGCGCACCTCGCGCCGCGAGCCGGGCATATTCGCCTCATCACGCCGGTAAACGCACGTCACCGATACGGCGCCCTGCCGTACGGCGGTGCGGTTGCAGTCCATGGCCGTGTCACCGCCACCCAGCACCATCACGCGTTGATCACGCATATCAATAAACGCGTCGCGCTCCGGCCCGAGCTGGCGGTTGATGTTGGAGATGAGATAGGGCAGCGCTTCGTGTACGCCAGGCAGATCTTCTCCCGGAAAGCCGCCCTTCATGGAGGTGTATGTCCCCATGGCCAGAAACACAGCGTCGTATTCGTCCAGCAGCCGCTGGAAAGGCATATCGCGCCCGATTTCGACGTTGAGCCTGAACGTGACGCCCATCTCTTCCATGAGCCGGCGGCGGGTGCGTACGATTTCTTTTTCGAGCTTGAACGGCGGAATGCCGAAGGTTAACAGGCCGCCGATCTCCGGGTGGCGGTCGAACACCACGGGTTGTACGCCGTTGCGCACGAGTATGTCCGCGCAGCCTAAGCCCGCGGGGCCGGCGCCGATGATAGCCACGCGCTTGTCTGTTTTGACCACGCCGGATAAATCCGGACGCCAGCCGGCCTTGAGCGCCTCATCGGTAATGTATTTCTCGATCGCGCCGATGGAGACCGCACCAAAGCCGTCGTTGAGCGTACAGGCGCCTTCACACAAGCGATCCTGCGGGCACACGCGGCCGCAGACCTCAGGCAGGCTGTTGGTGCGGTGGGACATCTCCGCCGCTTCGAACAGATTGCCCTCTTCGATAAGTTTCAGCCAGTTGGGGATGTAGTTGTGAACCGGGCATTTCCACTCGCAATAGGGATTGCCGCAGCCCAGACAACGCCCGGCCTGCGCCTTGGCGGTGCCCCGATCGAACTGGGCGTAGATTTCGCGGTAATCGTGGATACGCACCTCGACCGGGGTCTTGTCCGGGTCCTGCCGAGGCACCTCCAAGAATTGCATGGGATTGGGCATACGCGCACCTGTGCGCCGGCGGTGGCTGCCGGCCTGTAAGACAACGTAAGAGTCTAACGCAAATGAAAAGGGCGCACGCGGCGCCCAGTGCTAACGACCGGTAAGGCGGGCCTTGACCCGAGCGCCGACCGCACCCATGTCGGCACGGCCCTGCATTTGCGGTTTGAGACTTGCCATGACCTTGCCCATATCCTGCGGGCCGCCGGCCCCGGTTTCGCGAACCGCAGTCTCAATCAAACGGCCTATCTCGGCCTCGCTAAGCTGCGCCGGCAAATAGCCTTGAATGACATCCAGCTCAAAGCGTTCCTTCGCCGCCAGGTCCTCCCGGTGCGCAGCGTCATACTGCGCGATGGACTCGCGACGCTGTTTGATCATTTTGTCCAGAATCGCCAGCACCTGTGTATCGTCCAGCTCGGCGCGGGTGTCGATTTCGCGTTGCCTGATGGCGGCGAGCATCAAACGAATGGCGCCAAGCCTCGGTTTGTCGCGAGCGCGCAGCGCCGCCTTCATGTCTTCGGTGATCCGCAGAGCCAGAGGTGCCGCCATGCGTGGGGCCAGAATCAGTACAAACGCTGCTGGCGCGTGACTTCCCTGGAGACGCGCTTGATATGTCGTTTTACGGCCGCCGCCGCCTTGCGCTTACGCACGGTGGTCGGTTTTTCGTAAAATTCCCGACGGCGTACTTCGGTCAAAACACCGGCCTTTTCGCACGCGCGCCGGAACCGGCGAATGGCGACATCAAAGGGTTCATTCTCTTTTACGCGGATACTGGGCATATATGTGTATTCAACTCCAGCCTGCTTTCGGGCTATGTGCGGATAAAAAGATTCGAGATTATAGTAGCGTTGCGAATAAATGCCAAAGCATATGAAGCGTACTCATGACCACGCAGCACGATACTGGACATAAACAGCGCAATTCCGCCATGCGCGTGCTGGGTATCGAAACGTCCTGCGACGAGACCGCGGCCGCCGTGGTGGATACGCATAGCGGGCTGCTTGCCCATCGGCTTTACAGTCAAGCTGCCATGCACGCGAACTACGGCGGTGTCGTGCCGGAACTGGCCTCGCGGGATCACATACGCAAAACCCTGCCGCTAATCCATCAGGTGCTGGCGGATGCCGGCCTGCGCCCGCCGGACATCGCCGGCGTGGCCTATACTGCCGGCCCCGGCCTGATGGGGGCGTTGCTGGTGGGCGGCGCGATCGCCCGCAGCCTTGCGTGGGCCTGGGGGGTGCCGGCGATCGGGGTGCACCATATGGAGGGGCATTTGCTGGCGGCAATGCTCGAAGCGCGCGCACTGCGTCCGCCATTCGTCGCATTGCTGATATCGGGTGGCCACACGATGCTGGTCGAGGTCGAGGCGCTGGGCCGCTATGCACTGCTGGGCGAAAGTCTGGACGATGCGGTCGGAGAGGCGTTCGACAAGACGGCCAAGCTTTTGGGCCTGGGTTATCCCGGCGGCCCCGCGCTCGCGCGCCTGGCTGAACGCGGGAACGCCCAGCGCTTCCGGTTCCCGCGGCCCATGACCGACCGCCCCGGCCTGGATTTCAGCTTCAGCGGTTTGAAGACTTATGCGCTCAATACGCTCGCGCGGGCGGGCGATGATGCAGGCACGAAGGCGGATATCGCCTGTGCATTCGAGCTGGCCGTGGCCGAGACGCTCAGCGTCAAGTGCAAACGCGCGCTGGCGCAGACCGGGTGCAGGCGCCTGGTCGTCGCCGGCGGTGTAGGCGCGAACCGCCGCATCCGCGAGACCCTGACCACGATGGCCGCGTCGCTGGGCGCACAGGCGTTCTATCCGCGGCCCGAGTTCTGCACCGACAACGGCGCCATGATCGCCTATGCGGGCCTGATAAGGCTGCAAGCCGGCCAGTGCGATCCACTGTCGATCGTGGCGCGTCCCCGGTGGCCGCTGGTCGACTTGGCTGGCGCGGCCGAGGTGGCTTAGCTGCTACTGCCGATCTTGTCTTCCGATCCTTCCAGCAAGTGATAAATGTTGCTGCGGTGCCGCCAGAAAATCACGATCGCCATGATAACCACGATACACGTCAGCCATCGGGAGCCGGTGATCGCAAACATGTACGCCGGGGTCAGCAGGCTCGTCGCCAACGCGGCCACCGACGAGAAGCGCGAGACGTAGGCGACGAACACCCACGTCATCAAGGCACACGCGCCGACCACGAGATGCAGTCCGCACAGCGCCCCCAGCGCCGTCGCCACGCCCTTGCCGCCCTTGAAGCCATAGTACACGGGATAGACATGCCCACAGAAGGCCGCCAGCGCGACGGCACCGACCGCGATATCGTCCAGGCCAAGGCCGCGTGCGAGCAGCGCGGGAAGCAGCCCTTTCAGCACATCGCCGACTAAAGTGATGCCGGCCGCCCGTTTGCCTCCGGATCTGAGCACGTTCGTGGCGCCGGGGTTTCCGGAACCGGTACTTCGTGGATCCGCCAGTCCCATCAGCCGGGACGCGGTGATCGCGGTGGATATGGAGCCCAGCAGGTAGGCGGCGATGATCAACAGCACGGAAATCAGCATCGGGTCAACAGGGCGTTACCGTTATTTCACGAACATTTATGCTGCGCATAATAACCGACCTGCCGGGCATTGCGCCTCGAATCGGGGCTGGTGATGTTGCATTTCACGACAACCGGCAGCGGTCTGGGCCTGGTGTTGCTGCACGGATGGGGGCTGAACGCCAGCGTCTGGTCGGAATTGCGCACCAGGCTGGAATCCCGCTGGCGGGTGACCTGTATCGATCTTCCCGGTCACGGCCGCAGCCGCGCCGGGATCGACCTGGGCGACCTCGATGAGGTGTGCGCGGCGCTGCATAGCGTCGCGCCACGCGCTCCGGCGGTGTGGCTGGGCTGGTCTATGGGCGGGTTGATCGCGATCGCGTATGCGCTGCGCTATCCTCAGCAGGTAAGGCGCTTGATCCTGGTGGCGAGTCAGCCGCGCTTTGTCCGCGCGCCGGACTGGCCGCACGGCATGGCTGGAGATTTGCTCGACGATTTCGATGCCAGTCTTGAGCGCAAGCCTCGAAAGACGCTCGCGCGTTTCCTGGCCTTGCAGGTGCACGGCAGCGAAAACCCCGCGCGCACCTTGCGGCGTCTGCACGCGGCGCTGGCCGCGGGCACGCCGGATCCGGCGTCACTCAAGTCCGGCCTTGCGTTGCTGCGCAAGGCCGATATGCGCGCTCAGCTGGCTTTGGTAACCTGCCCGTTGCGGCTGATCCTTGGTGAACGCGATATGCTGGTGCCGGCAACAGCGGGACTCGGGATTGTCAAACTGATTCAAAGCGCGCGTTACCGGGTGATCGCGCGCGCCGGACACGCGCCATTTCTGTCGCACGTAGACGAATTTACGCGCACGCTGGAGAACTTATCTTGACCATTGAGCCGCAGGCTTACCAGGTCGACAAACGCCGGGTGCGTCGCGCCTTCGATGATTCCGCGGCGCGCTACGACGATGTTGCGGTGCTGCAGCGGGAGGTCGGGCGGCGGCTGCTGGCGCGCCTCGACGTGCTGCGCACAAAGCCCGGCACGATCCTGGACGTCGGCGCGGGCACTGGCCAGGCGGCTCGCGATTTGTTGCGCCGCTATCGCGGCAGCCGGGTGGTGGCGCTGGATGTGTCGATGGCAATGCTGCGAAAGGCCGCGCACGCACGCAGCTGGCTGCACAAGCCGTTGGCGGTATGCGCTGACATGGAGTCGTTGCCGATCGCCACCGGCCGCGTGGATATGATCTATTCCAACCTGACCTTGCAATGGTGCAATGACCTCGAGCGCGCGCTGCGCGAGATGCGGCGTGTGCTGTCACCCGGCGGCGTGTTGCTGTTCACGACCGTGGGCCCGGATACGCTCAATGAACTGCGCGCCAGCTGGGCCGCGGCTGACACTTACATTCACGTCAATAACTTCATCGATATGCACGACGTCGGCGACGCGGTTATGCGAGCGGGCTTCGCGGACCCGGTCATGGAGATGGACATGATGCGCCTGACCTATCGCGGCGTCGCCCAGCTTATGCGCGAGTTAAAGCTGCTGGGCGCGCACAACAGTACTTATGGCCGTCCGCGTGGCTTGACCGGCAAACAGCGCTATCAGCGGGTACGGCAGGCATACGAGCGATTCCGCACGCGCGAGGGCGTGCTGCCCGCCAGCTATGAGATCGTCTACGGGCTTGCGTGGGCCGGTCAGAGCCGGCCGTCGGCGCGCGACGCCGCCGGCGAAGTCCGCATTCCGCTTAACAGAATTCAGGGCCGCGGCCACTAGGGCGGACCCGGCACGGCGACGGTGCGTGCAATCGCTGACATTATGGTATTGTCTGAAATACCCGCTTCCGGTAGCATCGAACGGCGTCGCAGGTTCAACTTGATGACAGCAGGCGGCCGATGATCGTCACGCGCAAGCAGTCGAGCACGGACGACGTGCATTTCGTAATCAGCCCGAACAGATCATTGTCATGGCGCGGCAATCAGCTTTTTTTCGCCGGCATGGTAATCATCTCTTTTGGCATTGCGGGTGTCTGGGCATCGATGGGCATGTGGATGGTGCTGCCATTTGCCGGGTTTGAAATGCTGATTCTTGGTATTGCTTTATATCGATGCTGCGCGCGCAGTTGCTGGCGGGAGGTGGTATCTATCGCTGGACGACAGGTACGCATCGCCGTGGGCAGAGACAGGGTTGAACGCGCTTGCACGTTCGAGCGCCATTGGGCGCGGGTTGTTCTGGATAAGGCGGCGATCAGAGGATATCCCAGCCGCCTGTTCATCCGTTCGCACGGTTTGCAGGTAGAGATTGGCGCGTGCTTGGTGGACGAAGAGCGTCAGACGCTCGCCGCGGCGCTGCGCGAAGCCTTGTGAGCGACCAATGCGCGCCGGCTCCGCAACGGCACTTGAGTGCCCGCGCCGGATGTTTCGGTCGTTCAGAGCATTGGCGGCCACCCCGGCGGTAAGGACGTCATCATGAGTGCACTGCGGTCCACGCGGCTCCGCTTCGAACGATGACAGCGCCGGCGATAGTGGGCTCGGCGCAAAGAGTGACAGCAATCTTTCAATAAAAAGTCCGGAGGAAGAGGGCATGGCCCGATTGAAGCTTAACCAGTCCGCGGCGTGGCTCGCGGGACTTCTGTCGCCGTTGATGGCGGGTTCCGCGGCGGCGCTGCCCGCCTCCAACATGCCAAAGGGCGTAACCGAGATCAGTCACCAGGTTTATGGTCTGCACATGCTGATCTTCTGGATATGCGTGGGCATCGGCGTGCTGGTGTTCGGCGCCATGCTGTATTCGGTCATCCGGCACCGCCGCTCCAAGGGCTACAAGGCGGCCCAGTTTCACGAGAGCACGACGGTGGAAATACTGTGGACCATCGTGCCATTCGTCATTCTGGTCGCGATGGCCATCCCCGCCACGCAGACCCTGATCGCGATGGAAGATACCGGCAATTCGGACATGACCATCAAGATTACCGGGTATCAGTGGAAATGGCATTACGACTATCTCGATCAGAACGTCGATTTCTTCAGCACCTTGTCCACACCGCGCTCGCAGATATTCAATCAGGCGGAAAAAGGCGAGCATTACCTGCTCGAGGTCGATAACGAGGTCGTGGTGCCGGTGGATAAAAAGATCCGGCTGCTGCTCACGTCCAACGACGTGATTCATGCGTGGTGGGTGCCCGAGCTGGCGGTCAAGAAGGATGCGATTCCAGGCTTCATCAACCAGATGTGGACTCAGATCGACGAGCCCGGAGTTTACCGCGGCCAGTGTGCCGAGCTGTGCGGTAGAGACCACGGCTTTATGCCGGTGGTGGTGCGCGCGGTGGAGCAGGCGGAATTCGACAAGTGGGTTCAGGCCCAGAAAGGCGGCAAGCAGGGCGGTCAGAAACTGACTCAGGCCAGCCCTTGACCGAACCACGCACGACCAGCCGCCCATAAGTTTTTTACAGGAGTCAAACCATGAGCGCCGTAGCACACGACGACCATCATCACGAACAACATCCCTTCTGGATCAAGCGCTGGCTGTTTACCACCAATCACAAGGACATCGGCACCTTGTACCTGTGGCTCGCCATGGTGATGTTTTTCATCGGCGGCGCGATGGCCATGGTGGTCCGCACCGAGCTTTTTCAGCCCGGTCTGCAGTTCGTCGATCCGCAGTTCTTCAATTCCATGACCACCATGCACGCGCTGATCATGATCTTCGGCGTGATCATGCCGGGGTTTGTGGGGTTGGCGAACTGGCTGGTGCCGATGATGGTGGGCGCGCCCGATATGGCCCTGCCGCGCATGAACAACTGGAGCTTCTGGATATTGCCGTTCGCGTTCGCCATGTTGCTGTCGACCCTGTTCATGGAGGGCGGCGCGCCAGCGGGCGGCTGGACCATGTATCCGCCGCTGACCCTGCAAACCGGCGCCGCGTTCCCGTTTCTGATTTTCTCCATTCATTTTATGGGCCTGTCCTCGATCCTGGGCGCCATTAACATCATCGCCACCATCCTGAACATGCGCGCGCCCGGCATGACCTTGATGAAGATGCCGCTGTTCGTGTGGACGTGGCTGATCACGGCATACCTGTTGATTGCCGTGATGCCGGTGCTGGCGGGAGCGGTAACCATGATGCTGACCGATAAATTCTTCGGCACCAGCTTTTTCAATGCGGCGGGCGGCGGCGATCCGGTCATGTTCCAGCATATCTTCTGGTTTTTCGGGCACCCGGAGGTTTACATCCTCATTCTGCCGTCGTTCGGCGTGATTTCCAGCATCGTGCCCACGTTCGCGCGCAAGCCCTTGTTCGGCTACAGCTCGATGGTGTATGCCACGGCCTCCATCGCGTTCCTGTCGTTCATCGTGTGGGCGCATCACATGTTCACCGTGGGCATGCCTTTGGCCGGCCTGCTGTTCTTCATGTTTGCGACCATGCTGATCGCGGTGCCGACCGGCGTGAAGGTGTTCAACTGGGTGGCGACGATGTGGCGCGGCTCGCTCACCTTCGAGACGCCGATGCTGTTCGCTATCGCGTTTATCGTGTTGTTCAGCATCGGCGGTTTCTCGGGGCTGATGCTGGCCATCGTGCCGGCGGACTTCCAGTATCACGACACGTATTTTGTCGTCGCGCATTTCCACTACGTGCTGGTGCCCGGCTCGATCTTCGCCCTTATGGCGGCCGTTTACTACTGGCTGCCGAAATGGACCGGGCATATGTACAACGAGCGCCTTGGCAAATGGCATTTCTGGTTGTCGGCGATCTTCGTCAACCTCACCTTTTTCCCGATGCACTTCGTCGGGCTGGCCGGCATGCCGCGGCGCATTCCCGACTACGCGCTGCAGTTCGCGGACTACAACATGCTGGTCAGCATCGGCGCGTTCGGCTTCGGCCTCGCGCAGTTGCTGTTCCTTTACATCGTCGTGCAGACCATCCGCGGCGGAGAGCGGGCAACGAGTCAGGTATGGGATGGCGCCAGAGGTCTGGAATGGACCTTGCCGTCGCCGCCCCCTTACCACACCTTCACCACCGCGCCAGAGGTGAAATGAGGCCGACGTTTGGCGTGTTATCGACCGATGACTAAGGGTATCAAGCGCACGGCCGTCGCATTAGGCGTTGTGGCGGTGGCAATTTATATCGGCTTCTTCCTGCTGGTGGCCAATGCCTGAGCGCGTGGACGCCAAGGCGCGCAACCGCGCGAACCGCAAGCTTCTCGCCAGGCTTGGCGTGGTGGTGGTGGCCATGTTCGGGTTCGGCTTCGCCATGGTGCCGCTGTACGACGTGTTCTGCGAAATCACCGGGCTTAACGGCAAATCAGGGCGCTTGGCGGTGGCACAAGACGTCGGGTCGATGCGGGTCGTGGAAGACCGCACGGTGACGGTTGAATTTGTGACCAACCTGAATCAGGGCATGGGCTGGGAGTTCCGGCCTGCCAGATCAAGCTTGCGCGTGCACCCAGGCAAGCTGTATACGACCCGCTTTTTCGCCCGTAACAAGACTGCCCAGAACATGGTCGGACGGGCGATACCAAGCGTTGCGCCGGCGCTGGCCGCCACGCATTTACACAAGACCGAGTGTTTTTGTTTCCAGCGGCAGCCGTTCGAGGCCGGGCAGGGGCGCAGCATGCCTGTCAGCTTTGTCGTGGACGCCGAGCTCCCCGAGGAGGTCGATATGATCACGCTGTCCTATACTTTTTTCGACGTGACCGCGCAGGTGGCGGCGCGCTGATTCGACTGTCAAGGCAAACCGCAAAGATAACTGGATTAACACTCACGTAAGGGCATAGCAACGATGGCACACGCGCAAAGCCAGTATTACATACCGCATGGCAGTCACTGGCCGATTTTCGGCTCGGTCGGCATCGCCACCATGATGGTCGGCGGAGCGACCTGGCTGAATGGGGCGGATCATGGCCGCAATGTTTTGATTGTCGGCGCGGTGATCACGCTGATCATGGTCTTCGGCTGGTTTGGGACAGTGATCAATGAGAGTGAGTCGGGCCGTTACAACGACCAGGTCGACCGCTCGTTCCGGTGGGGCATGCTGTGGTTCATATTTTCCGAGGTCATGTTTTTCGCCGCGTTCTTCGGCGCGCTGTTTTATGCCCGGCAATATTCCCTGCCCTGGCTGGGCGGCGAGGGACAGGGCGTGCCGACCAATTTTTTCCTGTGGCCGGGCTTCGAGGCGATGTGGCCGCAGACCGCGAACGGCCCGGGTCGCATCGGCGGTGAGTTCGAAAGCATGGCCGCCTGGGGCGTGCCCGCGCTGAACACGCTGATTCTGCTGAGCAGCGGCGTGACGGTGACGTGGGCACACTGGGGCTTGAAGGCGGGCAAACGCGCGCAGCTGATCCTAGGCCTGTTCGCGACGGTCGCGTTGGGCGTGACATTTATCGCGCTGCAGGCTTATGAATATGGACACGCTTACCACGAGCTAAACCTGACCCTGGAGTCCGGTATTTACGGATCGACGTTCTTCATGTTGACCGGCTTTCACGGCATGCACGTCACCATCGGCGCCATCATGCTGATCGTCATCCTGTTGCGCAGTATCTGGGGGCATTTCACGGCCGACAACCACTTTGCCTTCGAGGCGGTGGCCTGGTACTGGCACTTCGTCGATGTCGTGTGGCTGGGACTTTTTATCTTCGTTTACTGGCTCTGACACCCGCGCGCGATCCGCTATCGCTCAGCGCACGTACACCGCCGCCGCGGCGCGCGTGGCGATCAGTAGTAAACGCCGTGCGGCTGGATCAAGCCCACCAGATAGCCCACCATCAGCAGCGCGAACGCGGCCAGAGACAGGGCGATCCGCCAGGTAAGCGCCTTGACCATGCGATCGCCGCGGCCTTTGTCCGCGACCAGAAAGAACAGTCCGGATGAGAGACTCCCGATGATTACAATCAGCAGCAGGATAACGATGATCTTGACCAGCATAAATAAGTCCTTGGGGCGGCGAATGGGGGGCAGGAAGCAATACGCGCCGCATGCACAATCGCGGTAAGCGCTACCTTTTCAGGCCAACGGTGCTGCCCGGCGTGGCGGCGGCGATATTGACAGGATTGTTCATCGCGCTCGGCGTCTGGCAGCTTAACAGGGCGCAGGAAAAGCAGGCAATACTCGAAACCTACGCGCTGCGCAATCAGCAATCGCCCGAGGAGCTTACATTGCCTTTGAAAGACAAGCCATGGTGGCGATACCGGCGGGTTGAGGTAACCGGTCATTTCACCGCCAACCGTCAGTTTCTGCTGGATAACCAAGTAAACCACGGACGGGTGGGATACAACGTATTGACACCGCTGCGCGTGACGGGCAACCGTGGCGTGCTGGTGGATCGCGGCTGGATCCCGCTGGGGTCCAGCCGCGATGAACGGCCCGAGATCCCGGTAACCAGCGCTCGCGTCCGGCTGCGCGCCATGGTGTTTGTGCCTTACGCGCGGGGCTTCAGCCTCGGCGGCATGGACGAAGGCGAGACGGGTTGGCCGCGGCGGGTGCAGTTCATCGATTTTGAACGGATGGGCGCGCGCGTCGATCTCGCGCTGGCGGGTGTGGCGCTGCGGCTGGACCCACAATCGCCGTACTGTTACCGATGCGAGTGGCAGCTCACGCCGTTTTCGCCCGCGCGGCATCTGGGCTATGCGGTGCAATGGTTCGCGTTAGCCGTCGCAGTGCTGGTCATCTTTATCGTGGTGAATCTGAAGCGCAGCGAGCCCAGCCATGCATAACGCGACGGCCGATCGGTCCGCGCGCCTGCGTTCCAGGCTGAAGCTCTTGGGGCTGCTCATGGTGTTCGCCGCGCCGTTATTGGTGGCGGCCGTGCTGTACGCGTTCAGCGACCGGTTGCCGTTGCCGCGCGCGGCGTCCAATGGCGAACTGATTCTGCCGCCGCATGCGATTAAACGATTTGCCCTGAAGACCCTGGACGGCAGGCGGCTGGACCGTGGTTTTCTGCGTAACAAGTGGACGCTGCTATACATTGGCGACAGCCGCTGCGATCTGTGGTGCGAGGCCGGCCTGTTCAAGATGCGGCAGGTGCGCCTGGCGCTCGGGCGGGATCAGGTGCGGGTGCAGCGTTTGTATGTGCTGACCGACACCCAGGCGCTGCCCGCATTGCGGCCGCTGCTTCGTCGCCACGCGGGCTTGACGGTCGCCCAGTTGCGCGGCCGGGACCGCAAGCATGTGTTGCGGAAGTTTGGCGCGCATCCCAGCGGGACGCTTTTCTTGGTCGACCCGCACGGCAATCTCATGATGCGCTATGCGCGCCGCGAGACCGCCAAGGGCTTGCAGGAAGACCTGGATCACCTTCTTGAGGCGTCCAGGATTGGCTGAGCGCGCGCATCCTTTCTTCCGGACAACGGTCCGCGTGGCACTGGGGCTGGCGTTCGTCGTGGTCGTGCTGGGTGCCTTTGTGCGGCTGTCCGATGCCGGACTGGGCTGTCCCGACTGGCCGGGCTGCTACGGACACATGGTGAGCGTGCCGGTTACGCAGGCCGAGGTCGAGCAAGCCAATGCATTATTCCCGGACCGCCCGGTGGATGCCGCCAAGGCCACCCGCGAGATGGTGCATCGTTACTTCGCGGGCGGATTGGGTTTGCTGACCCTCGCGCTTGCCGTAACGGCGTTGTGCGCCCGCCACCGCGCGCGGCTCCCGCTCAAGACGTCGCTGGCGTTGCTGTTGCTGGTCATCTTTCAGGCGCTGCTGGGCATGTGGACCGTCACCTTGCAACTCAAGCCGGTCATCGTGATGGCGCATCTACTGGGCGGTTTCGCAACGCTTTCGTTGTTGTGGTGGCTGTTCCTGGGCGGTGTGCGCTGGGCGCAACCGAATGCCGGCGCCAATCGATATCGCGCGGCTGCGCTGCTCGGGGTCATGGTTCTGGTCGGCCAGATCGCGCTCGGCGGCTGGACGAGTGCGAATTACGCCGCGCTGGCTTGTCCGGATTTTCCTACCTGCCAGAGCCAATGGTGGCCGCCAATGGACTTTGAAGAGGGCTTCGTGTTGTGGCGGGGCTTAGGGTTGAACTACGAATTCGGAGTGCTGGATAATCCTGCGCGGACCGCGATTCACGTCACGCATCGTATCGGCGCGCTGGTAACCACTGTTTATCTTCTGGCTTTGGGCTCGACACTGTTTTTCAGGGCGCACGGCGCGTTGTGCGCCGCCAGTGCGGCGGTGATTGTATTGACCGTACTGCAGGTGTCGCTGGGAATTTCCAACGTGGTGCTGGGTTTGCCGCTGAGCATCGCGGCCGCGCACAACGCGGTGGCCGCATTATTGCTGCTGGCGATGCTGTCGCTGGTCTATATGCTGCGTCCGGCCGCGGCAGCCATCACGGCCGCGCCGGCCCGCGGCGCGTCTGCGGCGCAAGCCACAAGAGTCGATCATGTCCTCACCTAAAGTGCTCGATCCGCCCTACGGGCTGCTCTCGCAGTGCCAGGATTATCTGGAGTTGTGCAAGCCGCGTGTGGTCGCGCTGATGGTGTTCACCGCGCTGGTCGGGATGCTGCTGGCGGCGCCGGGTGCGGTCAGTACGGCCACACTCGTGTTCGGCAACTTGGGCATCGCGCTGGTCGCGAGCTCGGCGGCCGCCATCAACCAGCTGGCGGACCGTCACATGGACGCGGTGATGGCGCGCACCCGTCTGCGGCCATTGCCCACCGGTCATCTCGAAGCGCGCCATGTGTTGTTGTTCGCCGCCGTGGTCGGCACGCTGGGCATGGCGATTCTCATCGGTTTCATCAATCTGCTGACCGCCGTGCTCACGTTCGTCTCGCTGGTGGGCTACGCGGTGATTTATACGCTGTATCTGAAACACGCCACCCCCCAGAATATCGTGATCGGCGGCGCGGCCGGCGCCACCCCGCCGCTGCTCGGCTGGACCGCGGTCACAGGTCAGATTGATGCGCACGCCTTGCTGCTGTTTCTGATTATCTTCACCTGGACGCCGCCGCATTTCTGGGCGCTCGCGCTGTATCGCAAGGAGGAATACGCCAAGGCCGATGTGCCCATGCTGCCGGTAACCCACGGCGATGACTACACGCGGCTTTATATTTTGCTGTATACGCTGCTGCTGTCGGTGATCACGGTGTTGCCGTTTGCCACCGGCATGTCAGGGCCCATCTATCTGGCGGGTGCCCTGATCCTGAACGCGGTGTTTCTGTATTACGCCGTGGCGCTCAAACTCACGAGGCGCCGGGCGCTCGCGATCAAGACTTTTGTGTATTCAATCGTCTACCTGATGCTGTTGTTCGCGCTGTTGCTGTTCGATCGAAGTCTGCCGATCGTCATGAGCCAGTTCGCCTGAGCTTGAAGCGGACTGGGTTTTTAAGCAAACGTATCGTTGACGATATTCGTATACCAGCTCTTGGCATAAGCCGCTTCTAACGCGCGGTTGCCATCGTTTGCGCTCAACCCTCCCGCGCCGGCTACCGGCTCCACCAGACCTCGCGGGTTGAGCGCATAGACATCGGCGATGGAGATGCCGTATTCGGATCCGACCAGACTGTAGCAGGTATTGATCCACGACGGCTCGCCGGGGGTACGCTCGTTCAACAGCGCCACCACCGCATCGGCGCATACTTTGGCCTGCGAATTCGCCACGTAGGCGGATTTGGGCATGGGATCCTGGATGGCAGCGTCGCCGATTACATGGATCCCCTTTTGCAGCGCCGATTCGCAGGTCTTGTGATCGATCGGGCACCAGCCGCTTTGATCCGTGAGTCCGGCGTTACGGGCGATGAGCCCCGCCATCTGCGGGGGGATCACGTTCAGCACGTCGGCCCTGTATTTATCTTCCAGCGGCCCGGCGATCGCGGTCCTGCTTTGCGCATCCACCGCGCCGACCTCACCGTCCGGCCCCGGCACCCATTCGATCAGGCTGTTGTCACCGCCGAAGCCATAGAGCTTTTTCCAGCCCGCGATGAATAAATCCTGCTTGGTGAACGCCGTCTGGGCGTCCAGGATCAACACCTTGGATTTGGGCTTGTGGACTTTCAGGTACTGGGCGATGAGGCTGGCGCGTTCATACGGCCCGGGCGGACAGCGATAAGGCGTCCGCGGCGCGGTAATGATCACGGTGCCGCCATCGCGCATCGCCACCAGCTGCTGGCGCAGCAGTTCGGTCTGCGGACCCGCTTTCCAGGCGTGCGGCAGCGCCGTTGCGATCTGCGGGCTATAACCCTCAATAGCCGGCCAGCGGAAATCGATGCCCGGCGATACGATCAGACGGTCGTAGGTGAGAATCGCGCCGCCTTTGAGCCGGATCTGGCGCTCGCCAGGCTCCACGACCGTCGCCCTGTCGTGAATGACTTTGACCCCGTGTTTCGCCAGACCGGCATAGTTTTGCGTGATGGATCGCAGATCGCGGAAACCGCCGAGCACCCAGTTGCTGCCCGGGCAGGTGACGTGGTTTCTCCCTGGTTCGACCAGGGTGACCTCGATCCATGGATCGAACAGACGCACATACTTGGCCGCCGTGGCGCCACCGAAGCCGCCGCCGATCACGACCACGCGCCCGCGGCTGAGCGC
>JBOIDC010000041.1:0-35408 GCA_050740315.1 Gammaproteobacteria bacterium | reverse complement strand
CCGATATACATGCCCGGGCGCTTGCGCACTGCGTCCAGACCTTTAAGTACCTGAATGCTGGTTGAGTCGTATACCTTGTCGATCATGCGGCACCCGCTTGTTTAAGCTGCGCGATTATAGCAGTTCTCGGACGCGGCCTTGTTCCACGTGAAACCTTCGCGTTTCGACCCAATCGCTGCGTTTGACATCGTCGGCCTCGATAGCCGTTATGAATATCTGTAGATTGAGCCGCACCAACGCCCGTAGCAGGAAGTCACGATAGCGCGGCTCCAGTTCAGCGGAGAGGTCATCGATGAGGAACACACATTGACGTCCGGTTTTTTCGATTAGTAGCCGCGCCTGGGCAAGCCTTAGCGCGGCCGCGATCAGCTTTTGCTGACCACGGGAGGCGGTTCCGCTGGCGGGTCGGCCATCCACGAGCAGACCCAGTTCGGCACGATGCGGTCCCCAGCGCGTATGGCCTCGATCCATGTCGAGCGAAATCTCTTGTTCCATCACATGCTCAAGCTCGTCTGTGTCCGGCCAACCCCGCTGATAACGGAACTCAAGCCGCGCGGCGCCAGGCAGGTTTCGTGCGTAATCATCGACGACGGGAATCAGATAACGGAGATACTCGCGACGATAACGATCTATGCAATCTGCTGTCTCACAAAAATCACGGTGCCAGGCGCGAATGGCTTTGAGACTCGCGCCTGTCCGCAAGGCCGCGTTGCGTTGGCGCAAGGCGCGCTGATGGCGCTGCCACACCGGTAAAAATTTTGGTTCCACGTGAAACATGCCCCAATCAAGGTAAGCACGCCTCAGCGCGGGTCCACCTTGAATTAACTGATGACTTTCTGGATGAAGAACCTGCACGGGCAGCGACGCCGCAAGCTGCGCTATGGACTCGACGGGTTCGCCGCCCATTCTGACGCGCGTACCCGAAGCCGATTTTTCGATGCCGATGCTGAGGATGGAATGCTCGGGTGATTTTAGCCGCGCGGTGACGGTGAGTTGAGACTGGCCAGCCGTAACCAGCCGATTGAACAGATGCGTGCGAAAGCTTCGGCCGCGCGAGAGAATGTCAATACTTTCCAGGATAGTGCTTTTCCCGGCGGCGTTGAGCCCGGTAATAACGTTGACATGACTTGATGGGTTAAGCTCGGCGTGTTCAATGATCCTGACGTGGTTGATCGTGAGCTCCTCTATGCTCATCTATTCGATGTAAACCTCAGCCTGTCCAACACGCCTCCAATTGAACCGCAGCGCGTCGACCCGTTCGATGTTGCACGCTCTTAGGCCATCCCGCCTGGGCTAAAGCCGCATCGGCATGACGACGTAAAGCGAATCTTCCGACGTCGAGGTCTTTAATAGCGCACTGCTGCTGGCGTCCTTGAGCTTGATTTCCACGGTCTCACTGCCAATAACGGCCAGCGCATCCAGCAAGTAATTCACATTAAAACCAATTTCCAGAGGTTCACCATCGTATTCCACCTCCAGTTCCTCCTCGGCTTCTTCCTGATCAGGATTATGCGATTGAATTTTCAAAGCCTGACCATCGAGACCCAGGCGCACGCCACGGTACTTTTCACTCGACAATATCGCAGTCCGAACTAATGCCGACCGGAAGGCCTCGCGATTCACGAATACCGTCTTATCGCTGTCCCGGGGCACTACGCGATCATAATCCGGAAAGCGTCCATCAATAAGTTTGGACGTGAAGCGTAACTCGTCAACCTTGGCACGAATATGGTTGCTGCTCAACTCGATTTCAATCGTTTGATCACTATCGACCAGGATGCGCTGAAGTTCCTGCACGCCCTTGCGGGGGATAATCACCTGATGCGTCACATCACCCTGAATTTCCACGTCAGCCTTGCTGGTCGCAAGTCGGTGGCCGTCCGTTGCCACGGCCCGTAAGCTGCCATCAGCAATGTGCAACAATAAACCGTTCAGATAATAACGGACATCCTGCTGTGCCATGGCAAAAGCCGTTCGATCGGTCAAGCGCTTCAAATCGCGCTGTGCGAGGGTCACGCGATGTTCGGCGTGAATATCTTCGATGACCGGAAAATCAGCAGCGGGCAAGGTGGCAAGCACGAACCGGCTGCGCATTGAACTAATACTGGCTTTCGCTCCTGTCACCTGCACGGCAAGATTTGCGCCTTCTGGTAAATTTCTGCATATATCCAATAACTTGCGTGCAGGCAAGGTCGCCTCTCCAGGCGCGTCAATAGCCACGTCGACACTCGCCATCAGTTCTACTTCCAGATCGGTGGCGACCATGGTCATACCCCGCTCAGTGCTGCGAAGCAGCACGTTACCCAACATGGGCATCACCTGCCGCCGCTCCACAGCCCCGATGATTTGCTGCAAAGGCTTGAGTAATGTTTCTCTCTGAATGCTGAATTTCATTGAAGCTCTCAACAATAAATAGAATTAATATGTTCTTTATATAGTTATTAAGCACCATGTGCTTGCTGGAAAACTTAATAAGCTGCTTTATAAATCAAACGCTTATAGTATTATATGCTGTGCATTAACGGTGGGGTCAAACCGTTGATGGCTGTTTACGAAATGTGGACAAGCAGGTTATTCGCTGCCCGTTCCGGCTTATGAGCGTGTTATCAACAGGATAAGCATCGCGTTTGTCTGTCGGCTAACTGCTGAGTGTGCGCAGCACATTCACATAATCTTCGTTGATCCGCGTGTCGCTATTTCTAAGCTCTGTTATCTTGCGACAGGCATGCAGTACCGTGGTGTGATCGCGCCCGTTAAATGCCTCGCCGATCTCGGGAAGGCTGTGATTGGTCAGCTCTTTGGCTAACGCCATGGCCAGCTGGCGGGGACGTGTCACCGAGCGGCTGCGCCGTTTCGATAATAGATCCGAGGTGCGTATCTTGTAATACTCAGCAACGGTCTTCTGAATGTTTTCGATGGTGACGAGCTTGTCCTGCAGCGCCAGCAGGTCGCGCAAGGCCTCCTTGGCGAATTCGATGGTAATAGGCCGTCCGGTAAATCGGGCCGTGGCCGCCAGGCGGTGCAGGGCGCCTTCGAGCTCGCGAATATTGGAACGGATCCGCTTGGCGATAAAAAAGGCCACATCACTGGGCAGATCGATCTTGGCCTGTTCGGCCTTACGCTGCATGATCGCGACCCGTGTTTCGAGATCGGGTGGCTCGATGGCCTGCGTGAGGCCCCAGCCGAAACGCGACTTCAGTCTCTCTTCCAGTCCTTCGACCCCTTTCGGGTAGCGGTCGCAGGTGAGAATGATCTGCTGCTGGCCTTCCAGCAAGGCATTGAAAGTATGGAAAAACTCCTCCTGAGATCGGTCCTTGCCGGCGAAAAACTGAATATCGTCGATCAACAAGGCGTGCACCGACCGGTAGAAGCGCTTGAATTCGTTGATGGCATTGTGTTGCAGCGCTTTGACCATGTCGGCGACGAACCGCTCTGAGTGTAGATACACCACCTGCAGGTGATCGTCGTGCCCGCGAATGTAATTGCCGATCGCGTGCATGAGGTGGGTTTTGCCCAGTCCGACTCCGCCATACACGAACAGCGGGTTGTACGCGGTGCCCGGATGCATCGCCACTTGCAACGCGGCCGCCTTGGCAAGTTGATTGGATTTACCCTCGACGAAGTTTTCGAAGGTGAAACCGGGATTGAGATTGGAGGCCGCAGCAGGCGCCGGGCGCTGGGGCTTAGGTGACTTTACCGTCGCGTGTCGAAAGCCGCGAGCCTGCGTCCGGCGCGATTCCTGGCCGATGCTGCCGATTTCGAGTGACACGCGCGGATGCTCATCGTCCACCAAGCCGCCTACCAGTTGTTCGATCCGTTCGAGGAAATTGTTTCTGACCCAGTCCAGCACAAAGCGGTTGGGCGCCAGCAATCGCAGCGAACCATGATCCTCGACTGCGTGCAGCGGCCTTATCCATTGATTGAGTTGTTGTTCAGGAAACTCATTCTCCAGGCGTCCAACACATCTTTTCCACAGCGAGCTCACCGACAAGATAAAACCCCACTCGTTTATCAGTCTGACAGGATAACTTTCGCAGTTTAGCTCGCACGCCATGAGTTATCCACACGCCCGTCAGGTGCGCCAGGCCCAAAATTGACAAACCCGACAGGGCTGCTTATGTTTGCTACCTTTTCGCCCGCCCCGGCCGGACTTAAAGACATGAAACAGACATTTCAACCGAGTAAATTACGGCGCAAGCGTACACACGGCTTTCGCCTGCGCATGCGCACCAGCGGCGGACGTCGGGTGATCAACAGCCGTCGCGCCAAGGGTAGAGCAAGGCTTTGCCCCTGATTAAACACTAGTTACTGATCAGCCAGCTACCAGCAGGCGCCGCGCAACGACGACGTTTCCAGCGGCGGCTTCGTCTCAGCAACGGCTGGGAATACCGTCGCGTCTTCGAGTGTGCGGTCCGTTGCAGCGATCGCGCTTTCACCGTACTGGCGCGCGCCAACTGTGGTGAGTATCCCAGGCTGGGGCTGGCCATTTCCAAGAAATGCGCCAGGCAAGCGACGGCCAGAAATCACATCAAGCGTCTGGTACGGGAGAGCTTCCGTGCGGCACAGCACGAACTGCCCGCCGTGGATCTGGTGGTGCTGTGCCGTCCGGTCGTCAATGACATGACCCGGGACGAACTGACCGCGGCGCTGGAAAGGCACTGGCGGTGTGTGAAAAAACGATGCAAAAAGCCCTGATTCTTCTTCTCAAGCTGTACCGTGTGTTGTTGAGTCCTTATGTGGGCCAGCATTGCCGGTTCGTGCCATCGTGTTCGTGCTATGCCATCGCGGCGATACAAACCTACGGCGCTGCGCGCGGGGGCTACATGGCGCTGCGCCGGCTGTTGAGGTGCCACCCCTGGTGTGCCGGCGGATTCGATCCGCTGCCAGGCGGATCGGTTGCCGATTCCGCGGCCCGATCAATCGCGGAAACCGACAAAGAAGCGTCTCATGCCCGTGGATAGCCAGCGTGTGCTGCTCTATTTTTCGCTGGTGCTGGTGTTGTATCTCATCTGGTCGGCCTGGCAGCGGGATTACGCGCCGCAGCCCGCACCACAGGCGCCAGCGCTCAGCCGCGGGCTTCCGGCGGATGACAAAGCCCGCGAGACCACGCCAGATGTGCCACAGGCGCCGGTGATGCCGAATGTTGCCGGGCAGCGATCCGCGCCGCGCGAAGAGGCACCGGAAAGCCGCCCTATCCGCGTGGTCACCGACGTGCTGGACATCCAGATCGATACGCGCGGCGGCGATATCCGGCGCGCGGCACTGCCGACGTATCCGGCGGAAGCGCACGCGCCCGACAAGCCGTTCGTGCTGATGCACAGCGATCCGGCGCACGGCGTCTATATCGCGCAGTCCGGTCTGATCCACGATCGCACTGCCGATGGCGGCACGGGCGAGGACCTGGCGCCCAGCCATCACGCGCTCTATGAAGCTCAGCGCCACGAATACCGGCTGCGCGCGGGCGAAGACGAGTTGCGGGTACCGCTCACCTGGCAAAGCCCTTCCGGCGTCACCGTCAGAAAGACCTTCACGTTTCGTCGCGATGATTTCTTAGTCGATGTGAGCCACACCATCATCAATCGCAGCGATGAGCCCTGGAGCGGCCGCCAGTATCGCCAGCTGCGGCACGGTCCGATTCGCGAGGAGGAGAAGTCGCTGCTGCTTTATACCTACACGGGCGCGGCGTATTACGACGGCAAGTACGAGAAGCTGCCGTTCGAAGACATGCAAAGCGACGGCCTGAGCCGCGAGATCACGGGCGGCTGGGCGGCGATGCTGGAGCATTACTTCGTCTCGGCATGGGTGCCGCAAGCCAACGAGCGCAACTTCTTTTACACCAACGTGGTGGAAGAGGGCGGCCGACCGGAATACATCATCGGCCTGCGTTCGCAGGGTCTGAACGTCGCACCGCGTGAGACCGGCACGTTCAACGCGCAAATTTTCCTGGGGCCCAAGCTGCAGGAGCCCCTCGGCGAGATTGCCCCGGGCCTGGAACTGGTGGTGGATTATGGCATCTTTACGGTGCTGGCCAAGCCGCTGTTCTGGCTGCTCGATTTTATCCACGGGCTGGTCGGCAACTGGGGCTGGGCCATCGTTATCCTGACCTTGCTGATCAAGCTGGCGTTCTACAAGCTGTCGGAGACCAGCTACAAATCCATGGCCAAGATGCGCACGGTGCAGCCGCGCATGGTAGCGCTTCGGGAGCGCTACGCCGGCGACAAGCAAAAGATGAATCAGGCGCTGATGGAGTTGTACAAGACCGAGAAGATCAACCCGCTGGGCGGCTGCCTGCCGATACTGGTGCAGATCCCGGTGTTCATCGCGCTGTACTGGATGCTGCTGGAAAGCGTGGAGATGCGCCAGGCCGATTTCATTCTGTGGATAGACGATTTATCGAGCCGCGATCCGTATTTCATCCTGCCCTTGCTCATGGGCGCTACCATGTTCGTCCAGCAGAAACTGAATCCGGCGCCCCTGGATCCGATCCAGGCCAAGATGATGATGGCGCTGCCGGTGGTGTTCACGGGGTTTTTCGCCTTCTTCCCTTCGGGGCTGGTGTTGTACTGGTTCGTCAACAATCTGTTGTCGATCGCGCAGCAGTGGGTGATTACCAAGCGCATTGAAAGCGGCGCCAAGCCGGCCTGAGCGATTACGGCAGCCTACGTCGGGCTGAATCGCAACCCCATTGACCATGGCGCAGTCACAGACCATTGCCGCCGTCGCCACGCCTTCAGGCCGTGGCGGGATCGGCGTCATACGCGTCTCGGGTGCGAGAGCGGCGGAAATCGCTGTGAAGGTATTGGGCAGCCTGCCCGTCCCGCGCGTGGCGACCTGCCGCGCATTTCTCGATGCGCAGGGGCATCCGATAGACACCGGCATCGCGCTTTATTTTCCCCGTCCGCGTTCGTTCACGGGCGAAGACGTGCTGGAATTGCACGCCCACGGCGGGCCGGTGATCCTGGACATGTTATTGACGAGCGTGCTGGCCGCCGGCGCGCGGGTGGCGCGACCCGGCGAATTCAGCGAGCGCGCTTTTCTCAACGATAAGCTCGATCTCGCCCAGGCCGAGGCGATCGCCGACCTGATCGACAGCCAGACAGAGCAGGCGGCGCGCGGCGCCCTGCGTTCGCTGCAAGGCGCGTTTTCGGCGAAGATTGATCAGCTTGTCGAAACCTTGATCGAGTTGCGCGCCTACGTCGAGGCAGCGCTGGATTTTCCCGATGAAGAGATCGATTTTCTCGCCGACGACACGGCCGCCCTACGTCTGCGGGAATTGCGCGCGCGGCTGGACGGGGTGCTCGATCAGGCGCGCCAGGGCAGCCTGCTGCGTGAAGGATTCACCCTGGTGATCGCGGGACGTCCCAACGCGGGCAAGTCCAGCGTGCTCAATCGCCTTGCGGCGGCGGACATTGCGATCGTCACCGCGCTTCCCGGCACCACCCGTGACGTGCTGCGGCAGGACATTCAGATGGACGGCATGCCGCTGCGCATCGTCGACACCGCGGGCCTGCGCGAGGGCGCTGACGCCGCCGAGCGAGAGGGTATACGCCGCGCGTGGGCGGAAATCCAGCAGGCCGATCTGATCCTGCTGGTGATCGACGAGCGCTTCGGCTGGCAGCGGCAAGAGCAGACCATTTTACAGCGTTTGCCCGCGCGCGCGCCGGTGCTGACCGTGTGGAACAAGATCGACCTGGGCGACAAGCCCGCCGGCGAGCGCGACGACAAGGTGTATGTGTCTGCGCTCACCGGCGCCGGCATCGATGCGTTGCGCGAGGCGGTGAAAAGGCGCGCGGGATACCGGGCGGGCGGCGAAGGGCTGTTTGTCGCGCGGCGGCGTCATCTGCACGCGCTGCAATCCGCACGGCAGGCGCTGGCCCGCGCGGATGAAGCATTGAACGCGCTTAGCGCGGGTGAACTGCTGGCCGAAGAACTGCGCGCGGCCCAGCAGGCGTTGTCCGAGATCACCGGGGCGTTTACCTCCGAGGATCTTCTGAGCCGGATTTTCTCCAGTTTCTGCATCGGTAAATAACCTGTGGCCAGCTGGGCGCTGCGTTCGCTAAAAATCCAACAGGGCCTTCTGATCGATATCTGCTTCGTATCGGATTGAGTTATCCTATTGCCCTGTGGTCGCGCTGGTGTGAGGCGACAAGCGCTCCAAACCTTATTTAAGGAGAGCAACATGTATCGAGCAGGCGCGGTTGCGCTGATCCTGTCATTTGCTTCGCAGGCCGCAGCGGTCGACATCGACATCGTCAACCCCGATCAGGACGCCTTCCGCGGCGTGTCGGAGGACCTGGCCGCGGCCTTCAGCTACAAGACCCTGAATCCAACTGAGCCACTGGGCGTGACGGGCTTCAATGTCGGCGCGATCGGCAGTTACACGACGATCGACAACGAACAGGCGTTTGAGGATCTCGTCGGCGAAGAGGTCGATCAGCTCGCGACCGCCGGCCTGGGCGTTACCAAGGGTTTGCCGCTGGGATTCGATATCGGCGCTTTCTACTCGGCCGATCCAAGCAACAGCGTGCGGCTGTACGGCGGCGAAGTGCGCTATGCGTTTGTGCCGGGCAACGTGGTGTTGCCGGCTATCGGCGCGCGGCTGGCCGGCACCAACCTGGAGGGGATAGACCGCTTCGCGATGCAGACCTTGAGCGTCGATGTGTCGGCCTCGAAAGGTTTAGCGTTTTTCACGCCTTACGCGGGCGTCGGTCAGGTGTTCGCGTTCAGCGACCCATCCGAGAATACGGGTCTGGAAGATGAAAACTTCAGCGACACGCGCGTGTTCGCCGGCGCGCGGCTGAGCTTCCTGCCGTTCCAGCTGATCGGCGAGGTGGATAACGTCGGCGGCGCGACCTCGTATAACCTGCGCCTGGCCCTGGGTCTGTAACGTTTGCAGTCGACGCGAAAACATCGGGCGCGATTGCCAAGACTCATGAACTATTCGACTTTTGATGTCATCGTCGTTGGCGGCGGTCACGCCGGTACGGAAGCGGCGCTCGCCGCGGCACGTGCGGGCGCGCGCACCTTGCTGTTGACCCATAACATCGAAACCATTGGCCAGATGAGCTGCAATCCCGCCATCGGCGGCATCGGCAAGGGGCATTTGACCAGAGAGATCGATGCGCTGGGCGGGATTATGGCGCGTGCCGCGGATCGGGCCGGCATCCATTTCCGCATCCTGAACCGCCGCAAGGGCCCGGCGGTGCGCGCCACGCGCGCGCAGGCCGACCGTATGCTTTATCGGCAGGCGATCCGCGCGGCTGTCGAATCACAGGACAACTTGCAGCTGTTTCAGCAGGCGGTCGACGATCTGATCGTCGAGGGCGAACGCGTGACCGGTGTGATCACGCAGATGGGGCTTAAGCTTAATGCGCGCGCGGTGGTGCTCACCACCGGCACTTTTCTGGGCGGAAAGATTCACGTCGGCGAGGCGAACCACGCCGGCGGCCGCGCGGGCGATCCACCCGCCGTTGGGCTGGCGCGCCGGCTGCGCGATCTGCCGTTCAAGGCCGGGCGCCTGAAGACCGGCACGCCGCCGCGCATCGACGGTCGCAGCATCGATTACAGCGCACTGCAGGAACAGCCGGGCGATGTGCCCGCGCCGGTGTTTTCGTTCACCGGCCGGGCCGAGCATCATCCGCGCCAGGTCGCCTGCCACATCACGCACACCAACGCGCGCACGCACGACATCATCCGCGCCAGCCTGCACCGCTCGCCCATGTATAGCGGCGCGATAGCGAGCGTCGGCCCGCGTTACTGTCCATCCATCGAGGACAAGGTCGTGCGCTTCGCCGCCAAGGATTCGCACCAGATCTTCATCGAGCCGGAAGGCCTGAACGCGCGCGAGGTGTATCCCAACGGCATCTCCACCAGCCTGCCGTTTGAGGTGCAATACGAGCTGGTGCGCTCGATCGCGGGCTTTGAACACGCGCACATCACGCGGCCCGGTTACGCGATCGAGTACGACTATTTCGATCCGCGCGGTCTTAGATCCACCCTGGAGACTGAGCCGGTGGCGGGCCTGTTTTTCGCCGGCCAGATCAACGGCACCACCGGCTACGAAGAGGCCGCCGCGCAAGGGTTGATCGCCGGCCTCAATGCGGCGCGCAGCGTCAAGGACAAGGAACCGTGGTGTCCACGACGCGATCAGGCTTACATCGGCGTGCTGATCGATGATCTGATCACGCGCGGGGTAGCCGAACCTTATCGCATGTTCACCAGCCGGGCAGAGTATCGGCTGTTGCTGCGCGAGGACAACGCCGATTTGCGCCTGACGCCGATCGGCCGCGAGTTAGGGTTAGTGGGCGATGCGCAATGGCAGGCTTTCGAGCGCAAGCGTGAGACCATCGCGCGCGAGCAACAGCGGCTGCATGACGCCTGGTTGCGCCCTGGCGCCCTGCCGGCCGGGGAGATCGAGCGCGTACTGGGCGCGCCGCTGACGCGCGAGCAGCGGCTGTCGGAATTATTGCGGCGGCCTGATGTCGGCTATCGCGCGTTGATGTCGTTGTGCCGCAGGTCCGATCCGGAGATCGACGACGTGATCGCCGAGCAGCTCGAGATCCAGGCCCGATACGCGGGCTACATCGAACGCCAGCAGGTCGAGATCGATCTCGCGCGGCGGCACGAGGAGACGCTGCTGCCCAGTGATCTCGATTATGCAAGAGTGCGCGGGCTTTCTACCGAAGCGCGGCAAAGGCTGACCGAGGCCGGTCCTGCTACCGTGGGTCAGGCCGCGCGCGTACCTGGCGTCACACCAGCCGCTGTGTCGCTGTTGCTGGTACATCTGAAACGGCATCCGTGCGAAACCGCGCTGTCTGTCCCGGAAGCCGGCATCGGATGATGTCGTCCGCCGCCGCCGCGGCCCCCGACCGGGATCAGGCGCTGCGCGCATTGCTCGAAGCCGGCCTTGTGCGCCTGGGCACGGTGCTTAAGGGCGCCCAGATCCACCGATTGACGCGCTATCTGCGGCTGCTGGAAAAATGGAATCACGTTTATAACCTCACCGGCGTTCGAGATGTGCGCCACATGGTTTCCGCGCACGTGCTCGACAGCCTGTCGGTGTGCAATTTCATCCACGGCCCGAGCGCGCTGGACGTCGGCAGCGGCGCGGGCTTGCCAGGTATTCCATTAGCCATTGCTTGCCCGCGGCTGCAGTTCGTGTTGCTGGATTCGAACGCGAAAAAGATCCGCTTCGTCCAGCAGGCGATTATCGAACTGCGGCTGAGCAACGTTGACGTGGAGCGCAGGCGTGTGGAGACCTATCGACCTGCAGCCGGCTTCGATACCGTCATGAGCCGGGCGTTTGCGAGCCTGGAAGCCTTTATCGCCCGCGCCGAACCGCTCTGTGCGCCGTCGGGGCGCATGCTGGCGATGAAATCAGGTCTCTCGGCTGCAGAACAAGAGCTGCTCGGCACCATGCCTGAACGCATCAAAACATATAAACTGAAGGTGCCACACCTGGACCGCGAGCGTCAGTTGATCGAGATCCGCAAGGCCTAAAAGCCGCGATGGCCAATATTCTTGCGCTAGCGAATCAGAAAGGCGGTGTGGGCAAGACCACCACCGCCGTGAATCTGGCCGCGTCGCTGGGCGCGATCAATCGCCGCGTGCTGGTCATCGATCTGGATCCGCAGGGCAACGCCACGATGGGCTGCGGGGTGGATAAGCACCAGCTCAGTATCACCAGCGGTGATGTGCTGCTGGGCAAGGCCGGGATCGCCGATGGCATACTCCAGGTAGACCGCGCCGCGTGCGCGCTGTTGCCCGCCAACGGCGATCAGACGGTGGCCGAGATCGAGCTGATTACCGCGACCGAGCGTGAGTTCAGGCTCAGACGCGCGCTGGACTCCGTGGACGGCCGCTTTGATTACGTGCTGATTGATTGTCCGCCGGCGCTCAACACCTTGACCGTCAACGCACTGGTCGCGGCGCACGGTGTGATCATACCGATGCAATGCGAATACTATGCGCTGGAGGGCTTGTCGGCGCTGATCGGCACCATCGAGCGCATCCGCCAGGCGGCCAACCCCGCGCTGCGCATTGCCGGATTGCTGCGCACCATGTTCGATCCGCGCAATAACCTGGCCAACGATGTCTCGAATCAACTGATCTCGCATTTCGGTGACCGCGTATTCGAAACGGTGATCCCGCGCAACGTCCGACTGGCCGAAGCGCCCAGTCACGGCTTGCCCGTGCTGCTGTACGACAAGGCCTCACGCGGGGCGCTGGCGTACCTGTCCCTGGCCGGAGAACTTTTGCGCAAGGAGCGCCGCAGCGCCGCGCAGCAATCCGAGCACCTCCTGCATACACAAACATGAATGCCAAGCGGCGCGGCCTGGGCAGCCTGGGCGTGGATGTGTTGTTGAGCGCGGTCTCGAAGCCGGCGGGCCGCGATGATGCGACCGGCGGCGAGCTGCGGCATCTGCCGGTCGAAAGCATCCGCCGCGGCAAATATCAGCCGCGCGCCAGTCTTCGTCCCGAGGCGCTTGAGGAACTGGCGGATTCCATCAAGGTGCAGGGGCTGGTGCAGCCAGTGGTGGTGCGGGCGGTGGGCGACGGTTACGAGTTGATCGCCGGCGAACGTCGCTGGCGCGCGGCGCAGATGGCCGGACTGGACGCGATCCCGGCGCTGGTCAAGGCCATCCCCGATCAGGCCGCGGCGGCCATGTCCTTAATCGAGAACATCCAGCGGGAAGACCTCAAGCCGCTGGAGGAGGCCCAGTCGTTCAACCGTCTGATCGAGGAGTTCGATCTGACGCATCAACAGGTGGCCGACGCGGTCGGGCGCTCGCGCGCGGCGGTTACGAATTATCTGCGGCTTTTGGAGCTGAGCGCGCCGGTTCGGCGCCTGCTGGACGAGGGCCGGCTGGAGATGGGGCATGCGCGTGCGCTGTTGAGTCTCAAGGGCGATCAGCAGCTGCAGGCCGCCCGGCATATCGTCGCCAAGGGGCTTTCGGTGCGGGAGACGGAACGCTACGTACAGCAGCGCACGGCGCAGACCACGCGTGCAGCGCGCGCCACGCCCAGCCCCGACGTGCAGCATCTGGAGAATGATCTATCGGAGCGCCTCGGCGCGCGCGTGCACGTTCAGTGCAATCGGGCGGGCAAAGGACGGCTGGTAATCCAGTACAACAGTCTGGACGAGCTGGATGGGATCATCGCGCACATAAAGTAGCAGCCCGGCCGCATGGTGGCGCGATTATTCGCCGCGCGCTGGTTGAACCTTCTCAATCGAGTCATTATACTCGCTGGCGGCACAGGCTCGGGGAGTACGAGTCGATGCCATGCGCTGCCGCACTCGATTCAATCCTGTTTCACCGCTCCATGCGAAATGGCGTTCTAGTGGTGCAGACCGCGCTCATCGCTATCTGCGTAGGCGTGGCATGGCTGCACCGGGATCAACAGGCGGCGCTTGCCGCGCTCTACGGTGGGGCGGTGGCGGCGGCGACCAGCGTGCTGCTGTTGCGCCGGGTCGCCAGTGCGGGCGAACTGGCCAGGCGCAGCGTGAAATACAGCGTCTACTCGCTCTATTTTGGAGCTGTCCAGCGCTTCGTTTTTGTCCTGGTTTGTCTGGGCGTGGGCTTGGGAGGCATCAAGCTGGATCCCGCTCCGTTATTGCTGACCTTCGGCATTGCGCAGCTGGCGTTCATGATCGCGGCGGGTAGGGAAGCGATGAAACAGACCGGCCATTGGGGCTGATTGATTTAACGATGAACGAGAACTAGTCCAGTGAGCGAATCCGCCGCCACGCCAAGCGATAATCCGGTACAGTACATCCAGCACCACATTACCAACTGGTGTCTGGGGTGTGACCCACACACGCACGAGCCCGCCAACGTCATCGATTTTTCGGTCATCTTTGTCGATACCATTTTTTTCAGCGTATTGCTCGCCGGTCTGCTGATGTGGGTCGCCTGGAAGATCGGCAAGAACCTCAGCATGGAGAGTCCCGGCGGCGTGCAGAATTTTCTGGAAGCCATCCTGGAATTCACCCACCAGAGCATCAAGGACATCTTTCCGCGCACCAACCCGATCGTGGGGCCATTGGCCTTCACCATATTTATCTGGGTGTTCATGCTGAACTTCATGGACCTGATTCCGGTGGACCTGCTGCCCGCCGCGGCCAGATGGATCGGCAGCACCTTCTTCGGAGCCGACCCTCACCACGTTTATCTGCGCGTGGTGCCGACCGCCAATCTGGATACCACGTTCGCGCTGGCGCTGTCGGTATTCGCGCTCATCGTCTATTACAACATCAAGATCAAAGGCCTCGGCGGCTACATCAAGCAGTTCCTGACGCATCCATTCGGCATTTACTTAGCGCCAGTCAACGTCGTCATGACCACGGTCGAGGAACTCGCCAAGCCCTTGAGCCTGGGCCTGCGACTCTTCGGCAACTTGTTCGCGGGCGAGCTGCTGTTCGTATTGATCGCGCTGCTGTCGTTCTCGTGGCTGGTAATGCCGGTGCAAGTGGCGTTGGGCTTTGCATGGTCGGTCTACCATATTCTAATCATTACGGTGCAGGCGTTTATCTTCGGCTTGCTGACGATTGTCTACCTGGCGCTCGCCAGCGAAGAGCAGCATTGAATCCACACTGTCCTTATCACCATTGCGTCATTGCGTTTGATTAACCAAGGAGAAGACCTATGAATCCAGGCGACGTCGCCCTTATCTACGCCTACACCGCCATGGGTGTCGGCATCATTCTGGCCGCCGCGGGCTTGGGGTCGGCGCTGGGCTGGGGGCTGATCTGCTCCAAGTTCATCGAAGGCATTGCGCGCCAGCCGGAGATGCGCCCGCAGCTGACCGGTCAGATGTTGTTTACCGGCGGTCTGATGGAGGCGTTTCCCATGATCGTGCTGGGTATCTCCATGTGGTTCACCTTCGCCAATCCGTTTATCGGCGCTGCACAGACCGCCGCTGGCGGTTGACGCGGGCCGACGCGGGTGTTGAACAACCGGAGAGTTAAGGCGTGAACGTAACAGCGACACTCATCGGCCAGATCATCGTCTTCGCGGTGCTGGTCTGGTTCGTCAAGGCGGTGCTGTGGGGACCCATGCTCCAGATGATGGAGGCGCGCAAAAAGCGCATCGCCGATGGTCTGGCGGCGGCGGAACGCGGTCAACAGGAACAGCAGCAGGCCGAGCTGCAGTTCAAGCAACGCCTCGACGAGGCCAAGCAGAAGGCCACGGAACTCATCAATCAGGCGCAACGCCGAGCCGGCGAGATCGTCGAGGAGGCCAAGTCCGACGCGCGCGATGAAGGCGAGCGCATCAAGGCCGCCGCGCAGTCGGATATCGAGCAGGAGATCAATCGCGCGCGAGAAGGATTGCGCAAGCAGGTCGCCGCCATCGCCATCGCCGGCGCCGAGCAGGTACTCAAAAAAGAGATCGATCCGAAGGCCCATAGCGCGGTGCTGGACGATCTGGCGGCGCAACTGTAGGCCCATGTCGGAACTCACCACGTTCGCGCGTCCTTACGCCGGCGCCGCCTTCGAGCTCGCCAGAGAGCAGCAACAGTTCGATCGCTGGTCGGAGATGCTGGCCTACATGGCCGCAGTCGCGCACGATGGCGGCATGCGGGCGTTGCTGGACAGCCCGCGTTTGTCCCACGAGCAGCGCGCCGAGATCTTCATCTCCGTGTGCGAAGATCGGCTGGACGACGAAGGCCGCAACTTTATCAGACTGCTGGCCGAAAACGGGCGCCTGACGCTGTTGCCGGAAATCGCCGCGCTGTACGAGTTCATGCGCCGCGAAGCCGAAGGCAAAATAGAAGCAGAAGTCGTTTCCGCGCAAGAGATCAGCCAGACGCAAACCGAGGCGATTACCAGGGCGTTGAAGGCACGCCTGGGTCGCGAGGTGCGTCTGACCACGCGCACGGACGAAAGCCTGCTTGGCGGCGCGATTATCCGCGCGGGTGATCTGGTTATCGATGGCTCGATCCGCGGCCGACTTAACAAGCTTTCTACCGTCCTCGGCCACTAGCCCTGAACCCGTTGGGCCAGTAGCCCGTCCGGGCGGACATTGGAGACATCATGGCGACACAAATGCAATTGAATCCGACCGAGATCAGCGATCTGATCAAAAAGCGCATCAAAAATTTCGAGGTCGTGGCTGAGGCCCGCACCGAAGGCACGGTCGTGGGCGTGACCGACGGTATCGTGCGCATCCATGGCCTGGCCGATGCGCTGGCCGGCGAGATGATCGAGTTTCCCGGCGACACTTATGGTCTTGCGCTCAACCTGGAGCGCGATTCGGTGGGCGCCGTGGTACTGGGCGAGTACCGCCACATCTCCGAAGGCGATACCGCCAAGTGTACCGGGCGCATTCTGGAGGTGCCGGTGGGCGAAGCGCTGATCGGCCGCGTGGTCGATTCGCTGGGCAATCCGATCGACGGCAAGGGTCCGATCGAAACCGATACGACTTCGGCCATGGAAAAGATCGCGCCGGGGGTCATCGAGCGCCAGTCGGTAAGTCAGCCGGTGCAGACGGGTTTGAAGTCCATCGATGCCATGACGCCGGTCGGACGCGGTCAGCGCGAGCTGATTATCGGTGACCGGCAAACCGGCAAGACCGCGGTCGCGATCGACACCATCATCAATCAGAAAGGCAAGGATCTGATCTGTATCTACGTCGCGATCGGGCAGAAGCTTTCCTCCATCGCCAACGTGGTCGCCAAGCTGGAGGAACACGAAGCGATGGCGCACACCATCGTGGTCGCCGCCGGCGCGGCCGATTCCGCCGCCATGCAGTACATCGCGCCCTACGCCGGCTGCGCCATGGGCGAGTATTTCCGCGATCGCGGCCGCGACGCGCTGATCGTCTACGATGACCTCACCAAGCAGGCTTGGGCGTATCGTCAGGTGAGCCTGTTGCTGCGCCGTCCGCCGGGCCGCGAGGCGTATCCCGGTGACGTGTTCTATCTGCACTCGCGCCTGCTGGAACGCTCCTCCCGGGTCAATGCGGCATACGTCGAGGAGTTCACCGACGGCAAGGTCAAGGGCAAGACCGGCTCGCTGACCGCGCTGCCCATCATCGAGACGCAGGCCGGCGACGTGTCGGCGTTCGTGCCGACCAACGTGATCTCCATTACCGACGGCCAGATCTTCCTCGATACCGATCTGTTCAACGCCGGTATCCGTCCGGCCATCAACGCCGGCCTGTCCGTATCCCGTGTCGGCGGCGCCGCGCAGACCAAGATCGTCAAGAAGATCGGCGGCGGCATCCGTCTGGCCCTGGCGCAGTATCGCGAGCTGGCGGCGTTCTCGCAGTTCGCCTCGGACTTGGACGAGCAGACGCGCAAACAGCTGGAGCGCGGCCAGCGGGTGACCGAGTTGATGAAGCAGAAGCAGTATTCGCCGTTGAGCGTGGCGGAGATGGCGTGCTCCTTGTTCGCCGGCAACGAAGGCTATCTGGACGACGTGCCGGTGAATAAAGTGGTGGCGTTCGAAGCCGAACTGCGAAGCTACCTGCGCTCCGAGCAGAAAGAATTGCTCGACGAGATCAACGAGTCGGGCGACTATAACGACGACATCGTGCAGGGCATCCGCAAGGCGCTGGAGGATTTCAAGGCGAACCACACGTGGTAATCGGCAGGAGCGATCCCCTGATGGCGATCGATCGCGTGGTGCCGGCGCTGCGACAGACGATTGAGGATTCAGGTTAATGTCAGGCGAACGAGAAATTCGCAACAAGATCCGCAGTGTCCAGAACACGCAGAAGATCACCAAGGCCATGGAGATGGTCGCCGCCAGCAAGATGCGCAAGGCCCAGCAGCGCATGGAGGCGACGCGGCCTTATGCGCGCAAGATGCTGAGCGTGATCGGGCATCTGGCCAACGCGCACCTCGAATATCGGCACCCGTTCTTCGTCGAGCGCGAGGCCAAACGGGTCGGCTTTATCATCGTCTCCAGTGATCGCGGCCTGGCCGGCGGTCTGAACGTGAATCTGTTCAGGGCCGCCATTCCCGCCATGCGCGACTGGCGCGACCAGGGCACCGAGATCGATCTGTGCCTGATCGGCGGCAAGGCCGAGGCGTTTTTCAAGCGCCTGGGCGGCAATGTGGTGGCGTCAACCAAAGGGCTGGGCGACAACCCGCGGCTCAAGGATCTGATCGGCACCATCAAGGTGCTGCTGGACGCGTACTACGAGGAAAAGCTCGATCGGATCTTTCTGATCAGCAACGAATTCGTCAACACCATGACGCAGCGGCCGCGGCTCATTCGGCTGGTGCCGCTGCAGCCGGCCGAGGACAAGGAACTCAAGCACTACTGGGACTACCTCTACGAGCCCGACTCGAAAGAGGTGCTGGACCATATGCTGACCCGTTATATCGAGTCGGTCGTTTATCAGGGCGTGGTGGAAAACGTGGCCTGCGAAATGGCGGCGCGCATGGTGGCGATGAAGAGCGCCTCGGACAACGCGGCGACGTTAATCGACGACTTGCAGCTGGCGTATAACAAGGCGCGTCAGGCCGCCATTACCCAGGAACTTTCCGAGATCGTGGGCGGCGCGGCCGCGGTTTGATCGGCGGGTTTGGAACGGCTTGCAGTCGCGTTATCGCGGTACTGCTGCCAAACGAAACATAGATAACCTAAAGGTTGTAAACATGGCTACCAATCAACAGGCTTCCAGGAAAGCATCGGCCAACGAGCCCGAACAGCAGTCCGGCAAGAAGTCCGCGGGCAATATCGTTGAAATCATCGGCGCCGTGGTGGACGTGGAGTTTCCGCGCGATCAGGTGCCCAACGTTTACGACGCCCTGATCGTCGACGACGCCGGGCTGACCCTGGAGGTTCAGCAGCAGCTGGGCGACGGCGTGGTGCGGGCCATCGCGATGGGCGGCACCGACGGTCTGAAGCGCGGCCTGAAGGTGAGCGACACGGGCGAGCCGATCTCCGTGCCGGTCGGCGAGAAAACCCTAGGGCGGATCATGGACGTGCTGGGTCGCCCCGTCGACGACGCCGGTGATATCGGCGCCCAAGAGTCCTGGCCGATTCACCGTCCCGCGCCGACGTTCGAGGATCAGGCCGGCAGCCAGGAGTTGTTGGAAACCGGCATCAAGGTCATCGATCTGCTGTGTCCTTTCGCCAAGGGCGGCAAGATCGGGCTGTTCGGCGGCGCCGGTGTGGGCAAGACCGTCAACATGCTGGAGCTGATCCGCAACATTGCCGCCGAGCACAGCGGTTATTCGGTGTTCGCGGGTGTAGGTGAACGCACGCGCGAGGGCAACGATTTTTATCACGAGATGAAGGATTCCAACGTCCTCGACAAGGTGGCGCTGGTGTTCGGGCAGATGAACGAGCCGCCGGGCAACCGGCTGCGCGTGGCCCTGACCGGCCTGACAATGGCGGAGTATTTCCGCGACGAAGGCCGCGACGTGCTGTTGTTCATCGATAACATCTATCGCTACACGCTGGCTGGCACGGAGGTCTCGGCGTTGCTGGGTCGTATGCCTTCCGCGGTGGGCTATCAGCCGACCCTGGCGTCGGAGATGGGCGTGTTGCAGGAGCGCATCACCTCGACCAAGAAAGGCTCCATTACGTCCGTGCAGGCGGTTTACGTGCCTGCCGACGATCTGACCGATCCGTCGCCGGCGACCACGTTCGCGCATCTGGACGCGACCGTGGTGTTGTCGCGCCAGATCGCGGAGCTGGGCATCTACCCGGCGGTGGACCCGCTCGATTCCACCAGCCGCCAGCTGGACCCGCTGGTCATCGGTCAGGAGCACTACGACACGGCCCGCGCGGTGCAGAATACCTTGCAGCGCTACAAGGAGTTGCGCGACATCATCGCCATTCTGGGCATGGATGAATTGTCGGAAGAAGACAAGCTGACCGTGTCCCGCGCGCGCAAGATTCAGCGTTTCCTGTCCCAGCCATTCTTCGTGGCGGAGGGGTTTACCGGTTCGCCCGGCAAGTACGTCTCATTGAAGGACAGCATCGAGGGCTTCAAGGCGATCGTCGAGGGCGAGCACGATTCGCTTCCCGAGCAGGCGTTCTATATGGTCGGCGGCATAGAGGAAGCCGTGGAGAAGGCCAAGTCGCTGAGCGGAAAGCCGAAGACCGAGTCCGACGCGAAAAAGAGCGAAAAGGCCTGACGCCCGGCAGCGACTTACGGACACGGCACGCGGAGGTATTGCAATGCGCGAGCAACTCGTCATGGACGGCTGATACCAGGAATTTTCTGATGGCAGCAATGCAAGTTGATATTGTCAGCGCCGAGGGCGCGCGGGGAATTCGCGAAGCACTGCTTCGCGCCCGCGCGCGACCAGCCAGGGAAGGCTGGGCCGGGATCACGCGCCATGGACGGCCGATACCAGGTATTTTCTGATGGCAACGATGCAAGTTGATATCGTCAGCGCCGAGGAAGAAATCTTCTCCGGCGAGGCGGAACTGGTCATCGCGCCGGCCGAGCTGGGCGCGGTCGGCATCATGCCGCGGCACACGCCGTTGCTCACGCAGCTGAAGCCGGGCGAGGTGCAGTTGCGCACGGCCGGACAGGAAGATCAGTTTTTTTTCGTCTCCGGCGGCATTCTGGAGGTGCAGCCGCATGTGGTGACGGTACTGTCCGACACCGCCTTGCGCGCCAAGGATCTGGATGAGGCGCAGGCGCTGGAGGCCAAGCAGCGCGCCGAGGCGGCGTTGGCCGACAAGCACGCCGACATCGATTACGCCACCGCGCAGGCGCGGCTCGCAGAAGCCGCCGCGCAGTTGAGAATGCTGGAAAATCTGCGCAGCCGGCGTCGTTGACGGGTTTCACGACGGACCAGGGTTATGACAAAGGCAGCTCCGGCTGCCTTTTTTGCGCGGGTTTCGTCCCCCGTCACGTTTGGTTCACAATGGATGTCAGATAATTGAAGGCATTCAACCGTCGATTTCGTTTATGAGTCTGGCCATAATCATTCTGGCAGCCGGCCACGGTAAGCGCATGCGCAGCCAGGTGCCGAAGGTGCTGCATCCGGTGGGCGGCAAACCGATGCTCTGGCACGTGGTGCAGCAGGCAAAAGAACTGGCGCCGGATACGATCAGTGTCGTTTACGGGCATGGCGGCGACAAGGTCAGGGAATGCCTGGAGCAGGCGGATCTGAACTGGTGCGTGCAGGCGCAGCGTCTCGGCACCGGTCACGCCGTGGCACAGGCATTGCCCGGCATCGACGCAAACGCCACGGTGCTGGTGCTGTATGGCGACGTGCCGCTGATCACACAGGGCAGCTTGCGACCGTTGCTGCCGGCGCTGCAGGATCACGTTGTTTCGCTGCTCAGCGTACGGCTCACCGATCCAGGCGGCTATGGCAGAATCATCCGCGATGAAAACGGTCAGGTCCGCTGTATCGTCGAGGAAGCAGATGCCAGTACGGCGCAGCGCGAGATTACCGAGGTCAATACCGGCATCCTGGCCGCGCGCGCGCGCGATCTCGACCGCTGGCTGAAACAGATCGGCAACAACAATGCGCAAGCCGAGTATTACCTGACCGATTGCGTACGGCTTGCGGTCGAGTCGGGCGGGCGCGTGCACGCGCAGGTGTGCGCCGATCCGGACGAGGTAATGGGCATTAATGACAAGTTACAGCTCGCTATAGTTGAACGCGCCTACCAGCGCAGACTGGCCACAGACCTCATGCGCCAGGGCGTCACCGTGGCGGATCCGGCCCGGCTGGACATCCGCGGGCAGGTCACCGCCGGCCGCGACGTGACCCTGGACATCAACGTGATTATTGCGGGCGACGTAAGACTGGAGGACGGCGTGTCGGTGGGCGCCAACTGCGTGATCCGCGACACCACGATCGGTGCGCGGACCAATGTCTTGCCCAATTGCGTGATCGAGGATGCGCATATCGGGGCGGACTGCATGGTGGGTCCATTCGCGCGCATCAGGCCGCACACATCGCTGGCCGACAGGGTGCGCATCGGCAATTTCGTCGAACTCAAGGCCTCCCAGATCGCCGACGGCAGCAAGGTCAACCATCTGAGCTATGTCGGCGACACGACGATGGGCGCGGGCACCAATATCGGCGCGGGCACCATCGTCTGTAACTACGACGGCGCGCACAAGCACCGCACGCATATCGGTGACGATGTCTTCATCGGCTCCGATACGCAACTGGTCGCGCCGGTATCGGTCGGCGATGGCGCCACGATCGGCGCGGGTTCGACCATTACCAAGGACGCGCCGGCCGGCGCACTCACGTTGTCGCGGGCCCGCCAAACGGTCGTCAAGGGCTGGCAACGCCCGAAAAAATCGCGAGGATGACCCGCGTGAAACAGTACATCGCATTGCATGGAAATGATTTGTCCGCTGGCGGCGGGCCCGATCAACGCCCGCTGCATCCCGGCGACGCCTGACGATGTGCGGCATCGTCGGCGGCATCGCGGAACGCAACGTCGCGCCCATCCTGCTGGAGGGGCTCAAGCGCCTCGAATACCGCGGTTACGACTCGGCCGGCATGGCCGTGGTCAACGGCGATGGTTTGCAGCGCCTGCGCCGGGTCGGCAAGGTTGCGGAGCTGGATGCCGCGCTGCATGCAACGCTCCTGGAGGGTCGTCTGGGGCTGGCGCATACCCGCTGGGCCACGCATGGCGCACCGGCGGAGAGCAACGCGCATCCGCATGTTTGCGATGGCCGCGTTGCCGTAGTTCATAACGGCATCATCGAAAACCACGCCGAGCTTCGGCAGCAGCAGCTACGCCAGGGATTCCGCTTCACCTCGGAGACCGACACCGAAGTCATCGTCCATCAGGTCATGCACCATTTGCGGGCGGGCCACGGGCTGCTGGCGGCGGTGCAGCGGACGGTTGCCGAGTTGCGCGGCGCCTACGCGATCGGTGTAATCGATATGCATGATCCGCAACGCCTGATCGCGGCCCGCAATGGCAGCCCGCTGGTGATTGGCATCGGCCTGGGCGAGCATTTCATCGCGTCGGACATTCAGGCGTTGTTGCCCGTCACCCAGCGCTTCATCTATCTGGAAAACGGTGATCTTGCGGAGCTGCGGCTCGATGCGGCCACGATTTACGATCACGGCGGCGCGGTCGTCACGCGTGAGGTGAAGGTATCGGAGCTGTCGTCGACGAGCGCCGACCGCGGCGTGTTCCGGCACTTCATGCTCAAAGAGATTCACGAGCAGCCGCAGGCCGTCGCCAACACACTGGAGGGCCGCGTCGCGGACGGGCGGGTGCTGGAGAATATATTGGGGCCGGCGGCGGACCGCATGCTGCGTCAGACGCTAGCCATACAAATCGTCGCCTGCGGCACCAGCTACCATGCCGGGCTGGTCGCCCGATCCTGGTTCGAGGGGCTGGCCGGCGTTCCCTGCCAGGTAGAAATTGCAAGCGAATTCCGCTATCGCAAGCATGTCGTTTTGCCGGGTTCGTTGTTTATGACCATTTCGCAATCGGGCGAGACCGCCGATACTTTGGCGGCGCTGAATCTGGCAAGAGCGCAGAAAAAGTACGTCGGCGCGCTCGCGATCTGCAACGTGCCGGAGAGCTCGCTGGTGCGCGAATCCGAACTGGTGTTAATGACGCGTGCCGGCGCCGAGATCGGCGTGGCGAGCACCAAGGCGTTCACCACCCAACTGGCCGCGCTGCTCCTGGTGGCGATTCTGATCGGCCGCCATCACGGGCTGAACGCCTCGACCGAGGCCGCCGTAGTCGAGCAGCTGCAGCGACTGCCCGCGCTGATCGAGGCGGTCTTGCGGCTGGACGGCGATATCGCGCGCATGGCCGAGGATTTCGTCGACAAGCGGCACGCCCTGTTTCTCGGACGCGGCTCCCATTATCCGGTCGCCATGGAGGGCGCGCTGAAGCTCAAGGAGATTTCGTACATCCACGCGGAAGCTTACGCCGCGGGCGAGCTGAAGCACGGCCCGCTGGCGCTGGTTGACGCCGACATGCCCGTGATCGCGGTCGCGCCCAACAACGAGCTACTGGAAAAACTCCATTCCAACCTCGAAGAGGTGCGTTCGCGTGGCGGCGAACTGTACGTATTCGCAGACGCAGGCGCGCGCGTCAAACCCGACCAGGGCATGCACGTGCTGGAGATTCCGCCCGCCGCCGAGGTCGTCGCACCCATACTGTTTACCGTGCCCTTGCAGCTGCTCGCCTACCACACGGCGGTGCTCAAGGGTACGGATGTCGATCAGCCCCGCAATCTCGCGAAATCCGTAACGGTCGAGTGAGCGCAGGATTGGCGCTTCCGCCAAAATGGCGAACCGCGACCGTGACGTACAACTACCTGCATCTCCCTAATAGCCGTCCTGCACCGCAGCGCCACGGCATTACGCCCGGATGAACCTCACACAGCGGCGGCGGGTGGCGTCAGTCGCGCCTCCGCATGATGGCGATGCCTTTCAACAAATTCAGCGCTTCGTTGAGCTGATAATCCCGATCCGCGAGCGGCGACGACGGCACGTCCGACCGCGGCTGTTGCGACCGATCGCCCTGCGCCTCTCCATTCGACAGATGCCCAGAAAGATCAGCCTCGGTGAGCGGCCGCATATCGCCTTCCTCGGCGCGCGCCAGCGTAAGATTTTCCAGCGGGATATCCGGCTCGATGCCCTCGGCCTGGATCGAGCGGCCGGACGGGGTGTAATAGCGCGCGGTCGTGAGCTTGAGCGCGGCGTCGGTGCCCAACGGCAATATGGTCTGCACCGACCCCTTGCCGAAGGATTTGCCGCCCATGATGATCGCGCGCTCGTGATCCTGCATGGCGCCCGCGACGATCTCGGAGGCGGACGCCGAACCGCCGTTGATCAGCACGACCATGGGCGCGCCTTCGAGCACATCACCGGAGGTGGCGGAATAGCGCAGCGCAGAATCCTCCGAGCGACCCTCGGTGTAGACGATCAGGCCGTTATCGAGAAAGGCGTCGGACACCCCCACGGCGCCGGTCAGCACGCCGCCCGGATTGTTGCGCAGATCCAGCACCAGCCCGTTCAGCTGGCCTTCGTGCTGTTCGGCAAGCTCCTCGACGGCGGCGATCAGACTGTCGGTCGTCTTGGCCTGGAAATTGGTGATGCGCACGTATCCAAAGCCAGGCTCCAGCATCCGGCTCTTGACGCTCTTGACCCGGATGATGTCGCGCGTAATCGGGATCACCAGCGGTTTGTCCACGCCGTCGCGAATGATGGTCAGCGTAATCTCGGTGCCTTTCTTGCCACGCATGAGACCCACCGCGTCGTTGAGCGACATGCCTTTAACCGGCTTGTCATCAAGGCGAATGATCAGATCGCCGGCCTTTACGCCGGCGCGTTGCGCGGGGGTATCGTCTATGGGTGAAATGACCTTGACGAAACCATCTTCCATGCCCACCTCTATCCCCAACCCGCCGAACTCGCCCGTGGTGCCAATTTGCAGCTCCCGGAATTCCTCTTCATTCAGGTAGGCGGAATGCGGGTCGAGGCCGGCCAGCATGCCGCGGATCGCGCTTTCCAGCAATTTCTTGTCACCGACTTCAACGACATAATCTTTCTTGATGCGTGCGTAGACGTCGGTGAATTCGCGCAACTCTTCCAGCGGCACCGCCAGCTGATCCTGGTTCCGTTCGGCGAATACGCCATGTCCCACGCTTAACAGTACGCCCAACGCAAGCCCCGTCAGTAGGCCGGCGCTCATGCGCGATGGAATTTTCATGCCTGTCCTCTCGATCTCGGCGACGCCGCCGACGTTATTCATCAGCTACGCAGATTCAACCTGGAGAAAAATGCCGAAGTGTATAGCCTGATGAAGTGCCGCCAGCGGATCAATCCAAAACATTAGTCTAGCATTGAACGGCGCACCGGTCAGTGTACATAGTTGAACGGCTACGTCAGCCGCGGTCGGTGCACCAGGCCAAAGGATCCAGCGGCGTGCCCTGGTAACGGATCTCGAAGTACAACCCACTGTCGAAACGCCCGCCGCTGTCGCCTACCCGACCGATCAACTCTCCGGCCGCCACCCGGTCGCCGACCGATTTGTATAAACTCTGGTTATGGCCGTACAGGCTCATATAGCTGCCGCCGTGATCCACGATGACGAGCAGGCCGAAACCGCGCATCCAGTCTGCGAATACCACCCGCCCGGCGGCGACCGCGCGCACCTTCGCACCCCAGTCCGCGCCGATCAAGACGCCCTGCCAGATCACGTCTTCTGTCGCGGTGTTGTGTACGCCGAAATCCGTGACGAGAGGGCCTGCGGATGGCCACGGCAGCCTGCCTTTCAGCGACTCGAACGCGACCTTGTCTTCAGCGGATGACCGAACATCGGCCAGCGCCTGCCGGATCGAAGCCAGCAATGCCTGCAGTCCCTCCTCATCCTTGACCAGCGCGTCAAGGCGGCGGCCGGTGTTCTCGACGTCCCTGGTCAAGGCCGCGAGCACTTTCGAGCGGCGCGAGCGGGTTTGGCGAAGCCTGCCCTGTTGTTGTCGCAGCCGGTCAAGCGCGTCTTCAAGCCGCGCATGCTGGGCGCCAATCGCCTGCTTGAGATAGGCGAGGGTGGTCAGGGTGCGGCTGGTCCGTTCGATGCGCCGACCGCGTGCGCGATTGATGTAATCGTAATACACCAGAAGGCGCCCGACCCCCTGTGGATCCTGCTGATTCAGCAGCAGTTTCAGCTTTTCCTGACGTCCCATGGCATAGGCCGCGCGCACCTGCACGGCCAGTGCGCGACGCTGGGCTTGCAAATTCTCCAGTTGAATTTTTTCCCGCGCGTCCAGCGTTTCGAGCCGCGTTTGCGCCGCCGCGACGGCTCGCCGAGTATCGCGCAACCTGCGCGCTACGCGACCGATCCGCGTTTCCAGCCGCGCCAGCTCGGTTTCGAGATAGCCGACCTCACCCTGTGCGGCGGCATGACGGGCGCGTGTGAGCCGAATCTGTTCCTGTATGTTTTCCAGCCGCTGCCTCACTTCGGCGGCAGACTGTGCTTCCGCCCGCGCGGTGGCTGTACCCGCGAGCACGAGCAACACGAGCAAAATGCGGGTCAACGTTCGCATCTGGAAAAATATCGCAAGACCTGCCGGACGCTGTCCAGCTGCCGGCATGGGCCGCGCGCGCGACGCGGGCTCAGCGTGCCTCGACAACATGTGGCGGTGCGTGTGTCCCCAAATGATTCGCAAAACAGGCGCTTTCCCATTGCATCAAACGAGCCGCAGGCACCGCTGCCTGCGGCAACGCACGATTATACGTTTCGGTTTTTACTTGCTACCATAGCGCAGCGCGCACCAGCCCGTGTCGCCGGCGCTGAGCCACACTCATCGCTGCTTGAGTCTTTCCGGATCTAGCCGATCTCATTACCAATGGATCAGTTCATCGAGTTTGTCGGCAACAATGCCATGTTGTTCGTATTATTGGCCGCTATCGTGGCGGCCATTGGCTGGTCGGAATGGCGGCGTTTCGCGCGCGCGTATAAGGAAATTTCGCCCACCGAGGCGGTCCAGCTCATCAATCGCGCGGATGCCCTGGTGCTGGATGTCCGTGAGGACAGCGAACTCAACTGGGGCAGGATCAATGGCGCTAAGCATATCCCGTTTAGCGTTCTGAAGCAGCGCGTGGGTGAGCTTGCGCAATATCGCGATCGCGCGGTGATCGTGTCTTGCGGCTCCGGTCTTCGTTCCGGACAGGCCGGCGACATCCTGCACAAGCAGGATTTCCATAAGATTTACAGCCTGAAAGGCGGCATTGCGGCCTGGCAGAACGCCAATCTTCCTCTGGTCAAAAAATAATGGCTTCGCAACCCGATACCCAGCAGCAATTCGAGATTCAAAGAATTTATCTCAAGGATGTTTCATTCGAGGCGCCCAACTCGCCGCGGGTATTCACCGAGCAGTGGAAACCCGAGACCAGCGTGCAGCTATCCACCGAAATGGCGCAGCTCAACGAGGGACTGCACGAGATCGTGCTGGGCATCACGGTGACCGCGAAAATGACGGACAAGACCGCCTATCTGGTGGAGATCAAGCAAGCCGGTATCTTTGCGATAAAAGGCTTCGCGGAACCGCAGATGCGGCAGCTGCTGGGCAGCTACTGTCCCAACGTGCTGTTTCCGTTCGCCCGCGAGGCCATCGCCGAACTCATCACCAAGGGCGGCTTTCCCCCGATGTTGCTGGCGCCGATCAATTTCGACGCGCTGTACGCACAGCGGCAGCGCGAGACAGCGACCGAAAGCGGCGCGACGCACTAGTCAAGCTATCGCACCATGCCGGCGGCGCAGACGCAAACCATCGCGGTGCTGGGCGCCGGCGCCTGGGGCACGGCGCTGGCCATCCAGCTCGCCCGCAACGGTCACCACGCGTTGCTGTGGGGCCGGCGGCGCGAACTCATCGAATCGATGGCCATACGCCGCTGCAACGAACGCTACCTGCCTGACATTCCGTTGCCGGAGCGGCTAACGCCTAGCCAGGACCTGGATGCGGTACTGGCACGATCATCGATGCTGTTGCTGGCGGTGCCAAGTGCGGCGTTTCGGCAAACACTGCGGCGTATCGCCGCGCGCGGACTGAACGATGGGCGTGTGTTGTGGGCGACCAAGGGGCTGGAGACGCGCTCGGGCAAGTTGTTGCACGAGGTCGCGAAAGAGGAGCTTGGCGCGCGCTGTCGGAGGGGCCTGGTGTCAGGGCCTTCGTTCGCGACAGAAGTCGCGCGGGGCTTGCCAACGGCGGTTACCATTGCGGCAGACGACATGGACTTTGCAAGCCAGGCGGCGACACTGCTGCATGGCGAAACGTTTCGCGTCTACACCAGCACAGATGTCGTAGGTGTGGAGCTGGGCGGTGCGCTCAAGAATGTGCTGGCGATCGCGGCCGGGATCTCCGACGGTCTGGGGTTCGGCTCCAACGCGCGCGCCGCGCTGATTACGCGGGGGCTGAGCGAAATGGTGCGATTAAGTGAGCGCGCCGGCGCGCAGCGGGAGACGCTGATCGGTTTATCCGGCCTGGGCGATCTGGTGCTGACCAGCACGGACGACCAGTCTCGCAACCGGCGGCTGGGGCTGGCGCTGGGCCGCGGTCGGGCGCTGGAAACCGCAATTGAAGACATCGACCGCACCGTAGAGGGTGTTGCGACCGCCAGCGTGATCAGGCAGTTTGCGCGCGCGATCGATGTGGAGATGCCCATCTGCGAGCAGGTTGCCCGCGTCTTGTTCGAGGGCCTGCAGCCGCGCGCGGCGGTAACCGAGTTGCTGAACCGCGAGCAGAAGATGGAGTTGCTGTAACGCGGCCTGGCGATTCTTGGGCGCAGGACGGTCGGAGATGCGGCATGAAACGCTGTTGCGGTGCACGGCTAGGCTGCACCCGCAAACCCGCATTGCCGCCAGGCTTCGAACAACACGATGGCGACGGCGTTGGAGAGATTGATGCTGCGGCTGCCCGCCATCATCGGAATCCACAGGCGCCGCTCAGGCGGCAAAGTATCCAATACGCGAAGGGGCAGTCCCCGCGTCTCGGGTCCGAACAGGAAGGCGTCCCCGTCGGTGAAGCGACCGTCGCTGTAAACGTTCAGGCCGCTGGTGGAGCAGGCGAACAGGCGCGCCGGGCGCGCGCCTACGATAAAGTCGTTCAGGCTGCAGTAAGTTCTCAAGTTGATGGCATCGCGATAGTCCAGCCCCGCGCGCCGCAGCCGCCGGTCATCGAGCTCGAAACCCAGCGGCTCGATCAGGTGCAGCGCACTGCCGCAATTGGCGCACAGGCGCATAATATTGCCGGTATTGGGCGGTATTTCCGGTTCGAACAGGACAATATGAAACATCGTTGCTGCCGTGACAGATAACGCCACGTCCCGCTTGGCGATCGAGTTTTGCGGTTTGAAGTTCGCCACGCCGCTGGTGCTGTTGTCTGGCTGCGTGGGCTTCGGCCAAGAGTATACGCGCGTGGAGGGCTATTCCAGTCGCGATGCTGGCGCGGTGTGCCTGAAAGGCACGACGTTCAAGCCGCGCCTGGGCAATCGCCCGCATCGGATTTACGAGACGCCGATGGGCATGCTCAACGCCATCGGCCTGCAAAATCCCGGTGTCGAGCGGGTCGTCAGCGACATCCTGCCGGGCCTGGACTTCGGTGAGACCCGCTACATCGCCAACGTTTCAGGCTCTACGGTGGAAGAGTACGCCGAGGTGACACGTCGCTTCGACGCTTCGCCCATTGACGCCATCGAGATCAACATTTCCTGTCCCAACGTGAAGGAAGGTGGCGTCGAATTCGGCAACGTGCCGGCGATGTCCGCCAGAGTGGTGGCTGCCTGCCGGGCGGTGACCGCAAAGCCGCTGATCACCAAGCTGTCTCCCAACCAGACCGACATCGCCGAAAACGCGCGGCTGTGCATCGAGGCCGGTACCGATGCGTTCGCCGCAATCAACACGCTGGTGGGCATGGCAGTGGACATCCACTCACGTCGCGCGGTGATCGGCAATAACAACGGTGGTTTATCGGGGCCTGCGATCAAGCCCATCGCGCTGGCGAAGGTGCATGCGGTTTATCAGGTTGCGAGGCGGCACCGCGTTCCCATTATCGGTCAGGGCGGCGTGACATCGGCGGCCGACGCGATCGAATTTATGCTCGCGGGCGCGAGCGCGGTCGGCGTGGGCACCGCATTGTTTTACGATCCGCTGGTGTGCCGGCGGATCAACGCGGGGATTGTCGAGTACCTCGATCGGCACGGCCTCGAGCACGCGCGGCAGCTCACGGGCGGGCTGATCCTGAACGGTTAATGTACTGTCGATCGATCAGTCAATCGATCCGTGGGGCAGCGCTTAATCCTCGGCATCGGGGTACAGCCCCAGTTCCTTGATCTTGCGCGTGAGCGTATTGCGCCCCCAGCCCAGCAGACGCGCGGCCTCCTGGCGCTTGCCGGCCGCTTTTTTCATGGCGGCTTCGATCATCACGGTTTCGAACGCGGGCAGCGCACGCGGCAACAATGGGCCATTGCCGGTCGCCAACTGACGTTCCGCCCACAGTAGTAAACCCTCCTGCCATGCCGGGCTCATGGACGATGGCGCGGTCTCGCGCAGTTCGCGCGGCACGTCGTCCATGAGGATTTCCCTGCCCGAGGCCATGACCGTCAGCCAGCTGCAGGTATTCTCGAGCTGCCGCACGTTGCCGGGCCAGTCCAAGGTACTGAGATAATCCACGACCTCCGCACGTAGCGTCTTGGTTTCGACCTTGAGCGCGGTCGCCGACTCCCGCAGGAAGTGCTTGAGCAGCAGCGGTATATCTTCGCGGCGCTCGCGCAGGGCCGGCACGTGAATGCGAATGACGTTCAGGCGATGAAACAAATCTTCGCGGAAGCCGCCCTGCTGCACACGGTCTTCGAGTTTCTGGTGGGTGGCCGCGATGATGCGTACGTCGGCCTTGATCGGGCTATGCCCGCCTACGCGGTAGAACTCGCCGTTGGATAACACGCGCAGCAGTCGCGTCTGCAGCTGCAACGGCATGTCACCGATTTCATCGAGAAACAAGGTGCCGCCGTGTGCCTGCTCGAAGCGTCCGAGACGTTGCGCGAGCGCGCCGGTGAAGGCGCCTTTCTCGTGTCCGAACAGTTCGGATTCCAGCAATTCGCGCGGGATTGCAGCGGTGTTCAGCGCGATGAAAGGCTTGTTCGCCCGCGGGCTGTGCCGATACAGGGCCCGCGCAACCAGTTCTTTGCCGGTCCCCGAGTCGCCACTGATCAGGACGGTAATGTTGGAGCGCGACAGGCGCCCGATCGCGCGGAAGACCTCCTGCATGGCCGCCGCTTCGCCGATAATTTCGGATGGCGCCACCGGCTCCAGCGCCTGCTGGCCGGCGCTCTCGCGACGCGATCGGCAGGCCCGCTCGGCCAGCGCCACAGCCGTCCCGATATCGAAGGGCTTGGGCAGATAGTCGAACGCACCCTCGCGATACGCCGAGACGGTGCTGTCCAGATCGGAGTGCGCGGTCATGATGATGACCGGCAAATCGGGATGTTCCCGTTTGACCTGGCTCAGCAGTTCCATGCCATCTATGCCCGGCATGCGAACGTCGGTGATGACCGCGTGGGGTGAATCGCGGCGCAACGCCTGCAGCGCATCGCGCGCGGATTCGAATGATCGCACATCGATATTGGCTTTGCGCAGCGCGCGCTCCAGCACCCAGCGTATGGAGCTGTCATCATCGATCACCCACACCCGGTCCAGAACGCTCACGCGCGCGCCTCCGAAGCGCCGTTTTCCAGCGGCAACAGGATGGTGAACGCGGTGCACCCGGGGCGCGAGCGACATTCAACCACCCCATTATGCTGGCTGATCAGGTGTTGCGCGATTGACAGGCCCAGGCCGGCGCCCTGGGCGCGGCTCGTGATCATGGGAAAAAATATCTGTTCCAGCATCTCGGGCGGAATGCCCGGACCGTCATCGATGATATCGATCTTGATGGCAAGCTTGTGGCGCTGCTGTCCGAATGTTTGCTGGCGGGCGATGCGTGTCCGCAACAGGATATGGCCGGTATCGCCCACTGCCTGCAGGGCGTTGCGCGCGATATTGAGCGCGGCCTGCACCAACAGGTCGCGGTCGCCGCGCATGAAGGGAATACTGGGGTCGTAATCCTGCGCTATACGCACACCGCACGGCGCTTCGGCGGCCAGCAGGCCGCGCACATGCTCCAGCACCTCGTGTATGCACATGGCCGCCATGCGGGGGCGGCTGTTCGGGCCCAGAATGCGATCCATCAGCTTACGCAGGCGATCCGCTTCGCGAATGATGATGCGGGTATATTCACGAAGCTCCGGGTCGTCGAGTTCCAGCTGCAGCAGCTGAGCGGCTCCCCTGAGCCCGCCTAATGGATTCTTGATCTCGTGCGCGAGCGCGCGCACCATTGCCTGTGTGGCCTTCTGCTGCTGCAGCGAATAGTCTTCTCTGAGCATGCGCAGTTGCTGATTCAGTTCAATCAGCTCCAGTAACAACCCGGGCGCAACGCCGCTGTCCGGGAGCGGCGTCACCGTACAACTGGTAACCAGTTCGCGGTTGCCTGGCAAATCGATCCGAATCTCCCGCTCCGTAAATCCGCTATCGGTGCGAATGGCGCTGCGCAGCCGCTCGATCAAGTGCCCGGTGTGCGGCAATAGTTTCTGTAAGCCCAAACCGCGCGCGCGTTCGGTGCTGGTGTCGAGCAGCGTTTCGGCAGCAGGGTTGAGGTGACATACGCGCAGTTCTCGATCGACCATCAGCACGGCAGTGGTGAGGTTTTCCAGTGCGGTGGTGGCGTCGGCGTGCTCCATGGTTGCCTTGTGAGCAAGAAGCAGACCAGCATGGCCATTGGCTGTCATAAAAGCGCGGTATATAAAATTATCAGAATCAGTAACTTATCACGCGGAAAGCGATCCACGTCGCGGGCGATCACACATTGAGACAACAGCTGCACCCAAATAGTGCAACGAGTTAGAACAGGCGGGAGTGACGTAGCAAGGTAAAGCCGACCGTGTCCGTCGAGATCAGCGGTCGGCCATTTCGATCCAAAATCTCGGCGCGAATATGGTGCGCGCCGCGATCGAGATTCCTTAACTGAAAACTCGTCTGCGCGCCCTGGGCCGCGGGTTGGCCGTCCAGATAAAGCTGAATCTTATGCCCGGCGGCGATCCACAATGCCGGTTGCACGTTCAGAACCACTGTCAGGTCGCCATTATTGGCGCGGACCGCGCTTTGGCCTTGTGGCTGAACTATGGAAAAAAGCTGGTAAGGTTTGGTTAAATCATCGGCGGCGGGTTCGGGCGCCGGCGGCTTACTGGGCGCTGTTACGGCGGGGACCACTTGCAGCCGTGGCAGCCTCTCGGGTTCGATGCGGCCGCCATCGGCCTGTGGAGGCGGTGGTTGGTCGGAATAGGTGATGCTGCCATCTTCGTCCGACCAGCGGTAGATCTCATCAGCCGCCGGTACGCGCGCCCAGAGCAACAGAATGACAAGCACAATCCTGATCATTGGCCCAGTTTAGCCGCTCGAACGCTGTCATGGGTAAAGTTTGAGATGGCAAATTTAGCCGCTGGTCATAAAAAAACGCCCCGTGCGGGGCGTTTTGGCAGACGCGTAAAAGCGGGACTTACATGCTGTAATACATATCGAACTCGATCGGATGCGTGGTCATGCGCAGCCGCGTCACTTCAGCCATCTTGAGTTCGATGTAGGCGTCGATTGTGTCGTCCGTAAATACCCCACCGGCCTTCAGGAACTCGCGGTCTTTATCCAGCGCAGAGAGCGCGTGATCCAGCGCAAAGCACACGGTGGGCACCTTCTTTTCCTCCTCTGGTGGCAGGTCGTAAAGGTTCTTGTCCAACGGCTCGCCGGGGTGAATCTTATTCTGTATGCCGTCCAGCCCAGCCATCATCATGGATGCGAACATGAAATAAGGATTGCCGCAGGCATCGGGAAAGCGTACCTCGATGCGCCGCTGCTTTGGGCTGGACACGTGCGGGATGCGAATCGAGGCGGAACGGTTGCGAACCGAATAGGCAAGCATCGTCGGCGCCTCGAAATGCGGCACCAAGCGCTTATAGCTGTTGGTGGAGGCGTTGGTGAAGGCATTCAGCGCGCGGGCATGCTTAACAATGCCGCCAATGTAGTACAAAGCAAGCTCCGACAGTCCGCCGTACTCGTCGCCGGCGAATACATTCTCGCCCTTTTTGCTCAGGGACTGATGAACATGCATCCCACTGCCGTTGTCACCCACCAGCGGCTTGGGCATGAAGGTCACGGTCTTGCCATGGTTGTGAGCCACGTTTTGCAACACGTATTTCTGGATCTGATTCCAGTCCGCGCGCTTGACCAGGGTAGCGAACTTGGTGCCGATCTCGCACTGACCCGAGGTCGCCACCTCGTGGTGATGCACCTCTGTAGGCACGCCCATCTCCTCGAGCACCATGCACATCGCCGAGCGCAGATCCTGTAGTGAATCGACCGGTGGCACGGGGAAGTAGCCACCCTTGATCATGGGGCGGTGGCCGATATTACCGCCCTCGAAGACTTTCTCAGAATTCCACGAAGACTCGTCGGAATCGATCTCATAAAACGCCTTGTTCATGGTCGCGGCCCAGCGCACGTCGTCGAAGACGAAGAACTCCAGTTCGGGCCCAAAGTAGGCGGTATCCGCGATACCTGTGGATTTCAGATATTCCTCGGCGCTTTTGGCGACGGTGCGCGGGTCGCGCGCGTAGCCCTGCATGGTGCTCGGCTCGACGATGTCGCAGCGCAGAACCAAAGTTGGATCGGTGAAAAAGGGGTCCATGACTGCCGAGGCGGGATCTGGCATCAGGATCATGTCAGAGTCGTTGATGCCCTTCCAACCGGCAATGCTCGATCCATCGAACATCTTGCCGTCCTCGAGCACGTCTTCATCCATGGTATGAGCCGGCACCGATACGTGCTGCTCCTTACCCTTGGTATCGGTGAAGCGGAAATCGACGTATTTCACGCCCTTATCCTTGATCATTTTCATTACTTCGCT
>JBOIDC010000040.1:0-35650 GCA_050740315.1 Gammaproteobacteria bacterium | reverse complement strand
CCCGAGCCCCCACCAACTCCCGAGCCCCCACCAACGCCCGAGCCCCCGCCGACGCCCGAGCCCCCACCGACGCCCGAGCCCCCGCCGGATGATGACAACGGCGATGACGATGGTCCCGGGGACGGCAACGGCGATGATGAAGGCGGTGCCGCTGGCTAGTTAGCAAGCTCTGGATCAATCCATCCTTTTCAGAGCACGAAACGAAAAACGTGCTTTGTAACTGGGCGCTTGCCTTCGTTTTTTTACGGTCTGCGACCGTCGAAAATGGCCGCACATCCATATAACCCAGGCAGTTCTGAATCAATCAGACGCGACGCGCCTTGCGCAACGCCCTGCGTCGCGTTGCGCAGGGCGTCTGCTTTGTTAAACTAGCGTCGCGCCCGCTGCTCACGGCGGGCCTGTCCCGTTTTTGATTCGCATGCCCGCCGCGGTGGTATAGGGGCGCTGCCATTATCACCCGCTTCTTAGATCACTGTGACAAGGGATTACTGAACTTGGATACAGACCGCCACCGCCAATCCGGACTGGTCGATCGCCGCGCTTCGCACGCGGCCTGTGGCGTCGGCGTGCTGGTCGATCTGGAGGACCGCAAAACGCACGCCCTGATCGAGGATGGGTTGCGGCTGCTCGTCAATCTCGATCATCGCGGCGCGCGCGGTGCCGAGGACAAAACGGGCGATGGTGCGGGTATGCTGATCCAGAAACCGCACGCGTTCTTCGAATCGCAGGTTACCGGCCTAAGCGATTTCGATTCGTACGGCGTAGGCCAGCTCTTTCTACCGCGCGACACCGACAAACAGCGGGCCGTGGTGGATTCGATCGAAAGGGTGGCGCGCGAGGAAGCGTTCGAGATCGTGGCATGGCGTGACGTGCCGACCGACAACTCGGAGCTCGGCCGCACGGCGCTGGACTCGGAGCCGGCCGTCAAGCAATTGTTTGTGCGCCCGCGCGCGGCGCTGACACCCGCGGCGCTCGATATTCGGCTGTACGTGTTGCGGCGTCGGATCGAAAAGGCCGCCGCGCCGCACGCCGGCGAGGGCGCGGACATTTTCTATATCTGCTCGCTGGATCGCCGCAAGATCGTCTACAAGGGACTGCTGACGTGCAGCCAGCTACCTTCTTACTACCCGGAGTTGCGCGACGAGCGCGTGATCACCAGCCTGCTGCTGGTGCACTCGCGCTTTTCCACCAATACGCTGGGCGCCTGGAACCTCGCGCATCCGTACCGCTGCAGCGTGCACAACGGCGAGTTCAACACCTTGCGCGGCAACGTCAACTGGATGCGCACGCGCGAAGCGGTGCTGGCAAGCGACCAGTTCGGCACAGACATCGACAAGCTCAAGCCTGTTACCGGCGGCGACGACATGAGCGACAGTGCCGCCTTCGATAACGTGCTGGAGTTGCTGCTCGAATCCGGACGTACACTGCCGCACGCCCTGCGCATGATGATCCCGGAAGCCTGGCACAAGGATCCGCTGATGGCGCCGGAGCGGCGCGAGATGTACGACTATTTTTCCACGATCATGGAGCCGTGGGACGGTCCCGCGCTGGTGGCCGCCACCGATGGCTACCGGGTCGCGGCGATTCTGGACCGCAACGGTCTGCGCCCGTGCCGTTATTGTGTGACCAAACACGACGTGCTCATCATCGCCAGCGAGACCGGCATCCTGGATACGCCCGCCAGCGATATCGTGTTCAATGGACGTCTGCAACCAGGCCAGTTGTTCCTGGCCGATACCAGACAACGGCGCATCGTGCCGGAAGATGAAGTCTTCACTGACTTGACGCGCCCGCCGTACGCCCGATGGCTTGCTGCGCAGCGGCTGAAGCTGGGTGAAATTGTCGATAACGCTGAAGAAGACGCGGCAGTTGATGACGTCGAAATTGCGCGTCTGCAGCGCAGCTTCGGCTATACCTCCGAGGCGCTGCGTGTGCTGGTACAGCCCATGGCGGAGGAGGGCAAGGACCCCATCGGCTCGATGGGCAACGACGCGCCGCTGGCGATTCTGTCGGCGCAGGCCAGACCGTTATTCAGTTATTTCCTCCAGCAGTTCGCGCAGGTCTCCAACCCGCCGCTCGATTATATCCGCGAGGACTTGATGACTTCGCTGCAGGCGTACATCGGCCGGCAGCGCAACCTGCTGCAAGAAACGCCGGCGCATTGCCGCCAATTGCTGCTCGAGTCGCCGATCCTGTCCGAACCCGAGATGGCCGCCATCAAGCGCCTGGATCGCAACGGGATCCGCGCGCAGTGTTTGGATGTCACCTATCCGAAGGCCTTGTCCATGCGGCAGGCCATTGAGGACATGCGCGCGCAAGCCGTGCGGTTTATCGAAGAAGGATGCGAGATCCTGGTACTGTCCGATCGCAACGCCGGCCCCGAATGCCTCGCCATCCCCAGCCTGCTGGCGATCGGCGCCCTGCATCACCACCTGATCCGCACGGGGTTGCGCACGCGCGCGGGGCTGGTGGTGGATTCGGGCGAGCCGAGCCTGGTGCATCACTTCTGCACGCTCATCGGCTATGGCGCCGACGCGGTGTGTCCGTGGCTGGCCTATCGTACGATTCGGCATCGAATCGCGCAGGGCTGGATACGCTCGGATCAAACGGTCGCGCACCACCTTGGGCAGTATCGCGCGGCTATCGAGGGCGGCATTCTGAAAGTCATGTCCAAGATGGGTATCTCAACCCTGCACAGCTACCGCGGCGGGCAGATCTTCGAGGCCGTGGGCCTGGATCAGGCCTTCGTGGATGAATTTTTTGCCGGCACCACGGCGCGTATCTACGGCGTGGGACTGGCGCACATCGAGCGTGAGGTGCGCGCCGCGCACGAGGTCGCCTATGACGCCCATATCGCAGGCGGCCTGGTGCTGGAGCAGGGCGGTGATCTCTACTGGCGGCGCGACGGCGAACTTCACCAGTGGAATCCGCTCACCATCGGCAAGCTGCAGCACGCGGCGCGCACCGGCGACCGTAGCAGTTATCGCGCGTTTGCGCAGTACATGAACGCGCAGGAGACGCGCATGCAGACGCTGTCCGGCCTGCTGGATTTCAGGATCGATAACAGTCAATCGATCCCGTTGGCCGAGGTCGAACCGGTGGAGGCGATCTTTAAACGTTTTTCCACGGGCTCGATGTCATTCGGCGCGCTGAGCCAGGAGGCCCACGAGGCGCTGGCCGTGGCCATGACCCGCATCGGTGGCAAATCGGGCACCGGCGAGGGCGGCGAACAGGTGGACAGGTTCGGCACCGAGCGCGAATGCTCGATGAAACAGGTGGCTTCCGGGCGCTTCGGCGTGACCGCCCATTATCTGGCGCAGGCCAAGCAGATCGAAATCAAGATGGCGCAGGGCTCCAAGCCCGGCGAGGGTGGCGAACTGCCGGGCGGCAAGGTCGGCGAGAGCATCGCCAAGGTGCGTTTCACCGTGCCCGGCGTGGGCCTGATCTCGCCGCCGCCGCATCACGACATCTACTCGATCGAAGACTTAAAGCAGCTCATTCACGATCTCAAGTGCGCCAACCCGAACGCCGAGATTCACGTCAAGCTGGTCTCCAAGGCGGGCGTGGGCACGATCGCCGCGGGTGTGGCCAAGGCGCACGCGGACGCGGTGCTGATCAGCGGCGATTCCGGCGGTACCGGCGCTTCGGTCAAGACCTCGATCAAGTCGACCGGCGCGCCGTGGGAGCTGGGCCTGGCCGAGACCCAGCAGGTGTTGCTCGGCAGCAATCTGCGGTCGCGTATCCGGGTGCGCGCAGACGGCGGCTTCAAGACGGGCCGCGACGTGGTGGTGGCGGCGTTGCTGGGCGCGGAGGAATACGGCTTCGGTACCGCGCCGCTGGTCGCGCTGGGCTGCATCATGCTGCGCAAGTGTCACTGCAACACCTGCTCGGTGGGCGTGGCGACGCAGGACCCGGAACTGCGCAAGCTGTTCACGGGCAGGCCGGAGCACGTGATCACGTATATGCACTGCGTCGCCGAAGAAGTACGCGAGCTGATGGCCGCGCTGGGATTTCACAGCATCGACGAGATGATCGGGCGCGTCGACAAGCTGGCTCAGAAGACCATTGCGCATCCCAAGCAGATTGACCTGGACCTGTCGCAGCTGCTGTACCGGCCGCCTTCGGACGACGCCCCGCGCAAGACGCGCGAACAGAATCATGCGCTGGCCGGCAAGCTGGATCATCGGCTGATCGAACAGGCGCGGCCCGCGATCGAGCATGGCGAGCCGGTGGTTATCGAGGCGGGCATCAACAATCGCGACCGTACCGCCGGCACCTTGTTAAGCTCGGCCGTGACCAAACGCTTTGGCGCCCGCGCGTTGCCGGCGGACACCATCACGGTGTATTTCGACGGCTCAGCCGGGCAGAGCTTCGGCGCGTTTTTGTGCGCCGGCATCTCCTTGCACCTGGAAGGCGACGCCAACGACTATGTGGGCAAAGGGCTGTCCGGCGGCAAGCTCAGTATCCGCACGCCGCGTAATGCATCTTTCGCGGCCGCGGAGAACATCATCATCGGTAACGTTGCGCTGTACGGTGCGACCAGCGGCGAGGCCTATTTCAACGGCCTGGCGGGCGAGCGCTTCGCAGTGCGCAACTCCGGTGCGATGGCCGTGGTCGAGGGCGTGGGTGACCATGGCTGCGAATACATGACCGGCGGCGCGGTCGTGATCTTGGGCGCCATCGGCAAGAACTTCGGCGCCGGCATGAGCGGCGGCGAGGCATATGTGTTCGACGAGGAACATGACTTCAAGACCAAGCTCAATCAGGAAAGAGTGCACGCAGAATATCTGGACGATGAACGCGACCGACAACTGGTGCGGCGTCTGCTGGAAAATCACGTCAACTACACGGGCAGCGTCAAGGCCAGAAAAGTCCTCGATCACTGGACGGTCAGTGTGCGGCAGTTTGTAAAGGTCATGCCCGATGCCTACGCGGAGGTCGTGGCGCGCAATCTCGAGCAGGGCAAGGATATCCGCCTGCGCGCACCGCAACCGGCTGTCCAGGAACGCGTGGCCTAACCGCTACCGACGCGCACCGTCATGAGTGACAACCACCCCGACGGATTTCTCAAATATCCGCGCCAGCCCATCGGTTACCGCGACGCGCGCGAGCGCGTGCATGATTACGAGGAAATCTACGCGCCTGCGTGGAATGCGCGGCAGGTCAGACAACAGGCGCAGCGCTGCATGGACTGCGGCACGCCAACCTGCATGGCCGGTTGCCCCATCGGCAATATTATCCCTGAGTGGAACGATCTGGTTTATCGCGGCCTGTGGCACGAGGCGCTGGCCCGCCTGCACGCCACCAACAATTTTCCCGAGTTCACCGGTTACACCTGTCCGGCGCCGTGCGAGCCGGCCTGCGTACTCGCGTACAACGGCGAACCGGTCACGATCAAGGACATCGAACGCGCCATCGTCGATCAGGGCTGGGCGCAAGGCTGGATCGTGCCCGATCCGCCCGAGTCGCGCAGCGGCTTCAAGGTCGCGATCGTGGGCAGCGGTCCGGCCGGGCTGGCGGCGGCGCAGCAGTTGAATCGCGCCGGTCACCGGGTCACCGTGTTCGAACGCGACGACGCGATCGGCGGCCTGATGACCTACGGCATCCCCGACTTCAAGTTTTCCAAACACCAGGTCGCGCGGCGTGAGGCGCAGTTGCGGGAAGAGGGGATTCGCTTCGAGACCGGTGTCAATGTCGGCGTGGACGTGCCGCTGGCGCGTCTGCGCGAGGATTTCAACGCGGTATGCCTGGCGCTGGGCGCGCAGTTGCATCGCGATGTGCCGATTCCCGGCCGCGGGCTGGCGGGGATTCATTTCGCCATGCCATACCTGATTCAGGAGAATCGCCGCCAGGCGGGCCGCCCGGTGACCGATCGCATCGACGCAAAGGACAAGAACGTCATCGTGCTGGGCGGCGGCGATACCGGCGCGGACTGTGTGGCCACCGCGCATCGACAGGGCGCGCGACAGGTGGTGCAGATCAGCATCAACTTCAAGCCGCCCGACGAGCGCCCCGCGGACAATCTGTGGCCGGAGCTGCCGCGCACCTACACCAAGACCTACGCGCAGCAGGAAGGCGGCATCGAGGAGTACAACATCAACACCGCGGCGTTCGCGGATACCGACGGCGACGGCCAGGTCAACGAGCTGCGCACCGAGAGAGTGGAATGGCGGTATGAGGGCCGCAAGCGGGTCGGCAAAAAGGTGCTGGATGGAGACGTGCGCATACCGGCTGACCTGGTGCTGATCGCGATCGGTTTTCAGGGCGCCGAGGCCCAGCCGTTCGCGTCCAGCGATCTCGAATTGACCGAGCGCGGTACGGTCAAAGTCGACGAACGCATGATGACCAACCTGCCCGGTGTGTTCGCCGCCGGCGACGCCAACCGCGGCCAGTCCATCGTTGTGTGGGCGATTGGCGAGGGCCGCGACGTGGCGCGATCGATCGATATTTATCTCACCGGCGACTCGAAACTGCCGGCAAGTCTGCGCACCGTCAATCCGCCGCTGGGTTTATAGCATGGCAGGCGGATTGCGCCGCATAAGCCGTTTCCCCAGCGGCGAAATGGCACGAACTTTCGCAGACTGGCGCCTCGCTGTATGGCATCGAACATGCCAACGACGGTCCGATCGCCCGGTGCCGCCATCGCGCAATCAAACGTAACAAGAGGAAACACCGATGCCCCTGGTCAATATTTCGATTCTGAAAGGCAAGTCCCGAGCCTATGTCGAAGCGATCGCCGATGGCGTGAACGCGGCGGTGATCGAGACGATGGGGTTCCCGGAGGACGACCGCTACCAGATCATCCACGAGCACGAGCCGCATGGTCTCGAATATCAGTCACGCCGCGCGGATCACGTAATAATATATCTGATCATGCGCGGCGGCCGCGCACCGGAGGCCAAGAAGGCGTTCTACAAAAAGGTCACGGAAAACCTCGCCCGCGATCCCGGCATCGATCCCGCCAACGTGCTGATTACGATCGTCGAGAACCATGACATCGACTGGTCGTTTCGCGACGGCGAAGCGCAGTTTGTGCCACAAGGCGGCCACTAAGATGTTTGTGCCGCGGATAATCCGTATCGCTTGAACCGTCGCGCATGATGCGAGCACGGCGCGCCCATAGCCGTTGCCCAAGTGAGTTGTTTCGGGTAATTTTCTGACTAGCGACTGATGATTGATCGGCGCCAGCATTATTCGAAACGGCCGGAGAACGAGCGATGCAAGTACCTGAACCCGAGCGTCAGCGCGCCATCACGTTGCGTTTTCTCGCCGAGCCCGCGCATGTCAATTTCGGCGGCAAGGTACACGGCGGCGCGGTCATGAAATGGCTGGATCAGGCCGGCTACACCTGCGCCGCGAACTGGACCGGCTCGTATTGCATCACCGTATATGTCGGCGGCATTCATTTTCTGAGTCCCATACACGTCGGCGATATCGTCGAATGCCGGGCGAGCGTGATTCGCACCGGCCGCACCAGCCTGGATGTGGCGGTGGATGTCTCGGCGCGCGCGCCGCAGCGACACGAGCGTCGCCGAACGGGCCACTGCGTGCTGGTGTTCGTGGCCGTGGACGATAACGGAAAACCTACAGCGGTGCCGCCGTGGCGGCCGCAGACGGAGCTCGACCGTGCGCTGGAAGACTATGCGCGCAAGCTGGCGGAACTGCGCAGGGAGACGGACGCCGCGCTGGAAGAACGTATGGCGGCGTGCGGGCGATCGCCGCGGCCTGCCGGAACCGGCAAGACCGAAACAACGGGGTGAAGCTGCGCGTGGCTTACTGGCCCTGCCTAGGTCACGAACCCGATTCCCAGCAGCAACAACAAGGTGCCGAGTATCCGCCGCAAGATGTAATCGGGCAGATGATTTCCCAGTCGCGTGCCGATCGCCACCCCCGGCAGCGAACCTAATAAAAGGCTTACAAGTAATACAAAGTTCACCGAACCATGAAACAGGTGGCCCATACCCGAAGTCGTCGTAAGCAACACGGCGTGGGCGAGGTCGATGGCGACAATGGCGGTCGCCGGCATGCGTGGATAGAGCGTGACCAGTACGGCGCCGCCGAGCGCACCCGCGCCCACCGACGACAGGGTCACCAGCACGCCGATGACGGCCCCCGCCGCGATGGTTACCGGCCGTCCCCAGCCGGCATGCAGTTTCTTGAACACGGCCGCGTGCTCGGCCAGACTGCTGCGGCGCAACACGCCGCCGAACAGCAGCATCAGGGCGCTCAGCATCAGGCTTACGCCGAGCACAGTGGTAATCACCGCTTCCTGGCGCTCGCTGTCGATGTCCAGCCATTCCAGCACCAGGATTGAGATAATTGCGGCCGGGATGCTGCCCGCCGCCAGCCGCCGGACGATATGCCACTTGACGTTGCGCGCCCGGTGATGCGCCCATACCGCGCCGGACTTGGTAATCGAGGCATAGATCAGGTCTGTGCCCACGGCCGTGATGGGCGGCACGCCGTAGTAAATCAAAAACGGCGTCATGAGCGATCCGCCGCCGACGCCGGTCAGTCCGACGATTGTGCCAATGGCCAGACCGGCCAATACGTACGCGATATCCATATGATCTCCCTTGGCGATGTCGGGCGGTAAGTTACCTTAATTGATGTACAATAAAAACAATGAATCCCCGAAGATCAACGTGACGTGAACCGGGCCCGCTCATGAATCTACGTCAGTTGCGCTACATCTCGGCCGTAGCCAGACATGGCCTCAACGTGTCGGCCACTGCGGAAAGCCTCTATACCTCGCAGCCCGGTGTCAGCAAGCAGATCCGGCTGCTGGAAGACGAACTGGGAATCCAGATATTCGAGCGGTCGGGCAAGCAACTCACGCGGATCACGCCGGCCGGCCAGGCGATCCTTGAGCTGGCCGACGACGCCTTGGCCAGCGTGGAGAACGTGCGTCACGTGGCGCAGGAGTTCAAGGATCCGCAGCGTGGCAGCCTGTCCATCGCCACCACGCACACGCAGGCGCGTTACGCGCTGCCGGCGACGATTTCGGCCTTCAGGCGGCGCTATCCGCGGGTGACCTTGCACATGCATCAGGGGAGCCCCACGCAGATTTCCGAGCTGGCGGTCAGCAGTCAGGTGGATTTCGCGATCGCGACCGAGGCGATGGAGCATTTCGAAGACCTGGTGATGATGCCCTGTTATCACTGGAATCGCTGCGTGGTGACGCCGCCCGATCACCCGCTGTGCGACGAAAAACCCCTCACGCTGGAGGCCGTGGCGCAATATCCGCTGGTCACTTACGTGTTCGGATTCACGGGGCGTTCGCAGCTGGACAAAGCCTTCAGGGCGCGCGGACTCACGCCCAACGTGGTGCTGACCGCGACCGATGCGGACGTGATCAAGACCTATGTCAGGCTGGGGCTTGGGGTGGGCATCATCGCGCGCATGGCGTATGAACCGCGGATCGACGGTGATTTGCGCATGCTGGACGCGAGCCATCTGTTCGAGTACAGCACCACCAAGATCGGCTTCCGGCGCGGCGCCTTTCTGCGCAGCTACATGTACGATTTCATCGAGTTCTTTTCGCCGCCGATGAAGCGCGAGATCGTGGATGCGGTCGCCGAGGCGCGCACCGGCGAGCAGCGCGAGGCCTTGTTCGATGGTTTGGAGCTGCCGATGTACTGAGGAGGGTCTCCGGCGCGACACCATGAGTGGGTTGACCCTGTCTCAATGGGTCAGGACGAAGGCGCAAGAACCTGGGCTTGATATTGGCTGGATTAACTGGTTCACGCCTGTGTCGGCATGGCATGGGAAAGTACGCGTTTTGCTTTTCTACCGTTCAGCTCTGGTAGCCCGCGCCGGTTCGCCCTCAGCGTGGCGCAGACGCAGGTCCCAAAAAACAGCGCCAGCCATGAGTGCGAAACCAAGCAGCTCGGCGGCGCGATGGTAAAAGCCCAGCATTGTACAAGCGATCAGACCGGCACCCACCACTGCCAAAAGCAAAGGCATGAAGGAACGGTGTTTGCGGGCACCGGCGGCCACCGCGACCGCCGCCATGCCCGCAAACAAGATGATCGCCCCCGCCCACAGCTGCTCGTCTACAGCCCACGTGAGGCCGACCAACGGCAGCAGCGACACGGCCATCAGCGTGCCGTAGCAGGCAATCAGCGCCAGGACTAACGCGGCCATGCCCCACAGACCGCGGCGCCCGATGGACCTCGCCAGCCGCCGGGGATCGCCCCGCTGCGCAAGCTGCACCAGTTTGTGAGGCGCACTTGCGCCCCGGCGCATGGTAATCTCGATCGATCGCGCGCCAAAGCGGCTTGCCACCGATCTGGTTTCCTGGCTGCGACTGTGAGCGAAATAATCAAAATCTCGCAGCACCTTGACCTCGAGAAATCCTGCATCACGAAACAGGGTGAGATAATCATCGTCAATCGTAGCGCCCACCACGCACTCCGCCCAAAGCGCGGGATCACCGTGGCAATCAGGGGTTACCGGCCGGGCGATTACGATATCGGCGATCTGCACACGGCCACTCGGTTTCAACACTCGAAACATCTCAGCGATAGCCTGCCGCTTATCGGGCACCAGGTTGAGCACCCCGTTGCTGGTGATGACATCGACGCTGTGATCAGGCAGCGGGATGTGCTCGGCCGTCCCATCGAGAATCTCAACGTTGCGCAGGCGCAGACGCGCGACACTGCTACGCAGCTTTTCGCGCATGGCCGGTGTCATGTCGAGCGCGAAGACTTTGCCGTGGGGGCCGGCCAGATGACTCGCGATCAGCGTGTCGGTGCCCGAGCCTGCCCCGATATCCAAGACCACGTCGCCGGCGCGGATGACGCCTGCGCGAAACGGAAAGCCTACGCCCGCAAACGACGCGACTGCATCCTCGGGCAGCGTTTCGAGCATATCCTCGGGATAACCGAGCAGGCGGCAGGCCGTACGTCCGACCGGGAAATGATAGGCGCCGTCCGGGCGCGTGGCGACTGCCGTATACATGGCCTTCACGGCATCAAAAATCTGCGCTTTCGAATAACCGTAGATCGCAACCATGACCGCTCCTCCTCGGCGCAGACGCCGCCTACCGGTCAAAACTTGTCGAGCAGCGCTCGCACACGTTGACGCACACGCTCCGGCGCCTCGCTCAAGCCAGTTTCGATCACCCGGCTCCGAAAACGCCTTTCAAATTCCGCGCGGCTGAAACAGCTGCGGCATCGCTCCATATGACGTTCGACCTCACCCTTCTTTTCGGCATCCAGCTCCTGGTCCACATAGGCGAAGAGGTGTTCCAGAACCTCTTCGCAGGTCAGGGTTCGTTTCTCTGTCATAATCTCCTCGATGCCTCCTTTTCAGATTTGAGGCCAGCGTCCTCAGCCTGCTTCCACAGCGCCCGTTGCAGCAGACCTCGCCCGCGACTCAGCCGTGAGCGCACCGTTCCGACTGGCACGCGAAGCATTTCAGCAACCTCAGCGTAAGAATATCCCTGCACCATGACCAGGACGACCACGAGGCGGAACTCATCAGGCAGGTCGTCCAGCGCCTTTTCCATATCCTCCCGCAGGAGGTCGTTCAAAAATTCCTGTTCCGGGCTGCTCCACCACAGCAAGAAGGGTTGGTGCAGCCGCTCAAAGAGGGAAAACTCTTCACTGTCGTCTAGCGGCTGTTCACGCGTCTCGACCTGCAGTGCGCCGTGGTGGCGCCAGGCGCTGAGGAAGGCGTTGGTCAAAATACGAAAGATCCATGTCTCGAAACATTGCACATCCCGCAGTTCCTCAAACTTGGCCCAAGCCTTGGCGACCGTATCGGCTACGAGATCCTCGGCATCCGCGGGATTGCGGGTCAAGCGCAACGCCCTGCCGTATAACCTGTCCGTGAGGCGCAGGACCTGCGCCTCAAACAAGCGGCTCTTCGTGGCCTCGGCCATCTGTCCTCCGATCTCCGACCTGGCGACGTTCACGTGCGGGTCACCGCCGCGGCAACTCATCGCCATCCGGAGTCACCATCGGCTGGAGTTACCATTCTACCTGCTCACCTGCCGCTCAGTGATCCTGTCGGGCAAGACGCAATTGCCCCGAATAAGGTTCCCGATGCGGCTGAACCTGCGCACGGGAACCAATCAGCAGCCCGCCGCGTCCTCCCCCGCACGGGACAAAAGCGCCATGGATGGCACAGCAAGGTCAAAATGGTCACTGCGAGTGAGGAGGGTTTATGAATGTGCAAACTCGTTTTTCTGTTGCGATCGCGTTGGCGCTGTCCATTCTGCTTTTGGCCGCCCCGACAGGCGCGGCAGAGCGAACGGCATCGCTCTATGAGCGACTGGGCGGAGCCTATGCGATTGCGACCGTGGTTGATGCCTTCATCGAACGGTTGCTCGTAAACGAGACCTTGAACGCCAATCCGGCAATCGATGCGGCGCGCAAGAGCGTTCCCAAAGCTGGGCTGAAATATCATGTGACGTCGTTTATGGTTCAGGCGACCGGCGGACCGCATGTCTACGTAGGACGATCGATGGGCGCAGCCCATGCCCATCTCAACATCACGGAAGAAGAATGGACGGCTATGGCCGCGGACTTCGAGACGACGCTCGATCAGTTCAATGTGCCGAAGGCCGCGCAAGCGGAACTATTCGCGCTCGTCGGCAGCGTGAAGCCCGATATCGTGATGGGTCAATCCACCACGTCGCTGGATGGGAAGAGCCACGTGGGCCAGTTGGGCGAAGGCACTGGAACACGCTGAACTGTGGCTTACTGGTTCAGCGGAATCGACACGGCAACCCGGTGAGACCCCGCCTGCAAAAGGACGAGCCCCTCACCGGAGGAGAGGGGCTCAGTGGATCGTCCCAGCGCAGTGCGCCGCTAAGCTACCATGCCCGCGCCGACGGTCTCGTGCGTGAATTCGTCGATCAGGATCAGGCTGCCCGTCGCGCGGTTTTTGCGATAGCTGTCCACCATCAGCGGGCTCGATACGCGCAGCTTGACCTTGGCGATGTCGTTCATGCCGATCTTCTTGTCGTCCTCGATGCGCTTCAAGGTGTTGATGTCGAGCTTGTAGGCGATCTCCTTGACCACGCCGCGCACTTCCTTGGTGGTGTGACGCAGCGCGTACTTGCCGCCCAGGGTCAGCGGCTTCTGGTTGAACCAGCAGATCATTACGTCCACGTCCTGGCTGATGGTAGGCTGATTGTTGGGCTTGACCAGCATATCGCCGCGGCTGATGTCGATATCGTCTTCCAGGGTCATGCTCACCGACATCGGCGCGAACGCCTCTTCCTGCGGCCCTTCCAGCGTGTCGATGGACTTGATGCGCGTTGTGAAGCCGGAGGGCTGTGCCAGCAGCTCGTCGCCGGGCCGGAAGATGCCGCCCTCGATGCGCCCGATATAGCCGCGGTAGTCGTGCAGCGCGTCGGTCTGCGGGCGGATCACGCCCTGCACCGGGAACCGCGCGTCGATGTGATTGTAGTCGCTGCTGATGTGCACGTTTTCCAGGGTGTGCAGCAGGGTCGAGCCCTGATACCACGGCATGTTATCCGACTTGATCACGACGTTATCGCCGGCCAGCGCGCTGATCGGGATGTAATGAATCTCGGGGATATCCAGCTTGGCGGCGAAGTCGTCGAACGAGCGCTGGATGCGCTCGAACACCGCGCGGTCGTAATTGACCAGGTCCATCTTGTTCACGCACAGGACCAGATGGTGAATCTGCAACAGCGACGCGATGTATGCATGCCGGTAGGTCTGCTCGACCAGGCCGTTGCGCGCGTCCACCAGTACGATGGTCAGATTCGAAGTGGAGGCGCCGGTGACCATGTTGCGCGTGTACTGCACGTGGCCGGGCGTGTCGGCGATGATGAATTTTCGTTGCGGCGTCGCGAAGTATTTGTAGGCGACGTCGATGGTGATGCCTTGCTCGCGCTCCGCGCGCAGCCCGTCGGTAAGGTGCGCCAGGTTCGCGCGATCGTCGCCGCGCTGTGCGCTGCTGCGTTCAAGTGTTTCCCACTGATCTTCGAAGATCGACTTGGAATCGTACAGCAGGCGCCCGATCAGGGTGCTCTTGCCGTCGTCTACGCTGCCCGCGGTGGTGAACCGCAGCAGATCCATGTCCAGATAGCGGGATTCGGAAAAATCGGTGTCTGTCGTCGCACTGGTCATTGCATCTCGTCCCTTAACTCAAAAGTAGCCTTGCAGCTTGCGGTCTTCCATCGCGGAGTCCGAACGCTTGTCGTCGGAGCGACCGCCCCGCTCGGTCACGCGCGCGGAAGCGATTTCGCGGATGATGTCCTCGACCGAGTTCGCGTTCGAAACCACCGCGCCCGTACAGGTCATGTCGCCGACCGTGCGGAAGCGAATCTGCATCTCCTCGTAATGTTCACCCTTGAGCAGGCTGATGAAGTCGCTCTTCGCGAGCAGCATGCCCTTGCGATCGACCACCTCGCGCTTATGCGTGAAATAAATCGACGGAATCTCGAGCTGTTCGCGCAGGATGTACTGCCATACGTCCAGCTCCGTCCAGTTGCTCAAGGGGAATACGCGAAAGTGCTCGCCGACGTTCTTGCGTGCGTTGTACAGATTCCACAATTCGGGCCGCTGATTTTTGGGGTCCCATTGCCCGAACTCGTTGCGGTGTGAGAACACGCGTTCCTTGGCCCGCGCCTTCTCCTCGTCGCGCCGCGCGCCGCCGAAGCAGGCGTCGAATTTGAATTCCTCGATGGCGTCGAGCAACGTCACGGTCTGCAGTGCGTTGCGGCTGGCGTTCGGACCTTTCTCTTCGGTCACGCGGCCCTTGTCTATCGATTCCTGCACCGTCTTGACGATGAGTTTTGCGCCCACCTGTTGCACCAGGCGATCGCGAAATTCGATGGCTTCCGGAAAGTTGTGGCCGGTGTCGACGTGCATGAGGGGGAACGGAATCCTGCCCGGCGCGAACGCGCGCTGGGCGAGGCGCACCAGGCAGATCGAATCCTTGCCGCCCGAGAACAGCAGCACCGGGCGCTCGAACATCGCCGCGACCTCGCGCATGATGTAGATGGCCTCGGATTCCAGCAGTTGCAGATGTGTTAGCTTGTACGATTTCATGACCTGAATCCGTTTAAGTTGTGAAATTCGGGTGGGTGGATGCCGACCATCTTAGGCGCATCCTGTCAACGATTTTGGCGCGCGTAGCCGGGAATTTATACCGATCATCGGCTGCTTTTCGCCGCGGCTACGCGGCCGCCGCCCAGATTCGGGGCGGAAGTTTACTACGAAAGCCGCGTGATTGCAGGCGGGGTGCGGCGCGCGTATCGCCTATGCGGCGTAATCACGTGCCCGTATCGCCGTTGGCGACATGCAGGCCGCATTCTTTCTGGGTTTCTTCTTCCCACCACCAGCGGCCCTCACGTTCGTGCTGATGGGGCAGCACCGCGCGGGTGCAGGGTTCGCAGCCGATGCTCACGAAGCCCTTATCGTGAAGCTCGTTGTACGGCACTTCGTTGGCGCGGATGTAAGCCCATACCTGCTCGGAACGCCAGCCGGCCAGCGGGTTGAACTTAACGAGCGGATGATTTGCGCTCCCGTACGTGGTGTCCGTCTGCACCACCGGAACCTCCAGCCGCGTCGGGCTTTGATCGCGGCGCTGGCCGGTGATCCATGCGTCCAGGGTGCTCAGTTTTCTTTTGAGCGGCTCCACCTTGCGAATGCCGCAGCACTCGTGATGCCCGTCCTCGTAGAAGCTGAACAGCCCCTTGCGACGCACCAGATCCTGTATCGAAAAGGTATCCGGCGAGAGAATATCCAGATCGAGGCGATAGTGTTTGCGGATGCGCTCAATGAAGCGATACGTCTCGGCATGCAACCGCCCCGTGTCCAGCGAAAACACCTTGACCCTGGGGTCGATGCGCACCGCCATGTCGATCAACACGACGTCTTCGGCGCCGCTGAACGAAATCGCGACGTTATCGCAGGATTCCAGCGCCAGGCGCAGGACCTCGCGCGGATGCCTGTTCTCGTAAGCTTTTGCCTGTCGTCGGATTTCGAGCATGGATAACGCCATCGGGGCTGCCTCGTGCCGTAAGATCAAACGCCATGCGGACTCGCTGGAAATTACAGCACCGCACGGGGTCTTTAAGACCTAGACGCTAGCAAAAGGCGCCGACCCCGGAAAGGAATTAATACGCATATGGATATACCGATTTCAATATAAAGTCACTCACCGAAAAATTTTGCACGCGCCGCGCCCGTGTCCAACCGCTGCCGGATGACTTCGGCCGCTGCCGGCAGCGTCCCGAAGCGCCGCAGATGCGTGAGCACGATCGCGGCCCCGTAAACCAGGCTGTCGCGGGCGGCGCCTGGCTCGCCTTCCAGGGCCGCGAGCCCCGCCCGCGCGGCGGCTTTGGCTGCGGCGGCCCTGTCCAGCGCGCTTTCCAGTTCGTCTTGCGCTTTCGCCGTCGTCAAATGCTCGGGCAGCGGCAGCGCGCGAAACGGCTGCGCGATGGCGAGCTCGGCTGGGTCAGTTTCGCGCAAATTCAGCTCGTCGGAGTCGTGATACTCAAATACTTTCGCCGGCTGCCGCAACGATGGCAGCACGCCGCCCTCGGCCCCGCGGATCAGGGCGGCGGACGCAAATCCGCTCGCCCGCGCCAGGCGCGCATAGACGGGCGGATACGCCTTGTGCACGTAGCCGATGATCAGGTGCGTGCGCCGGCGGCCCCGCACCGGCGCGGTCATATTTTCGACCGTGGAGATCGCCGGTCGTTTGACGATCAATGCCCGCAATCCGGTCAGCGCGTGCAAGACGGGGCAGAACGACTGCTGATCCACGTACGCCCAGCCGGTGCGCGGATCGCTGACGCGCGCGGCCGCCTGCGACACGTCAAGATCGACATCGATTCCCACGGCGCGCAGCACCTGCCGATGCGTGATGCCGTATTTTGGCGCTACGGTTTCCAGGCCGTGACAGATCGCCGGCGCACCGCAGGCGGCCAGCACGGCAGGCAGAAACGGCGAGACCGGCAGACATCGCACGAAACCATCGTACGGGTCGGCGATATCCACCAGATCATCGACATTCGCCGTCGCCGTTGTCGTCGAATCCGCGATCGCACGCAGCACGCCGGCGTTTTCGGCGTCCGTCTCGCGCTTCATGCGCAGCGCGATCAGAAACACGCCGCTTTGCACGGGATCGACCTGGCCTTCGAGGATGTACCGCATGGCCGTGTACGCCTCGTCGAACGACAGGTCCTTGCTGTACTCCGGGCCGGTGGCGATCTTGCCGATGCAGGCGCGCAACGCGCGCGCGGCTTGCGGATCGGGTGAGGCTGATAAAGGCATGGGGATCACGGAAAATCTTGACGTAAACTATAGTCGATCACGATGTTTCCCGGATCGCAACCCGAGCTGACGCATGCTTCAGCACCGCCAATAGCGCAATCGCCATGAAGTATTTACCTGTTTTTATGAACGTCAGAGGCCGCTCCTGCCTGGTGGTCGGCGGCGGCGCGGTGGCCGCGCGCAAGACCGCGTGGCTGCGGCGGGCAGGGGGTGATGTGACGGTGGTCGCGCCGGAACTGGCGCAGCAATTACAGATAGATGTCGACCACGGCCGGGTGCAATATCTGGCGCGCGCGTTCGTCGATAGCGACATTGACGGCCACGCCCTGGTCATCGCCGCGACTGATGACGCGGCATTGAACGGCCGTATCGCGGACCTCGCCAAGGCCCGCGGCGTGCCCGTAAACGTCGCCAGCGACGCGGCGCTCGGCAATTTTATTCTGCCGTCCGTGATCGACCGTTCGCCGCTGGAGATCGCCATTTCCTCCGGCGGCGCCTCACCGGTGCTGGCGCGCGACTTGCGCGGGCGGCTGGAAAATTATGTTCCGGCCGCTTACGGCCAACTCGCCAGGCTGCTCAAGGATTTCCGGCCGGCGATGCGGCGCCGCTTCCCGGATGAGGCGCAACGGCGTCGCTACAGCGAACAGGTATTGCACGGGGCGATCGCGGAAGCGGTCTTCGCCGGCCGCATGGACGACGCGCGCGATATGTTGCGCAAGGCGATCGAGCACGCCGCCGAACAACCGAATCCGCCGGGCGAGGTGTATCTGGTCGGCGCGGGACCCGGCGATCCCGATCTTCTCACCTTTCGCGCCTTAAGGCTCATGCATCAGGCCGACGTGGTGGTCTACGACCGGCTGGTGTCGGCGCCTATTCTGGATCTGGTGCGAAGCGATGCACAGCGCCTGTATGCCGGCAAATATCCGCGCGGGCCGGCGGTCGCGCAGGAGGAGATCAACCAGTTGCTGATCCGGCTGGCGAAGCAGGGCAAGCGCGTGCTGCGCTTGAAAGGCGGTGATCCGTTCATCTTCGGGCGCGGCGGCGAGGAGATCGCGACACTGATGGACGAGGGCATTCAGTTTCAAGTGGTCCCCGGCATCACCGCCGCCTCGGGCTGCGCGGCTTACGCGGGCATTCCGCTGACCCATCGCGATTACGCGCAGGCGTGCATATTCGTGACGGGACATCTGCGCAATGGTGCGGTGGATCTCAACTGGGAAATGCTGGCGCACGAGCGCCAGACCCTGGTGTTTTACATGGGGCTTCTGGGCGTGGCGGTGATCTGCCGGGAGCTTATCGCGCACGGCCTGCCTTCGAATACGCCCGCGGCCATGATCGCCCAGGGCACCACGCCGCGTCAGCAGGTGCTGGTCGGTGACCTCGCGACCTTGCCGGGCCTTGTGTCGGACAATGCCGTGCAAGCGCCAACCTTGATCATCGTGGGTCAGGTGGTGCGCCTGCACGAGCGTCTGCGATGGTTCAAGTCGAAGACATAGCCAGCGGGCGAACGATCTTAGGCAGCGAACCGTTATGCCTATTCTTGCGCCTCGGCGTCCATAATGGCGCATCCATCGCGAATCCGCCGAAGCATGAAACTATGCCCGCCTTACCGGCGCGGCTCGATAATGCGCGGCGCTCGCGCCGATCATCTTGCATTATCGGGTATCAAAGCGATGATCCGCAGCGGGCCGCCGCTACCGCCCTTGATCTTCACGGGCAATGCGACGATCTGCGCCCCGGTCGCCGGTACGCGCCGCAGATTGGCGACGTTCTCGAACGCGGGGATGTCCCGCGTCATTAACGCCACATGGCTGCCGAAGGTTTGCGACTGACCGTAGTCGATGCTGGCGGTGTCTATGCCAATCGCGCGGATCGCGCGGTTTTCGACCAGCCATGCGGCCGCATCGGGATGCAGCCCCGGGAAGCGCAGTTCGGCCACGCCGGCCGCGCCCCGCTTGTCCGTACCCAGATATCTTGCCCGATCCGGCCAATACCGCCCGAAGCCGGTTTGCAGGAGCACGATGCTCCCGTCCGGTATCGTCCCGTGGCGGGCTTCCCAGGCGGTGAAATCTGCCGCGCTGATCTGGTAATTGCGGTTCGCGGCCACCTTATCCGAGACATCGATCTTGATCGCCGGGCCGATCAGTTGCGTTAACGGGATTTCATCGACCGTCTTGTGACCTTTCGCAAAATGGATCGGCGCATCGACATGCGTGCCGCCATGCTCGGCGGCGCAGAACTGATACGCCGAGTAGAAGAAACCCTGTTCGGTCATGCCGGCATGGACGGTCTGCAACTCGAACGGCTTTGCCGTGGGCCAGTAGATCGTCTCGGATGAGAAATCGTAGGACAGATCGATCCAACGCCCCGGCGGAAAGCCATGCGGCTGGGTACACGCCGTTGTGAGCATGAGGCCGAAGGACAGGACGAACCCGGTTCGTCTGGATGACATGAGACCCTCCAATGACCTTGATGAAGATGCCGGCGCACCCGGCGCGTCAACGCCGGTTACGAACCCAAGTATACAATCCGGACGGCACGGCGCCGCCGTCGCGAGCCGCATCCAGCGCGCCGGCGCTGATGGCGATTCGAACTCCGCGATCGCAGGCGGCGCGCCTTGACCGCGCGGGCTATCGACGCCCGGGCTACTGGGGCCTGCGAATGCCTTTCAGGGTACTGTACGAGCGATGGCGGGCGATGTGCAGAAAGTCGCGCATGTAAGGCCGCGATCGTTCGCCGCGGCGGGTGGCGGCGTAAAGGGTTCCCCACATGCCGTTTACGCCCAACGGCCGCGCCACCACGTAACCGCGCTCCACGTATTCCATCAGCGCCCAGTTCGGCAGCGCGGCGACCCCGCGACGGCTCGCGACCAGCTGCATCATCATTACCGTCAGTTCCGCGGTGCGTACGCCCGCCGGCGTCACCCCGGCCGGTTCCATAAAGCGCGTGAAGATATCCAGACGTGCGCGTTCGACAGGATAGGTGATCAAGGTCTCCGCACGCAGGTCCGCAGGCGCTATCCATTCGCGTCTGGCGAGCCGATGGTCCGGCGCCATCGCCAGCAGCGCCTGATAGCCGAACAGCGGCTCGTAATCGATGTCTTTAATGGTTTGCGGATCGGAAGTTACGACCAGGTCGAGGTCGCCGCGCGCCAGCGCCGGCAAGGGTTCGAAGCTGAAGCCCAGCGACAAGTCCATCTCGACGTTGGGCCAGGCGCGGCGGTACTCGTCCATGGTCGGCATCAGCCACTCGAAGCAGCTGTGGCACTCGATCACGATGAACAGGCGGCCGGCCTGCCCTTCGGCGATGTGGCGCAGCTCGTCTTCGGCCGCGGACATGCGCGGCAGCACTTCGTCGGCTAGGGCGAGCAGGCGCACGCCGGCCGGCGTGAAGCGCAGCGGCCGCGACTTGCGGATGAACAGCGGCGTGTTGAAGTGATCTTCCAGCGCCTTGATCTGATGCGAGAGCGCCGACTGCGTGAGATGCAGTCGCTCCGCTGCCGCCAGCAGGCTGCCGCCTTCGCGCAGCGCGTTGACGGTGCGCAGTGACTTGATGTCCAGCATGAATTAATTTCAAGTTAACTTGAATACATATGAGTTGTATGCAACTCAGTTTGCATTCAGCATGCGGTTTTCGCAAGCAAATATTCAGGAGGGCAAGTTGACGATTGCACATAACCTCGGGTTTCCGCGCATCGGTTTGAGACGGGAGCTGAAAAAGGCGGTCGAGGCGTACTGGCAGGGCCAGCTCGATCATGACCGTCTGGCGCATACAGGTAAGGAGCTGCGCGCGCGGCACTGGGAATGGCAGCGCGACGCGGGTCTGGACATGGTGCCGGTGGGGGATTTTTCCTGGTATGACCAGGTGCTGGACACGAGCGCGTTGCTGGGCTGTGTGCCGCCGCGCTTCGGCGAAATTCAGGGCGACGTGGACATCGACACTTATTTCCGCATGGCGCGCGGGCGGGCGCCGCGGGGCGAAGACGTACGCGCCTGCGAGATGACCAAATGGTTCGATACCAACTATCACTACATTACCCCCGAGCTGCACCGGGAGCAGAGCTTCCGGCTGGCGTCCGGCAAGCTGTTCGACGAGGTGGAGGAGGCGAAAGCGCTGGGACACACGGTCAAGCCGGTGATTCTGGGGCCCATGAGCTGGCTGTGGCTGGGCAAGACCAAGGGCGCGGCCTTCGACAAGCTGGCGCTGCTGGAACAGATGCTGCCGGTATATGCAGAGATCCTTTCCCGGTTTCGCAGCCAGGGCGTCGAATGGGTACAAATCGACGAGCCGATCCTGGTGCTGGATCTGCCGGGCCGCTGGCGGCAGGCGTTCGAGTCCGCCTACAACCGTCTACAGACGCGCGACATCAAGACCCTGCTGACCACGTATTTCGGCGGACTTAAGGACAATCTCAGTCTGGCCGCGCGGCTGCCGGTGGCAGGGCTGCACGTGGACGCGGTGCGCGCGCCGCAGGACGCGCAACTCGCGATCGACCAGCTGTCCGTTTACAAGGTCTTGTCGATCGGCATCATCGACGGGCGCAACGTGTGGCGCAACGATCTCAACCGTTCGCTGGCCGTGCTCGACGCGGCGAAGGCGAGGCTTGGCGAGCGCCTGTGGGTGGCGCCCTCGTGTTCGTTGTTGCACACGCCGGTGGATCTCGAACAGGAACGCAAGCTGGACGACGAGCTCAAGTCGTGGCTGGCTTTTGCCAAACAGAAACTTGAAGAGGTCGTGACGCTCAAGCGCGCGCTGGACGATGGGCCCGAGACGGTCGCCGCGCAGTTGACGGCGTCGCGCGAGGCGGTGGCAACGCGGGGGGCGTCTGCGCGCATCCATGACCGGTCCGTGCAGGCGCGCGTGGCCAAGATCACGCCCGAGATGACTCGCCGCCAGCATCCTTACGCCGAGCGCGCCAGGGCGCAGCGCAAGCAGCTCGATCTGCCGGCGTTTCCGGCGACCACCATCGGCTCCTTTCCGCAGACGCGCGAGATTCGGGCCGCGCGTCGCGATCACAAGGCCGGCAAGCTGGCCAATGAGGCGTACGAGGCGCGCATGAAACAAGAGATCGCGGCCGTGATCGCCAAGCAGGAAGATTACGGGCTGGACGTGCTGGTGCACGGCGAGGCGGAGCGCAACGACATGGTCGAGTATTTCGGCGAACTGATGCAGGGATTCGCCTTTACGCAGGGCGGCTGGGTGCAGTCGTATGGCTCGCGCTGCGTCAAGCCGCCGATCATCTATGGCGACGTGTCGCGGCCTGAGCCCATGACCCTGCAATGGATAGCCTACGCACAGTCGTTAACGCACAAATCGTTGAAAGCCATGCTCACCGGACCGGTCACGATTCTGCAATGGTCGTTCGAGCGCGACGACCAGCTGCGGGCGGACACCTGCGCGCAGATCGCACTGGCGCTGCGCGATGAGGTGGCGGACCTCGAAGCGGCCGGCATCCGCATCATCCAGATCGACGAGCCGGCGTTTCGCGAGGGCCTGCCGCTGCGCCGCGATGACTGGCAGGCGTATCTCGCCTGGGCGGTCAGGTGTTTCCGGCTGGCCTCTGGCGGGGTGGAGGACGCGACGCAAATCCACACGCACATGTGCTACTCGGAGTTCAACGACATTATCGCGGCCATCGCCGAGCTGGACGCCGATGTCATCACCATCGAGACCTCGCGTTCGGACATGGAGTTGCTGGAGGCGTTCGTGGATTTCGATTACCCCAACGAGATCGGCCCCGGAGTCTACGATATTCATTCACCCAATGTTCCCAGCGTGGATGAGATGGTCGGGCTCATGCAGAAGGCCGCCGAGCGCGTGCCACCCGAACGCCTGTGGGTCAACCCCGACTGCGGACTCAAGACCCGTGACTGGCCGGAGGTGGATAAGGCATTGAAAAACATGGTGCAGGCGGCCAAACAGCTGCGGGAGGACGTTGCCCGGCACGCGGATTCGACCTGAGATATGCTGCCGTATCATCTGCGCGGCGCCTGTGCGATCTTCCGAGCTTATCTCGCCGGAAAAAATCGGATCATGTCGTTGAACTCCGGCGGCGCCTGCCTATCGCACTATGCAATGACAACGATGCGCAAGTTTCCAACGCTGTGAGTGGACCGGAATTGGTGGCCGGCTGATGCTCACCCGCCGCGGATTTCTGGCCGCCGCCGGTGCGGCCGGCGCATTCGTCGGGCTGCGCGCGGCGCTGGGCGCGGACGTGGCGAGTCATTCGGCTCCGCGCATGAAGTCTCCGTTCGGGGCGCTGCAGCCCGATCCCGAGCGGGTGCTGGATCTGCCACGCGGTTTCTCTTACACGATCGTCTCGCGCGCGGGACAGCTCATGGATGACGGTCTTTACGTGCCGGGCGCGCACGACGGCATGGCCGCATTCGATGCCGGCGATGGCCGCGTGGCGCTGGTGTGCAATCACGAACTGCAACCTTTTCACGTAACGGCCGGTCCGTTCGGGCGGTATCAGCAGCGCCTGCGGCGCATCGCGCGTGATCGCCTGTACGATACGGGCGGCTGCGGGGCAGGCCAGGGCGGTACCACCACCTTGATCTACAATCCGCGCGCCAGGCGTGTGGAGCGCCAATACCTGAGTCTGGCCGGCACCGAACGCAACTGTTCCGGCGGCCCCACGCCCTGGGGATCGTGGCTGTCCTGCGAGGAGACGGTGGCGCGTCCGGATTTTTTCCGTGGCCGCGAGCACGGCTGGGTGTTCGAAGTACCGGCCGGCGCGCGAGAACCGGTCGATCCTGTTCCGCTCACCGCGCTGGGCCGCTTCAAGCACGAGGCGGCGGCGGTGGATCCCGCCACCGGCATCGTGTATCTCACCGAAGATCAAGCAGATAGTCTGATCTACCGTTTTCTGCCGGACGAACCCGGTCGGCTTGTCGCGGGCGGCCGCCTGCAGGCGCTGGCGTTGACGGGCTGGAAGTCGGCGGATACGCGCAACTGGCCCGGCCACAACAGGCAAGTACTCGCGGTCAACAAGCCCATTGAGGTGCGGTGGCTGGACCTTAAGCAGGTCGAGTCGCCAAACGACGATCTGCGCATGCGGGGCCACGCGGACGGTGCGGCGCTGTTCGCGCGCGGCGAAGGGATATGCTCCGGCAACGGCGAGCTTTATTTTTGCTGTACCTCGGGCGGCGCGCTGTGCGCCGGACAGATCTTCCGTTACCGGCCCAGTCCGTTCGAAGGCGAGCAGCGCGAGCGCGAAGCGCCCGGCCGGCTGGAATTGTTTGTGGAAAGCAGCGATCGGCGCGCGCTGGATAGTTGCGACAATCTGACGCTGACGCCGTGGGGCGACCTGCTCGTGTGCGAGGACGCGAAAACGCGGTGCTCATTGGTGGGTGTCACACCCGGCGGTGCGCTCTATCCATTTGCCGAGAACGCCTACAAGGCCTCCGAACTGGCGGGCGTGTGCTTCGCGCCCGATGGCCGCACCCTGTTCGTCAACATTTACAAAAGAGGCCTGACCCTGGCGATCACGGGCCCATTCCCGCGCGTGGGCCCTTGAGTGGTTACGTGTCTGATCTGTCGGAATTGCGGCCGCACGCAGCATGGGGCAGCGTCAACGCGAAATCGGCTAACGCAAGGCACACGGGCGCGGCGGTCGAGCGGTTTCCTTTATGAAACGATTTTGATTATCATTTGACAAGGTACCAGCGGTTTGTCTGACTCGCCACCTGGGGGGTATTTTCATGTTTGCGAGGCATCCCCTTGCTATGACGGTTTAGTTTTAGCAACTCATCTCGTCGTGGCGGTTCCAAGTGTCCCGAGAAGTAGGCGCCGGATCGATGGCGCAGCGCCTGAGCCGTGCCCGATTCACGACTGTTTAATTTGCAAGGAGTCTTGATCATGGACCCAACGTCCACGCTTCCCGTTTCGTCTCATACATTGCTGCAAGAGCTGCTGCTCAATGCCGATCCGGTGGTCAAGGCCGCAGTGATCGTGCTGGTTTTTTTCTCCGTATGGTGCTGGGCGATCATCATCGTCAAGACGCTTCAGCTCATCAGGGCGCGGCGCTCGGTGACGCGCCTGGAACGCGAGCTCGATACCGACAAGACGTTCGAGCCGAATCCCGGCAGCGCGCGCGCCTACGCGGTGGTGGAAGCCGGCACGCGCGAGTGGCGAGACGGCGCGCCGGCGGACGGCAAGCCGGAATCCCGGGCCGATACGCGCGAGCGCATCGAACGCGCGATGCGCGCGGCGCTCAGCGGCGACGTGCGCGATCTGCAAAAACGCCTGCCGTTTCTCGCGACAGTGGGTTCGTCGGCGCCGTTTATCGGGCTGTTCGGCACCGTGTGGGGCATCATGAACAGTTTCACGGCGATCGCGCGCTCGCACGATACCAGCCTCGCGGTGGTCGCGCCGGGTATCGCCGAGGCCCTGCTGGCCACCGCCATCGGCCTGGTAGCCGCCATCCCGGCGGTCATGGCGTATAACAAGTTCGCGACCGAATTTGCCATTTATTCCAACCGCGTGCAGACCGCTATCGGAACCTACGGCGGGCGGCTTGCGAAGCTCACGCCGCGCGGTGGCCGGTAATGGCCCTGCATCTGCTGGAACTGGGCGGCGCGGTCGAGGAGGCCGGCAGCGATCTGCATCCGATGGCGGAGATCAACGTCACACCGTTCGTCGACGTCATGCTGGTGTTGCTCATCGTGTTCATGGTGACCGCGCCGCTGATGGTGCTGCAAGTGCCGGTCGAGTTGCCCAAGGTGAGCGCCGAGCCCATGGAAAAGCCGCCCGCGCCGATCGTGGTCGTGCTGAACAGGCAGAACCGGATTTTTATCGACAGGGCCGAGATCAGTGAAGGCGAATTCTTCGGGCGCCTTAAAGACCTCAAGACCAGGCGGCCCGACGCCGCTGTTTACGTTGGCGCGGATGAGGGTGTGCCTTATGGCAATGTCCTGAAATTGCTGAGCGCCGCGGGCGCGGCGGGCTTCGCGCAGGTCTCACTGCTGTCGGAAGACGCCGCGCAGTAAGCACCGGCACGAACCGATCCCATGCGTTACGGCATTGTTCTGTCCGTTATTCTGCACGCCCTGGTTATCGTGCCATTGCTGTTCTTCTACACGCCCAGGTTGAACGAACCTCCCGGACGGGAGACGCCGCCCACGCGATACGTGGCGCAAACCGTCAACATCGAGTCATTGCAGCCGACGCCAACGCCAGTGAGCCAGCCGGAGGCGCCGCCGCCGGAGGAGCCGGAACTGATCGTGAGCGAGGCGGAGCAGGCCACCACGGTCGCGCCGGTCGAGCCGGAAACCGTCGAGCCGGAAGCACCCAAACCGCCGCCGCCCGAGCGGGTCGCAATGCAGGAGCCGGAGCCTTTGCCTGAACCCGAACCGGAACCGGAACCGCCGCCCGAAAACGCGGTCGAGGCCGAGCCCATTCCTAAGCCGGAACCACCGCCACAACCCGAGCCTGAACCACCACCAGAACCCGAACCGCCACCTGAGCCGGAGCCACCGCCCGAACCGGAGCCCCAACCGCCGCCGGAACAGGCGCTGGAACCGCAAGCGCCGGTAACCCCGTCAACGCCGCCGCCCAATCAGCAGGCCATGCTGGAGCCAGAGCGCGGGAGCGCCAGCTCGGGCAAAACCTTGCAAGCGCAATCCGGCGGCGGCACGCCGGGTCAGCGCGCCGATTACTTCGCGGAACTGCGGGTGTGGCTGGAGCAGCACAAGCAATACCCTTACATGGCGCAGCGCATGCGCCAGGAGGGCACCGTACAGCTGCGCTTCGTGATGGATCGTGATGGCAACGTACTGTCTTTCAACATCGACGAGAGCTCCGGCTACGCGGCGCTGGACAGCGAGGTCGAAGATCTGATCCAGCGCGCCGAGCCGCTGCCGCCGCTGCCGGACGCGATGAGGCAGGCGCGCATCGAACTGGTGGTGCCGGTGTCGTTCTATCTCCAATAGCCGGCGCGCGCCGCAGCGTGCTGACATTATGATGAAGGCGCGTTATCTGCTGGTCCTGCTGCTGGCGTTCGTGTCCCCGCATGCGTCCTCGCAGGTCACGGCGGTCGACGATCGTGGCGACGTGCTGAAACTCGCGTGGCCGGCGCAGCGCATTATCAGCCTGGCGCCGCACATCACCGAGCTGCTGTTCGCCGCCGGCGCCGGCGCGCGCGTGGTTGGAACAGTGGAATACAGCGATTATCCCCCGGCGGCCAGGGCCATTCCGCGCATCGGCAATTACGGCGAACTCAATCTCGAAGCGCTGCTGGCGTTGCGGCCGGACCTGGTGGTCGCGTGGGGCAGCGGCAGCCCGCGGGCGCTGGTGCAGCGCTTGCGCGCACTCGGCGTGCCGGTTTACGTCACCGAACCACGCGAGCTGCACGATATCGCGGATCACGTCGCCAGACTGGGGCGTCTGACGGGCACGCAGGCGACGGCACAGGCGGCCGCCAGAAAATTCCGCCGCCGCCTGCGCGCGCTGCGCGAGGACAATGCGGCCAGGCCCGAGGTCCGCGTGTTCTACGAGGTGTGGCACGCACCGCTGACCACGGTCAACGGTGCGCACCTCATCAGCAAGGTCATGCGCCTGTGCGGCGGACGCAACGCGTTCGCGGAATCGCCGATGCTGGCGCCGCAGATCAGCATCGAGTCGGTGCTGGCGCGCGATCCGGACGCCATCATCGTCAGCGGCGCGGGCGATGCGGTACGCGCCTGGCGTGAGTTTCCCGAACTGCGGGCGGTCGCGGGCAAGCACGTTTTTTTCATCGATCCGGATCTCATTCAGCGCCACACGCCGCGTATTCTGCAGGGCGCGGGGATCATGTGCGAACAGCTTGAGCGGGTACGCGCAGACTGGCGCGTTGATTAATGCGTTAATAACCCGCGCAGGCGCTCCGTGGTTTGCTGGCGGTCAGTCTTCGAGGCAGCGAGGTCCAGCACCAGCGCCTCCCAATTGTCAATGTCGCGTGCCGGGACATCCGGTTTAGACAGCAGACCATTGGCTTCCAGAAATACGAGGCACGCAGCGAGTGCGGTGCGCTTGTTGCCATCCGCAAACGGATGATTGCGACACAGATAGAACAGGTAAGCCGCCGCGACTTCTATCGCATCCTCTAACAGCGGTTCTCCGCCATACGACGCCTGCGGCGCCGCTATGGCCGATTCCAGCAACGCCCGGTCACGCAGCCCGGTCAATCCTCCGTGCGCGGCAAGCACCTCTTCATGAATGGCAAGCACTGCGTCGACCGTCAGGTGACGCATAAACCGGTTATGCCAGGCGTTTGAACAGCTTGCTATTGCGCTTGATCAGCTTTCGGGCGCGGGTTTGCGCCTCATCTTCGGCGACGATTGGCGTAATCGGTGTGATGGTGAGGGTACCGCCCGCGTGCACCGTAACGTTGACTTGATCACCCGCCTTCAGTCCGGTCAACTCGCGCAGCGTCGTGTCGAAGATAAGGCCGTGAGAATTGCCAACTTTTGTGATGGTTTTGACCATAGTTCCATTTTCGTAAAACAATGTATTACTAGTTTAAGGCTAAGGTTCTTCGTAGGCAAGCTGAATACCGCCGCGACCCTCTTGAACGATAAGTCCCAAACGGGCGGCGTGACGACTCACCGCAACGAAAAGCGCGCCTCGATTGCGGTGTAGAACAGGCGCGTGGCGCCTTCGAACGATGAATCCGTGCCCACCAGGAGCCAGGCGCCGCCGTCGTCGTCGGCCGTAACGGTGAGCAAATCGCCGGTAGAGGTTCGCAGCTGCTTGGCCTTGAACACCGGGTTCGCGCAGTCCACGTCCACGCCGATATCGCCCAGCACCCGCGCATCGGCGCCGCTTTGACTCTGGTTGCCGATGTCGATGTTCATGCGCACGAATCCGTTCGCGTCCGGCAGCGCCAGCGGCTCTGTGGCCGACGCGCCGGCCTTCAGCGCGATGGCCGGCGAGCCGCCGATACCGGCGCAATCGCTGCCCGCCTCGGAGCCGATCGAGACCTCGAACACCACGGAGTACGCGGCGCCAGGCGTCAGCCCGGTCACCCGCCGTTTCACGAACATGAACAGGTCGTCGCTGCGGTTGGCGCCAGAGATAAAAAGCCCGTTGCGATTGGGATTGAGATCGGGCAGGAGCGGCCGCAGGTCGAAGAGCAGTTCGAAGAAGGCTTCCTGCCCAAAGGGATAATCCGCAAACCCGCCCGTCCAGCCGCGCGCCGAATTCGAGAAATCGAAGCTGAAGGTTTTCTCGTCATCGTCATTGTCGCCGAAGTCGACGCCATCGCCGCTGCTGCAGCCAAATACGCCATCATCGGAGTCCACCACGGCCGTGGCGGAGAAAATATCCGGGCTCAAGACCAGCAGGCCGATGACGCACCATTGAAGCAGACACCGCGCGCGCGACATGCATCGATCCTCGATGGAATGGCGTGCTTCATTTTACATCCGGCGCCCCCGCGCCGTATCGGTCTGAGTCAGCAAGCGAGCGCCCAGCCCTGGAAAAGCGCCGCGGCCTGTTCCAGCACGGTCAGCGTCGCCTTCTCCTGCTTGTCGGGCGGATAGCCGTACTTGCGAAGGATGCGTTTCACCAGCACTCTAAGCTGAGCGCGGACGTTCTCGCGCATGGTCCAGTCGATCGTGACGTTCTTGCGCACCTGCGCCACCAGCTCTCGCGCAATCGTTCGCAGGGTGTCGTCGCCAAGCACCTTGACCGCGCTGTCGTTGCTCTCCAAAGCGTCGTAGAACGCGAGCTCATCTTCACTGAGTCCGAGCGCATCACCGCGCGCATTCGCCGCGCGCATGTCTTTGGCCAGCGCGATCAGCTCTTCGATAACCTGCGCGGCCTCGATCGCTCGGTTCTGATAGCGGCGCAGCGTCTGTTCCAGCATCCCGGCGAACGAGCGCGCCTGCACTATATTCTTGCGCCTGCGCATGTGAATCTCACCGGCGAGAAGTTTGCGCAGCACCTCGACGGCAAGGTTACGCTGGGGCATGCCGCGCACTTCGCTTAAGAATTCGTCCGACAGGATCGAAATGTCCGGCCTCTCAAGCCCGGCGGCCGTAAAGATATCGACTACCGCTTCCGGCGCGACCGCGCGCGAGATGATCTGGCGCACCGCGTGGTCAAGTTCCTCCTGGGTCCTGGCCTCTGCCGGAGCCCGCTTCGCCAGACCGGCGCGCACGGCCTGGAAGAAAGCCACGTCATCACGGATGCGGATGGCCTCCTCGTGAGGTACTGCCAGGGCGAAAGCCTGCGAAAGCTCGTGCACCGTGCGCAGCAGCCGGTCCTTACCGTCCTGCTGCGCGAGGATTTGTTCCTGCGCGGCGGGCAGGAGACTGACTTGTTCTGTTGCCGCGCCACCGATCCACTTGGAGTAGTCAAAGCCGTGAAAGAGGCCGCGGCAGATCTCGTACTTGGCGAGCATGAGGGCGACGGCTTCTTGCTGATCGATCGCCGTCCGTCCCGTCCCGCCGCTCTGGGTATAGGTCGCAAGGGCCGCCTTCAGCGCGGGCGCGAGCCCGAGATAGTCCACCACCAGTCCGCCCGGCTTGTCGCGGAACACGCGGTTCACACGGGCGATCGCCTGCATGAGGCCGTGGCCGCGCATGGGCTTGTCCAGGTACATGGTGTGCAGACTGGGCGCGTCGAAGCCCGTAAGCCACATGTCGCGCACGATGACAATGCGAAACGGATCTTTCGAGTCGCGGAAACGATGGGCCAGCGCTTCACGACGCACCTTGTTGCGAATATGCGGCTGCCAGGCCAGCGGGTCGGATGCCGAGCCGGTCATCACCACTTTCATGGCGCCTTTCTCGTCGTCCTCGTGATGCCAGTCCGGCCGGAGTGCGACGATCTCGCGGTAAAGATCCAGGCAAATGCGCCGGCTCATACAGACCACCATCGCCTTGCCTTCCATGGCCTCCAGGCGCTTTTCATAGTGCTCGACGATATCGCGCGCGATCAGCCTCACCCGCTTTTCAGATCCGACGATGGCCTCGAGCTGCGCCCACTTGGTCTTGAGCTTTTCCTTGCGCTCGATCTCTTCGCCTTCTGTAATTTCCTCGAACTCAGGGTCAATGCTTGGCCGTTCGGCCTCGACCAGGCCCAGCTTCGCAAGCCGGCCCTCGTAGTAGATCGGCACGGTGGCCTTGTCTTCGACCGCGCGCTGGATGTCGTACACACTGATGTAGTCGCCGAATACCGCGCGCGTATTTTTGTCCGTGAGCTCAATCGGCGTGCCGGTGAACCCGATGAACGAAGCGTTCGGCAAGGCGTCGCGCATGTGGCGCGCGAAACCGTCGATGAAATCGTACTGGCTGCGGTGCGCCTCGTCGGCGATCACCACGATATTGCGCCGGTCCGAGAGCGCCTGTCCCCCTCTCCCCTGCGCGGTAACGGGTGAGGGGGCCTCCCTCTGTCCCCCTCTCCCGTGCGCGGGAGAGGGCCGGGGTGAGGGCGCCTCGGGCAGGAATTTCTGAATCGTCGTAAACACTACGCCACCGGCGTCCACGGCGAGCTTCGCTCGCAGGTCTGCGCGGCTGTCCGCCTGCGCGGGCGGCTGGCGCAGCAAATCCCGGCAGCGCGAAAACGTACCGAAAAGCTGGTCGTCGAGATCATTGCGATCGGTAAGGACAATGATCGTCGGGTTCGCCATCGCCGGCTCACGAATCACGCGCCCGGCGTAAAAGGCCATCGTCAGGCTCTTGCCCGAGCCCTGCGTGTGCCACACGACGCCGATGCGGCGATCGCCCACGTCGCCGCCGTGCTTCGTGCCACTTTCATAACGTCCTCTTGCCTCTGCCTGACCAAGTTGCGCGGCGCGCATCGTTTCCGAAACCGCCACGCGCACGGCGTGGAACTGGTGGTAGCCGGCCATCTTCTTGATGAGCTTGCCGCTGCCTTCGTCCTCGAAAACGATGAAGTGACCGATGAGATCAATCAGCCGCTGTTTTTCGAAGGCGCCCTCGATCATCACCCGCAGCTCGGGCATCGTGGCCGGCGCGAGCGCTTCGCCGGCGATGGTTCGCCACGGCTTGAACCACTCACGTCCGGCGGTGAGCGTGCCGATGCGCGCCTCGACGCCGTCGGAGATCACCAGCAGCGCGTTGTAGGCAAACAGAGTGGGAAGCTCGGCCTTATACGTTTGGAACTGCCGGAAAGCGTGCCAGACCGTTGCATCCTCGCTGACCGCGCTCTTCAACTCGATCAGCACCAGCGGCAGTCCGTTGACGAACAGCACCACGTCAAGCCGGCGGGTGTGCTTGTTCTCGACGACGGTGAATTGATTGACCGCCAGCCAGTCGTTCTCGTCGGGTTTCTCGTAATCCAGAATGCGCACCTGTGCGCCGCGGATGGAGCCGTCCGGTCGGCGATACTCGACCGCAACCCCATCGACCAGCATGCGGTGAAATGCGCGATTGTGGGTTTCCAGCGTTGGACCTTCAGGACGGGTGATTTTACGGAAGGCGTCGTCAAGCGCTTCGGGTGGCAGCTTCGGATTCAGGCGTGCGAGCGCATTGTGCAGCCGCCGCTCCAGCACAACTTGAGCGAAATCGGCCCGCTCGCTGCCCGGTTCACCCGGTGCGATTTCAGCAGCGTGCTCGACGCTATAGCCGAGACTTCGAAGCCAATCGAGCGCGGCCTGTTCAACGGTTTCCTCGGTCAACATCGGTTTAGAAACTCTCCCCTCAAGTTTCACCAGCAATGACGAGTGTGCCGCTTCGCGGACTTTATTGCTTACGTGTGAGCGTCATGCTTCATAGAGCGGCTCTCGCGTCTTCTCTATATCCACAAGAAAGTTAGGATTGCGGATCGCCGAACGCGACACGAGGTCCACCTTCCGCCCGACTCACTCCTGCAAAGATTCCTGAAGGTTGAAGTAGTTGCTCGCGAATCCGTCTAGGGCTGGGGAATCAAACTCGACAAGGAAATCGACATCGGACTTCTCCGGGTCGAAGTCACCGCCGCGAGCGGCCGAACCGAAGACTTCGAGACGATGCACGCGGTAGCGGCGGCAAAGATCGGCGATTTCGGAGCGGTGTTGTTGCAGTAGCGGATGCATATGTAACAAAATCAATTAGTTATATAGTAAATCTAATTTCAGTTGTTACTCACCTTAATATGTTAATAGCAGAGCAAATTAATGAAGATATTTCGCATTGACACTGATCCGAGGGAATATGTCTGAATCTCTGATCGCATTTATCCTGGTCAGTTAATCCCGCAAAGCATAGGGCAAACGCTTAAATAAGTAAGTTCTTGATTATCCAAAACTATCCATCCGGTAATCAGTCGGAGAACCGCGGTCGCTTAAATGAGATCACGCCCAGAAAGGCAGGTAACGGGCATATTTGCGCGAGCTGCCGACCTTTTCGTCTGGTTTAATCAGTCGCGCTTCCATGGTCGCGGCGATTATCTGAGAGACGATCGCACTCTTGCTCTCTGCCAGATGAAACCGGTCGCGCAACGACTGATTCGTCATGCGCTCCGACATTACCCACTTCAACGCGCAATGCTGATAACAGGCGCGTATGCGATCATCTCGATCCATGGCCTCAAAATCTTTGGGACCATAGAGGATTACGACGGTGCGACGGTGGGCAGCCCGGAAATCAGGTGCCGGTAATTGATAAGCCTCAACTGCACTGACCACACGATCGATCCCGCTGCTTTTTTCCTCGCAGATGCCCATTCGCCGCATCAAGTCTGCAAGGCGCTCGTTACGAGATTGATAGCCATCGATAAAGCGCTCGACCGGTACAACCGGCTCCCCAGGGTTCGAAATTTCAATCCGGTTACTGTAAAGCTCCACCATCACTGAAACGCCGCTCATCGCGACATCCTGATGAATCAGCGCGTTAGCCACCAATTCTCGAACAACGACCTCAGGCACCAACTTGACTTCTTTACGCAGCGCATCCTCGATGACCTCATTCTGAGGCAACTGGGACATGATGAAGCGCACCAGCCCCTGGAATCCCACTGCGTAGCCTTTTGTATAAGTTTGATCAAGCCGGGTTTCGAGTTTAGATGTGCCAGTGTAAACGACCACCCTTGGAGCTTTGCGCGTAAGATCGGGAAAATCCTCCAGCCGCTTGGCCAGCAGCAACCCACCGAGCCTGCGAATCGCATACCTGCCGTTCAATTCATCGATAAGCCGTTCGCTGAGCAATCGGTCTATGACCCCCGCGCGCTTGGCAGGATAAGGCAGCTTGAGCAATTCAAACGCCCTCTGCGTATCGAGCAAATCAACCACGTCTGGCGCATCGAGACCGATCTTCGCGTACTCCTCCAGCCAGTCCGGTTCGCCTTCGGCGAAAATCTTTCGGAGCTGATCCTCGCTCATCGGCATTAGCGCTTCGCCGCACCGCATCAGGTATGCGCCATTAAGCTGATACGCGGTCCCGCGCGGTCGGGACGGAACGTGAAATACGAGTACCCGGCCGTCCGGATGCGCAACCTCCTCAATGTCAACGCGGAACCCGACTGCCTGGAATAACTTTTCGGCCATACCGACCGGATCACGAAACGCCCTTGTGCCGACCACGGGTCTTGGGGGCTTGTCAGCAACACCGAGTAACAGATGTCCGCCGCCTTCATTTGCGATTGCAACACAGTGGCCGTAGAGCCTTTCGTTATCGAATTGTGTTTTCGCTTCTTTGAACTCCAGCCGCTGATGCTCTGAAGGAGCCTGCCTCCACAAATCGATCTGGTCAGACGTGGTAGGCACGACTAAAACCAAGCCGCCACCACGCACTCGGCATCCTTGACGCGAAGCTCGCCGGAGATGAGCTTGGGCAGTAGCGCGTCGCGCAGGGCGGCGAGGGCGCGGGATTCGATCTGGCGCTGAACGATCTGTTCAATGAGTGGTGACAAAGCCTTATCCGCGGCGGCAAACACTTCACTATCAGGCAAGATGGCCTTCGCGTCCGACAAGTGATGACGTTGGATATGCCCCATCGTAGTTGCCTTACCGGCTGCGGTGTCTGAAACTGGATAAGTGTTCGTGAATCCAGAGATAGTAGAACCACTTTGGGTAGTCCGCTGAGGTGACTTTAAAAAGATGTTGGTTGAGTGCACCCCGACCACCGCACCAAAGCTTACACTCCAACGAGCCAGACCACGAGAACAGAACATCTCCATCTTCGACGATGTAATCGTTGTTCAAGTCTGCGCTCGCCGTATCGGCTCCTGCCGTCGATCCGGCGCGCAGCTGAGCAATCTTGATTACTGGGAGTGAGCGGCCGTTCTCCGGCGGGAATTTCTGCAAAGCCAGCCCATTCAGAAAGCCTGCGATTGAACCGCCCCGGGTTTTCCGGAGACCTCCGGGGTTGAGTCAGACCATGATCGGCAGCTGACTCGCTGAATGATAGTACGACGCCTCGAGCTCTGCCGGCGGAACGTTGCCGATCGGCTCCAGCAGC
>JBOIDC010000039.1:0-35851 GCA_050740315.1 Gammaproteobacteria bacterium | reverse complement strand
GCGTCTTATCCAGGCGCACCGGCGTCAATATTGAGACGATCCGCTATTACGAGCGCATCGGCATTTTGCCGAAACCTCCCAGGACGGAAAGCGGGCGCCGTGTCTACAACCAGGCGCACCTGAGGCGTGTCAACTTCGTGCGTCGTGCCCGAGCACTCGGATTTTCGCTCGACGATGTCAGGAGTTTGCTGCGCTTGGTCGATGGTGGGGATTACACCTGCGCAGAAGTGCAGGCACTCGCGCTCAGGCACCGAGAAAGCGTCCGCCGCCGTATGGAGGATTTGAAGAACCTGGAGCGCGTCCTGAACGATATGCTCGCTCAGTGTGAAGGCGGCTCAGTTCCTGAGTGCCCGATCGTCGACATCTTGTTCGCTGGTTCGGCGGACTAACCCACCGCTTCCGAATTCTATGACGACCGAGGACTAATCTTCGTGATCAAAGCGCTCGATGATTGGGCACCCGGCCTTGGCCCCTTGACAAAGCTCAACGAGCTCTCGCAGTTCTTTACGCAGCACGCGTAGTTCCTTTAGACGATTCTCGATTTGTAAAAGCTTGTGATGCGCCAAGTCACGCACCTCGGTACGTGCTTGCTTGGTTTCCCGCATTTTCAAGAGTTGACTGATCTCCGCGAGCGTAAAGTTCATCTTCTGCGCGCGTTGGATAAATCTCAGCCGCGCGAAGTCCTTGCCATCGTACACGCGCAATCCCGACAGATTACGTGCCACTGGCGGCAACAGGCCGATCCTTTCGTAATAGCGAAGGGTATCCGGGCTGAGCCCAAGCCTCTTAGAGGCTTCACCGATGTGGCATTCGGCCATATACCATCTGACTCCTCGGACGGGAAAAATCCCCTTTCGGCAAGCATTGTACCTTTTGCCCGATGCCGGATTAGCCGTCGACTCAACCCTGCTGATGCGCTTTCTGTGACCTGTCAACAACGTACGGGCGTGACTGACGGCTTTGAGACTTTTCCAGTGTTAGAAGTTAAACCGGAATCCGGCATTCACGATGTACTCATCTTCCAAGGCGTCGCCGTGCAGGTCCTGCACCGCGGGCAATTGTACGGCGGCCTCGAGGACCCAGCGCCGCCCAACATATTGAAGCCCCGGGGTAATGAACCACTGCGTGCCGCCGGAATCGGGGTTGGTCCTGCCGCCGACCTCGTCGCGTTCCCGATGGGACAGATTGGTCTCTAGCACGCCATAGACAAACGCGGGTACACCCGTCTTAAGCTCGCGCGGCCAGAGCCGGTACTGAAGCGAGGCATCCAGTCGGACCTCATCGCCTGGGCTGAAGCCCTCGTCTTCGCCGTTGACGCGATACAAGAGTTGCGCGTCGGTCTGATATTCCAGGGTCTGATAAGTGCCCACAATCCCGGCAAAGCCATCCCAGGCCCCGGTCCCAACTTGAAGGGCGCGTGGCAGCTCTCCGAACGCATCCCGATCATCGTCGTCGCCCGTAGGCGCCTTGACGCCGAGGGTCGGCGCTATCCGGAACGTACTGCCAAGGCGGTCATACTGGTACGCCGTGTAGCGCCCGAACAAGGTCAAGTCACCGAACCCTTCGGTATCCCGGGTGATCCGCCCCATCGGCGTGGTGGCCTCCAGCTCGCGCTCAAAGAAATAGGGAATCACCCCGAACAGCGCGAGCTTTCCGGTCACGCCATAACCCAGGACATTGGCCAGAGCCGTGGCCGAAACCTCGGGGTCCATGAGGCCGTCGGCCTCGCGCTCGCGACTGATGACCTGCTCGCGCCAGATGAACTCACCCCTGCCAACCGGCAGCGCCGTGTCGAAGGTGATCGGGGCGCCTTGTGCGGCTCCCGACGCGACCAACACGGCGCGGCCCACCGTGGCGATCACCCACAACCGGCCCCATTCATTCATCATTGGGGCTCGCCGTGGCCTTGATCCGTCCAAAGGATCCCAACGTGAATCCCGCATCCTCCACGGCCTCACGGGCGCGCGCCTCACTCAGGGACTGGCCCTGGGCCATCTGCACCACGGCGCGGCTTTGCTTGAGATCGAACTCGATGGACTCCACGCCTTCCATCTCGTTGAACTGTTTCTCCAGGCCATAGGCGCAATATGGACAGGCGAGCCCGGCCACGCCGAGCTCATACTTAGGGCCGCCAGCAAAAGCCGTGGTCGCCCACAAAAGGCTGGCAAATAAACCGGCTGTAAGCTTACGCATCTGTGATCTCTCCTCTCGACAGTGGTAGCCGTAACGTTTACCGGCAATGGCTTGATCGATAACCGTCAGGCGCTCTTGAAGCCAAGAAAAGGCTAATCCCTGGAGTTAACTCGAAGTCAAGGCCTATCGAAAGACCCAAAGCCAGGCATCGGCACAAACGCTTGACATAGAGCCTACTCAAGGTGCTAGAAAGTCATCTTGATGGTCCAAACGCCCCCTTCTCAGATCAGAGCGTCCGCCTCGCGCTGGGGCCATGATCCTGAAGTAAGGACAACAAAGGAGTCACGATGAAGTCCTTCTTTCGTCGCCTTCTAAAGGTCATGGGTGGCGTGGCGCTGGCCCTGCTTATCCTGCTCGGGCTCGCCTATTTCATCTGGGTGCCCGGCGCCGAAGAGCCGTCCTATGAACTTGTGAAGGTCTGGGGAGGAAAAGGTACGAAGCCAGGACGGTTTAACGAACCGACCGGCATTGCCGTCACCGATGATGAGGTCTTCGTCAGCGATGCCCGCAATGGACGCATCCAAGTCTTCGATCAGCAAGGCCGCTTCAAACGCGCATTCCAAGATGGCCTGCAGCGTCCGATGAACGTAGATATTGTTGGGGATAAACTCTACGTCGCGGATTTCTTCACGGAGATGATCCACGTCTTTTCATTGGACGGCACTCCGAATAGAGTCATTGCGCCCGAGGATGGTTTGAATAAACCGGGCGGCGTGGCCGCGGCCGCGGATGGCACGTTGTATGTAGCCGACACGTATAACCAGCGAGTGCTACACCTCACTGCCAATGGCCGAATCCTTAACCAGTGGGGCGGAGGTGAAGAACCAGACGCCTCGCCTGGCCAATTCAGTTACCCGACCGATGTGGCTGTAACAGACGACGGGACCCTATTCGTGGCCGATGGTTACAACGACCGAGTACAGGTATTCGACCCGAAGGGTCAGTTCTTGCGCAAGTGGGGCGGACCGTTCGCCGCCAACATCTATGGCCCATTCAACGGCTGGTTCATCACGGTGACCTCGATCGCCTTAGGACCTAGGGGCAACGTATTCGTAGCCGATTTCTATAATGATCGGGTGCAGAAATTTACGCCCGAGGGTCAGTTTCTCACCGCCTTCGGACGCACCCCACCCGAACTGGGGCACACGGCAATCGCAGTAGCAATAGACGATAACGACACGGTATTCGTGGCGGATTACGCACGTCACCGAGTCCAGGAGTGGCAGCGGCCAAGATAATTGAACCGTAGCAAGTACGGGGAGCCACTGCATTCGCCATCGCTCCCGCCAATGACCAAGGCGACCCAAGCGGATGAGCTTGCTGCTTGCGCCCCTCCTCCAGCAGGCTCACTCGCCCAATCGCAGGAGGTATGAAGACGATGCTCGGAATGCCGGTGTAACTGGGAGTGTGATTGCCTTGAAGCAGATTCGCGGTTACCACTCGCGCCTCCAAGTGTAATTCGATATTCTAAGCTTGGTGTCGGACTTGATCTCGCCCCAACAGGAGGAATTAATGCCCAGAACTTATCAGTCAATCGTGATCAATGTTCCTGTCGATCGCGCGTGGCAAGCCGTGCGGAATTTTCATGAGCTGTCGTGGGCGCCTGATGTCATACAAGAATGCAAGGCGGTTGGTGATAAGCAAGGCGATCAGATTGGCGCACGCCGTCGGCTAAACGGCGCCTTTCTGGAGACCCTGGTGGAACTCAATGACAAGGACCATCGCCTCGGATACCGAATTGAGGACGGACCATCTCCAGTCTCCAAAGGAGAAGTCCAAAATTACTATGGCCTAGTTCAATTACGTCCTGTAACAGACTCCAATAGCACTTTTATAGAATGGTCTTCAAGCTGGGAGGCAAAGAGCGATGAGGCTGTTGCCTTCTGCCGGAAGATTTACGTGTCGCTGCTCAGAGCACTTAAACAGACGCTCGAGACATGAGGGAGAGCATCAACACCTCCACGGTTCTATCGTCATTGGGCGCCTCGTAAACAATCCTCGGGTGCTTAAGGCTGCTGAGCACCATACCCAACGAGAATGTCTGGAAGCCTCGCATTGTCCGGGCGCCGGCAGTTGTCCATGCGGCGCCGCATCCCGGCGCTGAAGCTGCTTCACCTCCTGCCCACGGGCGCCATCGTCGCGGCGGCGAGAATCTCACTGCCGGAAGAGGTCGTGGCGACCGCAACAGGCCCACATTCCGCTTGCGCGGCGCGAGCTTCATCCCTACCGAGGCTGGTCTGCCTTGATTGCGCGGGCGAAGCATACGCTTGCATGGGGATCTCGCTGGCGCTTAGAGAATGGAGCTTAGCCGATGCTTCCCCGTTGAGAGAAAGGCAAAATTTTTCGCCAGTTGTGAACATAGGGGCCTAAACATCCGGCGATCAGAGCGAGCAAAGCGACGCTGCCGAACTGCCAGACCAACACCATTAAGCTCGCGTCCGTCGTGTGGAAAAGTCGCAGGCCGAAGTTTCCCAGCGCGGCGGCGGCAAGGCCGCCCAGCGCCACCGCCGCATGGGGAAAGAGTGGCGCGCCCTTGCGCAGCATAAGGGCCATGGCGATCGCAGGAATGGCGCCCACCAACATGATCGCGGGCAGGCAGATCCAATCCGGCCTCAAAGATAGACCTTCTGGCCCTAATCGGAGCCAAGTTTCCACGCATCCCTGCCCAAGGCTGCTCAACCAGACCCCAAGCGGCAACACAGGCAATAGCAGAAGCCGACGGGGACTACCCGGAACCACGGCGCAGAACGCGGCCAATGCGGCAAATAGGACAGTCACGAACATTGCAGTTTCCTCGATGAGGAACCTGGCATCGGACATCTTCTGTACAAGGTCGGCGCGGGGTCCCACAGCCAAGACAATCAAGGCAACATAGGGCAGAGAAAGGGCCAGCCACCCGATGGCTCGCCGCCACGGCGGCGGCAGCCGCCCGGTTCGGCCATCGTGTGCGACTAGCCGGTCGATCAGCTCATCTGTCCTGTTCATCAAGTATGCCTTTTCAACGCCGTGCGCAGCGTTTTAGTCGCCCGGTGCACAGCAACCTTCAGCGCCACTACGCTCATGCCCGTCTCGCGCGAAGCCTCCTTCAGGGACAGTCCCCTCAACTTCAGCAACTCTATCGCTCGGCGCTGGCCGTCGGGAAGTTTGCCAATGGCGTGTTGAAGCCTTTCGGGATCTCCGTAGCCTTCTTCATTGATATTCGTTTCCATGGGTCGAAAGGTTTCATAAAAATCTACGGCTGCCTGTTCGACCGCCCTTGAGAGCGCGTAACGCCGCCCGGCATCGGCCACACGGTTGCGCACGATGGCCATCAGCCAGGGCATGAATGGACGGTCGGGATCGTAGGTCGCGCGCACCGCGTGGACGGACAAAAGCGCTTCTTGAACCAGGTCTTCTACATCCTCAGTGGCCAGAAAATTGCGCTGCCGCCGGACGACGGCGCGGATGATCGGGGCGATCTGCCGCAACAAGTGGTCATACGACGCACGATCTCCCTCCTGCGCTGCTCGCATTAGCTGGCGCAGGCGAGAATCCGCATCATCATCCGTCATCGCTGTCCCTTCGCATCTATAGCCTCACTATACGATGGCGATCCGTTGTAGTGAAAGCCGCGTGGCGGGGCTGCATAATGCCAGCCCTCTTTTGCCGACGCACGTAACCTTTGTGGATGAAGTAACGAATAATGGTGTGTAAGGCCCATAGAGGCATTTACGCACTCACGAAGGAGATGAGCATGAACACACACGATAAACTGACCAAGTCATCGACCCTGGCGCTTGCGCTGGCGGCGCTATTTGTAGGCAGTACCCAAATAGGCGCTGCGGGGCAGTCTTCTCTGCTCTGGGCCGAACATCTCAAGGACGCGCACGAAGCCAGCGGCCAACGCCCGCAAACCTTGGTGCGCACGCCGTGTATCGAAGCAGAAGCGGAGGCGAAGCATGCAGTTAAGCCAATCTGGGCCGAGCATTTCAAACGCGCTTACGCCCCTTCCGTGGAGCAGACGGAATTTGCCGCCGTGGCCACTCACCAGAGCGCACTGAAGGTGTCGCCGCTTCGTAAGACCACGCTACCATGTTAGCCCGCGGTCAACTGAAAGCGAACCTATGCATCGAGCCTTTACTCATGACCAACAACGGTGACCGCGAGATGACGGCAGAGTCCGGTTCTATTCAGCGCGGGACTCCAAGGTGGGCCACGAAGAAGGCCCTTCGTACGTTTGGACCCGCGAGCAGGTCAAGCCGGCGGCGCGGTGCTGAGCAACTTCAGCGCCGGATTTCTCGGCACCGACTTCCCATGACCCTATGCCTTCCTCGGCGGGTTCGTGGTTGGGGCATTGCCTTGGCTGCTTACCGCCGCGCATCTCGGACTGCCGGTACTACCACGTGCTGCTGCCGGCGTGGTCGGTACCGCACCGACCGTCAGTGGCCGCAGGCTCCTGCGCGGGCCATCGCCGACAAGGCGCACATACCTTTGCTCGTGAGCTCGGATCATCATCCTGCCCGCCATACGCTCACCACGCAGCGGCGACATACCGCCATGAAGCGACCGTGGCTGCGCGCGCCGATGCTGGTCTTTTTTTCGATGGACTGTAACCTTTGCCGGTGAAGTAACGAACTAGTCTTGTGTGATCACACGAAGGGCCTTACCGCAATCCCACGCAATCCACGAGGAGATACCCGATGTCCTGTAAATTTGCTTCAAAGTCCGGATTGATCGCGAGCAGTGTCGCATTCTCCATGAGCGTCGCGGCGCTTGCCTATTATCCTCAGGCGGCTTCGGCAGCAGAGGAGAAGAACATGGAGAAGTGCTACGGCGTCGCGCTTGCTGGCAAAAATGACTGCAAGGCGGGGCCGGGCACCACCTGTGCCGGCACCTCGAAGATCGACTACCAGTCCAATGCCTGGAAGCTGGTGCCAGAGGGAACGTGCACCCAAATCAAGACACCTCAAGGCCACGGTTCGCTGAAGTCTTCTGATAAACATCTGCCGTCGGCCTGATGGGTGGAATCGTGAGAGCTTCTGATCATCAATGGAACTCTCCCTCTGACGAGAGCCTGGTTCCGGCTGCGGCCGGAATCGGGCTCAAGCCCGCGCACTATGAGGCATTGCTCGCGGAGCGACCGTCCGTTGCGTTTCTCGAGGCCCATACGGAGAATTACATGGGCGCCGGCGGGCCGCCCCACCGCTATCTCGAAGCGCTCGCCGAACTTTATCCCTTGTCGTTTCACGGAGTCGGGCTGTCGCTGGGCGGAGTCGCGCCGCTCGATCGAGCGCACTTGGTACGCTGGCGCGAGCTTGTTGCGCGCTACTCGCCCGTTCTGGTGTCAGAGCATGTGGCGTGGTCAGACTGCGAGCAGTTCGCACTTCATGACCTGCTGCCGATCCCCTATACCGAGGAGGCCCTCAAGATCTTATGCGATCACATCGATGAGATGCAGATGGCCTTGGGCCGGAAGATCCTGATTGAGAACCCCTCTGGCTATCTCGAGTTTCGTCAATCGGCGATCCCCGAGCCCGAGTTCCTGATGGAAGCGGCGCGCCGGACCGGCTGCGGGCTTCTTCTTGACATCAACAATGTTTACGTCAGCACCCAGAACCGCGGCGAAGACGTAGCGGACTGGCTCGTCGATATCCCAGGGGATCTGGTGGGAGAAATTCATCTTGCCGGTCATACCATCCTAAAGGTCGAGGATCAGGAAATCCGCATCGACGACCATGGCAGCCGCGTCGCTCCCGCGGTGTGGGCGCTCTATCGCGAGACGGTGGCCCGCATCGGACGGCGGCCGACCCTCATCGAGTGGGACACGGACGTGCCTGACATCCACGTTCTGCTGGAAGAAGCGGCCCGCGCCGATCAGGAAGCCGCCGGGCTCGCGGACGAAGGGACGGGTGATCGCAATGCCCTCTCTCACTGACCTCCAGAGCATCTTTACCGGTTATTTGATTTCGCCGCCCGATACTAAGGCGAATGCACGGCTCATCGAAGCGATTCGTCCGAGCAGTATTGCCGCAGAGCAGCGGCTCAAGATTTACAAGAACAACGTGTATGTCCGCCTCATAGAGGCACTGGAGGCGGCCTATCCAGCCGTGCAGCGTCTCGTCGGCCACCGATTCTTTCGCTTCGCCGCACGAGCGTACATCCCCGCGCATCCGCCGCGCTCGCGCACGCTTATTGGCTATGGAGCAGATTTTTCCGACTTTCTTGCCCGCTTCGAAGCGGCGGCGTCGGTCCCCTATCTTGCGGATGTTGCGCGGCTCGAACAGCTTTATCTAGAGGCCTATCACGCCGCCGAAGCGCCGACACTGACGATGCGCGCGCCCTTGTCATTCCTGGAAAACCGCTCAGAGGAGTTCGGGCTGTCCCTCCATCCCTCCGCTCGCCTGATGACATCCGCCTTCCCTGTGTCGCGGATCTGGGAGCTCAACCGCAGTGATATCGGGATTGACGGGGAGGTTGAAATTCCGGGTGGTGGCGAGAATCTGCTCATTGTCCGCCCTCACGCGGAGGTCGAGGTGCGGCGGATTTCCCGCGGTGCCTACGCGATGCTCACCGCCCTTGCGGACGGCGCCAGCATCGCCGCGGCTCAACGGGCCGGGCGCGAGGCCGAACCCGGTTGTGATCTGAATTTGCATCTGAGCGCCCTGATCAAAGGCGGGAGCTTCTGCGCGTGCGGATCAAAAAAGGGGAGATGAACATCATGAATCGGGCAGATAACGTTCGCAGCCGGTCAGCGACGCCCCTCGTCGATCGGGTGTCTCGCATTATTGTATGGCTGGAATCCGTATCCTATGACACGCTGATTGCTACACCGGCTCGCCTGTTCATCGCGACAACCTTCTTCTTGTCCGGGCGCACCAAAGTGGACGGGCTCCTCACGGTCAACCAGAGTGCCTATTTCCTCTTCGAGCACGAGTATAAAGTTCCGCTAATTCCGCCAGAGCTTGCTGCGCATCTGGTCACCTATTCGGAACACCTGTTTTCGGTCCTTCTCATTCTGGGGCTTGCGTCGCGGGTAAGTGCGGCAGCGTTTCTCTTCATGACCCTGGTCATTCAAATCTTCGTGTACCCTGGCGCCTGGGCCACGCATCTGCTGTGGGCCTCGGCCCTCGTGTTCATCATCTTCAGGGGACCGGGGGCACTGTCGATCGATCACTACATCCGCAAACGCTATATGGCCTGAGCCCCCGGCGACCTTTGTTCGCAAGGCAGTGCGGGCAAAAACCAATCAGCACGGTGGGCGCGCAACGGCCGATCTCTTCAGGCGCGTGATGCCTCCCGAGCGGGCACGTGGCTTGGAGCTATGAAAAGGACGGAAGGATACATTCACAATGTCCTCTCGCCACCAATCTGAAGTTGTCGTCATCACCGTCGCCGGCGCGGGCTTAGGTCGCGCTACCGCGCCTTTGGGAATCGCGGAGCGCGCATCGGCTTGCTGGCGCGTGGCATTGTCGCAGGCTTGCCTGCGACGATTGTGCTCTTAGCTTTAATGCTGAAGCAGGCGATGGACCTCATGCCGCAGCTGACTCCTATTCAGACGATCACCCAGATGATGGGTGCCAAACGCCGGCGGTTGGCTGGGCCATCCACTTCTTCATCGGCACGATCCTGTGGGGCGTCATCTTCGCTCCGATCGATTCCAGCCTCCCGGGATCTCACTGGGTCCGGGGCGTCGTTGCACCTTTGGCAAGCCACGATGCAACCTGCCAGTTAGCTTGAACAGCACTGGCTCTAAGCCATTTCTCTTCCCCTGTAACTTTTTTGAAGGTCCGAGCGAATTCAGTAGGTGAGGCCGCCAGCTCGGGAGGATACCAGCAATGAGCAGAACAAATGTAAGCGTAGAGATTTACGTGGCTTTCCTGGGCGCTTGGGTCATTTCTTTCTTGGCCCTCACCTTTCATGCCGAAGCGCACGCCTCGGACTGGCAACGCGAATGGCCGCACACGGATTTTTCGCGATCCGCCATTGACCTTTCGGAGATCATGGCGGGCGGTCCACCGAAGGATGGCATTCCAGCGATTGACGATCCCCGATTCAGAATGGTCAATCAGGTACCGGATGTGGGACCGCAGGAACCGGTAATTGCCTTGGCTCTAAATGGTGTGGCTAAAGCGTATCCCTTGCGCGTGCTCATGTGGCATGAAATCGCCAATGACAGGATTGGCGGGGTGCCGGTAACGGTGACCTATTGCCCGCTTTGCAATGCGAGCCTTGTCTTCGACCGGCGCGTCAACGGACAGGTGCTGGATTTCGGCGTTTCCGGCAAACTGCGCCATTCCGACCTGATCATGTACGACCGTCAGACGGAAAGCTGGTGGCAGCAATTTCTCGGTGAAGCCATCGTCGGCAAAATGACGGGCGTGGCGCTTAAGCGACTGCCCTCCCGTGTCATTCCCTTCTCGGAGTTCAGAAGGACCCACCCGAACGGCTTAGTTCTCATACCGCCAGACGCACATGCGCGTCCTTATGGCGAAAATCCCTACGCCAACTATGACGGCAGCGGCTGGCCGTTCCTGTTCCGGGGCGATTATGACGGTCCGATCTCTCCGCTAGCCTATGTGGTCGCCGTGGGCCAAGACGCATGGCCATTGGACGCTATCAGGAAGACTGGGCGCATAGCGCATGGAGGTATCGTCATCACCTGGCAGGAAGGCATGAATTCCGCGCTTGATGCCGGGAGGATCGATCAGGGGCGCGATCTCGGTTACGTGATCGTGCAGCACCAAAAGCGCGACGGCACCCACGAGGACGTTCCGTACGACATGACATTCGCTTTCGTATTCAAGGCATTTCATCCAGAGGGCATTATTCATGTCGAAGCAAGACAATAATCTTGCCACCAACTTGAAATCAACGACGCTCGGCAAATTCTCCGACCCCCTTGTCACAGCTCAAGGCGATGAGCGCGCCTGGGTCGATCTCACGGCTCTCAAGACCTTGTGGTTCAACACGGGTACGCTGTGCAATCTAGCCTGCGCCAATTGCTACATAGAATCGTCGCCGAAAAATGACCGCCTCGCCTATATCTCGCACGATGAGGTGAAGTCCTATCTGGGCGAAATCGCGCAGGAGCAATTCCCGACGGAAGAAATCGGGCTGACCGGCGGAGAGCCTTTCATGAATCCGGACATCATCTCGATCATGGAGGAATCTCTTGCGCGCGGTTTCCGCCTGCTGGTCCTGACCAACGCCATGCGGCCCATGATGAAATGTACCGATGATCTGTTGCGCCTGAATAAACAGTATGGCGCACGAATAACAATCCGGGTGTCTGTCGATCATTTCAAACGCGTCCTGCACGAGGAGGAACGTGGCCTTCGTTCATGGGAGCCGATGATGAAAGGCCTGCGGTGGTTGTCAGGCAACGGGTTCAATATCGACGTGGCAGGCCGCACGCGCTGGGGCGATGGCGAGGATGAACTGCGCCGCGGCTTCGCCGCCTTGTTTGAGGAGAACAACCTGGATATCGATGCCTTCAATCACAAGCAGCTCGTGTTGTTTCCAGAGATGGACGAAAAGGCGGACGTGCCGGAAATCACCACCTCCTGTTGGGACATTCTGGGCAGATCGCCCGGTGACCTGATGTGTGCCAGCTCCCGCATGGTGGTCAAACGCAAGGGGGAAGCCAGGCCCATCGTGCAGGCCTGTACGCTGATTGCCCATGATGAGCGGTTCACGCTGGGACATACCCTCAAGGAAGCCTCCTGCTCCGTCCGGCTCAACCATCCGCATTGCGCCAAGTTTTGTGTGCTAGGCGGTGGGGCTTGCAGCGTAAGGGATTGACGCTTCTCAGAATAAGATAAGAATGGCGATTTCTCTTTCTCTTTTCCAACTGCGGCAGCATAGGCAGAGGTCAGTGCAGAGGGGCGGGCGCTTCCTTTCCCCGAGCAGAGAGGACAATCCGGCGAGGCACTGGTACGTACACTGATGGTCACGTCAATGGCGGGCGCTCCGCCATGAAGTCCGTATCTAGCAGCACGCTCCTGCTGCCGTATCTTCGAACGAGGCTGAAGGGGGCGCGCAGTGAAACGGCCCGTAATGGATGGAAAAATTGCCCTCCACCCTGAAATGGGTGGCGTACCTTGTCTGTGAAAGCATAATGGCTGTGTTACCACAGACCGGGACCGGCAGACCCGTTTTGAATTCATGGTGATCGTCCAAAACAAAGCTGTGGGGGCACTCAGGGATCGTGCCCTGGTACCAGGCCACATGGCCGTAATTCTCGCAGATGTCTTCAAGCTCCACCTTGAAGGCACGGACGACCTTGGCATAGAAATCGATCATTCCAGCTCTTGCCTGCACTTGAGGATCATCAAGTGTGAGGCGGCGGCTCGAAACGATGCGATAATCGAGAATACCAATCCGTTGCAACAGGCGGCGGAAATCCTCGACATACATCGCCCCGCTCAGGCATTCGCCACGCAGCACCTTGTCGTCCCGCAGCGCTTGTGGAATGCGGCAGCCTGCAAAAATGTCCGAGAAGTAAAGTTCTCCGCCCGGCTTTAAGACTCTGAAAATTTCCCGGAAAACAGCCTCCTTGTCCGGTGAGAGATTAATGACGCAGTTGGAAACCACAATGTCGATGCTCTCATCCCCGATACCAGCTGTTTGCAGATCCTCGATAAAGCCTTTGGCAAACGTCACGTTGGGCTTACTGTAACCGAAGCGGGCCATATGCCAGCCGAGATACTGGTTAGCGACAGACAGTTGCTCATCGGTCATGTCCAAACCGATGACGAATCCTCCCGGCCCCACAATCTGGCTTAAAAGGAACGCATCGCGCCCGGCACCGCAACCGAGATCAAGAACCGTACAGTCTTCCGCCGCCACAGGCAGAGGGGATCCGCAGCCGTAAAACTTAGTCAGCACGGTTTCATGCACGTTCTTCAAGAGCCTATGCATATAGGGCGATGGCGTCTCCGCCGGACAGCAAGCGCTGGTTTTCAGGTCATCGTTGGTCTGCAGCACAGTGGCGTAGTAATCGCGCACCGCTTCGCGCATTTCCTCATTCATTTGCCTTGTCCTCTTAGAAGGGGAGTTTTTGCAAAAAGCCGGCAATCCAGCGGGTGCGGTTGCTGAATAGCCTGGGTGTGTACCAGGCTCCGGCCGCGTGTTTGCTGGTTTCGCCTAGCGTCGGGTAAGGTGCGATCGTGCCAATGACCGCACCGATTTTCTGTTTCTGGCTGATTGCGTGCGCCCACAAACCGATCAGCTCGCCGGCGTGCGGGGCCGATGAAGGCCGTGACCATGAGCGCCGCTAGAACCAGCAGGGGCAGCCAGCGTTTGATGAAGGTTGTTATCGTTGCTCTATTGTTCATGCTTATAGCGCTCCTCCCATGTAAATAACAGCTGCGAAAAGACCGGATACCGGCGCCGTGACGAGCCAGGCGAACAGCATGCCGGAGACCGTCTTCATGTTGAGTCCACGCCGGTGGGCCAGCCCCACACCCATGATGGAGGAGGCCGAGACATGGGTGGTCGACACCGGCAAGCCGACACGGCTGGCGCCGATCACCAGAACCGCCGCCACAAGGTTGGCGGCAAAGCCCTGTTCATGGTTCATCTTTGTCACTTTGAACCCGAGCACCTCAGTGATATTGTTCCCCGCCAGCCAGCTTCCCGCGCCCATTGCCAGAGCTGCCCAGAAAAACAGCCATACAGGCGCCACATATTCGTCCAGCATCAGGAATGGCAGGACCACGGCGATCAGCTTCGGCGCATCGTTCAGGCCGCGGGAAAAGGAGAGCAGCCCGCTGGTCAGCCAGTGCATGTGATCGACCGATATGGCTAAACCGTGCGTCAGTCCGGCCTGAGGACTGTCACAGTGGCAAACGAGACAATCCTCCAAAGGTATCTGCCCAGTGCGGCCGTTATCATTGCGGGCCAGCAGCGCCACCTTGGGAACAGGCGTCAGGCACAGCCGCGTGCGACCTATGGCACCAGCCACTCTTTGCAATAACGGCGTGAAGAGCCAGGCAAGCGCAATCGCCATGAACGGACTTGCCAGAAGCGGCAGCGCGATTTTGGACAGAATCGCAGACCAGTAAATACCCTGCATCCCATACGCCGTGAGGCCGGCGCCTACAAGTCCGCCGACAATGGCGTGCGTGGTGGATACCGGCCAGCGCCGCCATGTCGCCAGCGCCACCCAACCTATGGGTGCGGCGGAGACGGCCACGGTCAGCGGCAGGTAGAAGTCGTGCTGCGTGGTGTAGATGTTCTCTGTAATGTTCTTAATCAGGGCGCCACCCCAGAACAGCCCAGCCAGCGCCCCCGCAACCGTCCAGACTGTACCCCATAGAACCGCACCCCGCACGGACGTCAGCCCGGCGCCGGCCAGTGTTGCGATGGCCTTGGAGACATCGTTTGCGCCGTTTGCGAAACCCAAGAAAAACAACAGCACCGCTGTCAGTGCAATCAATCCAAATTCCACGGCACCTCGCTCACGCAGCAAAGGTTCATCATTTAGTGAACAGTTCGTCGCTATTGCGCTAAAGGTTACATAGCTGACGTGAGAATGTGCTCGGGCAACTTTTTCGGCCCATGACATTCCGAGCGCAGTCCAGCCCAATTAGCAGCATCGACAGGCTCAAGCCGTACTTCGGGTTCCTGAACGTGCCTGCAGCGCCCTCAGCACGGGTGGCGCCTCCCAGTCCCCAGGCATGTACTGCAGCAATTAGCCCGGTATATGCCACATCCGGCCACCTCGACGGCGAATCATCGGCGCTGTGGCGGTAGATCAGCGTCGAGTTCGTGGCGCCGAGGCTGTTGTCTGGTCGCGCAGCGTCCTCCCGGGCACCTCCGGATGGGCCGGCAGCGCGCACCTGATCCAAGCCAGATGTTCGTCTTTTATGCGAAGACTATCGCCGACCGCGGAGCGGCAAACTGCCAGCCTTTCTTTTTTCGACTCACTGTAACCTTTGCTCATGAGGTAACGAATAGTCTTTTGTGATTACCCAAGGAAGCTGCCTCCCCGTTTATGAACAACAACAAGGTAGTTGTGTTCGTTTCAGGGAGGCATGGACCGTTGGTGCGTGTTCATGAACCCGAGTGAAGGAGTGTTAGTTCCTTGTTTACACCTGTATTTATCAACCAACCAAAACGAGGAGTCCCAGCGATGAAAACCACGTTCGTAACCTCATTGGCCTTGAGCAGTCTTTTCCTTATGGGATGTGAAACCAACATTGCCAATTTGAGGTCTGGCGCCCAGGCCGATGAAGCGCCCTTCGGTGGTCCCGAGAGCGTCGATTACGCAGCAGCGCTATGGCAACAGATGGTCGAGGATGACCTGGTGGGGGATGACGCGATCCTGTCCACGCCGTACACGGGCACACACCCGCACGGGGCGATCCTCGATACCATCGAAGGCAAGACGACCGTACGCGGCCACACTGGTGACGTTATCATCAAACGAAACTACGGAGGTGAAGGCGTTAGCAAACAGGCTGTCGCGAATAATCCAGACCAATACCTGATGGCGGTAACCGTGATGTTCCGTCGGGAGGCGGGTTACGATCCAGAAAATCAAGACTGGTATTGGGTCAAGTACGCGCCCGACGGTTCCGTGATCCCTGAACAGGGCATGAAGCCCGCCGGTCGCGTGGACATGTGCATCGGCTGCCACGCAACGGCACCCGGCCAGGATCTGGTGTTCAACCACGACCGTTTTCCGCCATTGAAGTAGCATTCCGGCAACCGTGGCCTCGCCCGCGACGGACAGCACTGAAGACTGGCCCGCGTGACCTGCCGGCGACCGCCTTGCCTTCCAGCGCTAAGCTTTTGCCTTGACTCTCGCTGCAACTTCAGGGCTATACTCCTCATAACTACGTAGCCGAGATCATGTTCAAGAAACTTGTCATCGCGGTCATGCTGCTGACGGCGCCCTTCGCTCAGGCGAAGATCGTGCTGGCGTGCGCGATGATGGATAGCCACGTTACAGAGCGTTGCTGCTGCGATCATAAGCGGCATAATGCTGCAGCGCCCGAAGATGCCTTGTCGGGAGATCGTTGCTGCGCGGTGGCGATCGAACCGACTAAAGACATCGGCCTTGCTGCCGCTTCCGAGTCCGCAGCCAAGAAGCCGGTCGACAAGCTCTGGGACAGCTCTCCTGACGTTTCCACCGCGCCGCCAGGGCTACTACCGGCAACCGAGCTTTCGTCAACCTCGCAAGTTTCTCTCCTCCCTGAGCCGCGCCTACTAGACGGCTCCGCTCTATACCTGCTCACGGCGCGCCTGCGTCTATAAATCTGCCTCGCCACGCGGAGCCAGTGCTCCCTCGTGGCCTATGACGACCCGCGGCACAACGCCGCAATCCCATCACGTCATCGATATGAGGCGAATACATGAATACCTACATTGCTGATGCTTTCCGGCATTTGAGCTGGAGGGCTCTGTTTGTCGCGCTGCTGTATGGCGCGGCGCTTCAGGCTCAAGCTCAGGCTCGTCCTGCCGACCCTACCTGGATCGGTCCGCCAGTCATACGCGCCGACGATCCGCCCACTGACACGGATACGCGCATCTGGCGCTACGTGCCGATCGGACCGCGCGGCACTTACAGACCCGTCGTTAGGATTGTAGCGCAGCCGCCGGCGCCTCCGCGCGAGGTTGAACGCTGGGTCGGTCCGCGCGGCACGGTGCCTATCTACCGCAAAGATTAGTCCAAGACATCGCCGGCGGTGGTGTTCTGTTCAGGCCGCCGGCTATGCTCGGACCAAGCGAGTACTCATTGGCCGTTCATCCAGCGATATGGAGGTGCCCTCATGCGCGCTGCGCAACGCTTTATAGCTACTTACCTGTTGGCAAGCTTCACTTTGCCCGCTATGTCTGCCGATACCCTGTTCGGCGTCGAGCCGCTTACCGCTCAACGGCTGGTCGAGACCGTATTGAAACGCAATCCCGGCATCGAGGCGCTAAACGCGGCCGTTATCAACGCGGCCTCGCGCGTCGAGCCCGCCGGCGCGCTGGACGATCCCATGCTCGCTTACACCCTGGCGCCGCAGACCATCGGTGACGGTGAGCGCCTGAATCAGGATATCCAGCTCAGTCAGGAGATTCCCTGGCCGGGCACGCTGGGATTGCGCGAAGACATCGCGCGCACCGAGGCCGTGGCCGCGAGCCAGGATCTGGATGATCTGCGGCTGCAGATCATCGCCGCGGTCAAGGCGGCGTATGCGGAGTGGTATTACGTGCATCGCGCGCTCGCGATCAACGAGGCCAATCGGAAGCTATTGATCGAACTGCGCAATGTGGCAGAGACGCAGTACGCCGCCGGGCGGGCCACCCAACAGGATGTCATCCAGGCTGAGGTCGAGCATGACAGACTGTTGGATGAGGCCTTAAGGCTCAAGCGCGAGCGCCAGTCAATGCAAGCTCAGATCAACGGTCTGCTCGACCGCGTGCCTTGGGCCTTTCTGCCGCCGCCTGGCGAGGTGGCGCCCCGCGCCTCGCCCCCCAGTTTACAGGTCTTGCGGCGGATCGCGGTGGGCAATCACCCGGAACTCAAACGGCTTGAAGCGCAGCGTCAGGCGAGCCGCTTGCGCGTCGGCCTGGCCGAGAAGGATTTCTATCCTGATTTCCGCTTCAACGCCGGGTACAACAGCTTTTGGGAAGATCAGGAACAACGCTTCTCGGTAGGCGCATCGATCAACATTCCACTGAATCGCGGCAAGTACCGCGCGCTCAAGGACGCGGCGCAGGCCAATGCGTTGCAGGCGCAATGGCGCCTGGCGGACCGGCGGGCGCAACTCCTGGCGCAGCTGGCGGAGGCGCGGGCCGCGGCAGCCGAGTCGGTCGCGATGATCGAACTGTATCAGGGCCGTCTGGTTCCGCTGGCGCAGGATAACCTGGCCGCCGCGGAGGCCGATTACCGCGCCGGGGCCGGCGATTTTCTCGACGTCATCACCGCGGAAAACCGCAAGCTCATGACGGAACTGACGTTGGCACGCGCACGCGCTGACTATGTGCGGCGCGTAGCAGAGCTGGAACGCTGGACCGGCGGCAAAGGGATGGAACCCGCCATTTACGGCGAGGGCAAGGTTGATGACTAAGCAAATAGCGATATGGTTTGCGGGCGCGTTTTTGCTGGGACTGGGGTTGGTGATCGGCACCCAGCTGGACCGCTTCTCTGGCGCCGGATCGCGTGGCTCCTCAACGACCGCAATGCCGACGATGACCGATGACGCGCCGGTATACCGGTCCGGTCCGTTTAAGGTCAGCGTGGCTGTGAACCCTGAGGCGCCAACCATCGGCGACAACAGGCTGATGATCAAGGTTATGGACACACAAGGGAATCCGGTGCCGGACGCGCGGATTCAAGCCTTCGGCCAGATGGCGGCGATGGGCGCCATGCCTGCCATGCGCGCACCGGCGAATCTTAAGGAGGTCGCGCCTGGCGAGTACGCAGGCCCCATGAACCTGGAGATGAGCGGCGAGTGGCCTCTGTCTGTCAGCATCAAAGAGCCCGGAAGGGGCGAGACCGCGTTGCGCTTCGAGATGGCGACGGGCCGCCCCGGCCTACAGCTCGTCTCCGGCGGAGTCAAGATAGCGCAGGCCGGTGAAGACCATACGTCGCAGGATGCTGCGGAAGCTGACGCCGGCAAGCCGACCTATCGCGCCGGTTCTTTCAAGTTGAGTGTGGACTTGGAACCGAGAACGCCCCGGGTTGGCAAAAACGAGCTGACCATTAGCTTGCGCGACAACCAGGGTAATCCAGTTTCTGACGCGCGGATCAGGGCGATTGCCGAGATGCCGGCGATGGGTGCGATGCCGGCCATGCAGGCACAGGCCAGCGTCGAGGAAACCTCGCCTGGTGAATACGTGGGCGCCTTCGGTCTGTCCATGAGCGGCGAATGGCCGCTGTCGATAGAGATACAGAAGGAGGGAATGGGCAGTCAAAGGGTGACCTTCGACATGGCCACGGGTCGCCCGGGCTTGCAGGTCGTCTCCGGCGCCGTGGCCGAGGGTCAAAACGGCATGCAGTCCATGCAGATGGAGGAGGCTCCGCCGGGCACCATCATGGTGGATAGCCAGCGGCGGCAGCTTATTGGCGTTGAGACGGGCGAGGTTGAGTACCGGGATCTGGTGCGCGACATCCGCGCGGTGGGCCGCGTGATCTACGACGAAACACGGCTATCCGACGTGAATCTGCGCTTCGATGCCTGGGTCGGCGAGCTCATGGCGGATTACGTCGGCAAGAGCGTTAAACAAGGTGAGGCGCTGTTCACGGTGTACGGCCCGGAGCTGCTGGCCGCGCAACGAGAATACCTGGAGGTCTTGAGAAGCCGCAGCGGCCAGACCAGCGGCCTGACCGAAGCCGCGCGCAAGCGGCTGCTGCTATTCGACATGACGCTCAGCCAGATCGAAGAACTGGAGAGCCGAGGCGAGCCGCTGGATTACGTTCCCATCTTGGCGCCGCGTAGCGGCACCGTGGTGGCCAAGGAGGTCGTCACGGGGACGGCCAATCCGGCCGGCACGACCCTGATGCGCATCGCCGATCTCTCGCAGGTGTGGGTGGAAGCCGAGGTCTACGAGGGCGAGGTCCCGCTGGTCGAGGAAGGTATGCCCGCCTTGATAACCCTTCCTTACCTGCCGGGCAAGATGTACGAGGCGCGAGTCGAGTACGTCTATCCTTACCTTCAAAGCATGACCCGCACGGGCCGCGTCCGGGTCACGCTGAACAACCCCGATGGCGTCCTCAAGCCCGACATGTATGCGGAGGTAAAGCTCAAAGCCGATCTCGGACGCCGCCTGGTTGTGCCCGAGGAGGCCGTGGTGTTCGCCGGCGAAAGCCGCATCGTGTTCGAGGATCTTGGCGGCGGCCGCTTGGCCCCGCGCAAGGTTCGCACCGGCGCTCGCAACCAAGGCTATATCGAGATCCTGGAGGGCCTTGAAGCGGGTGACCAAGTCGTCACCTCCGGCAACTTCCTGATTGCGTCCGAAACCCGCCTCAAAGCAGGGATCGAACAATGGTAGAAGCACACAATGGCCACGGCGGGCAACCCCGTGAAACCTTTACCCAGCGCCTCATCGCCTACTGCGCGCACAACTGGCTGTTAACGATTCTGGTCGTCGCGGTGGCCGCGTTCTGGGGCTACCGGTCGCTCATGCAAACGCCGCTGGATGCGATCCCCGATCTCTCCGACATCCAGGTCATCGTGTATACCGAATGGGAGGGACGCAGCCCGGACCTCGTGGAAGATCAGATTACTTATCCTCTGGCCACGACCTTTCTGGCGGCGCCCGGGGTGCAGTTCGTGCGTGGTCAGAGCTTCTTGGGGTTCTCCTTTGTCTACGTCATCTTCGAGGACGGCACGGACATTTATTGGGCGCGCTCGCGGGTGCTGGAGTATCTCAATTCCGCCCAAGGAGAGTTGCCGGAGGGGGTGAATCCAACCATCGGACCCGATGCGACCGGCGTCGGCTGGGTATACCAGTACGCGCTGGTGGACAAGACCGGCCGGCGCAGCCTGGCCGAGCTGCGCAGTCTTCAGGACTTCAATCTCCGCTACGCGCTGGAGTCGGTCGAAGGTGTGGCCGAAGTGGCCGCGGTGGGCGGTTATGAGAAGGAGTATCAGGTCAACGTCGATCCCAACAGGCTGGCCTCGTTCAACATCCCGCTAGCCAAGGTGATCGCGGCGGTGCGCGCGTCAAACAACGAGGTCGGCGGCCGGGTGCTTGAAGTGGCGGAGTACGAGCAGTTCATCCGTGGCCGCGGTTATATCGACTCGACCGAGGACCTGGAGAAAGTGGTGCTCAAGGTAGACCGCGACGGCATACCCGTCACCTTGGATCAGGTCGCCACCGTGAGCTTAGGGCCTGCCATGGCGCGCGGCCAGTCGGATCTGAACGGCGAAGGCGTGACCGTGGGCGGTGTGGTGGTGATGCGTTACGGCGAGAATGCCTTGGACGTGATCGCTGGGATCAAGCAGCGGCTGCAAGAGGTCGAGCGGACTTTGCCCAGGGGCGTACAAGTCGTCCCGGTCTACGACCGATCGAGCCTTATCAAGCGCGCGATCGATACCCTGGAGCGCACCTTAACCGAGGAGATGATCATCGTGTCGCTGGTGATCATCGTCTTTCTTCTGCACGTGCGATCATCCCTTGTCGCTATTGTGACGCTGCCGATCGCGGTGCTCATGGCGTTTGTTCCCATGTATTACCAGGGCCTGACCGCGAACATCATGTCGCTGGGCGGCATTGCGGTCGCCATCGGGGCAATGGTGGACGCGGCGATCGCCATCGTGGAGAACGTGCACCGCCGGCTAAGCCTATGGCAAACAGGAGACGTTGCCCCAGAAGAAAAGGCCCACTCGCGCAATGAAATCATCATCGACGCCATGCAGGAAGTGGGGCCCAGCATCTTCTTCGCGCTGCTGATCATCACGGTCTCTTTTCTGCCCGTGTTCGCACTGGAGGGCACGGAGGGGCGCCTCTTCAAGCCACTCGCCTTCACCAAGACCTATTCGATGTTCTTCGCGGCCTTATTGTCCATCACGCTGATTCCGGCCCTGGCCGTGCTGGTGATCAGGGGCAAGCTCCGTGGCGATCGCAACTGGCTGAACCGGATTCTGGTCGCGGCTTACCTGCCGGTGGTGCGGTTCGCCGTGCGCTTGCGCTGGGTGGTGGTCGGCTTAGCCGTCCTCGCGCTGGCTTCCATCTGGCCGGCTTATCAGCGGCTCGGCAACGAGTTCATGCCGCCTTTGAACGAGGGCAGCATCCTGTACATGCCTACCGCGGTGCCCGGCATGTCCATCTCGGAGGCGACCCAGACGTTGCAGACGATGGATCAGGCACTGATGAAGATCCCCGAAGTGAAACGGGTGTTCGGCAAGGCCGGGCGCTCGACCTCGCCCACCGATCCGGCGCCGCTTGAGATGTTCGAGATCAACATCATGTTAAAGCCGGCAAGCAAGTGGCGCGAGGGGCTCACTTGGGACGAACTGATCGCAGAGATGGATGCAAAAATGCGCTTTCCGGGTGTGCCCAACATCTGGTGGATGCCGATCCAGACGCGCACCCAGATGCTGGCGACCGGCATCCGCTCGACCTTAGGCATCAAGGTGTTCGGTCCCGAACTCACAACTATTGAGGACGTCGCGGTAGAGATTGAGCGGGCGCTCGCCAATGATCCGCGCACGGCCCCCTATACGCGCAGCGCCTTCGCCGAGCGCTCCACGGGCGGATACTTCCTCGATTTCGACATCAACCGCGAACAAGCAGCGCGTTTCGGCCTCAACGTGGGCGACGTGCAGGACGTGATCGTGGCCGCCATGGGCGGTCAGGCGGTTTCTGAAACCGTGGAAGGACGCGAGCGTTATAACATCCTGGTGCGTTACGCCCGCGACTACCGCGAAAGCATCCCAGCCTTGGAGCGGGCGCTGATTTCGACCGCCAACGGCGCTCAGATTCCGATCTCGCAGGTCGCCGATATCAAATTTCGCACCGGCCCGCCCATGATCCGCAGCGAGGACGCGCAACTCCAGGGTATCGTGAGCGTGGATGTCAATGATGAGATCGGGGTGCCGGACTACGTCGCGCTCGCCAAGCAGGTCGTCGCCGACAAGGTGGATATGCCAAATGGCTATCGTCTCTCCTGGGCCGGGCAGTTTGAGTACTACGAGCGGGCCAAGGCCAAGCTCATAGTCCTGGTGCCATTAGCCATCTTCCTGATCTTTTTCATGCTGTACTTTCATCGAAAATCGCTTACAGAGACGCTGATCGTCATGCTGGCGTTGCCGTTCTCGCTGGTCGGCGCCGTATGGTTGTTATACTTCCTGAACTACAAACTCAGCGTCGCCGTCGCGGTGGGCATGATCGCTGTGGCGGGCTTGGCGGTGGAGCTGGGCCTGCTGATGATGCTGTATCTGGATATCGCCTGGCGCCGTCACAAGGCTGAGGGCTGGCTCAATAACCGCGCCGATCTGGCGGAAGCCATCATGGAGGGCGCCGCGCAGCGCCTGCGGCCGAAGCTGATGACAGGCCTGGCTTTGTTCATGGGCTTGCTCCCCATCATGTATAGCACCACCACCGGCGCAGACGTGATGAAGCGTATCGCCGCCCCCATGCTTGGCGGCGTGGGTTCAGCACTCATTCTGGTGCTGCTGGTGTTTCCGGCCATCTTCGCCTTTTGGCGCGGGCGGGGGTTGCCGATGAGTGAGTCGACCTCCGCAGACGCGCCCTTGTCTGGGAGCTAATGCGGGAGTTTCGATGACACAGCGCGACTTACCATCTGTTGAAGCGGCCGAGTCAGCCTCGGCGGAGACATCCGGTGCAGCATCCGCGAGCGATATTCACGAGGCGATCATCTACCGCCATCTCCTGCCGATCAGGCTCACTCACGAGTCAACGTCCTGTGTCTCGTGATTTTGCTCATTAGCGATTTGCAGATATTCAACGCCCATCCGGCGCTCTATTGGGGCAACCGCTCGGACGCAGAACAAGCGCTTCTCACGATAGACTCCCAGAGATCTGCTGCCATCTGGGCGTGAGCTGCGCGGGATCGGACGGTCTATAGCGGATCATCTACTGTTCCGTCATCCGCGGGGCGAGGCAGCCCGGGTTATAACGTCCTGCAATCTACTCTCGTAGATGGCGGTAAAACCGGGCCATTGCTGATCGAAAAAAGAGGTTGTATGCAGGTGCTTGCTTAAGCTCTAATTGCAACAGGAATGAGCCGCTTCTTCATCAAGTTTTTTCGTGGAGTGCTGGTTGTCGTGTTTCTGCACGGGCAACTCGCGTTTGCGGTGCCCGGCATCATCGGGCTTGTGGAATCCGGCGGCAATCGGCACGTCGGCGCAACCGAGACCGAACTGCACCATGATCACCATCAGGCACGCAGCGATGCCGGCGAAAAACGCGATCACGATCATGATCAGCACGAAAAGCATGCTGTCCACGGTGATTGTGACACGCAATGCGACCATTCCTGTAAAGGCGACGGATGTTGCAGCGGTTGCAACGTGTGTGGACACTGCCCAACCGCTCTTGTCGCTGCCTTTCAAGCTTTGATCCCTTCGCTTAATTACATCTCTGGCGGCTTGACCGTACTGCCGCAGGACTTTCATCCCTCCCCGATCTTTCAGCCTCCGCGCAGCCTCCTCCAGTCCTAGTCGTCTTTTACGGGGGCGAATGAGCCGGTGTAGCCGCTCGCTCGCCTGTGAAAACAGTGACTGATGGAGAACTGCCGCAATGTATGTCAAACCATTTCTGCTTGCCGCGGGATTGCTCGCGGTGGCCGGCTGTGCCGGCAACGTAACTATCCCATCTCTGGGTCTTGATCATCCAGCTAATCCTCGGGCCGCGGCCGCGCCGCTGCCACCCACGCCGACCGTTCCAGAGGCGAAGAAAGTGATGGCGGATATGCGGGGAATGCAGGGCCATGGCGCGCATGAGCACGCCGGTGAACACGGTCCATCCGCCGCCGGTCAGCCGGGAGACCAGAGTCAGGTCGACCGCACGATAGAGATCACCGCGCATGACAGCATGAGCTACACGCCGCAATCCCTCACCGTGAAGCCAGGTGAGATCATTCGCTTCGCCGTGACCAACGCCGGCAAGATCAGGCATGAGTTTGTGATCGGCACGCCCGAGGAACAGCGTGAGCACGCGCAGATGATGGCGCAGATGCCGAACATGGTGCATGAGGATCCGAGCTCCGTCACGCTGGAGCCGGGCGGAACCAAAACCCTGGTTTGGCAGTTCAGCAATCCCGGCGTAGTTGAGTTCGCGTGCCATGTCCCTGGGCATTACCCGGCAGGAATGGTCGGTAAGGTGCACGTCGCGACCGCGGGCCGATCGGACGAAGGCCAGCCGCAAATGGAGATGGATGACATGCAAGGTATGGATCACGACATGGAGGGCATGCCCCATGCGCATTGATGTCCGGGCGCTGGCAATCCTGCTAGTGACTATCCTGACCACAAGCTGCGCTTCCATTCCCGAGGACGCCGGTTTTGGTGACGTGCAAACCACGGTGGTCGAACGTACCGGCCAACATGTGCAATGGGATCAAGACACGGACGCGGATAGAGCCGCAGAAAACGCCGTGCAGAGGATGCTGAGTCAGCCGCTCAACGCGGACGAGGCCGCGCAGATCGCGCTGCTCAATAACCGAGGTTTGCGAGCGGTCTATGAGGACTTGAGCCTGACGCAGGCCAATCTGGTGCAGGCGGGCCTGCTGACGAACCCCATATTCAGTACTGCCGTGGGTTTTCCCCTCGATGGAGGATCGGTGGATTTGACCTTTAGCATCGTGCAGGATTTCCTGAGCATCCTGTACCGCCCGCTGCGCAGACAGATCGCCCGCGCCCAGTTCCAGTCCACCAAGCTGCGCGTCACCGAGGCCGTGATCGAATTGGCGGCGCATGTGCGCGGTCAGTTCTACGACGTCCAAGCGGACAGCCAACGGCTCGAGTTTCTGCAGCAGGTGGTGACGGCCACGGCCGCATCCGCCGAACTGGCCCGACGGTTCTACGACGCGGGTAATATCACCGAGCTGGATCTGGCGCGTGAACAGGCACTCTATCAGGAGGCGCGGCTGGCCTTGGCCACCGCCCAGACGCGGTTGATCCAGAACCGCGAGCGACTGAACGCGCTGATGGGTCTGTGGGGCGAGGATACGCAATGGACCATAGTCCCGCGCCTACCGGAGCTGCCCATGGCGTCGAAGGCCTTGCCGTTACAAGCGGCCGACCTTGAACAGCGGGCAATTCGCGCCAATCTTGGCCTTGGGGCCGCGCGCAAGGAGATCCGAAGCGCTGCCGGGATCCTTGGCTTTACCAACGCAACTGCCTTGGTCCCGTTTTTTGAACCCGGCGTGGATGCGGAACGCGAGGAGAGTGAATGGGAGATCGGCCCGTCACTCGCGTTCCCAATCCCCATTTTCAATCAGGGACAAGCGCGGCTGGCCGCCGCCCGCGCTCAGTTGCGCCAGGCGCAGCAGACGTATTGGGCGCAGGCGGTCGAGATTCGCGCCGCGGTGCGCGCGGCGCGACAGACGGCCTTAAGCGCGCGCAATCGCGCGCGCTATGTTAAAGATGTATTGCTGCCGGCGTACACGCGAGTGGTCAACAACACCCAACTGCAGTACAACGCCATGCAAGTCGGCGCCTTTCAGCTGCTAGCCGCCAAGCAACTGCAGATCAATGCTGGCCTGCGCTACATCGGAACGCTGCTCGAATACTGGATGGCGCGCACCGCGCTCGAACAGATCTTGAACGGCAGCATGGCCGACCTGGAAATCACGCCCGTGGCGGAGATCCCGCAGGGTGGCTTCCCAGCGATCTCCGTAATGTAACAAGTCTAAACCAGAGGTAAATATCATGTTTACACGACGTAAATTCTTGGCCGCCACGGGCGGTGGCGTCGCAGGCGGCGCGACCCTGCTGGCCAGCGCCAAGACGGCGCATGCGCAACCTACGAACATACAGCGGCAGGAGAAGCCCTACCACTTGAGCGTAGCCGATTATGCCGGCCTGCCGCCCGGACAACCCGGTAAGGATTACAACCCGGTCATCACGCCCAATAACGTTTCCTTGCCGTGGAAGATCGTCGATGGCGTGAAGGTCTATCACCTGGTCGCCGAACCCGTCGAGCATGAGTTCGCGCCGGGGCTCAAGGCCAAGTGCTGGGGCTACAACGGCCGCGTGCACGGACCCACCGTCGAGGCGGTCGAAGGCGATAAGGTGCGCATCTACGTGACCAACAAGCTTCCCGCCAGCACCAGCGTGCACTGGCATGGCATCCTGCTGCCCAATGGCATGGACGGGGTTGGTGGCTTGAACCAGAAGGTGATACGGCCGGGCGAGACGTTCAAATACGAATTTACGCTCGTCCAGCACGGCACGCACATGTATCACTCGCATCACGACGAGATGACGCAAATGGCGCTGGGCACGGTCGGGCCGTTCGTCATTCACCCGCGCAAGCCTAGCCGTCCGCGGCCGGATCGCGACTTCGTCTTCATGCTGCACGAATGGCGCATCGACGTCGGCAGCGCGCGGCCCAACCCCAACGAGATGACGGACTTCAACATCTTTACGTTCAACGCCAGGGTCTTCCCCGGCACCGAACCCATGGTCGCGAGGATGGGCGAGCGGGTGCGCATCCGGCTCGTGAACCTCGGCGCGATGAGCCATCATCCGATTCATCTGCACGGCTACCAGTTTCCGATCGTGGAAACGGACGGCGGGCAGATCCCGGAGTCGGCCTGGCAATATGAAACGAGCGTGCTCACGGCGGTCGGCCAGTCGCGGGCGATTGAGTTTATCGCCAATCAACCCGGCGACTGGGCAATGCATTGCCATATGACCCATCACGTCATGAACCAGATGGGCGATAACTTCCCGAATATGATCGGCGTCAAGCCCGGCGACCTGGACAGCCAGGTGCAGTCGCTGCTACCCGCCTACATGACAATGGGTCAGGACGGTATGGGGGAGCACGGCATGCACATACAAAGCGGCCATATGGCGGCGCCCAAAAACAGCATTCCGATGGTGGGCGGGCCGGGACCATTCGACTACATCACCATGGGCGGCCTGTTCACAGTTCTGAAGGTGCGCGAGAACCTGACGAGCTACGACGATCCGGGCTGGTACGAGTATCCGGAAGGCACGGTCGCGAGTCTCGCCAGCGCCGAGGCGCTAGCGCGCGACGGGATCGACCCCAGTGTGGAAGGTTTGCAGCCGCCGCAGGACGGGCACAGCGGGCACACAGGGTAAGAGATATGAAAGTTCTGATAACAATTGCCGTCTGCTGAATAGATCGTAAAGGAAGGCTACGGCAGATTAGATTGAATTCGCCCAACGCCCCGAGGTCTCGGAGCGTTGGGCCCTCATCTGCTAGCAGAACGGACAACCTGCATAGGCGAAAGTCGTCACGGCAAGCAAGACCGTTCCGGCGACTCCGACTATTGCGTAGTTCAACTTCATATCATACCTCCAGTAGGTATCGTCGAAGAGCGACGGAAGACACTCCGACACGCCCAGGGCGTGCCTGATTGGGATCATGCATGTTCCAGTTGCTGGAAGGTCAAGAGGCATCTGACTATTTGGATGATTTCCCGCTGCCCGGCTTCTCCGGCCTACCAAATACGGCGTCGCTCACCGTGAATGGTGCCGATTTCATCAGCTCTGCGGGCGTCTTGTGTTCCAGGGCCAGCGTCCGGACGTACAGCGATTGCATCTCGGCGTGCAGCGCTTCAAGGGCCTGGAAGGCTTTTTGGATCTCATCGAGTTTGCGTTCAATGAGCATCTTTAGCAGCGGCCGTGCTCCACAACCGCACGGCGGACCGCTTTCGTAATTAGTGAGAAGTCGCCGGATATCTTCAATGGAAAAATCGAGCTGACGCGCGTCCTTTACAAAGCGCAACCGCTCCATCTCACGTTCTTCGTATACGCGCTGCCCGGCAGAAAGCCACCCCGAAGGCTCCCGGCGCGGCGGAGGAACTAGGCCGATTTCTTCGTAGTACCGAATGGTCTTTGCGCTGATGCCCAGTTTTCGGGCAACCGCCCCAATTCTTTGCTTCATGCTCTGCTCCGGATCACAAAGGTACCCCGACGTTACCTACATGCTACCTACGAAGTATAGTCACTCTGTCGGTAGGGACTTTTAAATCCTACTCTGGACAGCCATCACCGGGACGCTGGCGTTGTCCCCTCGCTGCGATAGTGAAAGATCCGGTACAGCGCCGGCAGGACCAATAACGTCAGAAGCGTGGACGAGATAATCCCGCCGATTACCACGGTGGCCAGGGGCCGCTGGACCTCGGCGCCAGTCCCGACGTTGAACGCCATGGGCACGAAACCTAAGCTCGCCACCAGCGCGGTCATCAGCACCGGCCGCAGGCGCGTGAGCGCGCCGTCGATGATGGCTTCATTCAGCGCCAACCCGTCGGCGCGGCGTTCGCGGATGAAAGACAGCATCACCAGTCCGTTTAATACCGCCACGCCGGATAACGCGATAAACCCCACGCCCGCCGAGATCGACAGCGGAATACCGCGCAACCATAATGCGGCCACACCGCCGGTCAACGCCAGCGGCACACCGGTAAAGACCAGCGCCGCGTCGCGAAAGTTGCCGAACGCCGAGATCAACAGCGCGAAGATGATCGTCAGCGCCACGGGCACCACTATCTGCAATCGCCGCGTCGCCGAGATCAGGCTTTCGAAGGTGCCGCCGTAGTCCAGCCAGTAACCCGCTGGTAGTTGCACCTGCTGCCGCACGCGGGCTTGCAGAGCCTGCACGAACGAGGCGATATCGCGCCCGCGCACGTTGGCGGTCACGGCCAGGAAACGCTTGCCGTTCTCGCGGCTGATCTGGTTGGGCCCGATCACGGTGCGCACCCGGGCGACCTCCGCGAGCGGAATGTAGTCGGCTGCTTGCGCGCGGAGCAAGGCCGCGCTTCGCATACCGCCTGCTTGGCCATCTTGCGGGAGCGGAATCGGCAGACGCCGGATCGCGTCCACGTCCGTGCGTATGTGTTCCGGCAGTCGCACCACCAGCGGAAAGCGCCGGTCGCCGTCGAAGATGCGGCCCGCGTCGCGCCCGCCCAGCGCGATCTGCACGGTGTTCTGCAAATCAGAGACATCAAGCCCATAGCGATAAAGCGCCTGGCGATCCGGCTCGATGCTCAACAGCGGCAGTCCGGTCGCCTGTTCGGTGCGCACGTCCGCCGCGCCGGGAATTTCGTTCGCCACGCCCTCGATCTGCTCGCCCAGTTCCACCAGTTGCGCGAAGTCATCGCCGTAGATCTTGACCGCGACCTCGGCGCGCACGCCGGAGATCAGCTCGTTGAAGCGCATCTGGATGGGCTGCGTGAATTCGTAGTTGTTGCCGGGTACGTCTTCGACTGCCACCCGCAACTCGGCGACCAGCTTTTCCTTTGGCTTGTCCGGATTCGGCCATTGGCTGCGCGGCTTCATGATGACGAAGGTGTCGGCCACGCTGGGCGGCATGGGATCGGTCGCGACCTCCGGCGTGCCGATCTTGCTGAACACGCGCTTCACCTCAGGGAACGTCTGAATGGTTTCTTCCAGCTCGGTCTGCATGTCGATTGCCTGCGTCAGCGAGGTGCCGGGGGTGCGCAGCGCGTGCAGGGCGATGTCGCCCTCGTCCAGACTGGGAATAAACTGCGCGCCCATGCGGGTAGCGAGCAAGCCGCTGCCGATCACCAGTATTACCGCGATGGGAACGACAACCCAGCGCCCGGCGAGCGACCAGCGCAGCAGCGGTTTGTAGACCGCTTTCGCGCCGCGCATCAGCCAGTTCTCGCGGTGGCTCACCTTGCCCGTGACGAAGATTGCGACGGCCGCCGGCACGAACGTGAGCGACAGCACCAGCGCCGCGATCAGCGCCATGACCACGGTGGCGGCCATGGGATCGAACATCTTGCCCTCGACGCCGCTCAAGGCAAAGATCGGAAAGTAAACGACGGTGATGATAAACACGCCGAACATGGCCGGCCGGATGACTTCGCGCGTGGCGTCGCGCACCACCTCAAAACGTTCGCCGCGGCTTAAACGTCGCCCCTGGTCTTCGCCCAGTCGGCGAATACAGTTCTCGACGATAATCACCGCGCCGTCCACGATCAGCCCGAAGTCCAGCGCGCCCAGACTCATCAGATTGGCGCTGACCTTGTTTTCGACCATACCGGTAATGGTCAGCAGCATGGAGAGAGGAATGACCATGGCAGTGATCAGCGCCGCGCGCAGGTTGCCCAATAGCACGAACAGCACCGCGATGACCAGCAGCGCGCCTTCCAGCAGATTTTTGCGGACGGTCTCGATGGTCTTGTCGACCAGGGTGGTGCGATCGTAAACCGCGCGTGCGATAACACCCTCGGGCAGCGAACGGTTGATCTCCTGCAACTTCTTGCCCACGGCCGCCGCCACCGTGCGGCTGTTTTCGCCCATCAGCATCATGGCGGTGCCCAGCACCACTTCATCGCCATCCTGCGTGGCCGCGCCGGTGCGCAGATCCTCGCCGAAACCGACCTCGGCGGCGTCGCCCACGGTGATTACCAGGCGATCGCGGCGCGCGAGGATAATGTTCTCGATGCCTTGCATGTCATCGACCATGCCTGGCACGCGGATCAAATACTGGCCGCCCTGACGCTCGATGTAGCCCGCCCCGACGTTGAGGTTGTTTTGCTGAAGGGCCGCCACGACATCGTCCAGTGTGAGATCGAAGGCCAGCAGCATGCCGGGGTCGGGCGTGACGTGATACTGCTGCTCGTAGCCGCCGATGGTGTTGACCTCGATTACGCCCGGCACCTGACGCAGCTGCGGCAGGACGATCCAGTCCTGCACGGTACGCAGATCCATCGCGTTATAAGGCCTGCCGTCCTCCGTGCGCGCGCCGGGTTCGGCTTCGACTACGTACATGAAAATCTCGCCCAGGCCCGTGGCGATCGGCCCCATCTCCGGCTGCACGCCGGGCGGCAGTTCGCCGCTTACTGTTTGCAGACGCTCGCTGATCTGCTGGCGCGCGAAGTAAATGTCGGTACCTTCCTCGAACACCACAGTCACCTGCGACAGACCATAGCGCGAGAGCGAGCGTGTGTAGTCGAGATTCGGCAGACCCGCCATCGCAAGCTCAACCGGATACGTGATGCGCTGTTCGGCCTCGATCGGCGCGTAGCCCGGCGCCTCGGTGTTGACTTGCACCTGCACGTTGGTGATGTCCGGCACGGCGTCGATGGGCAGGCGCTGATAGTTGTACACGCCCAATCCGGCCGCACCTATCACAACGAGCATGACCAGCCAGCGCTGATTGATAGAGGAACGGACGATAGCATCTAGCATATTGAAGTCCTCAGAGGGAAACGCTGAGGTGGCGTAAAGCGAGCCCCATCGCGCCATAGGCCGCGAACATGGCGATGGACGCAATCGTTAAGGATGGCAGAAAATTCATTCCGCCACGCAGCAGCCACGCTAGTAAGGCGAACAGCACCAGCGACGGCAACACCAGCCAGAAGATGCTTTGTGAAAGACTCGCGATGCGCGCGGTGTCGCCGGTCTCGCCATACAGCCACAGGATCGCCAGATACGAGGTCAGCGGCAGCGAGGCCAGCAGCCCGCCCAGCGCGGGGCTGCGCTTGGCGAGCTCGGAGACGCCGACCACGATTACGGCGGAAAGAAGATATTTGATGATGATATACATGACGGATTCCCTTAGTGATCATGCGAAGCGCCGGACTTTTCGATGTCCGCCTTGATCAAATAGCTGTTCTTGACGACGTAGGTCTCGCCAGGCGCGAGGCCGCCCCGCACTTCCACGTGCTCGCCACCGCGCCGGCCCAGCTCCAGCATGCGCACCTCGTAGGTATCGCCCACGCGTGCGAACACCACGTCGGAATCCTGGAACCGCTGCACAGCGACGCGTTTTACCGCCAGCGGCACCTCTGTCTCGGCAACGGTTATCATGCCGCGCACGAACTGGCCGGGCCGCCAGTGTCCGCCACGATTATCCAGCACTACGCGCGCGCGCACGCTTTGACTGATCGTTGACGCGGTGGGTGACAGCATTTCGATTCGCCCTTCCGCGGCGTAACTTCGATCCAGGCTCTTAATGCGTACGCGCTGGCCGGTCCGGATACGCGCCATGTCGCGCGCGAACAGATCCAGCTCCGCCCATACCTTCGAGAGATCGGCAATAACGAACATTGCTTCGCCGCCGGTCGCCTCGCCGGCGGTGGCGTCAAGTTCCAGCACTACACCGTCGACCGGCGCGGTAACGGCATAAGTTTGCAGGCTCTCGTTGCTCTGTACGGTGGCGAGTTCGTCGCCGGCCTTCACCGTGTCGTTGAGACGCACATTGACTGAACGGATCACGCCCGCGTAACGGGCGCGCACGTGCGCGAGGCGTTCGGGGATCATGCGGATCCAGCCGGTCAGCGGCAGCGTCTCGTGAATGATCGCGGGCCCGGCTTGCGCCACCTCGATATCGGCCGCTTCGGCCGCTTGCGGCGCGATCGTGGTGCGGCCCTCGTAGGATGCGTACGCCCACGAATAATCCCGACCGGCATGCTCCGCACGCACGCTCACGTCGAATGAATGCGGTTCGCGCACCCGGCCGTCGCCAACCAGGTAGTTTCCTTGCGGAGCAAACGCGAAACGGTCCACATCGCCCCCGAGGCGGGCCAGCTCAATCACGAGCGAGACTTCTTCCGGCGGCAGTGGACGCCCGTTCAAGTAGGGATAAATGCGATACTCCGGCGGCACGCCCGTCTCGAAGATCGTCACTTCGAGTGCGAAGTCGCCGTCGCGCAGCAGGCGTCCGCCATGCGGGCCCTCCGCTTCTTCGGGCTGCTCGCTCTCGCCATGAGCACCTGTGCCGCCGCCATCATGGTTGGGCTCCGCTGGCGCGCCGCAACCGGCAAGCAACATTGCCAATAAACAAATTAAGCCTGCCATCCCTTTCATAAGGTTCATCCCACTCATTGCGTCACGGCGCCGCCGGTGAGACGCTCAATCTCTATTACGTAGTCGTGGTAATCGCGTGCCGCTTGAATTGCCTCGCGCTCGATATCCAGCAACTCGGCCTGCGCCACCGTCAGCTCCAGAAACGAATAACGTCCGACGCGAAAACCCTCCTCGGTCTGCCGCAGATTCTCCTGTGCCAGCGGCAGTACGTCTTCGCGCAGTGTTTGGGCCTCGGTGCGGGCGTGCAGCAGTTCCTGATAGATGCCGAACAGCAGCGCCCGCAGCTCCAGCCGCTTCGCCCGAGCGTCGAATTCCACGCGCGCGTAATCGGCCGAGGCCGCGGCGATCTCGGGCGCGGCCTGCTCGCTCATGCCGAGCGGGACGGATAATGAGAAGACGAAAGCCTGATCGTCGAATTGCTCCAGCCGACGCACCCCGCCGGTCAAGGACAAGTCGGGCTGGCGCTGTGTCTCGGCCAAACGCAGGCGCGCCTCGTTAAGCCGCCGAACGTTAACAAAACTCGCCAGATCCGGATTCTTTTCGATGTTGGCAATGAGCTTCGGGAATTCCGGCATCGCTGGCAGCGCGTACAGGGCGCCCGCCGCCGGCGCATAAGCAGGCTCGGTCTCGCCCCACAGCACGGACAGGTCCAGCCGCGAGCTCAGTAATTCGTGCTCGGCGTGCTCCTCGGCGATACGTGCGCGGGCCAGCGCGATCTGGGCGCGATTCTGTTCCGTTACCGGGGATCGGCCCACCGCGACGCGCTCCGCGGTGAGATCCAGAGTCCGCTCCGCGAGCTCCGTGGCGCGCCGGGCAAGCGCGAGTTGTTCCTGGTCCGACACCACGTGTACGAAGCGTCGCGTGACCTGGGCCAGCACGTCCAGCCTCAGCGCCTGCTGCTCCACCGCCGCCAGCGCATGCGCCTCGTCCGCCACCAGCACGCGCGCGCCCAGTTTGCCGCCCATTTCGATCACGCGGCTCAGACGCAACGTCGTCTCCGCGCCCCGCGCGCCGCTGACATTGCCGGTGCCGGCGAAGTTCTCGAGTTCTCCGCCGACGACCAAAGGCGGCGACAGGCCGGCCCGGTCGATGAATGCATCCGCCGCGCGCAATGTGTAGCCACCGGCCTGCAATTCGGGATTTCTTGCCAGCGTGAGCGCTATGGCGTTGGTCAATGTTAACGGGCCGCCAGCGGCATCTTGAGCATCAGCCGGGCCACCGATCGTCGCGCTCACCGAAAAGACGATGATAGAACTGCACAACGCAAACAGGCTGCGAGCGCGAATAGAGGAATAGGGCATGATGCCTCCACAGGCATGGCCCGCGCTGAAACGCGCGGGAGACAGAGTCCGGGAAAACGGAACTGAAGTGGAGGCTTAGCGAGGCGGCGCGCGCAGCGGCGGCCGCAGAAAAACAGGTTGATTGAAGCGTGGAAGATGCGTGCGCGGAACACGAACGATGCCGCGACGCGGCGCGAGCACCAGCAGCGCGAAGATTACGGTGAGTAGTGCGAGGACGTTCCAGGCTTGGTCAGGATTTTTCCAGAATTCGGTTATTGAAAGATCGGTGCCGCAAGTATCCTCACGACACGCAGCGTGAGCCTCGGAATGCTCCGCGTGCACGACCGCCGGAAGCAACGCGTCCCACGGCGCCGATGCGTGCACGTGAAAGTGCAGCCCGGCAACCTGCACGACGATCAGCGCTAGAGTTAGGAATAACGTCATAGCAGTCTGATGCTTTCTGGTTGGGCTGCAAAGTGAGGCTTTCACGGCAACGTTTGAGAATGATTTATTCAGCGCATTCAAGTTACGGCGTTCCTTTCGGACTGTCAATTGCAACTCGCTGTTGTCACTAAATAGTGCTGGTTACTTGCTACTTAACAATCGTCAACCTGGCTCGCTGAGGACATGATTCGATACCTGTTCAATGCGGAATGTGGCGCTAGTAGGCTATCTTGGGAATAAGATTTATGAGCGCAGACAAGCATACTGACACAGGGACTCGCAATGTCGGCCAGGTTCTTCACGATCAGCGTTCTGTTTATACTCGCAGGCCTGTGCGAGATCGGCGGCGGCTACCTAGTATGGGGCTGGCTCAGGGATAACAGGCCCTCGATCTGGAGGGTTGATCGGCGCGGTGATCCTGGTGCTCTACGGCGTGGTGGCGGCCCTGCAACCGATACCTGAATTCGGGCGCGTCTACGCCGCCTACGGCGGGATCTTCATCGCTATGGCGTTGGT
>JBOIDC010000038.1:0-37208 GCA_050740315.1 Gammaproteobacteria bacterium | reverse complement strand
ATACTGACCCGAACCCTCGGCGATGCCAATGGCGGCACAATTGCTATTAGGGCGCGCGACCTGAAGCTAAGCAATGGCGCGCAGATTTTCAGCGGGATCGGCAACTTCGATCCTGAGACTGACATGGTTGTGGGATCTCCGACGGGCGATGGGACAGGCGGCGACCTCGTTGTGACGGTGGGAGACACCATCTCGCTTTCCGGCGTCGGGCCGGACAGACTTCAAAGCGGATTATTTGCCAGCGCGCAAACCGGTCAAGGTGATGGAGGCGATATTTCAGTATCTGCGCGGAATCTGAATATAGCCGATACCGCGATGATAGAGAGTGCTACTCGTTCCGATGCCCAAGGCAATGCGGGTGACATCGTAGTGTCCGTGGGACGCCTGACCATCAGCTCTGGCGGAAGCATAAGCACGGAAAGCACAGGTAACATCAGTGGCGACGCTGGCGGCATCACCATTAAGGACGCGGATGTGGTGCGACTGACGAATGGCTCAATCGACTCCGCAGCGGTTCAGAGCGGGGGCGGCAATATCGTATTAAGGGCGGGCGAACTCGTTGATCTTGTCGACAGCCGGATCACCACCTCGGTTAGAGCCGGAGAGGGCCGCGGCGGAGACATTACCATCGATCCCCGCTTTGTGGTGCTGGATGACAGCCAGATCAGAGCCAGTGCCGATCGCGGGCGGGGCGGCGACATCACGATCGTTGCAGGACAATTTTTCCAGACGCCTGACAGCATCGTCGATGCATCCTCCGAGGAAAACATAGATGGGACGGTGGTTATCGACTCGCCGGATACCGATCTCACCGGCAGCATCACGCGCTTACCTGCTTCGTTCCTGAACGCCGCCGCGTTGTTGAGCGAGCGCTGCGCGGCGCGTGATGCAGATGAAGCCAGCAGCTTCGTCATCGTCGGTCGCGGCGTTCCGCGCGGGCCGGAAGACTGGGCTTTAAGTTCTTATGGAAGTTACGGCCGGTCTACGGAGGCCAAAAATGCTCAGACGGGAATGGACAAGGAGCGAAGGTCACAGACGCCTGATGACGGCTCGTCACCAAAGGATTCGCGACCTACGGCTACGCTGGAGAACCCGGCCTTGGCAATGATCAAGGTAAGCTGCGGACGATAGCCAACTTACACAGGCAAGAACAACAATAACCATGCCGCCGCGACGATTCCTCGGTTCTGCCCTGCTACTGGGAGTGGCCATCTCCGGCGGCCCGATTTTGGCGCAAACGCCCATTGCACCGGGAGCCGGGGATGAACTCGGACCGGATCGCCTGCGCATACCGCCGCGACCTGGCTATCGCGGGCCGCCCGAAGCGCCATTGGGTTTGCCGCCCGTACCCCCTCCTCCGGAAGGTGGCCGACTCTCCTCCGGATTACAGGTCTTTGTGCGGCAGTTCAAATTCACCGGCAACAGCGTCTTTTCCGACGCGGAACTGGCAAAGGTCACCGCGCCGTTCGAAGGTCGGGTGATCACCGCCGAGGAATTGGAAGAAGTCCGGTATCGGTTGACCGTTTATTACGTCAACCGCGGCTACATCAATTCCGGCGCGGTGATTCCGGATCAGGAAGTCGTCGACGGGATTATCACGATGCGCATCGTGGAGGGCAGACTTACGGACATCGAGGTAAGCGGCAACAAGAGTCTGCGCACCGAATATCTCGGCGGCCGTATCGCGCCGAAAACGGGAACGGTTCTCAACCTTACCGAACTCCAAGAGCGCCTCCAACTCCTGCAACAGAACGACCTGATCGACAGAATCAACGCCGAGCTGGCCCCCGGCATCAAACCCGGTCAAAGCGTTTTGAATGTCGATATCGAGGAGGCGAGTCCGTACGATTTTGCGTTTGTATTCGCCAACGACCGGCCGCCCAGCGTGGGCGCCGAACGCGCCGAATTCTACGCGGCGCATCGTAATCTGACCGGCTGGGGCGATGCGTTCGGTCTGCGCTACGGTCTCACCGATGGCGCCGACGACGTGGCGGGTTTCTATACGAGACCGCTCAACGCGCGAGATACGACCTTGAGCCTGAGCGCGGCGCGCAGCTCGTCGACCGTGGTCGAGCAGCCGTTCAGCGATCTCGATATCGACAGCGAGCTGGACACGTACGAAATCTCGGTGACTCATCCGCTGTACCAGACGCCCTTGCAATCGTTGACCCTCAGTGTGGCGCTGGACCGCCGCCACAGCGAGACGTTTCTCTTGGGTCGTCCGTTTTCGTTCTCCCCCGGCGTGCAGGATGGCGAGAGCGACGCCACCGTGCTGCGTCTCTCGCAGGGCTGGATAGATCGCAACCTGAACCAGGTGCTGGCCGCCCGCTCGACCTTCAGCCTGGGTGTGGATGCATTCGGCGCGACTGTGAACGGCGGCGCGCTGCCCGACGGGCAATTTCTCGCCTGGCTGGGACAATTTCAGTGGGCGAGGCGCTTCAGCGAGAGCGGCAATCAACTTATCGTCAGAACCGATCTGCAACTCGCCGAGGATCCGCTTTTGCCCCTGGAACAATTCGCGGTCGGCGGCGCCGCAACGGTGCGCGGCTATCGTGAGAATCAGTTGGTCCGAGACAACGGCTTCGTGGCGTCCGCCGAATTGCGTATTCCCGTATTCCGGCTGCCAATCCCCAGGCTAAGCCGCACGGCCGAAGACGGATCGGTCCAGCTTGCGCCCTTCGCCGACTTCGGCTGGGCCGAGAACACGGATATCGCCACGCCCGATCCAAAAACCATCTCCAGCGTTGGCCTGGGGCTTAGGTGGGACCCCAGCGATGACCTGCACGCCGAGCTCTATTGGGGCTACGGCCTGCGAGATATCGACAGCCTGGACGACGACCTGCAGGATTCCGGTATCCACTTCCGGGTACAGGCGTTCTGAATCGCGTTTAGCGCGGCGCAGTGCCTTACTTGAACGCCAGCTCGAAGCCGCCGGCGCTCAAGAATTTCTGCTCGTTTTCGAGGTCGGCGCGGGTCAGCGGGTGCTCGTCCAGCATACCGGGCTGAAACTCGACATCCAGACTCGCGTTGTTCGCGCGCACCGACTGGATGGCGACATCGTTGCGCGCGTCGCGCGTGCGGTGCAACAAGACGGCCAGCCGCAGCAACACGGACAGGCGCATGACCGCCTCGCGCTGATCCTCCGGCACCTGCGCAAAGATCGATCTGGAAAACCGGCGCCGGTGAGTGCGCACCAGCACCGCGAGCATCTCTTGTTCCTGCCGCGAGAATCCGTGCATATCGGCGTTTTCTATAAGATACGCGCCGTGCTGGTGATACTGGGCGTGGGCGATGGCGAGCCCGATCTCGTGCAGCCGCGCGGCCCAGGCCAGATTGTCCGCATGGCTTTCATCGAGTTGCCACGCTTGGGCCACCTGCTCGAACAAGGCCATGGCAGTCGCCTCCACGCGCTGCGTATGTTCGATGTCGATCTGAAAGCGTTTGGCGATGCCTTCAATGGTGCGGGTACGTACGTCTTCGTGACGGATGCGGCCCAGCAGGTCGTAGACCAGGCCCTCGCGCAACGCGCCCTCGGAGACGTTCATGTGCTCGATCTTGAGACCCTCCATGACGGCCTGCAGCACCGCCACGCCGCCGGCAAACACGGGCACGCGATCCTTGGCCAGCCCTGGCAGATTCAGCTTGTCGATGTGGCCGGCCCTGAGCATCGCCTTGACGATGCTGCGCACCGCCTCCAGCGAGATCCCGTCTGCGCACAGGCCCATCTCACGCGCCACCCTGGACACCGCCAACATGGTGCCGGAAGCGCCGATCGACGCCTCCCAGCCGACGTGCCGGTAATGGTGCGCGACCGGCCGCATCTCCAGCCGCGCGGCGATGGTGGCGCGGCGCCAGATATCGTCGTTCAGTTTGCCGTCCGGGAAAAACTGCTGGGTCATGCCGATGCAGCCCATGTAAAGGCTTTCCATGTGCAGCGGCTCGAACCCCTGCCCGATGATCACCTCGGTGCTGCCGCCGCCGATATCCACCACCAGCCGGCGACCCCCCGTGTCGGCCACGCTGTGCGAGACTCCGAGATAGATGAGCCGCGCCTCTTCGATGCCGCTGATGATCTCGATTCCGTGCCCCAGCGCCGCGTGAGCCTCGCGTAGAAAGGCGCCGGCGTTGCGGGCGCGGCGCAAGGTGTTGGTGCCGACCACGCGCACAGAATCGCGCGGCATCCTGGCGACCCGCTCGCCGAAGCGGCCCAAACAATCCAGCGCGCGCGCGCGCGCCGCCTCGGTGACGTTGTTGTCGGCGTCCAGCCCGCCGCCGAGACGCACCATCTCCTTGAGCCGGTCCAGCACGTGGATGCGACTGTCGATGATGCGTACAACGATGAGGTGAAAGCTGTTGGAGCCGAGATCGACGGCGGCTACCGTGTCGGGCGCTTTGCTGGTTCTGGGCATGAAGGGCAAAAGCTACGCGTCGGATCGGCATAGCATAAGCGTATCGCCGCAGCGCGACCAGCTTCGCTTAAGGAACCCGGTGGCGGCCGCGCAACGCGGTTGGCCGATCCAGGGGAATTCCTAGCTGCCGAGCTTGGCCAGCTGACCGGCGTCCATCAGCCAGCGGATTACGCCCGCGCGCCGCGACGGCGCACCGTCCAGCGTCACCAGACAGGCGCCACCCTTCTTGATCTTGATCGCCGGCGACGAAGGGCTGCCGCCGGCCAGACAGGTGACCAGGTCGGCCAGATCCGGTGCATGACCCACCAGCGCGATACCGTCATGCGCGCTTTGTGAATCGAGCCACGCGAACAATGAATCCAGCGCGACACCGGGTTCCAGCTCGGGAGTTTGCTGGACTGGAAGCTCGCCATAAGCCTGCGACAGCACCTCGGCGGTTTGCACCGCGCGCACGTAGGGGCTGGTCGCCAGCAGATCGATCCGCGGCACCTCGCGCACCAGCGCGCGCGCGGCGAGCCACATGCGCCTGCGGCCGCGCGCGGTAAGGGGTCGCAAGTGGTCCGGCCGGCCGCTGCGCGCAAAGCGCTGTGCATCGCCCGCGTCGCCATGACGCACCACCAGAATTCTCATGGCGCGGTCAGGCCGCCCACGGCCTTGGGCTTGGACGGCCGGTGCTCGATCCGCGCGCGCGGAAAAATGCAGGTAAACACGCTGCCTTTGCCCGGCTGGCTGTCCACGCGCAGTCTCGCGCCGTGGCGCTGCAACACATGCTTGACGATGGCCAGCCCCAGTCCGGTACCGCCGCTGCCCCTGGAACGGTCCTTGTCGACGCGATAGAAGCGCTCGGTGATGCGCGGGATGTGTTGCGGCTCGATGCCGATGCCCTGGTCCCTGACCACGAAATAGGCGGCTTCATCATCCGCGTACCAGCGCAGGGTGACGTCGCCGCCGGCCGGCGAGTAGCGAATGGCGTTGCTGACCAGATTCAGAAAGGCGCTGTACAGCTCCTTGGCGTTGCCCTTCAGCCACATGGTCGCGTCGCAGTCCGCGCGGATCGCGTTGCCCTGGGCACGGCTCAGCACGCGCGCCTCGGCCACGATGTCGGCGACCAGCGAGGCCACCGACACGGCGCGCGCCTCCTCGGCCGTGGCGGGCGTGGTCTCCAGTCGCGACAACATGAGCAGATCCTCGACTAAGCGGCGCATGCGTTCGGCCTGCTCTTCCATCTGCTGCACCGTGCGCGCGGTGGTTTCGGACGCGCGCACCTGCTCGTCATCGCTGAAGGTCTCCAGATAGCCGGTGATCACCGTCAGCGGCGTGCGCAATTCATGCGACACATTCGCGACGAAGTCGCGGCGCATCGCCTCCAGCCGGTGCATGCGGGTCACGTCTCTGACCGTCACCAGCAGCTGGTTTTTGCCGTACGGCACCGCGCGCGCGCTCAAAAACAGGTGCTCGCTGACCGGCGACGGAAACTCCACCGGCTCGCCGTACTCGCCCGTCGCCAGGTAGGCGGTAAACGCCGGGTGTCGCACCAGATGCGTCAGACGCCGGCCGATGTCCTGGCGCGGCCGCAAATCCAGCAGCCGGGTGGCCGCATCGTTGAACCACTCGATCTCGCCGTACGGGCCGATGATGACCACCGCATCCGGCATAGCCGCCGCGGATTCGCGAAAGCGGCCCAGCAGGGCGGTCAGCGTCTGTTTGCGCTTGCGATTGCCTTGGCGCAGGCGCGCGATGTCATCGGCCAACTGCCGCCAGACGCCGTTTGCGACGGACGGCTCCCGCGCGCCGCCCGCCGGCAGCCAGCGCGCGAGCCGGCGCAGTTGCAGCAGATGCCAGCCCAGCAGTCCGGTCAGCGCGCCCGCCACCAGCCAGCCCGCGACGCCGAACCAGGCACCCAGCAGCGCCGCCGGCGCCACGACCAGCGCGATTCGCCATAGTTCGATGGTCCAGCGTTTGGGCATGACTCTATTCCCTATTGCAAGGGCCGGCGCCGCGACGCGATGGGCGCATCGCCCGCGCGGCGGCAGCGCGAACCAACGCATTCGGCGGCTCGTTGCCTCGTCGCGCCCGGGCTATCGAACGGTCCGATAGCCACGCGGCGATCACTCGCGGCAGGAAAACCGGTAGCCGGCGCCGCGCACGGTCTGGATATAGCGGCTGTAGCCGTGGGCGGTGAGCGCCTTGCGCAAACGCAGAATATGCACATCCACGGTGCGCTCCTCGACGAAGCTGTTGCGCCCCCACACCCGGTCCAGCAACTGGCCGCGGCTGTACACGCGGTCGGGATGCGTCATGAAATAATGCAGCAGGCGGAACTCAGTCGGCCCGACCGCGATCGCGCGATCTTCTACGGACACCCGATGGTCGCCCGGGTCCAGGGTCAGATCGCCGACCTGCACCGGCGCGTCGTCGGCGTGCGGGCGCGAACGCCGCAACAACGCCTTGATGCGCGCCACCAGCTCGCGCGGCGAAAACGGCTTGGTGATGTAATCGTCGGCGCCCGCCTCCAGGCCCAGAATCTTATCGTCTTCTTCCACCCGGGCGGTGAGCATGATGATGGGGATATCGCGCGTGCGGTCGTCGCGCCGCAGACGCCGCGCCAGGTCCATGCCGCTCTGGCCCGGCAACATCCAGTCCAGCAGGATCAGATCCGGGTTGCTTTCGATCACCTGCACCAGCGCCTCGTCCGCATCGCCGGCCTCCACCGCTTCGAATCCCGCGCGCCGCAGCGCGTAGCCCACCATCTCGCGGATGGCCGCCTCATCTTCTATGGTCAGTATCGTTGCCGCGTTCATATTGCATGACTTTGTTTTGCCGAAGCTTTATTACTAATGTATTCATGTTACAGGCGCGTGACAAGCCGCCATTCGCCATCATATTCCCGCGGCGCCCGACTTGCGCAGTGATATATCCGAGATCCGCCAGACGTTTAATATACGCCGGGCGGCGCGGCTGCACGCGGACGACCGACAGGCGGCGGTGGCTGTGCAAGCTACTAATTTGCTTGACGAGCGCGGCGATCAAATGCACCGCAAACAGCATTTGGCTTCCCGTCAGTCTTTAGCGTAGACTTTGTTCCAATGCGTCCTCGAATGCCCAGGTTGGGTCGACCGGCGGTGTAGCGCTAAATGGTCGACCTGATGCTCACTATCCTGCTTCTGGCGGCGAACTTCTGGTTTGTCGGCACGGAATTCGCCATCACGCGGCTGCGGCCCACGCAGCTTAGCGAGCTGGAACGCAAGGGCACGCCCGGTGCGAAATCGGCGCGCCATGCCGTGGAGCACATCGACGCGTACCTGTCCGCCTGCCAGCTTGGGATCACCTTGGCCAGCATTGGCCTTGGCGTGGTCGGCAAGCCGTTCTTCGAAGACTTGTTCGAGCCCTTGTTAGGCGCGGCCGCCGCGTTCACGGGCTTCGCGGTGGCGGCGGCGCTTGCATTCGCCACCGTCACCCTGTTGCACGTGGTGCTCGGCGAACTGGTTCCCAAGAGCCTGGCGATCGCACGCACGGTGCCTTCCGCGCTGGTGTTCGCGCCGCCCATGCGGCTGTTCTACTTGTTGACCAGGCCGGTGGTGGATCTGTTCAACGCCATGGGCAACTGGATTCTCAAACCCTTCGGTGTGCCACCCGCGCGCGAGGTCGGCCATACCCCGCACTCGGAAGACGAACTGCGCGAATTGTTGCGCCAGAGCGCCGCGGAGGGCCTGATCGACATCGACGCGCGCCGCTTTACCGAAAATGCATTTTCGTTCGGTGACCGGCGCACGCGGGACATCATGATACCCAGGCCCGACGTCGAGTTCGTGACCGTCACCGACGATCTGCGCGCGATCGCCGCGCGCTTGCTCAGCACTGGCCGCACGCGCCTGCCATTGTGCGAGGCCGAACACGGCCTGGACGCCACCATCGGCCTGGTGCATGCGAAAGACCTGCTGCGGGCCGTGATCGAGGACGCCAAGATTGAGCCCCGCGATATCGCCCGGCCGCTTCCGCGCGTGTCGGAATCGGTGCTGATCGACGAGCTGCTGCGCGATCTGCGCCGCGACCGCAATCACATGGCGCTGGTCGCCGACGAACACGGTATTACGGTCGGCCTGGTGACCTTGGAGGATATCCTGGAAGAAATCGTCGGCGAGATCGAGGACGAATTCGACACCGAGAGAGTGGAGTTGATCGTTCATGAGGGCGACAAGACGCGGGTCGCCGGGTCCACTTCGATCCGTATGGTGGTCAAACGCCTGAACGTCGAAATCGCCAATCCACATGAGGCGACCATTGGCGGCCATGTCATCGAGATGCTGGGCCGCCTGCCCCAGGTCGGCGAGATTGTGCAACTCAATGGACACGCCGCCAAGGTCACCGGCGTGGATGAGACGCGGATTACCGAACTGACCTTCGGGGAAGACATAAAACCGCCCGAAGCGACTTCGGAGGACGCGCCGCAAGTACGCGAAGACGCGTCCTGATCACATTCGCTTTACCCAAGCATGTGGGCGCAGCCCGCCGCTATGCTCCAGATGGCACCGCAGCAGCCACGCCTTTTTCTCGGACCGCGTGTCGCGCGATGATCATCGCGGTTCTGTGCGGCGCGGTCGTCGGCTTGGCGCTGGGCCTGACCGGTGGCGGCGGATCCATCTTCGCGGTGCCGCTGCTGATTTACGGCGTGCAACTCGAGCCGCATGCCGCGACCACCGTCTCGCTGGCCGCGGTGGGCCTGATCGCGCTGGCCGGCGCCGTCGATAGTGCGCGCACGGGCCTGGTGGAACTTCGCTGCGCCCTGCTCCTCGCTGTGACTGGTATGGCCGCCGCGCCGCTCGGCGTGACCCTGGCCGGGCATGCGCCGGACGAGGCGATCATTGTCGGTTTCGCGCTATTGATGCTGACGATCGCGGGCCGCATGTGGACGCACGCGGGCAGCCGCCCGGCCGAGACCCGCGCGGTGCGCGCCGGGCTGGGCGTTACCGGGCCCGTGGAGGCCGGCCCGGTTTGCCGCTACAGCGTCGACGGCCAGCTGCATCTCAACGCGCCATGCAGCGCGGCGCTGGCCGGTTGCGGACTGGTGGTTGGCGCGTTGTCCGGCTTCTTCGGCGTAGGCGGCGGTTTTCTCATCGTGCCGGCGCTGCTGGCGATCACGCAAATGGGAATTCATCGCGCGGTGGCCACGTCGCTACTGGTCATCGCCCTGATCGGCGCGGCAGGCGTGGCCGCCAGCTGGTGGCAGGGGCGAGACGTGGTATGGGCACTGGCGATGTTATTCGCGCTGGGCGGGCTTGCAGGCATGTCGCTTGGGCGTGTGCTGGCGGCGCGTCTGGCAGGGCCGGCGCTGCAGCGCCTGTTCGCCCTCTCCATGACCATCGTCGCCGCCCTAATGCTGTCCGGTCAGCTCGATTATTTCTGAAGCGGAGACGCCGCGGGCCAGAAGGTCATGCGGGCGCAGCGCAAGCTTGCGGCCACGGAACGTCCATTCCGCAATACCGCCATGGCGCAAGGCAAAATTCTGCCGTTCGAGCAGGAGGTCATGCGCAAAGCCGAGAATCCTTAAGAGGTGACAGCGATGAAGCGCAGGCAGATCAAGAGCATCGAGACCGAGTACTACCAGCAGCGCGACGCGCTGTTTCAGGGCTTGCAGAACCTGGACCGCCGCAGCTTCATGAAGGTGTCGATGGCGGCCATGGCCGCGGCGCTCGCCAAGGGCGTGGAGTTTCACTATCACAACTTTCTGCCGGTTAACGTGGTCAATGCCGCACCCACGTCCCTGGGTGGCGAGGCTGCCGGCGCCGGCGAAGTCCAGAATTCAGGCTTCACGTTCGCCTACATCTCCGATTCACACCTCTTCGAACGCAAGCTGAACGATCGCTTCGTGCGCCAGTTACTGCGCGCGGTCGACGACATCAACAGCCTCGATCCGCAACCCGGCTTCGTCTTGTACGGCGGCGATCTGGCGCAACTTGGCGCGCCGGAAGAGCTCAAGCTGGGTGAAGAGCGTCAAGGCGCCGGTGAAGATGATGGTCGGCGAGCACGACTGGTTCCTGGACATGGGTGAGCACTGGATGGATCTGTTCGGCGCGCCCAACTACTCCTTCGATCACAAGGGCGTGCACGTGGTGGTGCTGATGAGCGTGCACGAGCAGGACTTCTGGACCGAACGCGGCATGACGCCCGAAGAACGCATAAAGACGGTCGCGGATCTGGACAACGGCGTCCAGACCCGCTTCGAAGTTGGCGCACAGCAGCGTGCGTGGCTGCAGAAAGATCTGGAAAAGTATTCATCGGACACACCGATCATCGTGTTCTCGCACTCTCCCCTGTATTACTACTACAGGCCCTGGAATTTCTGGACCGAAGACGCCGACGACGTGCAGGCGATCCTGCGGCGCTTCGACAGCGTCGCGGTAATCCACGGCCATACGCATCAAATGCTTACCAACCGCATCGGCAACATTCATTTCCACGGCATGGCCTCGACCGCCTGGCCGTGGCCTTACGCGCCGGAGGGACTGCCCGCGCTGACTGTACAGATGAACCGCGCCGATCCGTTCAACGCCAGCGACGGACTCGGCGACGGATCGGTGCAGGTCAACCCGGAAGGCCTGGTCGACAAACTCTACAACCTGTGGAATCGAAACCCCGTGCAGGTAACCAGCCGGTACGTCGACAGCAACGGGCTTGAGGCGATACCGCAGCAGCCGAATCTCAAAAGCTGTTGAATTCGCTGCGCTCGATTGCAACGCTGGCAGCGCTCTTGTACGATACGCGCCTTTTCATCGGTCGCACTTGACGGCCGATCCACCCTCCTTGCCTTACCGCCCGTGCGCATGCGGAAGGCTTAACCCATAAGGAGCAATCATGCGGCATTACGAAATCGTATTCATGGTCCATCCGGACCAGAGTGAGCAGGTTCCCGCCACCATCGAGCGCTACCGGTCGATGGTGGAGAACGGCGGCGGGCGTGTTCATCGCTTGGAGGACTGGGGCCGACGCCAGCTCGCTTATCCCATCAACAAGATCCTGAAAGCGCACTACGTGTTGATGAACATCGAGTGCGATCAGGCGACCCTGGATGAGATCAACGGCGCCTTTCGCTTCAACGATGCGATAATCCGCAATCTGGTCATGGCGCGGCCCAAGGCTGACACCGAACCCTCGCCGCTGGCCAAGTCCAGGGAAGAGGAGCGCGTTGACGGCGACGATAATCGGGACACCGAACGCCGGCCGGAGCAATCCGAGGAAACGTCCGAAGAACCGCCCGCCGGCGCGGCGCGCGAAGAAGAGTCCGCGTAATACTCGCGGTCCGGCGCCCGTCACTCACGATCAGTTATCGGAGGTTTGCTCATGTCACGCTTTTTCCGTCGCAGAAGATATTGCCGGTTTACCGCCGAAGGCATTACCGAGGTCGACTACAAGGACATCAACCTGCTCAAGAGTTTCATCACCGAGACAGGCAAGATCGTGCCCAGCCGCATCACGGGCACCAGCGCGCGTTATCAGCGTCAGCTGGCCACCGCGGTCAAGCGCGCCCGTTATCTGGCCTTGCTGCCCTACAGCGACCAGCATTGACACGCCGCCAGCAAAGACGCGGGCGTAAAAATTGTCTGCCGGGCGCTGCTGACGGTTCAGTATTGCAAGGCGTTGCCCGTCGTCGCTGATGCGCAAAACGCAGCACCATTAACCACGATCGATCGCCGTGATGACCAGGCTGGCAGCATTTGTCATGGCGGGCCGCTGGCAAGCCGTGACGGCAGTCCTGGGCTTTGCCGTACTGGGTCTTGTCTTGCCGCCCGTCACCTTGTTGAGCGGCGCGGCTTTGGGGCTGATTGGCTTGCGGCTGGGCGCGTATAGCGGGGGCAGCGTGTTGTTGTGGTCTGCGGTCACCATAACGCTTGCAAGTGCGGCGCTCGCCGGACAGGCGTGGTTTGGCGTTGCCTACAGCGTTATTCAATGGTTGCCGGTGCTGCTGATCGCACTGCTGCTACGCCGCACGGTGTCGCTGGCGTTCACGCTGCAAACCGCTCTATTGATCGGGCTGGCGAGCGTGGTGGCGATGAACTATCTCATGCCCGGCACTAATGCGTTGTGGGCGGCGCTGCTGGATGAAGTCGTGCGCCCCGCGCTGGTGAACGCGGAGCTACCCGCGGCAACCATTGATACCATGCTCGCGCGGGCCGCGGAAGTGATGAACGGCGCGGTCGTCGCGGCCCTGCTGTTAAGCCTGGTGCTGACCCTTTTGATCGCGCGCTGGTGGCAGGCGCTGTTGTACAATCCCGGTGGCTTCCGCGATGAGTTTACCGGACTGCAACTCGGTTATCCGACGGCGGGGCTCGCCCTGACCCTGGCCGGCGGAGCCGTATTGACCCAGACCTCGCTGATCATCGAGCTGGCCATGGTCGCCGCGGTCGTGTTCTTTCTGCAGGGTATGGCGGTAACGCACGCGGTGATCGCCACCAGCGGTAATCCCACGCTGTGGCTGCTGGCCGTGTACGGTTTGTTACTGGTGGCGCTGCCACAGATGATGGCGGGGCTGTCACTGATGGGCGCAGTCGACGCGTTTGTTGACTTTCGCGCGCGGCTGAGCAGCAAACGCGGCTCGTGACTGATTAATGTTTGAATTCGACGTAGGTAACCGCGATGGAAATCATATTACTGGACAAGATCGAAAACCTGGGCGAGCTCGGCGACCGCGTCAGGGTGCGCCCGGGTTACGCGCGTAATTATCTGTTCCCCAAGGGCAAGGCCAAATTTGCTACGCCGGAGAACATCGCGGAGTTCGAGGCGCGCCGTGCGGAACTCGAACGGGCGGCGCAGGATGCGCAGGCACAGGCGCAGGCACGCCGCGAACGCCTGGACGGCCTGGCAGTGACGATCCCCGCCAAGGCCGGCGCGGAAGGCAAGCTGTTCGGTTCGATCGGCCCTGCGGATATCGTCGAGGCGCTGCAGGCCGCGGGGGTCGAAGTCGAGAAGCGCGAGGTGGTGATGCCGACTGGCACCTTGCGGCAGGCCGGCGATTACGAGGTCCAATTGCATCTCTATACCGGCATCAACGCCACCCTGAAGGTGTCGGTGATTCCGGAAGCCTAGCCGGAACAGTCCGCGGTGATAGGTTCAAAGCGCCGCTCTTGTAACCAAGAACGCGGCCCTCAAACAGCGTAACGTATGGCGGAATCCCCCACCCACACGGGCCGCCGCCCACCCAGCGCCGAGAGCCTGAAAGTGCCGCCGCATTCGCTGGACGCCGAACAGGCGGTGCTGGGCGGTTTGATGCTGGACAACAACGCCTGGGATCAGATCGCCGACCGCGTCGGCGAGGACGATTTTTATCTGGCGGATCACCGCGCGGTGTTTACGGCCATCCGGGAGCTGGCCGACAAGAATCAGCCGTTCGACGTCATCACCCTGTCCGAACGCTTAAGAGAGCGCAAAACCTTGAGCGATCGCAGCGTGCTGGCCTACGTGGGCACGCTGGCGCACGACACGCCCAGCGCGGCCAATATCCGCGCCTATGCCGATATCGTGCGGGAGCGCTCGATCCTGCGTCAGCTCATTGCCGTCGGCACCCAGATCTGTGATGCCGGCTTCAACGCCGACGGGCGCGACAGCAAGAGCCTGCTGGACGAGGCGGAGCAACGGGTTTTTCAAATCGCGAATCAGGGCCTGCGCGCCGGTTTCAAAGACATCAAGACCTTGCTCAAGGCGACCGTCGAGCGCATCGACGCGCTGTTTGAAAAAGACGACTCCGTCACCGGCATCCCGACCGGCTTTAGCGAGTTCGACGAAAAGACCGCTGGCCTGCAGGCGGGCGATCTGGTGATCATTGCCGGCCGGCCGTCCATGGGCAAAACCAGCTTCGCGATGAACATCGCCGAATACGCGGCCGTGAAACAGCAGGCGTCCGTGGCGATCTTCAGCATGGAGATGCCGGGCGAGCAGATCGCCATGCGCATGCTGGCCTCTCTGGGCCGCATCGATCAGCATCGTCTGCGCATCGGCAAGCTGGCCGAGGAAGACTGGCCGCGGCTGTCCAGCGCGGTGTCCGTGCTGACCGACACCCACCTGTTCGTCGATGACGGCGCCGCCTTGACGCCTACGGAGCTGCGCGCCCGCGCGCGCCGCCTCAAGCGTGAGCACGGCCTGGACCTTATCATCGTGGATTACCTGCAGCTGATGCAGGTGCCGGGCACGGCCGAAAACCGCGCGACCGAAATATCGGAAATATCCCGTGGCCTAAAGGCCCTGGCCAAGGAGCTGAGCGTGCCGGTGGTGGCCTTGTCGCAGCTCAACCGCAGTCTGGAACAGCGGCCGAACAAACGTCCGGTCATGTCCGACCTGCGCGAGTCCGGCGCCATCGAGCAGGACGCGGACCTGATCGCGTTCATCTATCGTGACGAGGTATACAACGAGGACAGCGCGGACAAGGGCACGGCGGAGATCATCATCGCCAAGCAGCGCAACGGCCCCATCGGCACCACCCGCCTGACTTTCCTGGGCCAGTACACCAAGTTCGAAAACTACATCCCGGAAATCTACTCGAGCGAGCATTTTGGCTGATGCGCGCCGCCCGCGCGTTAATCGATCTGTCCGCGCTGCGCCATAACTTTCGGCAGGTGCGCGAGGCCGCGCCGCACAGCCGCATTCTCGCCGTGATCAAGGCCAACGCCTACGGGCATGGCGCGGTGGCGGTCGCGCAGACGCTGACCCAAGCGGATGGCTTTGGCGTGGCCTGCGTCGACGAGGGCCTCGCCTTGCGCGCGGCCGGCATCGACAAGACCATCGTCAGCCTGCAGGGCTTCAAGAGCGAATCGGAGCTGGTCAAGGCCGCCGCCCACAACATCGGTCTGACCGTGCACGACGCCTATCAGATCGAGCTGCTGACCGCGGTCTCGCTCGCCGATCCGGTCAACGTGTGGTTCAAGGTGGATACGGGCATGGCGCGGCTGGGCTTCGCACCGGCCGAGGCGGCGGCCGTTTACCAGAGGTTGTGCGAGTCGCGGCGGCTTGCGTCGACGCCGGTGCTGATGACGCATCTGGCCTGCGCCGATGATCGCCGCAGCGATTATTCGCGCCATCAACTGCGTGTCTTCGATCGCGCGATTCAGACACTAGCCGGCGCGCGCAGCACCGCCAATTCCGCCGGCATCCTGGCCTGGCCCGACAGTCGCGAAGACTGGGTGCGGCCGGGCATCATGCTGTATGGCGGCTCGCCTTTCATCGACGATACCGCCGAGAATGCCGGGTTGAAGCCCGTCATGACGCTGACCGCCCCGCTGATCACGCGCAGATGGATGCGCAAGGGCGAACCCGTGGGCTATGGCAACAGCTGGTCGGCGCCGGAAGCGATGCCGATCGGCGTGGCCGCGATCGGCTACGCCGACGGTTATCCCCGGCACGCCGGAACCGGTACGCCGGTGCTCATCAACGGGCGACGTACTCAAATCGTCGGGCGCGTGTGCATGGACATGATCACCGTCGACCTGCGCAACTGCAAGGCGCGCCCGGGCGACGAGGTGATCTTATGGGGACAAGGGCTGCCGGTCGACGAAGTCGCGCGCTGCGCCACTACAGTCGGTTACGAACTGTTGTGCGCGGCCGGCAACCGGGTGCGCGCCGAGATCATAGATTGATGACGCGGATCGGCGTGCCGACGACGCCGTCGTCGCCTTTGGAGGCCCTGCATGTCTGAAGGTCAGATGACATACAAAACGCTTGTCAAGCGCGACACACTGGCACGGCATCTTCAAGACCCGCGCTGGGTGATCATCGATTGCCGCTTCAATCTTGCCGATCCCGCGGCCGGCGAGGCGGCTTATTGCGAAAACCATATCCCGAACGCGCGTTACGCCAACCTGGAGCGGGATTTATCCGGCCCTAAAACCGCCACCACCGGGCGCCACCCCCTACCCGATCCGCGGGCTCTGGCGCGAACCTTTGGCGACTGGGGCATCGATAACCGAACCCAGGTCGTCGCCTATGACGATGCCGGCGGCGCGATGGCGGCGCGGCTGTGGTGGCTGATGCGCTGGCTGGGGCACACTGCCGTGGCGGTGCTTGACGGCGGCATCGGGCGTTGGCGCGAAGAGCGGCGGCCGCTTGGCGCGGAACTGCCGCAGATCGCGCGTGCCCGGTTCAGCTTGCAGCTCGATCATGACGCCTGGGTCGGCAGCGACTTCATTGAGCGGAATCTGACCGAAAAACAGAGCATCGTGCTCGACGCGCGCGCCGCGGAGCGCTTTTCCGGAAAAACCGAACCCATCGATCCGGTCGCCGGCCACATTCCGCATGCGCTGAACCGACCGTTCGATAGGAATCTGGATATGCGCGGCGAGTTTTTGCCGCCAGCCGCGTTGCGCCAATCGCTAATCACAGCGCTGCCCGGCACGAGCCCTGAGCGCGTGATACACATGTGTGGCTCCGGTGTCACTGCGTGCCACAATCTACTGGCGATGGAGATCGCCGGGCTCTCCGGCTCGCGCCTGTACGCCGGATCGTGGAGCGAATGGATCACGGATCCTGCGCGGCCTCGCGCCTCCAATGACGCGGATCGATAGCGGCTCGTTTATAACCCAGCACGTCGCCACGGCAGATGCCTTCCCCTCGCGCCTGTTCAAAACAGGTCGCAGCACGACAGCCGGTTGATCCTCGATGACCATCGGCACTGACGAGCGGCCGAAAAAACCCTACGCCCGGTAGCGATAGCGCTTGGTTACAACGCATCTCCCCTGCTACAACAACAAGCTAAGAGGCGACCGCAAGACACCGCCTCGCCAGATTTCCGGGAGGGCGCTCGATGAACCAAGCAGCTTCTGGGTGCGCGCATCGCGTATCCCACATAAACGTGCCTATCTACCTGATTTTCGGCTTGTTAGGGCTTGGTACGCTGTGGATGCCGGCACAGGCCGCTGACGCAGGCGCGGCCGGCAGCGTCGCCGAAACCACGTACGTGATCGACTCGGGCGCGGGCTCGGATAATCGGGGCGCGTTGTTCAATGTCGACCCCGCAGGCGGTGCCCGTACGCTGATCAGCGATTTCGGCGACGTTTCCCAGGGCCCGCTGGGCCTGAATCCGATCAGCGTGGCGGTAAGTCCGAGCGGCCAGTTGCTGGTCGTCGATCTGGATGCGGGCGCGGATTTCAGGGGCGCGTTATTCGAAGTAGACCCTGCCGACGGCAGCCGCAGCTTGCTGAGCGATTTCAACAACGATTCGCAAGGCCCGCTGGGTGAGGATCCGGTCAACCTGGCGTTGAGCGCAGACGGTCAGGTGCTGGTGGCGGATTTGAGCGCCGGTGCCGGTTTCAACGGCGCGCTGTTCAAGGTGAACGCATCCACCGGCAATCGCAGCTTGTTCAGCGACTTCAGCGACGCGTCGCAAGGGCCGCTGGGGCAGATTCCGTTCAGCGTCGCGCCGGGACCGGCAGGCGAGATCCTGACCGTGGTGCTGGCCGCGGGCATGGGTTCGCGTGGCGCACTGTTCAGTATCGACGCACAAACCGGCAGGCGGACGTTGCTGAGCGATTTCGGCGATGCGTCGCAGGGTCCGCTGGGCGAGATTCCGTTTGGCGTGGCGCTGGGCCCGAATGACGAAATTCTGGTCATCGACGAAGACGCCGGGCCGGATTTCAGAGGCGCCCTGTTTCGCGTCGATGCCGGCAACGGCAGACGCACGCGGCTGAGCGATTTCGGCAACAGCGCGCAGGGACCGCTGGGCGAAGATCCGGTTAACCTGGCGTTGACCTCGTCCGGACAGGTGCTGGTCGTCGATTTTTCCGCCGGCGCGGGCCAGACGGGCGCACTTTTCACGCTCGATCCCAGCAACGGCACACGGAGGCTGCTGAGCGATTTCAGCGATGCGTCCCAAGGCCCGCTGGGTGTAAGCCCCTTTGGCGTAGCTATCGTTCCGCCGCGGTCACCCGGCGCGCTGGAGTTCGGTGCCTCAAGTTATACGGTGGCAGAAAACGCCGGCGGCATAGCCATCGCGGTTACGCGCTCGGGCGGCGACGATGGCGCCGTTTCCGTCGGCTATACAACGTCCGCGGGCACGGCCACCGAAGGCGCCGATTACACCTTCACCAACGGCAGTCTCAACTTCGCAGACGGCAAGCTCCGCAAGACATTTTTTATACCGGTCATTGATGACACGGATGTCGAGGGTAATGAAACGGTTAATCTGCGATTAATGAACCCTGACGGCGGCGCCACGCTCGGCACGCGTGACAGGGCAGTCCTGACCATCGCCGACGACGATGTCGCGCCGACCGTCATGTGTAACGGAACGGTCGCCACCATCGTCGGTACGCCGCAAGGCGAAACCCTGGAAGGCACGCCGGGGGCGGACGTTATCTCCGGCATGGGCGGCAACGATGTGATCCGCGGGATGGGCGGCGATGATGTGATCTGCGGCGGCAAGGGCAACGATCAGCTGTTCGGTGGCGGCGGGAACGATCGGTTGTTCGGCGAACGCGGCGACGACCAATTGTTCGGCGAGGCCGGCAACGACAGCCTTGACGGCGGCGCCGACACCGACCGCTGCGATACGGGCGAACCGCGCAACGGCGAAACGGTAACCAACTGCGAATCGGTGGTCCAGCCGTCACCCGGGGTACTGCAATTTGGTGCGGCGACTTACAGTGTCAACGAAGGCGCCGGCAAGGCAACGATTGCCATCGTGCGTATGGATGGCAGCGACGGCGAGGTTTCGGTGAGTTTCAGTATCCGTGACGGCACCGCCACGCAGGGCGCGGATTATGGCTTCAGGAGCGGCATCCGCACCTTCCGCGCCGGCGACACGGCCGCGAAAGTCTTTAGCATTCCCGTCGTCGATGACACGGATGTCGAAGGTAGCGAGACGGTGAGACTTTCGCTGTTCAATCCGGATGGCGGCGCCACGCTTGGTGAACGCAGTTCCGCACTGCTGACCATCGTCGATAACGACAAGCGGGCTTCCGTCATGTGCGGCGGGAGAGTCGCCACTATCGTTGGCACGCGCGGCGACGATACGCTCAACGGCACGTCGGGCGCGGATGTGATCCATGGCCTGGGCGGCAACGATTTGATCCGGGGTCTCGGGGGCAACGATATCCTTTGCGGCGGCCCCGATGACGACAGACTAATCGGCGGCCCAGGCAACGACCGGCTGATTGGCAATGACGGTAACGATCAGCTTCTCGGCGGTACGGGCAACGACACCCTGCTCGGCAACTCGGGTAACGACGGACTGTTCGGTGAGGAAGGCCTGGATAACATGGACGGCGGGGCGGGCAACGATCTTTGCGATGGCGGCCCACCTGCGCGGGCTGACAAAGCAGTGCGCTGCGAGCGGATCAGAGGCGTGCCGTGAATTCCAGCCACAACAGCCATGTGGTGGGGCGTCGAAGCCCACCTTTTTTATCCTGCCCCGGCTGCCGCCCGTTCGTCCTTAGCGCTCGAGCAGCTTCAGTTTGTCCGATTTGCCTTCCCACTCCTTGGCGTCCGGCGGCGCATCTTTTTTCACTGTAATTACCGGCCAATCCTGCGCGAGCTCCGCGTTCAGATCGAGGAAATGCCGCTGATCTTCAGGCAGATCGTCTTCGGACAGGATCGCGTCGACCGGGCATTCGGGCTCGCACAAGGTGCAATCGATGCATTCATCAGGATCGATGACCAGAAAATTGGGCCCTTCATGGAAACAGTCGACCGGGCACACCTCCACGCAGTCGGTGTACTTGCACTTGATACAGTCTTCGGTGATGACAAAGGTCATGGGCTACTCCACGATGTCGCGATACGTTTGATGAATGCCATCCCATTGTAATGGCATGGTGCATGCGGTCAAAACGCCGCCGCTTCGTGCCATTCTGCCGCCGTGTGCGCGTGGCATAATCACCTCAGATCGATAAACGAGAGATTGCGCTATGGAAAAAGTCCTGGTTACCGGCGGCGCGGGTTTCATCGGCTCACACAGCGTAGACGCCCTGCTCGCGAAAAATATCCCGGTGCGCGCACTGGATAATCTCTCCTCGGGCCGCCGCGAAAATCTGCCGCTGGGACATCCGCGACTCGAACTGATGACTGGCGACATCCGCGATGCGGCGCAGGTCAAACTGGCCATGCAGGGCTGTAGCCACTGCCTGCATCTGGCGGCACAGGTTTCGGTCACGCAATCGCTGGCGGAACCGCGCGCCTCGGCGGACACCAATGTTTTGGGATTCGTCACCGTCCTGGAGGCCGCCCGCGCGGCGCGTATGCGACGCTTCGTTTATGCCTCTTCCGCGGCCGTCTATGGCGATCCGCATGAACTGCCGTTGACGGAAGACGCCGGCCTCGATCCGCTTTCTCCATACGGCCTGGAAAAACTCATCAACGAACGCTACGCGGATCTCTATCGGCGCCTGTATGGGCTGTCCGCGTTCGGTCTGCGTTATTTCAACGTGTTCGGGCCGCGGCAAGATCCTCAGTCCCCTTATGCCGGCGTTATCGCGCTGTTTGCGAAGCGGCTGGAATCCGGCCAGACGCTGACCGTATTCGGCGACGGCCAGCAGACGCGCGACTTTGTCTTCGTGGGCGACGTGGCGCGCACCAACGTTGCCGCACTGGAAAACGAGGCGGCTGGCATTTGCAACGTCGCTACCGGTCACAGCGTATCCTTGCTGACATTGATCGATACGCTGGGCCGGCTTTACGGCGCGGAGCCGGAGATCGATTTTCTGCCGCCGCGTCACGGCGACATCCAGCGCTCGGCGGCCGATCCCTCGCACCTGCACCGGTTACTCGGCATACGCGCTGGCACTACGCTGGAACAGGGGCTGAGGACGCTACTGCCAGACGGTGCTTTTTGCCCGCCGGAGACGCGTCGACCGCGTTGACAGCCCGCAACCGCACACCTATGTTAGAAACGACGGAAGCCTTCCGCCGTTTCAAGGACAAATCATGTACAAGTCGCGCAACAGACTGATTATAACGGCCGTGCTGGCATCAAATCTGTTTTTTGGCCTCTCGCAAGCGACCATGGCAACCGGGATGTACGAGGAGCAGCACAATGAGCGTTCAGCCGGAGCCATGGCCGTCGATGTGCTCGCGGTACGTCCATTAGGATTCGTGGCCACCGTGCTGGGCACGGGATTGTTCGTCGTCTCCCTGCCATTCAGCGCGCTGGGCGGCAACATGGACGAGGCGGCGCAAAATCTGGTGGTAAAGCCGGCTCGCTTCACCTTTGTGCGCCCGCTGGGCGAGTACGAGGCGTATCGCTGACACGCTCGCGCCACGGCTCGAACAAACGCGCGGATTAGACGGCGTCGGAGTCCAGCGCTTTGAGCCGGTAGAGCAGCTCCAGGGCCTCTCTGGGCGCTAGTTCGTCGGGATTGACGGTTTCAAGGAGCGCGATCGCCGGATGTTTCGCAGGCCCAGTCAAGGGCAACGTCAATTGCCCCGCCGAACCACCTTGCGACTCATCGATCGTCCGATCCTCCAGTAACTTGAGCCGCTGTCTCGCCAGCGCGATCACGGTTTTGGGAATCCCCGCCAGCCGCGCCACCTGCAAGCCATAGCTCTGATTCGCCGGCCCCGCCTTTAGCGCGTGCAGAAACACGATGCCGTCCGCGTGCTCGATGGCATCACAATGCACATTGGCAATAGTCTCCTCAAGCTCCGCCAGTGCTGTAAGCTCGAAATAATGCGTCGCAAACAGGGTAAATGCGCGATTCGTCTGCGCCAGATAAAGGGCGCAGGCCCAAGCCAGCGACAAGCCGTCGAAGGTGCTGGTGCCGCGGCCGATCTCATCCATCAGCACCAGACTGGATGGCGTCGCGTTGTTCAGGATATTGGCGGCTTCACTCATCTCCACCATAAATGTTGACCGGCCCGCTGCAAGATCGTCGGCGGCGCCAATGCGGGTGAAAATGCGGTCGATCGGGCCGATCACGGCGCGCGTCGCGGGCACGTAACTGCCGACATGCGCGAGCAGCACGATCAACGCCACCTGGCGCATGTAAGTCGATTTGCCGCCCATATTAGGACCGGTCACAACCAGCATGCGACGACCCTCTTCCAGCCGGATATCGTTCGGCACGAAGGGTTTGCCCAATACGCGCTCGACCACGGGATGTCGGCCGGCGTCGATGCGTATGCCGGGGGTATCGGTCAATTCCGGGCGATAGTAATCCAACCGCTCGGCCCGCTCGGCAAACGTGCACAGCACATCGATTTCCGCCAGCGCACCGGCGCAGCCCTGCAGGTCGCCGATATCCACGGCGACACGCTCCAGCAACGCCTCGTAAAGCAGCCTTTCCCGCGCCAGCGCGCGCTCCCGGGCGCTAAGCACCTTGTCCTCGAACGCCTTGAGTTCGGGTGTGATGTAGCGCTCGGCGCTTTTTAGCGTCTGGCGGCGCATGTAGTCGGCCGGCGCCCGGCTCGCCTGTCCGCGCGACAGCTCAATATAATAGCCGTGCACCCGGTTGTACGCGACTTTGAGGTTGGGAATGCCGCTGCGCTCGCGCTCGCGCGCCTCCAGCTCGATCAGGTAACCATCCGCATTGGCGCTGAGCGCGCGCAGTTCGTCCAGCTCCGGATCGAAGCCGGAGGCGATGACGCCACCATCGCGGATCCACATGGGCGGACTGTCAACGATGGCGCGCGCGAGATGCCGGTGCAGCGCCGGATACTCTCCGACCGCCGCGCGCAACGCGGCCAGCCGCGGCGCTTGCAGACCGGCCAGTTGTGCCTGCAACGCGGGCAACAGCGCCAAGGTGTCGCGCAAGCCGGCCAGATCACGGGGTCGCGCCGATCGCAACGCCACGCGCGCCACGATGCGTTCGATGTCGTGCACGCCGCGCAACCGCCGCCGCAGATCGTCGAAGACCTGCGTTTCCAGCAGCTCGGCCACCGCGCTGTGGCGATGCTCGAGCACATCGCGCGCGCGCAACGGCTGGTTGATCCAGCGCCGCAGGCAGCGACCGCCCATGCTGGTGACGGTGGTATCCAGCACGTGCACAAGCGTGTTCTGTGGATCGCCAGTCAAGGTGCATTCCAGCTCCAGGTTGCGGCGACTGGCGGCGTCGAGGATGATCCCGTCCCCGTGTCGCTCGGTGTGCAACGCGCTGATATGGGGCAATGCGCCGCGTTGCGTATCGCTGACGTAGTTGAGCAGCGCGCCCGCAGCCGCGATCGCCGCGGGCATCGCGTCGCAGCCGAAGCCTTTGAGATCCACGGCGCAAAACTGTTGGCACAATCGCCGCCTGCCGCCGTCCACATCGAAATGCCAGGGCGGCAGCGAACGTACGCCCGTTCGGTCAGCGGGCAATCGCGCGCCCTCGGCGATCAGGATCTCGGCCGGTTGCAGCCGCTCCAGTTCAGCCAACAACGCATCGTCGCCGGCCACCTCGGTTACGGCCAGACGTCCCGCACCGAGATCCAGCCATGCCAGCCCGTGTCTACCCGCACCGGACTGAATCGCCATCAGCAGATTGTCACGGCGCTCATCCAGCAGGCCCTCGTCGGTGATGGTGCCGGGGGTGACGATACGCACGACCTTTCGCTCGACCGGGCCTTTGCTCGCGCCGGGATCGCCGAACTGCTCACAGATCGCGACCGATTCACCGCGCTTGATCAGCCGCGCAAGATAGCTTTCCACCGCGTGCACTGGCACACCCGCCATCGGGATCGGCTCACCGGCCGACTGGCCGCGCGCGGTCAGCGTCAGGTCTAGCAGTTGCGCCGCGCGGCGGGCATCGTCATAGAACAGTTCGTAGAAGTCGCCCATGCGATAGAACAACAGAATATCGGGGTGTTCGGCCTTGATGCGCAGATATTGCTGCATCATCGGCGTGTGGGCGGGAGATTGCGTAACCGAGATTTCCATAGACGCCATTTTATTAGCTCTGCCCCGGGCGGTGTCGGAGCAAGGCATCAAACGCTTCAGTTTTCCGGCGCGGGTTCGCCGCAAACGGCCGGTTGCGACGAGCAAAGCATCGAAGCGACAGTAACTTGGCGAATGAACCGGCGCAGGCGCGGAAACGCTCGACCCGACAACGCGTTGCGCTCAGTCGGATTAGTCGGAACCGTGCGGTTAGGCGGGCGGTACGAACGATACGCGAGGCGTCGGACTGGTGATATGTATGCGCCACGCGCGTTCACGCAGCGTCGGTTGCACCTCGCCCAGCGGTTCCAGGCCCGCGATATCGGTAAGCCGCCCGATTAATTCCGCGCCGCCCTGGATATTTACCTCCAGCTCCGATGGCGGTGCATGGGGCTTGAACGTACGGATAAAGGTGTGGTGCAGCCCCGTGGACAGCACCAGCACGACCGCGCGCTGCTCGCGCAATGCGCGTTTAAGCGCCGTCATGCTCTCCGCGCCGGGCCAGACCAACACCTCGGGTTTAGACGTCATCGTTGCTGCAATCCCATAGTGGACACGCCGCGCTTGCACGGTGGCCGAGTTGCGCGCGCTAAAGCTCAAGCCGCTAGCATGCACCAATGACGATGGCCGCCACAAGCGTTTGATAGCGAACCCGGCGGCGCCGAATCCGCGATGCTCATTCGCCGGCGCGTACGAGTTCGCTCGCAGGCGGCACAGACGACGCCTTATCGTGCCTTGCCCCTTGAGCATCCGCCGGCGGCGCCGCAGTAGCCGTGCAATTGCTCATCTGCAGGATCGGCGGCTCGATGGAAAACATCAGCGGCGCGGCCCTGCGCAGCGCGCTCAAACCCAGAAGGCTGCGTGACGCGCCCGGGAATACTGCGGCCTCCACCTCATCGATTCTGCATACGCCGCCGATGTTGATGCTGTCGATGCGGTACACCGGCACGACCAGCGTGCTGCCGTCAGCCAGAATTCCGCGCAGACGCCGGACGTAAGTCGCTTTGCCTCGGGCCTGCAACACGGCAAGCGTGTCTTCGTTGATCGTCATGTAGCCGGCGCCGGTATCGACCAGATAGTCGATGTTGCCAACGCCCTCGACGTGCACATCCACGTAAAACGTATCCGCCCCCTTGTCTTTCATCGGAACCGTTGCCGCGTCGGCCATGGCCCCCGCAGGCGACGCTGCGAGAATTGCCGCAAAAACCAGCGCCTTACGCACGCGCCTGGCTCCGCGTGCGCAGCGTTGAACGGGATGTTGATGTTGGCAAGCCACTCATTGCCATGCTTCCGTGACAAATCCACGCCCGACCATAGCAGAGTGTCTGGGTGTCGTGCCGACAGGCCAGCCTCGATGGCGGCCTTCGACGGATCAATGGTTGGACAAACGCGCCCAGTGTGGGTCATCAGTCTGAACAGGATGGCCGTTGACCCGCAACTAAGTTACAGCGTAGCGCCCTAGCGCGAATAGATGATCGCCACACCACCACCTCGTTGGCTGCGATAGACGGTTAGTGTAAGGTGTGCCGGCCGCCAAAGAGTATCGGCCGTGCGGCGCCGGGTTCGCTTTCTTGGATTAACGAGGTATTTGATCGATGAGTTGCTTTAAGAACTGTTGTGTATCGCTACTGCTAATGGCGAGCTGGATTGTCGGCGCAGCGTCCGCCACCGCAGCGGAAACCTTGCGCGTCGAACTCAACAAACTGGAGCCTCAGGATGACGCCTGCCGGGCCTATCTTGTGTTCGAAAACCAGACCGCACGCAGCTTTTCCGGTCTGACCCTGGATCTGGTGATGTTCGACGGCGAGGGTGTCATCGCTAAGCGGCTGGCGGTCAACGCGGCCCCCCTGCCCGCCGACAAAACCAGCGTCAAGCTGTTCGATATCGACGGCCTGGAATGCGCCAATGTCGATCGCATCCTGATTAATGATGTCCTGAATTGTCAGGATGCGAATGGCAAGGTGAGCAATTGCGTGGCCCAGATCGAACCCACGTCCCGTAGCGACGCGTCGCTGGTCAAGTAAGGCGGGCCCGATGGTAATCCGGTCAACGCGCCATGGCTCAGGCGAAGACGAAATGGTGTTCGCAGAAGACAATAATGCTTAAATCGCTGGCAGGTGAGCGCAACGAACGCGTGAAAACATTCGGAAATTGATAGTCAAGATGATGACGTGGTAGCGGGGGCAGCTATTGAATTGATGCACTAAGCTATTGATAGAATCGATCTTTCTCAGTACTACGTTTACTAGTTACCCCCAAAGTTACCAACAAAATTTGTGGCATTACCCGCCCGAAACTCGCGCTCTGGTACTGGACGCTGACGGACGCCAACGTATGATAGCGGACGATGCGGCGCCAAAAAAGCAACCCCCGAACATCCCCGCCCAAGGCTAACCCAACGCCCGGACTCCGTACACGCAAGCACCACTACCGCATCAAGAATAACACCACCTCACCGCCACCTAAGGCGGGTGCCAAATAGCAACGCCGGCCGCGCGCGTCAGAGCTTGCAAGGTGGGGGTGGACTGCTGGGGGAGCAGCGTATCCACCTCCCGTGAAGCCGCAAACATGCCTAGACAGCGAATATTTGAGGACGACGCCGAACGCCACCGCCTGAAGCGTGCCGAGCGTGCCGCACAAGGTTGTCTGCGACTCGATGTAACGCTTGACCCAGTTGCCGCCAAAACCCTCAGAGCGATGCAGCGCGAACACCGCATGACGAGAAATCAAGTCATCACTGAGTTGCTCAAACTGGATTTGGCAAACAAACGAGGGTTTGTCGAAGATCCATATGTACGCTGGCGCTGGATGGCATGTAATCAAGACCCTTTACCTGGCAGCAGCGGGTGCCGTGCCAAGCTAGCCGCGGCGGGCGGTCTCCGGCTGGATGTGACGCTCGACCCGAAGGCGGCCAAAAAATTTCAAGAACTGCAAAAGCAGTTTGAAATAGACAAAACGCACTTGACCAATCTGTTGTTACACATCCAGCGCATCCAGGCCCAGTACCGCTCAGCAGGCCTTCTTCCTTGACAAGCGCCGCTAAAAGGCACAGGCGGCGATAGCATTTTTTTGCAGTGAATCGGCTTAGCTGAATCCGATCCGGACGAATCGTGATGCCACAATCCGGAGGCATCCGAACCATCTGGAGTCCGCATGAACGATCCCCTGGATTGGCTTCGCGTCCGCGATATTTGCGGCCGTAACAGGATCGGGAAAACCAAGCTTTATGGCGACATTAAAGCTGGCCTTTATCCGCCCCCAATCAAACCAACCAGAAATACCGCCATTTGGCTCCACCGCGAGGACGATGCCATCCGGCGGGCGAAAATTCGCGGCGATACGGATGAGCAAATCCGCTCTATAGTGCGCGAGGTCACCGCCGCGCGCGCTGGAGTGTAGGGGGGCGCCCATGGCTAGTCCACAGTCGTTTGACCTCCCTTGGGGCTGGGCGCTGCGCTGGATGCGCGAGGCCACCGCGGATGCTGAGTGGAGCTTAGCGCGCGCCACCACCCCGGCCGAGCGCGACGCCGCGATACGCAGGCACCGCGACATTCTGTTAATGGCCGTAGGTAGCCAGCGACCGCGCGGGCGGCCCCGGGGGGGCGCATGACGCATCACGCGACCGAAGACTTCCGCGCGGCGATAGCCGCGGCGGGCATCGACCCGCCGGAGACCATCGAGCCGGACGGCGTGCTCCATCGATACCCAACCAATGGCACGCGCGGCGACGACAGCGGGTGGTATGTCTATCACGATGACGGCATCCCAGCTGGCGCGTATGGGGACTGGCGCAACGGTGTGTCTAACACCTGGTGTGGTCGCTCACCATCCGAGCTGTCACCCGCCGAGCGCAACGCGCACCGGCGCTGTATGCAGGCGATCGAGCGCGAGCGCAACGCGGAACGTGAGCATATACGCGCGCAGGCGCGCGAGCGCGCGGCCGAGATATGGCGTGACGCCAGACCAGAGACCGGCGAGCATCGCTACCTGCGCGATCGTGGTGTACAGGCGCACGGCATCCGCAGCGACGGATTGCGCCTCGTGATCCCGATGCGCGACACGGCAGGCACGTTGCGCAGTATCCAGTACATCGATCCGCGCGGCGACAAGCGTTATCTCGCCGGCGGACGGGTAGCCGGCTGTTACCACGCCATTGGAAAACCGGACGGCCTACTATGCATCAGCGAAGGTTACGCGACCGCCGCCAGCATCCACGAGGCGACGGGCTACGCCGTCGCGGTGGCGTTCTCAGCCGGCAACCTGACGCCCGTCGCGCGCGCACTGCGCACCAAGTATCCAGACCTGCCCATCATCGTATGCGCCGACGACGATTGCCGCACCGAAGGCAATCCCGGCATCACCAAAGCGACGGCCGCAGCGCGCGCTGTAAATGGACTGCTGGCCGTCCCTGGCTTCGGCGACGAGCGACCGGACGACGCAACCGACTTCAACGACCTGGCGCAGCATCGCGGCGCGGAGGCCGTGCGACACGCCATCGCCAGCGCAACGCTGCCTGTGGTTGAGTATGCCAAGGCTGAGAACGCTGTTGAGGCATGGCCGGATCCGCAACCGATACAAGCCACATTACCCGCTGTTCCTACCTTTGATGCGGATACATTATTACCGCAAACCTTGCGCCCCTGGATCATGGATGAGGCCGACCGCATGCCCTGCCCGCCGGATTTCATCGCATCCGCCGCGCTGGTGGCGCTAGGTTCAATCATCGGTGCGCGCTGCGCGATCAAACCTAAAACCCGTGATGACTGGCTGGTGGTGCCGAACTTATGGGGCGGCGTAGTGGGCCCGCCGAGCACGAAGAAAACACCGTCGATGAATTCCGGGCTAAAGCCGATGGGCCGCCTGATCGCCGCGGCGCAAGCCGCGCATCAAGCGGAAATGGAGGCTTTCGAAACCGACAAGACGGTATTCGATGCCAGAGACAAGGCGATCGAGAAACGCATCGAGCAAGCCGCGCGCGACGCCAAAAAAGGCAACGTCGATGACCTTGCGATGGAACTACAGAATCACCGCCGGCAGGCGCCAAAAGCACCTGTCAAGCGCCGTTACAAGTCCAACGATACGACCATCGAAAAGCTGGGCGAACTCCTTAAACAGAACCCAGCCGGTCTACTGGTGGCACGGGATGAACTCGTTGGCCTGCTGGCGTCATGGGATCGCCAAGGCCGCGAGGGCGATCGTGAGTTCTATCTCGAGTCGTGGAACGGCTGTAATGACTTCAATACTGACCGCATCGGGCGCGGTTCGATCGACATCCCAAACTTGTGCGTATCCATCTTCGGCGGCATCCAACCGGACAGGCTGACCGGGTACCTGGAGCAAGCCGCGCATGCGTTAGCCAATGACGGGCTACTGCAACGCTTCCAGGTGCTCGTTTATCCTGATCCTATCGCGTGGACATGGCGCGATCGCATCCCTGACAGGCATGCGCGCGATCGTGCGTTCGAGGTCTTCGAGACGTTAGCCGACTTCGACCCCGTAGCATGGGGCGCCGCGCCCGCTAGCCCCTTCGCCAAGTTCCCGCACTTCCAGTTCGATGAAGCCGCGCAAGCGGTCTTCGTTGAGTGGTGCGCCGATCTTTACCACAACCGGCTTGCCAACGAAGAACATCCGATCATTCAACAGCACTTGGCGAAGTATGAAAAGCTATTTACCGCGCTGGCGTTGATCTTTCATCTGGTGGAGTGCGCCGCATCCAAACAACGCGGAAAGGTAACAGAACAAGCGGCATTACGCGCGGCGGCCTGGTGCGAATACCTAGAAGCGCATGCGCGCCGCTGCTATGGCCTGCTAATGGATGACGGTTTGCGAGCTGCGCAAGCACTGGCGACCAAGGTCAATCAAGGCAAGCTGCCGGATAAGTTCACGGCGCGGGACGTGCGCCGCAATCGCTGGCGCTACCTGACAACCGGTGACGCGGTACGCGCGGCGCTTGATTGGCTCGAAGATGAGGGCTGGCTACGCGGGTTCTGCGACAACAAAGGACAAGCTTCGGGCAAGAGCTCTTGGTGCTACGAAATCAATCCGAAAATTCTGCAAATGTCTAAACAAGGTGCTGCCAACGCTGACGTTAGTGACTAGGCACCCACTAATGACAGCACTGGCAGCATGTTCCCTAGGCATTTCAGTTTTTTTTTAGGAGGTAGGAATGCAGAGGCACTTCGGCGAACACAACATATACCGCGCCTTGGAGGATGCCATCCTGGGTGACCATGAGCGCGCCAAAGCTTCTTGGAGACGGAGGCGATCATGACGGATTGGCTTGCACGCGCAAGGGCTAAAAATAAAGGAAGCCCTAAACAGAGTGCTGCCGTTGCTGCCGTTAGTAAAACAACAGCTACACCTAGAGAAAAGGCCGGAACCGTAGCAAGAGTAGCAACTGTAGCAGTAGCAAAGGCCACCGAGGCCAAGCTATGCCGGCGCATCGAGACTGCCTGCCAAGGTCTCACCATCACGCCCGCGCAACTGCGCACCGAGCTGCAACAAGGCGGCGACATTCCAGACGTGGTGTCGGGCGCGCTCACGCCGCGGGCGTTACGGATGATCGCTGAGACGTTGGCGCTGATGCGCTATGCGCTGCCACCTGAGCCAGACGCATGAACGAGGCGAACAAGGTGTGGAGCGGAGCAGCAAATCGTCCCAGGCGCGAACCCTGAAACCGGCGCTTCGCTGATCCTTGCGCATCGCACTCAACACCGACTTGACACATTTGCGGTCGTGCGCAGATAACACCAGTCGTGACAAGCCTTTCGCCATGAGCAGCGATCTTTTCACTTTCACTTGCCGGCGCCACGTCGGCCATCTGCGCTTGACCCCACAGGGTTGCGCGGCCATGTGGCGCCGGGCGCGCCGCCGCGGGTATTATGACGCTGCGGACCCGGTTCGGCCTTGCCGCGGCTGTCCGATCGGCGCGCGCAACGCGGGGCACAGCGAACCTGTACGCACTGCGCACAACGACAAAATCACGATGAGCCAAACGTGTGTGCGGTGCGGCAACTCCAACGGTCGTCGACTAATAGCGAACTGCCTATGTATCTCTTGCTGGAACCGGGGCAGAGAGGTGCTGCTAGGCAGGAATGCACGTGGACGCCCGCCTCGGAAATTGCAGAGTATCAGCGGCTATGTGCTCTCATGTCAGGCTCGCACCGTCCAGCACGTGGAAGTGTGGGTCGCCGACCTCAGTGAAGCCTTGGCAACGGTATTGCGCAAGCACCACGACATAACAGCGTTCCGATGGCCGCCGCTGTCGGTGCCGTTCAAGACCATGTGGGACGGTAGCGGCCGGCGCCCGCTTCAGAATCGGCCGGCTTTCCGCCGGCCCGACCATCATCGTGACATCACCGGGAGCCCAACATGAACAGCATCTTCGATGAACTGCTGGACGAAATCAACGCGCTGCAAGACGAGCGCAATCTTGCCAAGAGCCTGAGTTTTTGGGAGCCGCCCCCACGGTCTGCTGCAGACCACGAGCGCGCGATGAAAAAACTGAACGCAGAAATCAACACGCTCAATAAATCGTTACAACCAACCCCCGAAGAACGCCGCGCGCAGCAGCGCGAGGAACTGATCAGGCGCTGCCGCGTCGAGCTGCCAAGAATGGTTGAACGATCCAAAGAAAGCCTGCGCAAAGGCCTTATCAGTGGGCAGCAGGCCATTCAAAATGAGATCCGCGTTCATCACTTCACCGCCAAACTGGCGGCGCACGGCATACAACTATGAGTGAAAGGGAAACCAAACTGCGCGCCGAGTTCGATGAGGCCTTACGACGGGTTGAGGAAGCCGAACGCGCCATGAATCAAAGCCAGGCGCGCCTCGATGACGCATTGCGCAAAGGCCAGGACACCAGTCTGGCGCGCCGCCTGAAACGCGAAACCGACTCGCTTGCGCGTGCGGCCGAGCGTCAGCTCAACGAGGCCAGAGCTGCGCTCGATGCGTATCGTAACGAGCTGGATCGCAATGCGGCGCAGCGCATGATCAATGCCACCCGCGAAAGCATCGAGACCTTATTGCAGCGATTCGACACGAGCCGATGGGAGGGCCAGCACCATGCAGATTGACGAACACTTAGCGCGACGGGTCAGCGAATGCGAACGCGAACTTGCCGCTGCGCACGAAGCATACAACGATGCCAAAACGCAGCTGCATGGGTTGCAAAAGCGGCGGGGCGCGCTGCAGACGGAGCGTGAGCGAATCATCGCACAACGCACCGTAGGTAACATGAACGAACCGCAGGAAACGCGTCTGGCCGTGCTCGCCGCCGACCTGGAGGGACTCGGCCCCATTATCAAGGCTGCGGAAACCGACCTGAAGCAACTGGAACCCGCACGGCTCCAGGAGCAACTGGATTACGTCCGCCAGCAGTGGCGACACCACGAGAGCACCGCCAAATTTGAGGCCCTCGCTCAACGCGCGCGCGAAATCGAAGGATTGCTCATGGACGCGATTGGCGAATTGTGGACCGCAGGGCAAGTGGTCGGCAAACGCTTGCCGCGCGAGTGCTTCCAACCGACCGCTGCACTGCGGGATCTGGTTGTGCACGGTTCATTACCGGCCAACCACGGACAATGAGCGCCCGCCGCGAGATCGCCAGCTTGATTGCCGACCTGCGCACACAACCGCCGGAGGTGCTCACCGACATGATCGGTCAGCTGGCCGCGGCGAATATTTGGCAGCAGCAGGGGCGCCCCGCGGATCTCTCCGGGCCTGAAACCCTTGATCTAATCATCCAACTCATCAACGAAAGCTGGGCGCGCGACCGAGCAGCCGTGGGCGTCCAGTCAAGGGTTTGACTCGTGACAGCGTTCGGACAACGCGCCAATGCGCAGTGCGCCTTGCCAAGAATCAGACCAAACGGAAAAGCCTCGTGTTATGCGCGTGCGCACTGATTCTCAAATAAAAGGCCTGCCCTAGGAGGATTGAGATATGGCATCAGCCACCACGTTTTGCGAACGGTGCGGCACCGAATTTGACCAAGCAGAGGAAATCGACGGGCTATGCGTCTGTTGCAATGAAGAACTGCATCGACCAGATCCACGCGATAAACTTCAAACCTGGCACCAGCGCATGCTGCGCATACTCGGCGAGAAACACCCTCTAACAATGCTTGCGAGAGTGGCGATAGACTCAGGTGACCGCACCATCATGAAAGACGCGGCTGAAGCGTTAGCGTCGGATAAGAGCCTTTGGGCTGACGTATGCGGACCTCCAAAGGAAGCACTGTTGGAGCAATGCGATAGCTGTGACCTGAATCCATTTGAGCAGTTCGATGGATACTTGCAAGGTCCTGACAGTCAGGCATATTGTTCGGTTTCTCCATACACATCCTGGCACCCAACGGACTACACGGCCATACGTGTTCTGGTCAGTAAGGATGCTCCGCGCGAAAAAGTAATCCCACTCATGCAAAAGCTGGCTGAGCGAATTACCAATGAATACTCCCAGCCGCCGAGGGAAATTTCGGACGAGGATGCGACCCCATTCTAACCTGCAGTCGCACTAGTCGAGCGCTCGTTTGGAGCGGTTCAAGTCGGGGTACATGGCACTGCCGACGCTGCAGGCTGGATCTTCCGCTTGATGAATGCGTCCCGAGGCGGAGAAAGCCTTCGCGCAAGCCGTGGCGCTAGACGTAAGCCAACTCCTGACACCATAAAGTGCAGATACTTGGATGCGAGCACGGGACCCTTATGGATAGCGACGATTACGTCACACCCGCGCAGCAAGCCATCCTGGACCAGGCCTGGGCCACCGTCGGCGAGTGCATCAAAGCCGAACCACCGGAGGTAGTCACACGCATCGCGGAGCGGCTGCGCGCCATCGGCGAGCATGACTATTTAACCCACATGAATCGCATCTGGGCCACCATCGCCGCGATCAAGCAGGAAGCGCCGCATTGCGGGGCACGCGTCAATGACCTGCTCGTCCTGGTCGCGATCCTTGAGCCTGCGCCGCGGCGCCGACGCGAATCTCTGTAAATCGCCTGTTTTTTACAGGCGTCCATGCATGGCCAAGTTCAAAGCGGGAGAATCGGGAAATCGCGCGGGGCGACCCCGCGGTTCCAGGAACTCCACCACGCTGTTGCGCGAAGCACTCAAGGATGATCTCGACGAGATCATCGAGAAGGTCAAAGCCGCCGCCCGGGAGGGATCACCCATTCACCAGCGCATGATATTGGAACGCGCGCTCCCTGCCTTAAAACCGGTCGACGAGCCGGTGAAGCTGCGGCTGTCTGGGTCACTGACCGAGCGCGCTCAGGCCGTTGTCAAAGCGGTAGGCGCGGGCAGGCTCACCCCCGATCAGGCTGGCCGGCTCATGGGCTTGCTGGCCGACGAGGCGCGGGTTATCGAAACCGACGAGATCATCGAACGTATTGCGGCCCTGGAACATCAGATGAAGCGAGCGCTTAATGAAGATGCTTGAGCGGCAGCTCGGTGAGCTGGAAGCGCAGGCCATGGCGCTATTCCATAAACAGGTGGTTACCGAGGTCGCGCGCGAGCCGCAAGCGGTCGGACAGGCGATCGTGGCGCGGCTTCGCGGCGTGCGCGATGCCGTCCATCACTATGCCAGCAATGCAGCGCTGCGAACTGCGGTAATGGCCGCCATCCGTGCGGAGTCGCCCGCTTGTGCGGAGCGCATCGACGCCCGCAACTCGGACGCCGATACGTCAAATGACGGCACCTGATTCCACGGGTTTCGAGCACCCGACCGAGGCTGTTATTGTCCTTGCCGTGCGGATGCACCGTGATCCAGCGCGCGCCGGCCGGGATGGCCTTGAAGAACAGAACTCTTGGCGTGATACTAGAGTCGAATATATTACCTGGCCCCGCTGACGCTGATAGTAAGGCTCAGCGGCGGTATCCTGGCTGTCTGGGCTACAAACCCGGGTCAGGGATTCAGGTTTGCGTCATCCTGACCCCGCTGATACCAATAGTAAGGCTCAGCGGCGGTATCTTGGCCGACTGGGTGACAGCCCGGGCCAAGGATTCGGGATGGCCGCCACACCCTGACCCCGCTGACGCTGATAGTAAGGCCCGGCGGCGGTATCCTGACTGTCTGGGCTGCAAACCCGGGTCAGGGACCCAGGGTTGTGCACGTCACCCTGACCCCGTTGACACCGATAGTAAGGATCAGCGGCGGTATCCTGACTGGATGGGTCGCCAGCCCAGGTCAGGGATTCAGGGTGATTTACTGCCTCGCCCGTGACCCTTGCGGTTGGCACCGGGGGACGCACAAGCGCCCTGAGTTGAGCTGATTCCTCCAACGCCGGGAAAAATACGGGTTGGGACCGGGTTGCCTTGCGCATCCGGCCCCCTCTATCTAATGGCGTGGTCGGTCGCAGCTGACGGCGCTTTGCAGCAAACTCTGGCGGCGTCAGCGGATACGCACTGGATAACGTAAATTCCCCTCTGCCCGTAGGCCGCAACACCACCATCTGATAGCCGTCGAATAGTTCGCGGGGCAACTTGCGGCTGATATAGAGCTTGTTGCCACGGTCGGCCAGCAATGCGAACGGATGCTCCACAGTCGGCACAATCCAGTCCAGCAGCCGCGCCCGCTCCAAGCTGAACACGCGATCCGGCCGAATCCGTACCGCGCCCCCTTGGCATTCTCAGAATAAGGATGCGCATTGTTCATATCCGAGGCATCAGCGGGCACGGGAATGCTATTGCCCGGCGTCGTCATCGACCCAATCGGCATCAACTACGCGATCGTCGCAGTAATTCTGGAGACCCCGGAGTCGGACGACTGTTTCATCAACATCGACGGCGTGTCGTATGGCTGGAGAAACGGTGAGGGCTTGTTGTTCGACGAAACATACCTGCATTTCGCGAGGAACGATTCGGGCCAGTCTCGGCTGATCCTGATGTGCGATGTGGATCGCCCCATGAACCTAGTGGGAAGGATCGTGAATCTCGTCTTCAAATTTCTTATGAGGCTCACCGTCGTCCCCAATATGGAAGGAGACAAGCGCGGTTTGGTCAATTCGATTTTCAGTACTTTGTCGCCTGTTCTCAAGCGGACGAAGACGCTGAAGGCGACCAACAGAAAGCTCTATTTGCTCATCAAACACACCACTAATGCGACTCTGCTGACCCTCACCTGCGCGATGGCGGCAGGCTTGTTCTATGCGGGCTATCATCTAGTGAATCTGCTGACGTGAGCTTTATTCCGCCTTTGGGATACAAGCTGATATACGTAGATCGGTGCGGCGCCGACGGCCGTGTCATGTCCCCCTTGAGCAGATAGTAAGCCACTACGGCCGACACGAATGCGGCGCCATGCTTCACAGGGACCAAGCGGTAGTCGTGTACACCACGGAGCGTGCGCCTTGCCCGGCATACAAGAGGAATGAGCCGGTTCCGGCTATCCTAGCCGGCGCGTCCTGAGCCACCCGAGTCATCTTTGGACATGATTCGGATTAACCTCTGTCCAATCGCGCCTGCGCCAACGAGGCCGATCTTACCGGCAGACGTTCTCGTAAAGGGAATTTGGGGGCACCCGCCTCCCTGTTCTCGAAATCATAAAGACCCGCAAGCCGCGCCTTGGTCGATACCTCGAAGACGGCTTTGTTCCCCTAATCGGTGGTTGGCCGCTCTGAAAAATGATCCCGCGCGGCCGCGTCGACCCGTAAGTCGCATGGCAAGTTCGGCGAAAAGACCGGGGCGGCTACCGGTGTTCCAGAAAGTAGTCGAGGAATAGCTTTTCCCGATTGGTCTTTCTTGCTTGTCAGGCGCTGGCTATCCTCGGCAATCTGAAACAGGTGCTGGCCGTCGAAGGCCGTTCCTGCATGCGCGGCGACATCAATCCAGCGCAGCGTCTTCCCGCTCGCCCCATCGAAGCAAGGCCATTTTTATCTCACCTTGACGATGACCTTGCCTTTTGCACGTCCTTTTTCGACGTAAGCCAAAGCCTCTTTGGTCGATTCGAATGGAAAGACCCGATCCACCACTGGGCGTATGATC
>JBOIDC010000037.1:0-37886 GCA_050740315.1 Gammaproteobacteria bacterium | reverse complement strand
CGGGCTCTACAAGACGGAAGTTATCCATCGTCGCGGTCCCTGGCGACATCTGGAGGCGGTGGAATACGCCACCTTGAAATGGGTTGACTGGTTCAATCATCGCCGGCTGCTGGAGCCGATCGGCAACCTTCCGCCGGCAGAGCTCGAGGCGTCGTACTATCATTCAGCGAGTCAGCTGCCGATCATGGTCTGACTCAACCCCGGAGGTCTCCGGAAAACCCGGGGCGGTTCACTTCTAAAAACTTACGTAAAGCTGCCTGAGGCCCTTCCTCTCGCTCAAATCCGGCGGAAAATGTGCTCAGGCGTTCGATGAAGCGTATGCATTGGCGTAGCAGATCATGCGGCGTACCGCCATGAGGCTGGAAATCAAGCGCGGCAACATGCTCCTGATTCGTTCTGTACGCCGGCTCAGTAATGTTTGCGGATCCGATAAGAACCCGTATGCGGCGTTCCCAAACCAGCATAGCGAGTTTCGCGTGCTAAACCCCGCCCTGCGGCAGCCTGACCGGTAACAGATGCCATCTGAGACTACGATCGGGCGCGACGTGGTGCTCGTCAACTATTACGCACGCGAAGCTCTGCGCCAGCTTCTCCTCCCGCTCCAAGACGTAGACTCGCGGACTCTCGTTCGGATTGCTTTGAAGAGCCAGGAAACGCGCTAGACATTGTTCCTCGAAGACGGCAGGATCAAACGTGAAAGTCGTAGCAACGCAGCCGATTGGGGGTCCGAAGGCGTCGTCGCTCTGCCACAGGTCAAGCAGCCGAACGCGCGTTTGTTCGTTGTATGACTTGCGACCTTTGTTCATGTAAGCGCTCCCAGATCGGCCAGAAACCGAGAGAAGGTCGGCAAGCGATATTCGTGAACGTAGTCAGCGCGATCGCTTGGGACATTGGGGACTGAATAGTCAGGACGGACAAAATAGGTTCCCGCTCGGCCTTCTTCGATCCACGTTCTCTTCCCTTCAGGCGGCTTATCCCGTTGTACTGCCTTATGGTGTTCAACAACAGAATGAAATACATCCTTTGCGTCTTTGACGTGTCTAAATCTTGGCAGAACATCTTCCTTAAAAGCTCGTTCCCACATCATCAGCGGGTCGTGATCCGTGGCTCGCCTGACGGCCACTCTAATCCGGTTCGCCACCCGCTTTGTCGCTTGACATTCAGCAAACTCCTTGACGCCTACCGGAGCGCTATGCAGCGTAGTAGAGAGATGCCGAATCCATTCGAAGGCATACGTGACCGGTCGACAAAATGCCTCGTATGTATCGATGGCCGACAATCGCTCTACCAAATCCACCGGCGCTCGGGATGCCAAAGCGCGCAGAAAGCCCGCTTCTTCCGGGTAAGTCAACGGCCGCTTCTGAGCTTTGAGCGCGCCTATTATGCAGCGGATGTGCTCGGGTTTGCCTGCACGCTCTCCAATGAGCTTTAGCAACATTTTCTTCTCTGCCGGCCCCGCGCAGCCGGGATCAAGACGATCTGTAAGTTCTTTCCAGAATTCGACAGACTGGGGAGTCGTATGACCCTTATGCATTCCCTGTTGCACTGCGCGGCGTAAACCCTCTCGAAAACATGCCCCCGCGCCTGAAGACGCATTGAGGAAGCCTGGCAATTTCTGGTCTTTTTCCCAAGCAAGTACAAGGTCACATCCGGCGTCGTCCAAGCGCCCATCGTCGGTAAGAATCCGCAAGTGACGGGCGAGCCGGCGAAATACGCCGGAGAATCCAAATACCGTCGGCGTCTTTAGGTAGCTGGCTGCCCCAATAGCACGCCGATTCTGAATGGCCGTAGCGACCTTCCGTATGCCGGGAACGCCATGCTGTGCCTGCAGCCGTTTCCGATTTCGCACAAGCGCCTCGACCACATACCATTCATAGACGAGCCAAGGCGGCGTTATATCGTCCGCTGCAAATTCGGTCATGGGCCAATCCGCACACACGTGCGCCCCAACAGCCATGGCTATGACGAATCGAGGACGTTCCATACGGACCGTCACTGCGGGTAACACGCCGTCCGCAAGGCGTTCGTATACGGGCAAGAATCCTAGAGGATTATACTCCCCTCACCCTCGGCGGACGGATCGTATTCAGATAAATATGGTGGACGAATTGTCATTTTTCATACCTATAAATTGCTGTGCTTTTGGCGCGGCTACGACAGGATGATCACTTTTGAGATCGTCGCCCATGGCACTGCTGCACGGCGCGGCTGAATAATTTCCCCGACCAATCGTATCGTAACCGTGACGCACATTCTAACGCGCTTCTAAACCGGTTTAAGTTTCGGCGTAACAACCCAACGCAGCTTTAAGACTCGCCGCGATCTTCCGCCGCAACCGAACCGGACGGTGGACTTCAATTGCGTCTCCCTGCGACAGAATCCACCACCGTAACTGCCAGGAATCCGCGACCGTCGCGGTGACACGGGCCGCCCACTGTTTGTCGCGCGTCAGTTTCTGGTCCGCTGACAGTGGTGTCTCTTCCAGAATGCGCTTGAGCCCTTCGGAAACGCCTGCTTCGAGACGAAGGGTTTTGCCTGTCCCGAACTGCAGGGCGCCGGACTGGATGTAGGCGTCGAGATTGAAAGCGTCCGGGCGTCGCGCGGGTTTGCTGATCTTCGTCGCTTTCGACACGCGGTGCAGGGCGTACAGACGCGGATCAGGATAGGCAAAGGCAGTTGCCACGAGGTAGGTGGCTGGGCCTCGGTTGACCGGTCCCAACGGATGCAGACGAATGGCACTCGGTTCGTCCGCGCCCATCGCGCGGTAATCCGCTTCCAGTTGCTGATTCGCGAGCAGCGCTTCCTGCACGGTCTCGAGTACGTCGATATCGATGGCAGGCGCGAGCAAGGGCAAGGTCGGCGCGACGCTGCGCACCTTGTCCGCCCATCGCGCGGTGGCATTGCGCTCGGCGAGCGCGGAGAGTTTGGCTTTGGCCTGCATGAAACGCGGTTCCAGCGCCTTGATCATCGAGACGGGCAACAGCGGTTTCAAGGTTTCTTGCACCAGGCGCAGCGACAGTGCTTCGGCGAGCGTGATGCCCGGCAAGGCGGCTGGCGCATCGTTGGGCCATCGCCAGCCGTACGGCGGGCTCTTGTCGTTGCGGTCGAGCCGGAACACCTCGAGCAGGTCGTTGAGATCGCGCTCGACCGAGCGCTTGGTTACCTGGAAGCCCGCTTCGCTCAATGCGCGAGTCAGTTCCGCGGCCGTCTTGCCCGCGCCACGGGTCGGCAGCAGTTTCAGCAGTTCCCACTGGCGCGCCAGTGTGTGGTGCTTCTTATCGGCGGGCATCGGGTCTCACTCCGGTCTGGAAGAAGCGCGCGATTTTCACCATGGCCCAGGTGTCCCGTTCGCAGTACGTCAGCAATGCCTCGCGAAGTTGCAGGCGGCGTTTGGGCGGCGTCTGTGGGTGCAGCGTTTCGGCGAATGCCTGTTGGGCCTGCCCGCCGTCGGCTACTTCGAGTTCGTCGTAAGCAAGCTCCGGCGCGATGGTTGGCAGCACCGCCTTGAGCGACCACTTTCCACGCATCTCGCGATGGTAATAGTGCTTGCGAGCGATCGGAAGCAGGTCCACGATGCGAGCCGTGGCCGCGTTCAGCGCCGACGCCATGCGCGGAAACACCGCAGCCAGTTCCCGCATGCGGCCGCCCTCGAAGGCGGCGTTGTACACAATGATCGGTCCGCGCTTCTTCAGCGCATCCAGCAGAGATGCGGCGAAGGCGCGGCGCGGATCGCCCGCACCGTCGGCGAGAAAGCTGCGGTGCTCGATTGTGCCCGCGCGTTTCTCCACGTGACACGACCACTGAAAAGGCACTTGGCTGTATGGGCGCGTCCCTGCCCACAGCGGTACGGCGAAGCCAATCGTCTCGAAGTCGAGATAATGGCGGGGATAGCCGAACGCCTTGAGCTGTTCGCCTGCGGCCGGATCAAGCTCGGCCTTGCCGCTTTTCGTCACCCGCCAGACGCGCGCGTGGTTCGGTTTGGTGAGGCGCCGCTTGGGAACCTTGCGCAGGTCCGCGTAGCCCTCCGCACGGAGCTCAGCGGCCAGCGCGCCAGCATACGGCAGGATTTCGGGAGGATAGCAATCTTCCTCCGAAGGCCAGCAGTGAGTCAGGTAGGGGCACTCGAAAGGATCGAAGCACTGGTCGCCTGGCTCGATATCCGGTTCGTCGCCGTCGAGAGTGCGCCTGGCGGCCTTCACCCAATTGGGGACCTCGTTCGCGCGCCCACTGGCCTCTTTCGAGACATTGACGTGGGTAAAGAGTCCCGCATAATCTTCCGCACCCGGATAGACGAATGCGCTGTTGATGTGGGCGATCTCGACCTTTGTTACCGGCAGACCCGCCTGCCGGGCGACCCAGGCCTGTATTGAAACGTCTTCCAGGTGATAGTCCTTGACCTGAGTCGACGACTTCACCTCGGTGATGCGGTAGCCGGCGCGCGCGGGCAGCAGCAGGTCCGTGCGGACGACCACCCCGCCGGCCTGGAAAGTGGCCTCGAAGATCGGGCGGCGTTTTTCAGTCAGGGCATGCGCGGTATCCGCAAGCGCCTGCGTGGGGTTCTCGAATTCAATCAGGACGCCCTGCGGGTAAAGCCGGCGCGCGACCTCACCGACCTGATGGCCGACCGTGAACCGAAAATCCGTAACAGCGGATTCTTGCGCGAGGTCAGGGCGATTGACGTGCAACCAGAGCCGCTTCGGACACTGGCGGTGAACGAGAAGGCTGGATTTGGAAAGCCCCGCCATGCTGTTTCTTCCAGCTCGTCTGTTGTCGTGTTCCATCGTACCTCACATGAAACCCATCGGGGCCTGTGGCCGTCTTTCATGGCGCATTCCGCCTGCAGCGCCTGGACGAAGGCGATCGCGGACTCGATCGGCCGGAAACGGTGCTGGCGAGCAACGGCCGCAAAATCGCCTGGCGTGAGCACGGCGAGTTTCGCGACGCGCGGCTGCAGTGCAGTGTCCGGCGCGGGCATCGACAGGGCCGCGCATTGGCGTTCGAGCAGCGCCCAGGCCTGTTCCGCGCGAAGGTAGCCGAATTTCACCTTGAGGTCGAAGCGGCGGAATGCGGCCTGATCGAGGCCTTCCATCAGATTGGTGGAGGCGATGAACACGCCGGGGAAGTTCTCCATCTGCGTGAGCATCTCGTTGACCTGGGTCACCTCCCACGAGCGCTGCGCGCCACGGCGATCCTGTAAGAAACTATCCACCTCGTCCAGCAGGAACAGCGCGCCGTCCTGCTCGGCCTCGCGAAAGGCGCGGGCGATGTTCTTCTCCGTGGCGCCTACCCACATGGACAGGAGATCGGACGCCCGTCTGACGTGGAGGCTGACGCCCAGCCTGTCGGCCAGCCAGCGGCCGAAGGCAGTCTTGCCGGTGCCAGGCGGGCCGTACAGGCAAACTCGGCCGGACTTCGTCTGCCGCAGCCCATCCGCGATAGCGACGAGATCGGCATCCGTGTTGATGAACGCGGGATCATAAAACTCCGGCAGGCGATTGGCGTCGTCGCGTTTGAGCGACGGATGCCCCTGCGCCTTCAGGGTGCTGTCCACCAGATGTTCGATCGCGCCGGCGATCTCGCCTGAAGGCAAGTCCCTACGGATCGCATGCACCACCGAGGCGGCTCTGGCGATGACCGCCGGCGCGAGCGCTTCGGCGTCGGCAATTCTGCTCACCGAGCGCTCTGGCAGCATATCGCCACAGGTCTCACGCACGATACGCTCGCGCTGTTTCTCGGGCGGAACGGGGACTTCGATGACCATGTCGAAACGGCGGATGAAGGCCGGGTCGAGACAGCCGATTGAATTGGAGAGCCACAGGGTCGGCACCGGGTTTTCCTCCAGGGCGCGGTTGCTCCAGGCCTTGCGCGTCTTGCCGTGCTCTTGCGGCCCATGAACCAGTCGCCGTCGGCGAACACGTCCTCCACCTCGTCGAACAGGATTAGCGCCTGGCGCACCGCGAAGAAGCTCTGGGCGGCGCGAAAGGCCCTTAGCCGCTGCTCGCCCCTGACCGGATCGCCGTCCTCATCTTCGCTGGCAATCTCGAACAGCTCGCAGCCCAGCTCTTTGGCGAGCACCCTGGCCAACTGGGTCTTGCCGGTGCCCGACTCGCCGTGCAGAAATATATTCACGCCCCGCCGCCGGGTCTTGCGGGCGTGGCGCAGATAGGGTCGCAGTAGGTCGAGCGAACGGCTGAGATGAGGATAACAGCCAATCTCCAGCTCTGGAGGACTGCCGGGTGAGACGGTGTCGCGCAGCAGTGCGACCGGATCAGTTTCCGGCGAGAGCATGAGATCGCCAAAGCGGTCTGAGAGCAGGGCGAGCTTGACGCGCAGCGTCCCCTGTCCGTCGCGGTTCATCGACACCAGTCCTGAACGGGCGAGAACGCCTTGGGCGCACAGCGACGCGCGAATGTCGTCCTCCGGGATGCCGAGCAGCACGGACAGCACGCGACAGACCTTGACCGCAGAGAGATTTCCCAGCCAGTCCGCCGTGTCGTCCAGCAGTCGCTCGCTGTGGATAAGGACGGCGAATTCAAGCACCCGGCAATCGGTTGCCGAAAGCCCGACCAATCGGGCCAGCCGCTTGATGTTTCCCGACAACTCCTTCGGGGGCCTTGCTTTCCGCAGCTTATGCTCGGCTTCGAGATGACGTTGCCTGAGCGCAGCGCGGACGGACTTCCGGTCGAATTCGTATGCACACGAGTCGATCCACTCCTTGAGCCCGACGACTTCCGCCAGGCTGTCGTTATCGAATCCGGACTCGCCGATGAATTCCCGCTGGCACCCTAAAGGTACGAGCAGGCGCAGGAGCCAGAGCTTGACGAGGGCAGGGATTTCGCCTGTTCGAACGCACCGGCGGTCAGAAAAAGGGCGACGGGGCATGCGGATCTCCACTTGGTTGGGGAGATCAGTGTCCCATGCCGGTGCGTCAAAATACGTCGCGGCCGCGACGAAGCGCAGCGCTTCTAATCCGTTGCGACCTCATCATGGCAGTTTTGGCTGAGCCGCTGTATAGGCGTTGAAAACGAGGCGGGATTAGACAGTTGGCGCGCAGATACGAAACCAGCGCGACTCACCGGACAGCCAACTCTCGATGCCACGTCTCAATCCTTGCGCACAGTATGGACGCGGGTTCAATCTCGGACTCGGGAATCGAACTACTACAGCGGAACGCTGGAGGTTCTATAGAAACGGGGCGGGAAGCTAAGTCGTCTGCGATTAGCCCGACAGTAGATCGAGACTCGTTCAGGTACGTGAAGGGTCTCTTCCGCCGGAAGGGCAAATCTTCCAAGGTTTGAGAATAGGGTGTCCGTTTCTCGGCTTGATTCTCGGTGGCTGCCGAGTCATCCAGCTCTTCTCGCGCTCTTCATCGAGCATCCTGTTGTAGCAGGCAAGGTGATACTGCTGTGTTCCGTTCGAAACGTAGTCATCCGTTGACCGTATCGTTTGTCCACATTTATGAAATGAGCATACGTATGTCATGCTCGTGGCTCCTCTGGTGGTAGCCCCGACGCCCCATCCGAGGATGGGGCGCTACTGAAAAGGCATTGCTCTCACAGAGAACGTCAGAGCTGCCAATTGAGGTTGCGACGGCTGGAATCGAACCAGCGTGGGAAGGTCAATATAACCTTCTTCGGAGCCAGCACCGACGCCGCGTTGATAAGATGAGCGAGTAACCTTTAGTCCTGCTTTTCACACTGGCACCTGTAATCCGTGAAGGGCCGGAGTGGGAATAAGGTGGTCAAGGCACAAACAGCTCATATTCAATGGAAGAAACTTTACAGATGGATGATCAATACCACGGTTTACGCGCCGAAAACGTGACTTACTTCAAGGAGCGGATACGCAGGAACTCACCAAAGAGAAAGCCAGCTTGCGGCGTTTCCTTTTATAGAAACACGCTGGAAAATCAGGTGTAGAATCTTGAACGCAATGCGCTCAAGGCTCTGGAAGGCGTCTCTTCCTTAGTGGTCAGACGGAACGGAACTGGCTTCCTGTTCTTCGCGGTATTCGTACGCGCCAATGTCCGGCGCTGCGCCTTCGTACGCTAGGCTGACAGCTTGATCGGCGCCCCAGGAGATTGAGGACTCCAGAAATAAAATCCCGTTCTCATAGTCTACTTTGCTGACTTGAACCGGCGGGTTTTCGCCAATCTGAACGCGGTCGCCTCCGACTATGCCAAATCCATCTGTAAACCATCCTGCGTCAACCACTTCCACAGTCTTGCCCGACCCGGCGTCAAGCGTTTTTGTTAGGAAGTCGCCACTGTCGATCATCGGCGAGCCGCGATTAAGGCGAAATCCTTGTTCGTCTTGCAGATTCTCCGAGCTAAAGTGCGGCGCTCGAGTGATATTATTTCTAAAATTATCGCTTGCATTTTCTTCTAGCCACGCGAGGGTCGTAGTGTCGAGCCCCTTGATTTTGAACTTGGTGGTGTCCGTTGATTGCGAAAAGGCGTTGTGGGTAAAGAAGTTCTGCTCCAGGGGAGTCCGGTTGGCAGAGCTGTAGTTCACGAACACCTCCGCATCAGCCCTGCTTGCGTACACTATGTTGTTCTTGAATTCATTGTTGCTCGCCGGCCCCGCGTTGCCGTAATCACGCATCATCCACAACCCGCCACCCTCATACACAACGTTGTTATATATCTTGTTGCTCTGTACGGCCATAATCTTTGGTGGGCGGATAGAACCTGAGACGGCGGGCCCGACATTGTTTGCGAACACGTTGTGACGGACGATTTGATTAACGCCCTCGACTTTCATGGCCATCGGCTCTTTGTCTGCGCTGGATCCGCGGAAATCGCCGTGCGCCAGCAAGGAGTTTTTCACGATATTCTTCTCAAAAACGTTAAAGCCACGCGTCGTGTCACAAAATCGACGGTTCGCTGATAGCGAGATCGCCCGATAGCCTTCGTTTTTCCCCCACTTGTTTTCGAAGATGTTGTTCCTGATTACATTGTAATCGCCCGCAACCGTAAGCAGGTCGTGGCCCGCGCGCGTTAATTCATTGCCCTCAAACAAGTTATGGTTAGCGCAATGAAGAGCAATCATATCGCCCGTTCCTTCAGCTTTTTCTGCGTCAAAGAAGGTGCCTACATAGTCCATACGGTTATTTATCAGCTTGTTATAGTGACTCCCCTGAAGATAAAACGCCGTCCACCCTTTGGCGTATTTGAACCGTGAATTCTGAAAGACGTTGTGGTGAGAATCGATGAGTTCCGCCCACTGATCGACGTTGGCGTCTTTGTACGGCTTTCTACCATCTATGGTTAAACGATCGATGCGAATGTACGAACGATTGTTCAGCACAATAGCGATCTTGCCGGGAGGCGCGGTAATAACAGGGGCATGTCCTGCATATGCCTGATAAGTGATATATCTGTCAGAAGCGCCGGAACGTGCCGGCTCTATCCGCTCGCGATATTCGCCGTTCATCAGATACACGGTATCGCCCGGGTGTAACGAGTCGTTGGCCTTGGCGATGCTTCTCCAGGGTTTGCTTTCACTGCCCGGATTAGTGTCATTACCAGTTGGAGATACATAATAATCCGCACCATAAAGCGCGTTTGTTCCCAGGGCCAGAACACTCAATGCGGCAAATACTTTTCCAAAAGCTTTCGTCATCCTGCTTCCCATGGCTGAAATCCTGCGGTTGTTAGCGCTGTACGGAGGTCATTCTTTGCAGTAATTGGCGATGGATGCTGCCCATGTCTCATCAGCTTCAAACGAAGCTTCGACCTGAATGATAGAGGATCGTGCGGAATCAGTGTCCTCGAAGGTGGAAACCATCACGGAGGAAATGATCAAAGAATATCGATCAGCAGGAAGGTGAGCAAATCGTTGACGAAAGCCGATTCCCAATCTACAACCCATTAACCCCCTCGACGAGCAGCCGGGGGTTGAGAAGCGGACCCCGTTTTGGGGCAAGTGTATTCGTCCCGCTCGCGTCGTCGTCGTTTACTGCTCGATTACTGGGTGGACTGCCTCATGCGGCGTCGTGATCAGGTAGACCGAGTCAACTTCAAATATCAGTTTTCTGAGGTCGTCGGCCAGGGCATTGATCTGCGCATTACGCTCAGAGTCCCTGCCCGAGCCGGGCCTTCTTGACCTCCTGCGGACTTGCTCTGATGTGGTCATGCTTTGCGCGGTACCAATTTGCCAGCGAAGACGGCGATCGCGGGGTTTCCATGTCGGACTGATTAAGGAACTCGTTCGTCATCGGTTAATGGTGAGGTTGAGCCGCCGCACACCGCCCGGGGACTACCCCAAAAACGCGCCCGTAGGCCAACCGTAGCGACCCGGGGGCATCCGGGCGCAATGGCCTAGGGTGGTTGGATGGCCTTAGCGCGGAATGAGGCCCCGAATGTGCCCAGTGAAGTCCTAATAGAATCAACAACTTATTGGTGGAGGCGGCGGGAATCGAACCCGCGTCCGCAAGTCCTCTACCTTTGGTACTACATGCTTAGCCCCGTCTTTTGCTTAACCGACCGTCGCCCGACGGGCAGGGCAACGAACGGCGAGCCTGATGGTGTTATTTAGCGGTTCGGCCCCAGGCGAGCCTTACCGCGAGCTTGCGTTCGATGACGTCTGAGTAGCCACGCACAAGCACGTAGCAGTCAAACGGCACAGCTGGTTTTTAGGCAGCTAATGCGTAGTTGTCGTCGTTGGCAACTATGGTTTTACAGCAGGTTTAACGAGGCTAGCTGTATCCTCGGCATGCACCTCCGGTTTCGCAACCCGCGTCGAAGCCAGGTCGCCCCCAGTTGTGTGGATCAATGGACATCTTAACCGCGCCGAAGTTCGCTGTCACGCCTTGCCATGCCGCCCGCATAATGCGGTGAACTTGAGTTTTCGCTATTCTTTGCCTCGCTTAACCGTTGCCCGCCCGAATCATGCTTGTATTACCCGGCAGTCGCGCCCTTTCCGAGTTCCGCCGCCGACGGTTACTGGCCGATCTGCGGCGCCTCGATGACGGCATTGTGGATATTCGCGCCCGCTATCTGCATTTCGTGGCGACAGCGCAACCGCTGACACCTGTCCAGCGCACAGTGCTCGATATGCTGCTCGGTGAACCGGACAAAAGTTCCGAGACGGACGGACACCTGTTCCTGGCGATCCCGCGGCCGGGCACGATCTCGCCTTGGGCGAGCAAGGCGACCGACATCGCGCACAGCTGCGGCCTGGATTCGATCACACGCATCGAGCGCGGCGTGGCGTATCGCGTGGTCTGCGATCACGCTCTGCACGCGCAGGTTCGCGCCGGCGTAACCGGCCTGATTCACGACCGCATGACGCAATCGGTCGTCCGCGACATCGATGCGGCCCACAATCTGTTCAGCCACGCGAAGCCCGCGCCGCTGCGCGTTATCGAACCTGGCGCCGACGCAAGGCTCGCGCTGGTCACGGCCAATCGCGACCTGGGTCTGGCGCTGTCCGAAGACGAAATCGCCTATCTGGCGGCGTATTACGCTGGCGTGAAACGCCCGCCGACCGACGCGGAACTGATGATGTTCGCGCAGGCCAATTCCGAGCATTGCCGGCACAAGATCTTCAACGCCGAATGGATCATCGACGGGCAATCGCAAGACCAGTCCTTGTTCGACATGATCCGCAACACCTACCGGCACGCGCCGGCCGGCATTCTGTCTGCTTATCACGATAATGCGGCGGTGATCCAAGGCACGAATGCGCGGCGCTTCTGGCCCGATTCGTCCCGCCAGACCTACGTCGGGACCGAGGAAGACGCTCACATCGTCATGAAAGTGGAGACGCACAACCACCCCACCGCGATCTCGCCGTTTCCGGGCGCGGCCACCGGCGCCGGCGGCGAGATTCGCGACGGCGCGGCCACCGGCGTCGGTGGCAAACCCGTCGCGGGCCTGTGCGGGTTTTCCGTCTCGAACTTGCGCATCCCCGGTTTCGAGCAGGCATGGGAGCGCGATTACGGCAAGCCGGCGCGCATCGCCTCCGCGCTGGATATCATGCTGCAAGGTCCCATCGGCGCGGCGGCCTTCAACAATGAATTCGGGCGGCCCAGCATCGCGGGCTATTTTCGCACCCTGGAGCAGCAGGTCAGTGGCGCGCGCGGCCCAGAGCTTCGTGGTTATCACAAACCGATCATGCTGGCGGGCGGCATGGGTCATATCCGCGGTGCACACATCGAAAAGCGCGCCGTTCCGATCGGTACGCCCGTGGTGGTGCTGGGCGGGCCGGCGATGCTCATCGGCCTGGGCGGCGGTGCCGCGTCCAGCGTGGCCAGCGGCGCGAGCGCGGAGCAGCTTGACTTCGCTTCCGTGCAGCGCGGCAATCCGGAAATGCAGCGCCGCTGTCAGGAAGTCATCGACCGTTGCGTGGCGCAAGGCCCGGACAATCCGATTCTGACTATTCACGACGTGGGCGCGGGCGGGCTGTCCAACGCGATACCGGAACTGCTGGCCGGCGCGGGCCGCGGCGGACGCATCGACCTGCGCGCGATTCCCAACGATGAGCCCGGCATGTCGCCGCTGGAGATCTGGTGCAACGAGGCGCAGGAGCGCTACGTGCTGGCGATCGCCGCGGCGCGCCTCCAAGATTTCGAGCGGCTGTGCCAACGCGAACGCTGTCCGTACGCCATAATCGGGCACAGCACCGGCGATTCGCAATTGATCGTCGAAGATCGACATTTCGGCAATGCGCCCATCGACCTGCCGCTGGAGGTGCTGCTCGGCAAAGCGCCGAAGATGCGGCGCGCGGTGCACCGGGTAGCCTGCTCGCAGCCCGCGTTCGATACCCGTGAGATCTCAATTGACGAAGCCGTTGACCGGGTGCTGCGATTGCCGGCGGTCGCCAGCAAGAGTTTCCTGATCACCATCGGCGACCGCACGGTGGGCGGGCTGGTGGCGCGCGATCAGATGGTCGGGCCGTGGCAGGTGCCGGTGGCCGACGTGGCTGTCACCTGCGCGGACTACCGCGGGCTCAAAGGCCAGGCCATGGCCGTGGGCGAGCGCGCGCCGATCGCATTAATCGATCCTGTCGCCTCCGGGCGCATGGCGGTCGGCGAAGCCATCACCAACATCGCGGCGGCATCGATCGCGCAGCTCGGCGACGTTCGCCTGTCCGCCAACTGGATGGCCGCGGCGGGGCACCCAGGCGACGACGCGGCGCTGTTCGACACGGTGCGCGTGGTGGGTCTGGCGCTGTGCCCCGCGCTGGGGCTGGCCATCCCGGTCGGCAAGGATTCGCTGTCCATGAGAACGGAATGGCGGCAGGATGGCCGGCGGCGCGAGGTGACCGCACCGTTGTCGCTGATCGTCTCGGCGTTCGCGCCGGTCAGCGACGTGCGCCGCACGTTGACGCCGCAACTGCGCACCGATCACGGCGCGACCGGGTTGCTGCTCATCGATCTGGGGCAGGGCAGGAACCGGCTGGGCGGCTCGGCGCTGGCGCAGGTTTTCGGGCCGATCGGCGATCGATCGCCCGATGTCGACGATCCGGAAACGCTCAAGCATTTTTTCGCCGCGATTCAGGCGCTGAACCGTGAGAATCTGCTACTTGCCTATCACGACCGTTCCGACGGCGGCCTGTTCGCGACGTTATGCGAGATGGCGTTCGCGGGTCATATCGGCATCGATATCGACATCGGGCGCCTGGGCGACGACTCTATGGCCGCGCTGTTCAGCGAGGAACTGGGCGCTGTGGTGCAGCTGCGGCGCGGGGATAGGCCGCGCGTGTTGGAGGTATTACACGAGGCCAGGCTGGGCGATTGCAGTCACGTGCTCGGCACGGTCGGTCACGACGACCGAATCGTGATCCGCGCGCAGGGCAAAATCCTGATCGATCAACCCAGAACCGGGCGCCACCAACGCTGGGCGGAGACCAGTTATCGCATGCAGGCACTGCGCGACAATCCCGACTGCGCGGCGCAGGAGTTCGCGGCATTAGGCGACCACGCGGACCCACGGTTGGCGGTGCGCACAAGCTTCGATCCGGCTGATGATGTCGCGGCGCCATACTTCGCCAGCGGCGTGAGGCCGAAGATCGCGATCCTGCGCGAACAGGGCGTCAACGGCCAGGTTGAGATGGCGGCGGCGTTCGACCGTGCGGGCTTTGCGGCGGTGGACGTACACATGACCGATCTGCTGGCTGGCCGCGCGTCGCTGGATGATTTCAAAGGTCTGGCGGCCGGCGGCGGTTTTTCCTATGGCGACGTGCTGGGCGCCGGCGGCGGCTGGGCCAAGTCGATCCTGTTCAACGCCGCGTTGCGCGATCAGTTCGAAGCGTTCTTCGGGCGCGACGACACGTTCGGGCTCGGCGTATGCAACGGCTGCCAGATGTTTTCTCTCCTTCGCGAACTCATCCCCGGAAGCACGCACTGGCCGCGCTTCGTGCGCAACGAATCCGAGCAATTCGAGGCGCGCGTGAGCATGGTCGAGGTCTTGCGGTCACCTTCGATATTGCTCCGCGCAATGCAGGGCTCGGTGCTGCCCATCGCGATCGCGCACGGCGAAGGCAGGGCGCAGTTCCATGATGGCGCCGCGCAAGCCGTGCTGGATTCGAACCTGGTTACGTTGCGCTACGTCGATCACCATGGGCGAGCGACCGAGCGTTATCCGCACAATCCCAATGGTTCGCCGCTGGGCATCGCCGGCCTGACGACCACTGACGGCCGTTTCACCATCATGATGCCGCACCCGGAGCGCGTGTTCCGCACCGTGCAGCACTCGTGGCATCCGGATAACTGGGGTGAGGACGCACCGTGGCTGCGGCTGTTTCGCAATGCGCGGACGTGGCTGGGCTAAACGCTTGCAACATGCTCAACAGCAACTACCGCGCCGGGCTGATCAGCGGCAAGAGAGGGCATCGATGAACCGGATTTACATCGTTGCATTGCTGGCCAATCGCGGGCAGCCGGTGGCGCTTTACAATCTCGGCATTCCCGGCGCCACCGCGCCTAACATCGAGGACGCGGTCGAGGTTTTCCTGCTGGGCCAGCAGGACGCCGATCTGATCACCTTGTGGACTGACGCCAACGACATCATCCAGGGCCTGACCGCCGCCGAGTTCCGGACCTCGCTACGTTCCATTCTGTCGCAATTGCGCGCCAACACGAGCGCGGCGATTCTCGTTGCGAATCTGGTGAAACTGCATCGGTTGCCACGCTTCGTCGAGGCGCCGGATCCGCGCGTGACGCCCCGACGGATCGCCACCTTCAACCGTATTATTCACGCTCAAGCGGCCGCGTTCCGCGTGCCGGTGGTGAATCTGTTCGGCGGCATCGGCGCTGGCGACGCCGTGACCAGCGATGTCGACGGGTTCCATCCCAACAATCTGGGGCATCGGCGCATCGCCGCGCTGTTTTTGGGCAAAATTATTCCGCGGCTTTAGAGCAAGATCCAGGCGCGTGCAGCGTTGGCGAGCGCGGTCGCATCTTTGTCAGCGAATCGAGTTCCCTGTAATCGTGTCCAGATTTCACACGCAACGCGTTTCGTTTATCGGTTCGCTGGGCCACCGCCTGACGGGGCGGTTGGAGTGCCCCGATTCAGAGACGCTCGCCTGCGCCGTGTTCGCGCACTGCTTCACCTGTTCGAAAGACTATATCGCCGCCACCCGCGTCAGCCGCGCGCTGGCCAGCCGCGGCATCGCGGCGCTGCGCTTCGATTTTACGGGCCTGGGCGATAGCGAAGGCGACTTCGCTGCGACCAACTTCTCATCGAACGTGGGCGACGTGGAACGCGCTGCCGCGTTCCTGCGCGAATCGTATTCGGCGCCGCAGCTTCTGATCGGTCACAGCCTCGGCGGCGCCGCCGTACTTGCCGCGGCTGGCCGGATTCCGGAGGCGCGTGTGGTCGCCACCATCGCGGCGCCCAGCGAGCCGGCGCATATTGTTCATCATTTTGAGAACCACGTCGAAGAGATCGAGCGCGAGCACCAAGCCGAGGTGGATATCGCCGGCCGCCGTTTCGGATCCGCAAGCAGTTGCCGGATGACATCGGTCAGTTCGACATGGAAAAGGCCATCGCCAGCCTTGGCAAACCTCTGCTGGTGTTTCACAGTCCCGAAGACGACGTGGTCGGCATCCGGCATGCGGAACGGCTATTCGCGCGCGCCGCGTATCCCAAAGGTTTTCTGGTGCTCGATGGTGCCGATCATTTACTGACGCGAGCCGCAGACGCCGAATTCGTTGCCGACACTATCGCCGCATGGAGCGCACGGTTCATTCATCTACGCGCAAGCCGCGAGGATTCGGAACAGGCCGATACGGGCGGCGCGGTGATCGTGTCCGAAACCGGCGCCGGACGTTACGCGCAGCGAATTCGGGTCGGGCGCCATACCTTGAACGCGGACGAGCCGCGCGCGATGGGCGGCAATAACCACGGTCCTTCGCCTTACGATTTATTGCTGGCGAGCCTGGGTTCGTGCACGGCAATGACCCTTCGCATGTACGCGGAGCGCAAGCAGCTGGCTTTGCGGCACGTCGAGGTGCGCCTGCGGCACACTCTGATATCGCTGCTGCCGACGGCCGCCTGGACGGCCCTGGCCAATCGTGACGGCAATTCAGGCTCGCTCGATTACGTGGCGTTCGGCGCCTGCGATGCCGCGGGCATCGGCGCGATTCCGCTGACCGAGGGCTACGTGTTCAAGATCGCCGACGCGCACCAGGATCCACGCGCAAGACTGTGCCGACTGCGAAACCAGGGAAGGCCGCATCGATCAAATCGAGCGTGTGATCACAGTCGATGGCGAGCTCAGCGAGGCGCAACGCGCGAAATTACTGGAGATCGCCGACAAATGTCCCGTGCATCGCACTTTACAGGGCGAAATAAAAGTCATAACCCGGTTCGCCGAATAGTCTTCCGCAACACGAGCTTGTTTTCCAACCCCATCCCGGCCTCCGCCCGATCCATGAGGGACGCGATTCATGTCGCCGCGTGCCGCCCCGCCCAGTCGCGCGCGAACTGATACGCCACCCGGCCGCTGCGGGAACCGCGCTGCAGCGCCCAGCGCAGCGCCTCGTCGCGCATCGTGTCAACATTCCTCGATGGCGCGTCCAGACGTTGCAGCCAGTGACGCACGGCGCGCAGATACTGTTCCTGGTTGAACGGGTGAAACGAGACCCACAGCCCGAAGCGCTCCGACAGCGAGATCTTTTCCTCCACCGCCTCGCCGTGGTGGATCTCGCCTTCCACGTAGCGGGCTTCGAGGTTTTCGCGCTGGTACTCGGGCATCAGATGCCGGCGGTTGGACGTGGCGTAGATCAGCACGTTGTCGGGCGTGGCGGCGATGGAGCCGTCCAGCATCGCTTTGAGCGCCTTGTAACTGGGCTCGTTGGCCTCGAATGACAAATCGTCGGTGAACAGGATAAAGCGTTCCGGCCGATCGTACAGCGGATCGACGATCTCGGGCAGGTCGATGAGATCCTGCCGCTCCACCTCGATCAGACGCAGACCCTCGTCCGCGAATCGGTGCAGCAACGCCTTCACCAGCGACGACTTACCGGTACCGCGCGATCCTGAGAGCAGCACATTATTGGCGGCATGGCCGGCCACGAACTGGCGCGTGTTCTGAATCAGCTTCGCTTTCTGCGCATCGATGTTGAGCAGGTCGTCGAGCTCATGTCGATGCGGATGTCTGACTGCCTGCAGAAAGCCGGGCTTGCGCCAGCGAAAGGCCAGGGCGTTCCAGTCGGGTGCGCCGTGGCTCGCGGGCAGCAGGGACTCAACTCGATCGAGCAGCGCGTCGAGGCGTGCTATCAGGCGGGTATTGTTTTCACCGGCCACTATGCCAGCCGCTTGTATTTCATGCGGTGCGGCTGATCCGCGGCGCTGCCCAGGCGCCGCTTGCGATCCTGCTCGTATTCGCTGTAATTGCCCTCGAACCAGGTCACCTGGCTGTCGCCCTCGAAGGCGAGAATATGCGTGGCGATGCGATCCAGAAACCAGCGGTCGTGCGAGATCACCACCGCGCTGCCGGGAAATTCCAGCAGGGCTTCCTCGAGCGCGCGCAGGGTCTCGACGTCCAGATCGTTGGTCGGCTCGTCCAGCAGCAACAGATTACCACCGGCCTTCAGCAGCTTGGCCAGATGCAGGCGATTGCGCTCGCCACCGGATAGATCGGCCACGCGCTTCTGCTGATCCGCGCCCTTGAAATTGAAGCGCCCGACATAGGCGCGCGATGGCACCTCGAACCTGCCGACCGAAATAATATCCTGGCCATCGGAGACTTCCTCCCACACGGTTTTCGCGCCATCCAGAGCGTCGCGCGACTGATCGACATAAGCGATCTCGACGCTTTCGCCTCGCTTGATCGCGCCGGCGTCGGGTTGCTCGCGCCCGACCAGGATGCGGAACAAGGTGGTCTTGCCGCTGCCGTTGGCGCCGATCACGCCGACGATGCCGCCGCGCGGCAGGTTGAAGCTCAAATCCTCGAACAGGATCCTGCCGTCGAAGCGCTTGGCGATGCGCGCGGCCTCGATCACCATGTCACCCAGCCGCGCGCCGGGTGGAATGTAGATTTCGTTGGTCTCAGCGCGCTGTTGATAATCTTGGCTGGACAGTTCCTCGAAGCGCTTGAGGCGCGCCTTGCTCTTGGCCTGGCGACCCTGGGGATTGGCCCGCGTCCATTCCAGCTCGGCGGCGATCGATTTGCGCCGCGCGGCCTCCTGTTTCTCTTCCGCCGCCAGACGCTTTTCCTTCTGCTCCAGCCACGAGGAATAGTTGCCCTCCCAGGGAATGCCGCGGCCGCGGTCCAGCTCCAGAATCCAGCCGGCGACGTTGTCCAGGAAATAGCGGTCGTGCGTCACGGCCACCACGGTGCCGGAGAATTCCTGTAAGAAACGTTCCAGCCACGCCACCGATTCCGCATCAAGATGGTTGGTGGGCTCGTCCAGCACCAGCATGTCGGGCTGCGATAACAACAGGCGGCACAGCGCCACGCGGCGGCGCTCGCCGCCCGAGAGCCTCTTGACGTCGGCATCCCAGGGAGGCAGGCGCAGGGCGTCGGCCGCGACCTCCAGCTTGCGTTCCAGATCCCAGCCGCCGGCGGCTTCGATGCGGTCCTGCAGTTCGCCCTGGCGCGTGAGCAGGGCATCGAAGTCGGCGTCCGGTTCGGCAAACGCCTCGCTCACCTTGTTGAACTCGGCCAACAGTCCCAGCATGCCGCCCACGCCTTCCTCGACATTGCCGCGCACGTCCTTGTCGGGATTCAGTTGCGGCTCCTGCGGCAGATAGCCGATCCTGATGCCCGGTTGCGGGCGCGCCTCGCCGATAAAATCCTTGTCCACACCTGCCATGATGCGCAGAAGCGTAGATTTGCCTGCACCGTTGTAGCCCAGCACGCCGATCTTCGCGCCCGGGAAAAAGTTGAGCGAGATATTGCTTAGGATTTCCTTTTTGGGCGGCACGACCTTGCCGACGCCGCTCATCGTGTAAATGTATTGAGCCATTCGAATCCGAGAAGGTTTGGGGTTTGCTTTCGACAGGGTTTATTATCGAGGATGATCGATCATTTATCGACCGTCAGGGAGTCATGTCCACTGAGACCTGCGTTTATCTCGGCGATGCCCTGGCCGCGTACAGCTTCGGCGGCGGCCACCCGTTCAGTCCGCTACGCTACACCACGTTCAAGCAGGCGTTCGAGGACAGGGGTCTGGACGCGCGCTGCGAGATCGCCGCGCCGGCGCACGCGGACATTTCGCAACTGGAAAGTTTTCACACGGCGGATTACGTACTCCGCGTGCGGGCGCAATCCAAATACGGGCAGGGCTATCTGGACTACGGCGATACGCCCGCGTTCCGGGGCGTGTTCGAGGCCGCCGCCACGGTGGTCGGCACCACTCTGGATGCCGCGCGCCGCATCATGAACGGCCATTGCCGCCGCGCCTTCGTACCCATCGCGGGGCTGCACCACGCCGCGCGCGATACGGCTGCCGGATTCTGCGTATTCAACGACTGCGGCGTGGCGATCGAGCGGCTGCGCGGCGAATACGGCTTGCGGCACGTCGCGTATGTCGACATCGACGCCCATCACGGCGATGGTGTGTTTTATGCGTTCGAGGACGACCCGGCCGTGGCGATCGCCGATGTGCATCAGGACGGTCGCACCTTGTATCCGGGCACCGGGCACGCCACCGAGACCGGCAAGGGCGAGGCCGTCGGCACTAAGCTGAACATCCCCCTGCCGCCGGGCGCCGATGACGATCTATTTATGTCCGCTTGGGACAGGATCGAGCAGTTTCTTGACGATCAGCGGCCGGACTTCATTCTGCTGCAGTGCGGCGCCGACAGCATCGCCGGCGATCCGATCACGGCCATGGCGCTCAGTGCGGACGCGCATGCACACGCCGCCGCGCGCCTGCGCGTGCTCGCCGAACGGCATTGTGACGGCAGGCTGCTGGCGATGGGCGGCGGCGGTTACAATCTGAACAACATCGCCAGCGGCTGGACCGCGGTGGTGGAAGCGCTGGTGAAATAACAGATGCGCGACAAGAAGCTTTGAAGACCCTCGCATCCGCTGTTATCGAGTTTCCCCCCGAGGAACAGCCGCTGGTCTTAGAAAAACCGCTATACTCCACCACCTCGACACGCAACGCTTATATTCGGGAGTCAAGCCATGTTTTCCACCCAGATGAAGATCGCGGATTTCGACAAAGACCTTGCCAAGGCCATTGAGTCCGAGAACCGGCGCCAGGAAGAACACATCGAACTGATCGCCTCCGAAAACTACACCAGCCCGCGCGTACTGGAGGCGCAGGGTTCGGTGCTCACCAACAAGTACGCCGAAGGCTATCCCGGCAAGCGTTACTACGGCGGCTGCGAGCATGTGGATGTGGTCGAGCAGCTGGCGATAGACCGCGTGAAGAAACTGTTCGGCGCGGATTATGCCAACGTGCAGCCGCATTCCGGTTCGCAGGCCAACGCGGCGGTTTATCTGGCGCTGCTCAGGCCTGGCGACACGATCCTCGGCATGAGCCTGGCGCACGGCGGCCATCTGACGCATGGCGCCAAGGTGAATTTTTCCGGCAAGATCTTCAACGCGGTGCAGTACGGGCTGAATCCCGACACCGGCGAGATCGACTACGACGACATGGAGCGGCTGGCCAAGGAGCACAAGCCGAAGATGGTGATCGGCGGTTTTTCGGCGTACTCGCGGGTGGTGGACTGGCAGCGCATGCGCAAGATCGCCGACGCGGTCGAGGCCTATCTGGTGGTGGACATGGCGCACGTCGCGGGCCTGATCGCGGCGGGCGTTTATCCCAGCCCGGTGCCCATCGCCGATGTGTGCACCTCCACCACGCACAAGACCTTGCGCGGACCGCGCGGGGGCATCATCGTCGCCAAGGCCAATCCGGACATCGAAAAGAAACTTCAGTCGATGGTGTTCCCGGGCACCCAGGGCGGGCCGCTGATGCACGTGATCGCCGGCAAGGCGGCGGCGTTTCTGGAAGCGCTGCAGCCCGAGTTCAAGACGTATCAGCAGCAGGTTGTCAAGAACGCGCGCGCCATGGCGGAGCAGTTCAAGGAGCGGGGCTACAACATCGTGTCCGGCGGCACGGACGACCATCTGTTTCTGGTGGATTTCATCGAGAAGGGCATCACCGGCAAGGACGCTGATGAGACCTTGGGAAGAGCCAATATCACGGTCAACAAGAACGCCGTGCCCAACGATCCGCAAAAGCCGTTTGTGACCAGCGGCATCCGCATCGGTTCGCCGGCGATTACCACGCGCGGCTTCAAGGAGCAGGAAGCGACCACCCTGGTGAACTGGATGTGCGATATCCTCGATGACCTCGGCAACGAAGACACCGTCGAGCGCGTCAAGGGCCAGGTGCTGGAGTTGTGCAAGAAGTTTCCGGTCTACGCGAAGGGGCGCTAGCGGGGCGTCGCATCGTCAACGCCGTCTGGGCAGGTTCTGCGCGGGTGGGGCTCATGCGGCCCTCGGGGTGTGCGTGCAGCGTAGCGTTGCTCGCCTGCAATATGTGCCCGCATTTTACCCTGCGCCAGGCGCGGCCTGTTGAGGCGTAAGCGATGCGCTGCCCGTTTTGCGGTGCGCAAGACACCAAGGTCATCGACTCGCGGCTGGCGGGCGATGGCGATCAGGTGCGCCGCCGCCGCGAGTGTCTGTCCTGCGCCGAGCGCTTCACCACCTATGAGACCGCCGAACTCAATCTGCCGAGGGTGATCAAGCGCGACGGGCGCCGCGAACCGTTCAATGACGCGAAACTGCGCACCGGCCTGCTGCACGCATTCGAGAAGCGCTCGGTTGAGACCGACGACATCGAGGCGGTCGTCAATCGCGTCAAGCGTCGCATGCTGGCGGCGGGCGAGCGGGAAGTGCCCAGCCGCCAGGTCGGAGAGTGGGTTATGGAGGAACTGCGCGGGCTGGATCAGGTCGCCTACGTGCGCTTCGCGTCGGTCTATCGCAGCTTCGAAGACGTGCAGGCCTTCCGCGAGATCGTCGAGGGTCTGGAGCAGGATCTCACCCCCGAGATGCAGAAGAGCCAGATGCCGCTGCTGGGCGATGATGCCGCCGGATAGCCGTTGCATGGCGTAGAAGGCGCCCCCATTCTTAGAATTGATCTATAAGTATATGAATAATAAAATCTAGCGCCGATCTTAATGTTGTATCTCAACGTTGGCGCGCATTGACGGATTCGCTAGACCACGCTTTCATGGCCCGCGCCTTGCGGCTCGCGCGCCGGGGGCTGTTCAGCGCGCATCCCAATCCAATGGTGGGCTGCGTGCTGGTCAATGAAGGCCGGGTTGTCGGTGAGGGCTTTCACGCACACACCGGCCAGGCGCATGCGGAGGTCGAAGCGTTGCGCCACGCAGGGGCCGCCGCGGCCGGCGCGACGGCGTACGTCAGCCTGGAGCCCTGCTGCCACTTTGGGCGTACGCCGCCTTGTACGCAGGCGTTGATCGACACGGGGATCAGACGCGTGGTGGCCGCGATGTCGGACCCCAACCCGCAGGTGGCGGGGCAGGGACTGGCCATGCTGGCGGCGAACGGCATCGACACCTGTTGCGGCGTGATGGAAACCGAAGCGCGGCAGCTCAACCACGGGTTTGTCAGCCGCATGCAACGCGGCCGGCCGTGGACGCGGGTGAAACTGGCCGTCAGTCTGGACGGGCGTACGGCGATGGCCAGTGGCGAGAGCCGCTGGATCAGCGGTGCGGCGGCGCGCCGCGACGTGCAGTTTTTACGCGCGCGCAGCTGCGCCGTCCTCACCGGCGGCGGTACGGTGCGCGCGGACAATCCTGCTTTGAACCTGCGTTTGAGCGCCGACGATTTCGTCCCGGAGTATCCGGATTACGAGCCGCCGGCACAGCCGTTGCGCGTGATCCTGAGCGCGGGTCTGAACATCGATCCGCAAGCGCGGGTGTTCAATCGCCCGGGCCGATGTCTGGTCGTCACCACCGAAGCTTCGCTCGGTGCCGATGAGCAATGGCGCGCGATGCGGCGCGAAAACGTCGAGGTCATAGCGATCCCGGCGAGGACCGGTGGTCTCGATCTCCATGCCCTGATGCGGGAACTGGGCAGGCGCGAAATCAACGCGTTACAGGTCGAAGCGGGTTCGACCTTGACCGGCGCGCTGTTGCGCCAGGGCCTGGTGGATGAAATGATCGTCTACATGGCGCCCGTGCTGATGGGCGGCGCGGCGCGGGGGCTTGCGCATCTGCCTCATGTTCAACGCATGGTCGAACGCCTGCCTTTGCGGATTGATGACGTGCGCATGATCGGCGACGATTTGCGTCTTGTCCTGACCCCTACGAACTGAGCCGAGCGCGATGTTTACCGGGATCGTTCAGGGTACCGGCCGCGTCAGAGAGCTCGAGGGCAGGGACAGGGACGCGAAGCTTTGCATACGATGGCTGACATCGGGCCTCGCCCGCGGCGACAGCGTGGCGGTGAGCGGCGTGTGCTTGACCGCCACGGAAATCGGCGGGGATACGCTGACAATGGACGTTTCCGCCGAGACCTTGGCACGCAGCACCCTGGGGCGCTTGCGCGCGGGCGATGAGGTGAATCTGGAGCGCGCGCTGAAAGTGGGCGATCCGCTCGGCGGACATCTGGTGAGCGGGCACGTGGACGGCGTCGGCCAGGTCATCGATCGCGCACCGGCGGGTGCGTCGGTGCGACTGATTTTTGCGGCGCCGGCGGCGCTGGCGCGCTATATTGCGACAAAAGGCTCGATCGCCGTCGATGGCGTGAGTCTCACGGTCAACGAGGTGCGCGGCGCTGAATTCACGGTGAACATTGTTCCGCATACGCTTGAAATGACGACGCTCAAGGCCTGCGTGCCGGGCACGCGCGTCAATCTGGAGGTCGATGTCATCGCCCGCTATCTGGAGCGGCTGTTGCTGGGCCAACGCGCGGCGCAAGCGGCGCCCGATAGCGGCTCTGACCAGGGGCTGAAGCGATGAATGAGCCGTACCGTCCCTCCATGGCGCCAGCCATGCGCTTCGACGCCATACCGGACATCGTCGCGGCTATCCGGCAAGGCCGGATGGTCATCATCGTGGATGATGAGGCGCGCGAAAACGAGGGCGACCTGCTGATGGCGGCCAGCATGGTGCGCCCGCAGGACATCAACTTCATGACCCATCACGGGCGCGGGCTGGTGTGTCTCACCTTGACCCGCGAGCGCTGCCGGCAGCTGAATCTGCCGCTGATGGTCGGCAGCACCGGCGAGCAACGCAGCACCAACTTCACCTTGTCGATCGAGGCCAGCGAGGGCGTGACCACCGGCATCTCGGCGTACGATCGCGCGCATACGATTCGCACCGCGGTCGCACCCAACGCCGCGCCGTCCGATCTCAGGCAGCCGGGCCACATCTTTCCGATCATGGCGCAGCCCGGCGGCGTGCTGAATCGCGCCGGGCATACCGAGGCGGGTTACGACCTGGCGCGTCTGGCCGATCTGGAGCCGGCGGCGGTGATCGTCGAGATCCTCAACGAGGATGGCTCCATGGCGCGCCGCGGCGACCTGGAACGGTTCGCGCTCAGGCACCAGCTCAAAATCGGCACGATCGAAGACCTGATCCGCTATCGGCTGGCGCACGAAAAAACCGTACAGCGGGTGGCCGAGAGTACCATCGCGACCGAGTTCGGCCGTTTCAGGCTGGTCGCGTACCAGGACCTTATCGGCCGCGGCGTGCATCTGGCGCTGGTCAAGGGCGAGATCACGCCGCAGCGGCCGATGCTGGTGAGGGTGCACATCGAAAACACCTTGCGCGATGTCTTGCTTGCGAACAGCCCGCGCAGTCACTGGCCCATGCAGGCGGCGATGCGGCGTATCGCCGAGGAGGGCTGCGGCGTGGCCGTGTTGCTCAGAATGCCCGGCGCGCCCGGCGATATCGTCAAGCAGCTTCAGCGCCTGCAACAGGAGGCGCAGGAGGATGACAACAAGGCCGACCGGATCGAGGATCACCGCACCCTGGGGATAGGCTCGCAGATTCTCGCCGACCTGGGCGTCCAGCAGATGCGGCTGCTCGGCGCGCCCAAGCGTTATCATGGACTGGGCGGCTTCGGCCTGGAGATTATGGAATATATTTCGGACTAAGCACGCGCATCCTTGATAACACGATGATCATGACTACGGTTCGTTCGACAGAAGGCGATTTGTCGGCCGGCGATGCCCGCTTCGGCATCGCCGCCACGCGTTTTAACAGTTACATCGTCGAGCATCTCGTGGCCGGTGCGGTCGCCACCCTCAAACGGCATGGCGTGGGCGATGAACGGATCGAGATCGTGCGCGCACCCGGCGCTTTCGAACTGCCGCTGGTGGTCAAGGGCATGGCGCGGTCGGGTAAACACGACGGGCTGATCGCGCTGGGCTGCGTGATCCGCGGCGCCACCCCGCATTTCGATTTCGTCGCCGGGGAATGCGCGCGCGGCCTGTCCCGGGTTGCGCTCGAGTTCGATGTGCCGGTCGCGTTCGGCGTGTTGACCACCGACACCGTCGAGCAGGCCATCGAGCGTGCGGGCGCCAAGGCCGGCAACAAGGGTGCGGACGCCGCCGCCGCGGCGCTGGAGATGGTCAGCCTGTTGCGCAAGCTGCGTGGCTGAGGCCGATATGCGGCGTCTGAGCGCCGCGCGCCGCTGGTCGCGCCGGCTGGCCATGCAGGCGGTTTATCAATGGCAGATGACGGGGCAGAGCGCGGCGGACATCGAGCGTCAGTTCCATGACGACGCGTCGTTTCCCAAAGCCGACGTTGAGTATTTCAGGGATCTGCTCTACGGGGTGATCGGCCACAGCGACGAACTGGACGCGGCGCTGGGGACCAGCATGGAATGGCAGGTGGCGCACGTCGATCCGGTCGAACGCGCCATCCTGCGCTGCGCCTGTTTCGAGCTGTTGCGGCGCCCGGGCGTGCCGTTCAAGGTCATCATCAACGAGGCGGTGGAGCTCACCAAAAAATTCGGCTCCGAACAGGGCCACAAATTCGTCAATGGCGTGCTGGACAAGCTCGCCCCGCAGCTTCGGCCTAACGTCCGTTAGTTTGATGCAGGAACACTTTTCAAGACGAAGCGCGCCGCGCGGCCGCGAAGCCGCGCGATGACCGTCAGCGCATGGTCAGCGAGACCGATCTCATTCGCCGCTATTTCACATCCGCGCCCCGGCGCGCGGACGTGGTGCTGGGTGTAGGCGACGATGGCGCAGTCGTGCGGCCGCCGGCCGATGCCGAGGTCGTCGTCAGCGTCGACACCTTGATCCAGGATGTCCATTTTCCCCACGAAACGCCCGCCGCCGCGGTGGGTTACAAGGCGCTGGCGGTGAATCTCAGCGATCTTGCCGCCATGGGTGCCGAGCCGGCATGGGCTACGCTGGCGTTGACGCTGCCCGAGGCCGACGAAAGTTGGCTGGCCGATTTCAGCGCCGGGTTCTTTCGCCTCGCGAATCGGCATCGGCTCGCCCTGATTGGCGGCGACCTCACGCGGGGCCCCATGAGCGTCACCGTGCAGGTCATGGGGCTGCTGCCGCGCGGAGAGGCCTTGCGTCGCGACGGCGCGCGCCCCGGCGACCTGATCTTTGTGACAGGCTCCATCGGCGACGCGGGCCTGGGGCTGGCGGCGATGCGCGGCACACGCACACTCGACACGATCAGCCGCGACTGGTGCCTTCAGCGGCTCAACGAGCCATCGCCTCGTATCGGCGCCGGGCTGGGGCTGCGGCGCATCGCCCACGCAACTATCGATGTGTCGGATGGGCTCGCGATCGACCTCGCGCGCGTACTGACCGCCAGTGGCGTGGGGGCGTGCATAAGCCTGGATGCGATACCGTTGTCGGCGGCCGCGCGCGCCGTATACGGCGACGCGGTCGACTGGGCGGCCGTGCTGACCGCCGGTGACGATTACGAGCTGCTGTTTACCGTGTCACCCGCACGCGCGCAGGACTTGGCCCGAGCGTTCGTCGGCGCGGACTGCGGCATCACCCGCATCGGGCAAGTCGAACGGCGTGCCGGGTTGCGTTACACACTGCACGGCGCCGCGTGGACGCTCGACGTTCGCGCCGGTTATGATCATTTTGCCGGAACACCCGCATGAACCGGCCGGCGCGGCCCGCCGCGCGCGCGGTGCTGGCCGACCCGCTGCACTGCCTGGCGTTCGGCGGGGGCAGCGGTCTGCTCCCGTACGCGCCCGGCACGGCCGGCACCTTGGTGGCGTTACCCGTATTCATGCTGCTGCAGCCACTCTCGCTGCCACTCTACATCGCAGCGGTCGGGGCCCTGCTGATGGTGGGTGTGTGGATTTGCGGCCGTGCCTCCGTGGCGCTGGGCGTGCACGACCACAGCGGCATCGTGTGGGACGAGATCGTCGGCTATCTCGTCACCATGCTGGCCGCGCCAGACGGCTGGGGCTGGACGCTTGCCGGCTTCGTGCTGTTTCGTCTGTTCGACATCGCCAAACCGTGGCCCGCCAGCCTGGTCGATCGCAAAGTGGGCGGCGGCGCCGGCATCATGCTGGATGACATTGTGGCCGGTGTCTACGGTCTGATTACGATTCAGACCCTGGCCGTGGTCTTTTGAGCGGTTTTTTTCTACCATTCATAACCTCTGATTTTTCCGCGATGGCGCAAAGCCGGAACGGCCACGATAGAATGACTGTCCGTCGATTTTAGCGCCTGCCAAACACAATTGCATAAAGCGGCGCTCTGGTCTTTGTAGTTGAACCTACTCAAAGCAGCCGCAGCGGGAGGGCATATGAACAATGACACACTGAAGATACCCAAAAAGTTGCAACAACTGGAGCTGTATGTTTATCCCGACGGCAAAGTAATCGGTTCAATCTACCTTCATCTGCAAAGCAGCCGACATACGGGTGAAGAAAAGCCTGAAGAGATGGTGAATCAACCAGAACCGTTTCTGGTAGTTAGATGTAAAGAGCCCGATAGCTTCAGGATTTATAACAAAAAATTCATTATATGGATTAAATACCACAACAACGAGCAGGCGCAAGAATCGACCGCTTTGATGAGGCTCGGCCCGGACCGGCATATGCTCGACTTGTCCGCGGAAATGGCTGGCTTTGTAAGGCTTAACTGTCAGTTATATTTGGTGGATCGATCTAAACTGAGCGGCGTCATAGAGGAGTTCTTGCCACCGGGTCATCAACGCCTTTTCGACTTTGTCAACAATAACGCAAGTGCGTTCGTCAAATTGTATCTAGAAAGTGGCGAAATATGTCTAGTCAACAAAGCCTACATCGTGCGCTTGAGCAGTGATTAAGGCAGCGCAGCATTACTACCGACCGCGACAATGAGGATGTTCGGCTGGATACAGGCAGAGCGGTTGATAAGCCAGGTGTTGTCGACCGGAAGCATCGATGGATCGGCCGGTATGCGGGCGGTGGAAAAACTAAAGCCCGTCGCGCGCACCGCTATCCCAAAGATCATCGAACAGCTGGCCAAGGTGCGACGCGAAGACAACGCACTGCTCGTCGAGCTGCTGCGCAGGCTGATCGACAAGGATACGCTGGAGTTCTGCCTTCCGGGACTGGCCGAGCCCAATGAGCGTATCGTATCCGGCGTCGTCAGCGCGATCATCGGCGCGCGCAATATCGATCCTAACAAGCTGCTCACCTTGTTCGACGATCCGAACATCTCGAAGCCGGCCATCCTCGAAATTCTAACCGCGTACAAAGACTCGCTGCACGCCGAGTCGTTGCTGCGCTACGCCTTCAAGCTGGAATATCACGATCAGGCGGTGTTGTTTCGCATCATCGAAGAAGCGGCCGACGAGCAATTGGTGCCGGCGCTGATCAATCGGCTGGACGCGCAGGACTTCGGCATGCGCGCGCGCGTGGCCGGCGTGCTGTCGCGCTTTAGTACGCCGGCCGTGCAGGAGGCGTTACAGCGGCTGCTGGAAGACGACCATAACACGGTGCGGCTCACGGCGCTTGAGGGGCTCGCGCGCATGGGCGCGGATATGGACGTGCGGCAGTTGTGCCGCGTGCTGAAGGACCCGGATCTCAAGGTTCAGAACAAGGCGATCGAGGCGCTGGTGGCACTCGATCATCCGGACACCGTGCAACATCTGCTGGAGCCGCTGCGCGACGAGTCCGAGAACGTCCGCCGTGCGGCGGTCGAGGTCATCAATGGGATCGGCACGGTCAGCGCCATCAAGGATCTGCTGGTGGCGATCAAGGATAGCGACTGGTGGGTGAGAACCCGTGCCGCCGACGCACTGGGCAAGATCGGCGGGCCGCGGGTGGTGGAGTCGGTCGTGGCGCTGATCAAGGACGAAGACGAATTCGTGCGGCGCGCGGCGATCGAGATTATCAATGCCACCAAGGATCAGACCGCGTTCGACAGCTTGATAGCCTCGCTGGACGATTCCGACTGGTGGGTGCGCGAGCGCGCCATCGACGCCCTGGCCGCGCTGGGCAACAAACGCGCGGTGCCCGCGCTCATCCGCATGCTGGACAAGCCCGATCAGGATGAGGCGCTGATTCTGGTGGTGATCCGCGCGCTGGGAAAACTCGGTTCGGGGGCGGCGGTGAATCCGATTATCAATCGGCTGAAAACCGGTTCGGACAACGTCCGTCGAGAGGCTTTGCAGGCGTTGGCGTTGCTGGTGGACGAACCCCACGCGGAACTGATTCTGAACGCCATCAGGCAGCATACCGCCGATGGCGGCGCGGAGCTCCGCCAACTGGCGGGCGAGATCTCGGAGCGGATTCGCGCAAGCTATGCAACTGGCGTCCGATCCACCCGGCTGCAACCCGCCAGTGACGCGCCCGATCCCACACTAGGCACCTTGGTGATGCCGGATACCGTGTCACGCACCGCCGACCCAGCAGCGCCGGAGACCATCGATATGGCGAATCTCCGGCCGGGCGACGTGCTCGCGGGGCGTTACCGGTTTATCCAGCTGATCGGCAAAGGGGCGTTCGGCACGGTGTTTCTGATGGAGGATCTGATGATCAAGGAAGAGATCATTCTCAAATTCTTGAATGCACAGGTGGCCAGCGATGAGAATGTGATCAAGCGCTTCGTGTACGAGCTGCGGTTCGCGCGCAAGATCACGCACCGCAACGTCATCCGCATCTTCGATATGATTACCTTCGGCAAGTCGTCGGCCATCTCGATGGAATATTTCCCCAGCCACACGCTGGGCTCGGAGCTGCGCGGGCGCACGCCTATGGATGTAGGCCGCGCGTTGAAGATTTTGCACGACGTGTGCGCGGGCATGGAGGCGGCGCATCATGTTAGCGTGGTGCATCGGGACTTGAAACCAAGCAACATTCTCATCAACGATGACGGGCTGGTGAAGGTCGTCGACTTCGGCGTCGCCGCGGCCGCGCGCGACATGGAAACGCGGCTGACCAAAACCGGTCTGGTCATCGGCACGCCGACTTACATGGCGCCCGAGCAGGTGCTGGGCAAGACCATCGATGCGCGCACCGACATCTACAGCCTGGGCATTATCCTGTACGAGCTGATGACCGGCCGCCCGCCCTATGCCGGGTCCGACAGCATGGCGGTCATGTATCAACACGTGCAGGGCAAGACACAGCCGCCGAGGCAGATCAATCCGCAGCTGCCGCTTGCTCTGAGCGCGGTGATATTGAAATCCATGGCGACCGATCCGGACAAGCGTTTTCAGAGCATGAGCGAGCTCAAGGCCAGCCTGGCGGCGTTTGCGACCTGAGGGAACCGACGTGCCACGTATCGATGCGTTTTTGAAACTGGGGCATGAGCAGGGTTGTTCCGATGTGCATCTGGCGGTGGATGTACCGCCCATGCTGCGCATGCATGGCGATCTTCTGCCGATCAAGTTTCGGGATCTGGGTCAGGTCGAACTGGAGAGCTATATCCAGGAGATCCTCACGCCCGCGCAGCGGGAGCGGTTTGTCAAAGGCGAGGACCTGGATTTTTCCTACATGGCGGACGGCGTCGGCCGCTTTCGCGTGAATCTGTACCGCAAATCGACCGGCATCGGCGCCACGTTGCGTCACATCCCCACCGACATACCGCCGTTCGCGGCACTGGCCCTGCCGCCGGTGGTGCAGACGCTGGCGCATTACACGCAGGGCCTGGTGCTGGTCACCGGCTCGACCGGCACCGGCAAATCCACCACGCTGGCGGCGCTGATCGATCACATCAACCGGCACAAGCGGATGAACATCATCACGCTGGAGGATCCGATCGAGTTCATTCATCCCAGCAAGCAGTCGCAGGTCATCCAGCGCGAGGTGGGCACGCACGTCCGGAGCTTTTCCGATGGCCTGCGGGCGGCGCTGCGGGAAGACCCGGACGTGATTCTGGTCGGCGAGATGCGCGACCCGGAAACCATAAGCATGGCCATGCTTGCGGCCGAAACCGGCCATCTGGTGCTGGGCACCTTGCACACGACCTCCGCAACCAAATCGCTGGATCGCATCCTCGATGCGCTGCCGACCGAGCAGCGTGAACAGGGCAAGGCCTTTCTCGCGCAAAACCTGCACGCCGTACTCACTCAGATCCTGGTGAAGACTGCGGATGGCCGCGGCCGTAAAGTGATCGTGGAAGTCATGCTGAATACGCACGCCGTCGCCAATCTGATCCTGACCGATAAGACATTTCAGATTCCGAACCAGATTCGCACCGGCCGCGACAAGGGCATGCAGCTGATGGATCAAGCGCTGCTGGACGCCGCGCAGAAAAAAGAAGTGGATCCCAACGACGCTTATATGAACGCCACGGACAAGAAGCTGTTTCAGCGTTTCGTGACCGATCCGGCCCTGCTGTTCAAGGCCGCGGCGGGCATCTGAGTGAATCGCCAGGCGCGTGCTCGGCCGTATGTCAGCTGTATTTTGCGCCGCGCGCCCAATGGCTTTAAATGCTGTGTGACTGAGTCAATGACATGCCGAATCTGGACGAGATGCTAAAGCGCGTGATGGCGGAGAAGGGCTCGGATCTGCATCTGATTGCCGGCGATCCGCCGCGGATGAGGCGCTTCGGCGAGTTGACCCCCATCGATGAAACCCGGCTGAGCGCGCAGACCACGCGCGAGATGCTGTACGGCATCATGCCGGCGCGTGTCCGCGCGAGCTTCGAACAGCACGATAACGCCGATTTCGCGCTGACCAGGGAAGGGTTGGCGCGTTTCCGCGTCAACGTTTTTCAGCATCTGCGCGGCATGGGCGCGGTGTTTCGTGTGGTTCCGTCGGCGACCAGTTCGCTGGAGCAGATGGGGCTGCCGTCGCTGCTGGCCAGTCTGTGCATGCAAAAGCAGGGCTTGATCCTGGTCACCGGCAAGACGGGCTCCGGAAAATCGTCCACGCTGGCCGCGATGATCGACGCGGTCAACCGCGCTTACCGCGGACACATCGTCACCATCGAAGACCCGATTGAGTTCGTTCATCAGCGGAACATGTGTCTGATCAGTCAGCGCGAAGTCGGATCGCATACCGGCAGTTTCGCCGGCGCGCTGCGTTCGGCTTTAAGACAGGATCCGGACGTCATTCTGGTCGGCGAGCTGCGGGACCTCGAGACCATGGCGCTGGCGGTCACGGCCGCGGAAACCGGTATACTGGTGATGGGCACCTTGCACACCAACAGCGCGGCCGGCACAGTGGATCGCATGATCAACACGTTTCCCGTACAAAAACAGCCGCATATCCGCACCATGTTGTCGACGTCGCTGCGCTGCGTAATCTCGCAGCAGCTGGTGCGCCGCGCGGACGGGCGCGGCAGGGTCGCGGTGATCGAAATCCTGATCAATACGCCGGCGGTCGCCAACGTCATTCGCGAGGGCAGGATCGATCAGATCGAGAACATTATCCAGAGCAGCGCCGCGGTGGGTATGCAGGGCATGGACAATGCCTTGCACAAACTGGTGACGGCGCGGATCATCACCGGCAGCGACGCCTACGAAGCCGCGCGCGAAAAGTCAGATTTTGAACGGTATCTGCCGGCGGGCGCGCGGCCGCAGTAGCGCGCGTGGAACGACCTCACGATGACCTCGGCCAAGAGCGTTGAATGCGCCGTGCTGTTCGCCGACGTGGCCGACAGCACCGGCCTGTACGCGCGCCACGGCGCTGCGCGCGCGCGCGACGTCCTGTCCCGCGGCTTAAGCGCGATGGCAGCCGTCTGCCGCCGCCATGGCGGCGTTGTGGTCAAGACCATAGGCGACGAGATCATGTGCCGGTTCGCCCGCTCGCTCGAAGCGGTGCACGCGGCGTGCGGCATTCAGGAGGCGCTGACGCAGCGTTTCGACGGCATCGCGCTCGCAGTTCATATCGGTTTGCACCGGGGCACGGCGTTCGTGGACGAAAACGACGTGTACGGTGACGTGGCCAACGTCGCCGCCGTCATGACTACCATTGCCAAGGCAGGCCAGATCATCACCACGCAAAACGCGGTGGATGATCTGCCGCCGGAGACTATCGCGCTAACGCGGCTTTATGACATCATCACCCTCAAGGGCGATCGCCGCGAGATATCGATCTACGAAGTGTTGTGGAAGCAGGATGAGATTACCAGCATCCTCACGCACGCCGATCTGCAGGCGCAGGCCATCACGCGCATTCACTTGAGCTACAAAACCCGTCAACTCACTATTCTGCCCGATACAGCGGGTGTGCGTATGGGACGGGAGAGCGGCTGCGATCTGGTGGTGGACGCGAATCTGGTATCCCGCATCCACGCCAGCATCGCCTATCGGCGCGGCAAGTTTGTGCTGGTGGATCAGAGCACCAACGGCACCTTTGTCAGACATATCGATGGACAGGAAGTCTATTTGCGTCGCGAGGAAATGCCGTTGTGGGGGCGCGGATCGATCAGCCTCGGGCGCACCGCGCGCAGGGACGAACAGGAACTGATTCATTACTCGGCCGAGCAATAGCCATACCGGCGCTGCGCGTCAAGCCGTCCTTGATTTGCCCTACGTGCCGTCTGACGACGCCAAGCCAAGCATGACGATGCGCACCCGCTTCGCGCCCAGTCCCACCGGATATCTGCACATCGGCGGCGCGCGCACCGCGTTGTTCTCCTGGGCATACGCAAGAAAGCTGGGTGGCGAATTCGTGCTGCGCATCGAGGATACCGATCGCGAACGTTCCACGCAGGCCTCGGTGGACGCGATTCTCGACGGACTTGCCTGGCTTGGACTGGATTACGACCAAGGCCCGTATTACCAGAGCCGGCGCGGCGACCGCTATCGGGAAGTCATCGAACAACTGCTGAGCGCGGGCCAGGCGTACTATTGCTACTGCACCCGCGAAGAACTCGAAACCATGCGGGCCGCGCAGCTCGAGGTCAAACAAAAACCGCGTTACGACGGGCGTTACCGCGACTACGACGGCCCACCGCGACCGGGTATCGAGCCGGTGGTACGCTTCAAGAATCCGCTCGCCGGCGACATCGTGGTCGACGACCTGGTGCACGGCCGGGTGACGTTCAGCAACGAAGAGCTGGACGATCTGATCATCGCGCGCGCGGACGGCTCGCCGACCTATAATTTAACGGTCGTGGTCGACGACATGGACATGGGCATCACGCACGTCATTCGCGGCGACGACCACCTGAACAACACGCCGCGCCAGATCAATATTCTGCATGCGCTGGGCGCCGATCGGCCGCAGTACGCCCATGTGCCGATGATTCTGGGCGCCGACGGCAAACGGTTGTCCAAGCGACACGGCGCGGTGAGCGTGTTGCAGTATCGCGATGACGGGTATTTACCGCAGGCGCTGGTCAATTATCTTGTTCGGCTCGGCTGGGCGCACGGCGATCAGGAGATCTTTTCGCGCGCGGAGTTGATAGCGCTGTTCGACATCCAGCAGGTCCATCGCGCCGCCGCCACCTTCAATCCCGACAAGCTCTTATGGCTGAATCAGCACTACATCAAGGAGAGCCCATCCGATTGCGTCGTGCCACACCTGCGCGGCCAGATAGCGCGACTGGACATCCCGCTCGAACACGGCCCTTCGCTGGAATCCGTGTGGGCCGCGCAGCGAGAACGCGCAAAGACCTTGAAGGAGCTGGCCGCCAACAGCCGGTTTCTCTACGTCGACTTCGATGGTTACGACGAAAAGGCCGCGGCCAGGCATCTGACGGCCGAGGCCGCCGACACCCTGGAGGCGCTGGCCAAGCTTTTGGTCGCCCTGGACGACTGGCAGGCGCCGGCGATCCATCAGGTCGTCGCCACGCTGGCCGACGAGCGAGGCTTGAAGCTGGGCAAGGTCGCGCAGCCCGTGCGCGTCGCGGTATCGGGCGGCGCCGTGTCGCCGCCGATCGATATCACCCTGGAGCTTCTGGGCAAATCGCGCACCGTGGCGCGCATAAGCGCCGCGATAAACTACATTCGGACCAGCTCGCACGACGCATAGAGCACTGCGCGCCGGCGCAAGGCGGGTTGATGCAAAGTCAACCCCGAAGTACCGCCGAAAGCATGAAGTAACCCGGCATGGCGTGCGCCACCCCGGCTGTGCGGCTCAGTCGTCCGTCTCGACCTGTTTTTTCAGATTGTCCAGACGCGCCTGATAAACGCCGTCAATGGTCTCGGTGGCCGTCTGGTCGTCGGCGCCCTTGGCGTCGAAGGTGCCGGTCCAGGTCGCCTTGCTCTTGTTCGCGCCGGCCGCTTCGACCATCACGGTCGATTCGTAATTCCTGACCGGCAGCACGCCTTCCAGAATCCTGTAGGTGAAGCTCATGCCGGCATCATCGTACTCCAGCAGCTCCTCTTCGATGGTGCCGCCGTCGCCCAATGTCAGCAGGCGCTGCGCGCCGGGCTGGTTGTCGTCGCCGCCCTTGGTGATCTCGGCCTCGGCGACAGCGGGGTGCCATTCATCGAGGTCATCGAAATCATTGACTTCGTCCCACACGTCCGCGGCGGGCGCGTTGATGGTCACAGTCTTCGTCACCTCAAGCGCCTGCGCGGCGTTGATCGAACCGCCGTATGCCGCAAGCAGGAAGAGCAGGGCTGGAACGATTTTTCTTACCATGGTGATGCCTCCTGGGCGTTTTTGTTGGATTTGAACCGTGCAAAACCGCGCTTGTGCGGGCGCTGATGCGCGCGGCAGTATAGCCCGCTTCTGTCACTGCGCGCATCAGAAATAATCCCGACATAACGGCGCTGCGCCGATGCCGCGCAACGTTCGGTCAATTGTGAGCCTGGTGCGACTTTGGTAAGGTACCGGCATGCGACGGCGTCCCCGGCGGGGTTATACAATGAAGCCATGACTCGATACGTGTTTATCACCGGCGGCGTCGTGTCTTCGCTGGGCAAGGGCATCGCGGCGGCCTCCCTGGGCGCGATCCTCGAGGCGCGCGGCGTCAAGGTCACCATGATCAAACTGGATCCGTACATTAACGTGGATCCGGGCACCATGAGCCCCTTCCAGCACGGCGAGGTCTACGTCACCACCGACGGCGCGGAGACCGATCTGGACCTGGGCCATTACGAGCGCTTCGTGCGTTTCCAGACGACGCGCGCCAACAACTACACCACCGGCCAGATTTACGAAAACGTGATCCGCAAGGAGCGCCGCGGCGACTATCTGGGCGGCACCGTGCAGGTCATCCCGCACATCACCGACGAAATCAAGTCCTGCATCATGTGCGGCGCCGGCGACGCCGACGTCGCGCTGGTCGAGATCGGCGGCACCGTGGGCGACATCGAGTCGCTGCCGTTTATGGAGGCGATCCGCCAGATGGGCATCGAACTGGGCCGCGAGCGCGCCGTGTTCATTCACCTCACGCTGGTGCCGTACATCGGCGTCACCGGCGAGATCAAGACCAAGCCGACGCAGCATTCCGTGAAAGAATTGCGCTCTATCGGCATTCAGCCGGACATACTTTTATGCCGCGCCGATCGCCCGCTGCCGGAGAACGAGCGTCGCAAGATCGCGCTGTTCACCAACGTCGAGGAAAAAGCGGTGATCACCGCCGTGGACGTGGACAACATCTACAAGATTCCGCTGTGGCTGCATTCGCAGAAGCTCGACGAGATCGTGGTGAATAAATTCCGGCTGGATGTACCGCCCGCCGCGCTCGACGAGTGGAAGCACGTGGTGCACGCCATGGAATTTCCGGAAGCCGAGATCACGGTGGGGATGGTCGGCAAGTACGTGAATCTCACCGATTCGTACAAGTCCTTAAACGAGGCGCTGCGGCACGCGGGCATCCACACGCGCACCAAGGTCCAGATCGAATACTTCGATTCGGAGAAACTCGGTACCGACGGGATCGCCGGCCTGGCCGACGTGGACGCCATCCTGGTGCCGGGCGGCTTCGGGCTGCGCGGCATCGAGGGCAAGATCGAGGCGGTGCGTCTGGCGCGAGAAAATAACATTCCCTTTCTCGGCATCTGTCTGGGCATGCAGGTGGCCGTAATCGAATACGCGCGCAACGTGGCCGGACTGAGTGAGGCCCACAGCACCGAGTTCAATCCGGACGCCCGCGACCCGGTGATCGCGCTGATCACC
>JBOIDC010000036.1:0-40272 GCA_050740315.1 Gammaproteobacteria bacterium | reverse complement strand
ACTACGAACGATCGATCGCCATAGACCCCAGCTACGCCGAACCTTACGCGCGGCTCGCGCGCGTCCATACGTATCCCTGGATCACCGGACTGCGAACAAGCCGGGAGGAGTCGCTGGACACGGCGCTGCGGCTCGCGCGCCGAAGTGTCGAACTCGACGCGGAGCTGGCCGTGGCACAGGGCATGCTGAGCTGGGTGTGCGCCTGGAGCGGGCTGCACGACGAAGCGGTGCCGGCCGCCCGGCGCAGCGTTGTGCTGGACCCGGGCGGCGCGGAGAGTCATTACTGGCTGGGCGTGAGCCTGTCGTGCAGCGGATTCAACCACGAAGCCGAACGCGAGCTGATTCTGGCCATGCGCTACGACCCGCATTGCCCCGTTTATTATCTATGGGCCCGCGCGCAGAACTACCTGTTCATGCGGCGCTACGCGGACGCAATCGAATTGGCCGAGCAGGCCGTGCGGATGGCGCCCACCTTCGTGGGCGGCTACGTCGTGCTTACCACCAGCCACGCGCTCACAGGCCGCACTGACGACGCGCGGCGGATGGCGAAAGAATTGACGCGCCTGTTCCCAGGCTATTGCGAACATCGCAGGCAGGTCTCGATCGGCTATAAGCCGGAACTGGCCGATATTTATCGCGAGGGCATGAAACGCATCGGTTTGTAGCAGCGTGCGGGCGGCGCACCGAGGCTACGAACCGCGCCGATTCAGAGGTCGTCAATCTCTTGGCGACAGAACTTAGGCAAAGGACCGCCAACCCGCGGATTCCGGTCTTGACGTCGTCGCCTGATTACCAACCTGATTACCAATAGGACGGCGGATCGGGCAGATTTTCGCCGCAGGCGCACACGCCGCCGCTCTTCTCGTAGTCGCTCACCTGCCGGCACGAACCGCATCGAATCCACATCGGGTCGATGCGCGCGGGAACCCACAAGCTGCCGTAGACGCTGTCGCCCAGCGCGCCCGACAAGGATTTTTTCATCGCGGCCTCGTGGGCCTAGTTCTCCACTATCCGTTCGGCGTCCTCGGGATGCTCCCAGGCGGCGAGCATGACGCCGCGCGCGCCGAGACGCACCGCAGTCAAACCGATAAACCCCTTCATGTTCAGCAGCTCCTTGCCGATATCGCGGACCGCCTCGCGTGTCTCTTGCATTTCGTCTTTTGTCGTACTCGTGATCTGCCCAATGCTGAAGGCGCCGGGCGCCACCTTCCTGCCGCTCTGTACCGAAACGCTGGTGCCAAACACAAAAGACCCGAGCTCGTGCGGCTGCACGATCGCCTGAAGCCCCAGCTGCTTGGGCACCAGGCTGGTATCGAAATAAGCGGTGATCGAACGGATCTGGTTGTGCTCGACTGCGATGAAGTCGGCGCCCGGCAGCGCAACCGCGTTTCCGGTGGGCGGCAGGCCACGATACGCACCGCCGTTTGTGCCCGTCATCAACCATTGCGCGGCGACCTCGCCAGACCCGCACTCGGCCATACTGACGATCTTGAAGGATAAGTCCGGAAACGCGCTCCACAACGATTGCGCGTAAGCGGCGAATGGCCCGGCTTCAATCTCGCCGTCGGTCAAAGGATCACAGTAAGTGCCATCGCGCGTGAAGATACTTACGAACGCCCCGGCATCGCGATGGTTCCACGCGTCGAAGTACCGGCTTGCGACATCCAATGCGTTCATGGCCCTCACCTCGGTTGCCAACTTCTGCCGCTCACCCCCGCATGGCCGCCATTACGACGCCGGGCACCTGTTTCCAGCTCGCCTGCTCTTCCAGTCGCACGAGCTTCGGCATCAGCTTGTGCGCGGTGCGGTGGCTTAGAAAATAGCCGGGCTTGGGGAAGCTGGTAAGCGGACAGCGCATGACCACCTTTTCGATGCCTTCCAGCATGGCTGTGTTGTGCACGAAGCCGCGCCCGCTCTGGATATCTTGGAGCGTCGAGCCAGCGTACGCGCCCCACGGCGGCGCGGCGAATACGAAGGACAGGCCGGAAAAACCATTGACCGCCACCGTACCGTAGCGCAGCTTGGCGATGGCCTGCTCCACGGCCTTGCCGACGGCCGGATCTTTCAGCGACTTCGGATGCACGACCAGGGTCGCGGAAAGCGTGCCCCACAAGCCGTTATTTGCGAAATCCACGGCGCGGTCCAGAAACTCGATCGGATCGGCGCTGCCCAGGCGTGTCTCCGCAAGAATAGAGCAGAACGGCTCCTGCGAATAAAGCGGTTCGTCGCGCGCGCCCGCGGCCAGACCGGCGATAAAAGTCCACGGCAAGGCGCCGGCGCCCGCGTCGCCGACGCGCGCGAGCTGCGCGCGGCCGGCTGTCAATGCCCGCCAGCGATCCTCGGCGCCGGGGTAATACGCGGAGCGCGGCGGCACCGCCGCACAGGTATCCTTGATCCCGCGCAGGAAGGTGTCGCTGCCCGCCCAGCCTTTGGGCGTCACCAGCATCTTGGCGGCGTTGCACAGGAACGAGGCGTTCATCACGAAATAGCTGGCGGCGTCCTGCGCCTGAAAACGCAGTTCTTTTTCCGTGTAAGGGCCCGGCACCACGATCACCGGCGAGATGTTGCCCAGCTCCGAGGTAATCGGCTTTTTCAGCAGCGGCTGATTGAGTCGCTTGCGCTCGTCCTGCTGCGGCCCGGGCGGCCCCCACACGATCTGATCGTGCGTCTTGTCCGAGCCCGTGATGTGCACCTCGTCGATGTCGCGGTGATACGTGAGATAGCGCCCCTCTTCCGCACCGCCATAAACCACCGCCAGGAAATTGCGCCCGATCGCCTCGGCGAAGGCCTCTTCGATGAACGGCCCGAGGTAAGCGTTGACCGGGTTCATCTTCAGCAGGCACACCTTGCCCTCGTTGAACAGCTTGGTGATGACGTCCATGGGTCCGATGGCGGCGATGTTGCCGGCGCCCAGCACCAGCACCACGCAGCCGTCGTGATCGGGCTGTTTGTAAAAGCGCGCGCGGGTTTCCGCCAGCGCGCGCGCATCGATACCGTTTTGCATGCGCACATCGACGCTCACGTTCCTGAACAACATGCCGTCAATGGCATTGCCCGGAAACACGCGCACCGACAGGTGTTCGTCCTGTGTGCGCGCCACCGGTCCGATGGGCGTGTTACCGTTTTTCTGCAGCGCGCACAGCGAGTTCCGCGCCAGGCGCAGCTGACGCACCACACCCCACGGGCCGGTGGACCACTCCTCGGCTTCCGCCGGCGTGCCCGGCACGATGCCCTTGGCCGCACAGCCGGCGCGGACGCTGCGCTGTGCCACGCGCAGGTAGCCCTGCTGCATCGTCCGGACAAGCGCGATGCGCTGCGCCAGCGACGACCGGGCAAACGCCGTCGCGCCCTCGCGCAGCCGGGCGATGGCCGCGTCCATGTCGGTTTCGCTGGACGGCGGCGGCGACGCCACCGCTAAATGGACTTGATAACTCGCAAAGTCCCTCAGTTTGACGACTGCACTCATGGGATATGCCTCTCATGGCGTAGCAACGGTGGGCCTACAGGATGATAATCCCCGCCCTGCGCCGGGGGGAGGGTCAGGGCGGGAGTGGGCCTACTTCGCGCTCGCCTGCGGCTTCTCGCCCGGGGGTGGAATAACACCGATCTGGGTCAGGAACGCCAGCTGATCGTAGTAATGGACGCTGGACCTGATCTTGTCGCCCTGCCATTCCAGGAAGCTCGAACCGGGTACGGTAAAAGACTTGCCGCTCGGTTGCGCCCCGGCCAGTGGGCCGCTCGGGAACGGCTTGGTCCAGGTGCCCGAGATCACCCACTGCTCGGCCAAGGTGTCCTCGTCCACCGCATCGGCGCTCAGGATCTGTACCTTGAAGTCGGGTATCGCTGTGAACAGCCCCTGGACCGCACCGGCGATCGCGGGACCGGACAGTTTGCCCGTACCGGGATCGGTGTATGTCGCATCCTCCGTGAAATAGCTGGACAGGGTCTGCATGTCGTGACTGTTCCAGGCCGTTTTGTAGCCCTCGAAGGCCTGCATCATCGCATCGTCAGCGACGCTCGTCGAAGCCGTCGCCACCAACACGACGCCCAACGCCGAGGCCAGCATGTTTCGTGTGAATATCGTAGCTTTCATACCATTCATCCTCCGCCAATCCATAAGACACGCTGCAAGCTCAGCGTGGGTGGAAGTATGCGTGCCGCCCTTCACCAGGAGTAGTTTCTAACTGTTACTAACCTGCGCGCGAAGCACGCGGGCTGACTTTCCGCGGAAAGACGCTACAATTTCTGCAACAATCGCTGTAAGGAGCAAAACCGCCCGCAGGCGAGGTGCCTCCGACCGGCTGCGAGCTGCTAAGTAAACCATGACCCCTATCGCACGCGCGCAGGCGGGTATCAGGCAACTGTGCTGCCTGGGACTGTGCGCCACTGAGCGCGCCGTTTACTTTTCCAGCAGGATCTCGCCGTCAATCTTGAGCCTCAGTTCCAGTGACGGAATCTCCAGCATCATGGTCGCGGGCAGTTTTTCGTCGCCCTTGAGCTTGCCGGAGGCCAGCGCCGCGTCGACTTCCTTTTCAATCGCCCGCTGGGAGGTAATGCCCACCTTCTTCAAGAACTTGCGGATCTGCATGTTGAGGGTATCTTCGTTCATGAGCGTGTCCTCATCTGTAAAGCGGTGCGCGATCGATCAGCACATGCGGGTGTAGCCGCCGACCTGTCCTCTCGGCGCCAGCACCGTCTGCCACAACTGCATGTAACGCGCGCGGAACGCGCCCGCGCACGACAGCAGATAAAACTTCCACATGCGGTAAAAACGCTCGCCGTACCGCGCCTCGAATTGATCCCAGGCGCGGTCGAAGTTTTCAAACCACGCCATCAGGGTTTTGTCGTAATACGCGCCAAAATTATGGACGTCCTCGACAATGAACAGTTTCTCGACCGCGCGCGTGATCTGCGCCATCGACGGCAGGTCTCCGTCCGGAAAGATATATCTGGCGATCCACGGTTCGACGCGCGTGGTCGTGACATTGTCGCCGATGCTGTGGAGCAGAAACAGGCCGTCATCGCGCAGGCAGCGTTGCGCCACACGCATGTAGCGGCGGTGATTGCGATGCCCCACGTGCTCGAACATGCCCAGCGATATCACGCGGTCGAACGGCTCATTGATCTCGCGATAGCCCAGCGCGCGGATCTCGACCGGCAATCCGGCGCAAACCTGCCGCGCGTGTTCGGCCTGCGGCTGCGAGGTCGTGATGCCGACCACGTGCGCGCCGTATTCTTCGGCCGCAAATTTAGCGAAACTGCCCCAGCCGCAGCCGATATCCAGCACGCGCATGCCGGCCTGCAGGCCGATCTTGCGACACACTAGATCAAGCTTTGCCTGCTGCGCGTCGTCCAGATTGGTCGCATCGCGCCAGTAGCCGCAGCTGTAAACCATCCGCGCGTCCAGCATATGCCGGAAAAAATCGTTGCCGAGATCGTAATGCGCCGTGACGGTGTCAGCGCGTCGCGGTCTGGCCTGGAGAGTTTGCACCTTGGCCTGTACCACCGGCAGCAGCAGCTTGAGCGGATTGACTTTTTCGTGCAGCCGCGCGCGAAGCACCCGGTACACGAGTTCGTCCAGGCGCTCGACGTCCCACCAGCCGTCCATGTACGATTCACCGGCGCCCAGCGATCCCTCGGCAATGACCCGCGGATAGAAAGCGTCGTTATGGACCTGAATATCCCAGCTGCGGCCCCCGCCGATCTCTATGTCAGCGAGGCTCAGCACTTCTGCTGCCGCGCGCTTGAGATTGTTCATAATCGTGTTTGCCTGCACTTAAGTCGCGTAGCGGTTGGCGCTCGGTCAAAAGCGCGGATCGGCCGCCATTGAACCACAACAGGTGTGAGCCACCGCTTGCACAAGTTTATGAAGAGCGGGCAAAAATTGATAGACGCTGCCCATGATACGCATTTGCCGCGCCGAAAAGCCGCGGCCATGTTATCTTGATGACCGTAAACGATGCCGAGGGCTGCATGGCGCGCAAGAAGATACCGATAGACTTCGAAAAGACGCTGGCGGAACTGGAATCTTTGGTGGAGCGCTTAGAGCAGGGCGATCTCACCCTGGAAGAATCGCTCAAGACCTTCGAACGCGGCGTGACGCTGACGCGCGCGTGTCAGGCCGCGCTCAAGGAAGCCGAACAAAAAGTCGAAATTCTTACAACACGGGGGGGCCATGCCGTCATCGAACCGTTCGAGACCGATAACAACACCGATAATGGCTATTGAAGCGCGGCTGGAAGCGCTTTCCGCGCGCGTCGAACGTGCGCTCGACGTCTGGCTGCCCCCCGAGCAACTACAGCCCGCCAACCTGCACAAGGCGATGCGCTACGCAGCACTGGGCGGCGGCAAGCGCATGCGCCCGGCGCTGGTTTACGCGACCGGCCAGGCCCTGGGCAGCCCGCTGGACAGCCTGGACGGCGTCGCCTGCGCGGTCGAACTGATTCACGCCTATTCGCTGATCCATGACGATCTGCCCGCCATGGACGATGACGAGCTGCGACGCGGCATGCCTTCTTGCCACAAGGCCTTCGACGAGGCCACGGCCATCCTCGCCGGCGACGCGATGCAGGCGCTGGCGTTTTACATCCTCGCGCACGACCCGGGCATCGCAGTCGATCCCGCCGTGCGTGTCGAGATGGTGGAATCGCTGGCGCAGGCATCCGGTTCGCGCGGCATGGCCGGCGGCCAGGCCATCGATCTGGCGTCGGTCGGCGCGCGGCTTGACATCGCGCAGCTGGAGGGCATGCACATTCACAAGACCGGCGCACTGATCCGCGCCAGCGTGATGATGGCGGCCGCAGGCTGCCGGGATGCGGATGCGCTGGCCCTCAACGATCTGGATCATTTCGCGAAATGTATCGGGCTCGCATTTCAGATCCGCGACGACATTCTGGACGTCGAAGGCGACACCGCCATACTCGGCAAAACGCAGGGCGCGGATCACGCGCGGGATAAGCCGACCTATCCGGCGCTGCTGGGCCTGGAGCAGGCCAAGGCGCGCGCGCACGATCTGCACGACGACGCGCTGGCAAGCCTCGCGCGCTTCGACGAACGCGCCGATTTGCTGCGCGATATCGCACGCTACATCGTCATGCGGATCAAGTAGCGCGGGTCGCTTGTAGGGTTTCAATTCCGTTTTGCGCGTGATACAAAATGGACAAACGTCCTGACGACGCCCGGCAACGGGCGCATTTCGCGATGACCGGTGCCCTCATCGCGATGGTTTACCCGTATTTCTGCCTGTCGGGGGAACGACAGACGTGGTTCTGCCTGCGAGCGATTTGCCAATATCACAAAAAATAGAGATCTGGAGGGGCAACCTGCTGAGAATCAGCCCATGCAAGCTCACGCGGATCAACAACGGGTAACGCTGCCGGACGTCCTGATCACTTCTCAACTCGCGGGCCGCGCAGGGCGACCGCCTGACTACGCGGCCGAAAACCGCGCCCTTGTGGCGCTGGCCAAGGAAATGGCGGCGACACCCGGCAACGCCCCGCAAAAGCTGGTCGACTTGGCGCTGGAGTTGTGCCGCGCCGGCGGCAGCGGCATCAGCTTGATCAAGGCCGACACCAACGGCGAATTTTTCTATTGGCAGGCGGTGGCAGGCAGCCTTGCGGCGCAGGCCGGCGGTTGCGGGCCACGCGATTCAAGCCCTTGCGGCGTCGCTCTGAAACGCCACGCGCCACAGCTGTTCCGCTACCCCGAACGCTACTTCACCTATCTTGATCGCGTAAAGACGCCCATCCCGGAGACTCTGGTCGTCCCGCTTTACGCCGCCGGACGTCCGCTGGGGACCATCTGGATCATGACGCATGACGAGCGGCGGCGGTTTGACGCCGAGGACGCGCGCCTCCTGCGGAGCCTGGGCGAATTCACGGGCGCGGCACTGCGGCCCCTGGCGTCGCTGGATGCCGAAAGGCGGGCGCACGAGGAGCAGCTCAAGGCCAACGCAGCCCTGCAACAGGAGATTCACCGGCGCTGCCGGGCCGAAACGGCGCTGCGCACCAGCGAGGCACAGTATCGAACGCTGTTCGGATCGATCGATGAAGGCTTTTGCGTCATCGAAATGCTGTTCGATGACAACGGCAAGTCGGTCGATTACCGTTTTCTGGAAATCAATCCGACGTTTGAGAAGCAGACAGGCCTCAAACAGGCAGTCAACAAAACGGCGCGCGCGCTTGCCCCGAAGCTGGGGGCACATTGGTTCGAGATTTACGGCAACGTGGCCCTGACCGGTAAACCGGTTCGTCTTGAAAATGTCGCCGATGGGTTGAACCGCTGGTTCGACGTCTATGCCTTCCGCGTCGGGCGGCCGGAAGACCGCAAAGTGGCCATACTTTTCAAAGACGCTACCGCGCGCAAGCGGGGCGAGGATACGCTGCGCAAGCAGCACGAACGTCAGCGGCTGCTGTCCGAAGCGACGGGGATGCTTCTTTCCACCGTCGACGCCGACGCGCTGTTTCCGGCCTTGTTTGCCAAGATCGCGCAGCATCTGGAGATGGACGCGTACTGTAACTTCATGATCAATGAAGCCAGAGATGCCGTTCAAGTGGAGTCTTATACCGGCTTACCGGCCGAGGCGCTCCACGGCCTGATGTTGCTGAAGTTCAGACAAGACGTTCGCGACGGTATGGTGCTTAGCGGCAGACCGCTGGTGCTGACGAATATTCAGCAGTCCGGAGACCCCGGGGAGCAGTTGCTCAAGGGCCTGGGCTTTCGCGCCTGCGCCTGCAACCCGCTCACGCTCGACGATCGGCTACTCGGCGTCCTGTGGTTCGGCAGCCGCTCAAGGAACTCGTTTGACGAAGACGAACTGGAACTTCTGAAGACGATCACGCGCTATGTCACCATGGCGCATGAGCGGCTCCGACTGATCCGCCAGTTGCAGGAATCTGATCGCCGCAAGGAAGACGCGCTAGAAGCGCTGAGGATTGCAAACGCCGAGCTGGATCGACGGGTGCTCGAGCGCACCAGCGTCGCCGAACAACGGGCTGCGCAGTTGCGAACGCTGGCCGCCGAGCTGAGTTTCGCGGAAGAGCGGGAACGGCAGAACCTCGCCGCCGATCTGCACGATGACCTGAGCCAGGCCCTTTCTCTGGCGCGCCTCAAGCTTTCCAGCCTGCGAACGGCCGTCAGAGCCAAGACCGCGCAGCGGCGGATCGAGGAAGTCGCGCAGCTGGTGCGCCATGCCAACGAGTCGGTGCGCGCGCATATTTTTGATCTGAGCCCGCCGGTGCTGGACGACTTCGGGCTGATCAAGGCGCTGGAATGGCTGGCGGAAGATGTACAGAAAACTCGCGGGCTCAAAGTACGCATCCGACACGACGGGTACGTGGCGCCGATCGATAAACGTATCCGCTTCACCTTGTTTCGCGCGGCGCGTGAGTTGCTGATTAACGTCGCGAAGCACGCCGGAACAGATCACGCCGCGGTTGCCCTGGAAAACAAGGACCGGCACCTCGCGCTGCGGGTTGAAGACAGCGGAGATGGTTTCGATCCCGCTCAGGCCGCGTGCAGGCGTAGCGGATTCGGGCTTTTGAGCATCCGCGAACGGCTGTCGTACCTGGGCGGCGACATGCACATCGAGTCGGCCCGAGGTCAGGGCGCAAGAATCACCTTGCTTGCGCCGGTGGCGCGTCACAACGGCGAGTAGTCCTGTCATGGCGATCACGGTACTGCTGGTGGACGATCACAGGATGCTGCGCGATGGTTTGCGCGCCGTGCTGAATCAGGAACGCGACTTCGAAGTTGTCGGCGAAGCGGGTAACGGGCTCGACGCGCTGAAGCGCGTGGCGCAGCAGCGTCCGCAGGTGGTGGTGATGGATGTCAGCATGCGCGATATGAACGGCATCGAAGCGACTCGCCGCATCATCGCTCGCTACCCGAAGATCAAGGTCGTCGCCCTTTCCGCTTATTCCGACAAGCGTTACGTGATGGAAATGCTGGGGGCGGGCGCGCTTGCCTACGTGCTCAAGGAGACCGCGGCCGACGAACTTTGCCGGGCCATTCGCGCCGTGACCCGCAATCGCCAATATGTGAGTGAAGAGATTGCCGATACGCTTGCGGACAGCTATGACAGCCCGCCGGGCAGTGGGACTCGTGAGCTTACCGAGCGTGAGCGCCAGGTATTGCAACTGCTCGCCGAGGGGCGTTCTTCTCCCATGATCGCCAGGCGGCTGAGCATCTCAACGCGCACCGTGGACGCGCACCGGCGCAATATCATGACGAAGCTCAATCTGTTCAGTATCGCCGAACTTACGAAATACGCGGTGCGCGAAGGTTTGACCTTTCATCATTGAAGCCGGCTCGAAGCCGGTGAATCTTCCCTCCGGTTTGTACTTCACGCTTTGTTCCCAACGCGCAACAGAAAATAGGCAAATCTGCCTATTTACTCCTGTTGCAAAGCGACGATATGTTCAACATGGGTACAACACATGTGGAGCCGTCCCGCGTTGCGACCAATGAACTTTACGAGGCAAGAAGGGCCAGTCGAGCCTGAAGCCGTGGTTGTGCAGGATCGAGCCCTGCATCGCACCGCGTCCTCGGCGACGGTGACCTCGATCGGCGTGCCCGCGGGTGCGTCGCGCGCCGCCCGGCTTCCGCGACTGCGAAAGGCGTTAAATCCTGAGAAAACTCGCTCGGGGTTGCGCGATCAGGCGGCGCTGCTCGCCGCCGCTATCGAAGCGCTTCCCGACGGTGTGTTGCTGCTGGGTCTGACCGACAAGGAGCTGGCGTACAACCGGAAGCTCGCCGAGATGTGGCACATTCCCGGGTGGGGCTCGCGACACTCGGCGCTGATCCACATGGCGGCCAGCGCGCGCGAACCCCGCGCCTTCCTGGCGAGAATCCGGGAAGGCTCAGCCCGACCGGGCGCCGAAAGCCATGCGTTCGTGGAGCTGACGAACGGGAGGATCATGGAGTTCTATTCGGCGCCCCAGAGAATAAACGGAACCCGCACGGGAACCGTGTTCAGCTTTCGCGACGTCACCGGCGCAAAACGCACAGAGGCGCATCTTCGTCATTGCGCGTTCCACGATTCGCTCACCGGGCTGCCCAATCGCGCGCTGCTGATGGATCGCATCAACCAGGCGATCGCGCAGGCGCAGCGCCACCAGACACAACTCGCGCTTCTGTTCATCGATCTGGACCGCTTCAAGTGCGTCAACGATGCCCACGGCCACCATGCGGGCGACCGGGTGCTGCATGAAACGGGAAAACGGCTCCTGGGCTGTGTGCGCCATGAGGACACCGCCGCCCGCCTGGGCGGAGACGAATTCGTGGTGCTGCTTACCGAGGTCACCAAAGGCGGGGATGCCGCCAGGGTCGCCATCAAGGTGCTGCGGCCTTGTCCGCGCCTTTCGTCGTCGCCGCGCGCCAGGTTCTCATCGGTGCGAGCATCGGCATCAGCCTGTTCCCCGATCATGGCGGCAACGTGGAAACTTTACTGGCCCACGCGGATGACGCGATGCATCGCGCCAAGACAAGCGGCCGCGCGAGCTATCGGACTTTCCGGGGCTGCCGCCGACGGAGCCGTTAATCCCGGCATTTGCAGGCGGGTCAGCCCGCCGCACCGCTCAACGCACCGCGCGGGCATGCTGGGCGAGTAACGCTTCGATCTGCTCGATGTCCGCTTCCGACAGCGTTTTGTCACCGCCCTTGACCGTCTCCTCGATCTGCTGCGGACGGCGGGCGCCGACGATCGCGGCGGTGACTTCCGGTCGACGCAATACCCAGGCGATCGCCAGTTGGCCCATGCTCATGTCGTTGCGCTGGGCAATGGGCTTGAGCGCGTCGATCAGCTTCAGGTTGGCGCCCAGGCGCGGCTCCTTGAACTGATCGCTGCCGTGGCGCCAGTCTTCTTTCGGTAACGCCGCGATCTTTTCCCGCGTGTATTTGCCCGTCAGCAGGCCGGCCTTCATCGGGCTGTAGGCGATCACGCCGATGCGGTTGGCCGCGCAATATTCCAGCAAATCGTCCTCCACGCCGCGCTCCAGCATGCTGTAGGGCGGCTGAAGCGAGGTCACCGGGTATATCTTTTTTATACGCTCAAGCTGCGCCACGCTGAAATTAGACACGCCCGCGTAGCGCACCTTGCCCGCTTCGATCAGCTCGGCGATGGTGCGCCACGCCTCCTCGATATCCTTGTCGGGGTTGGGCCAGTGCACCTGGTACAAATCGATTACGTCCGTGTTCAGGCGTCTGAGGCTTGCTTCCGCCTCCTCGCGAACGCTGGCCGCATCGAGCTGGCCGAACGGCGTGGTGCCGCCCCGCGCCCAGCGCAGCCCGCATTTGGTCGACACGATGACTTGGTCGCGGCGTCCGGCGATGGCCCTGGCGACGACTTCTTCGGCGTGGCCCAGGCCGTAGATCGCGGCCGTGTCGATCCAGTTCACACCCAGATCGAGCGCGCGCTGGATGGCGGCAACGGATTCCCGGTCGTCCTGCGGGCCCCAGCCGAAATCCCAGTCGCCGCCGCCGATTGCCCAGGTGCCCAGACCTATCGTGGTGAATTCGAGTTCGCTGTCTCCAAGTCGTCGTGTCTGCATAACCTCGTTGCTCCGGATTTGAAAAAAGCAAAAACCGACTTACCGGCTCTTGAGCAGAGAACCCAGCAACCCGCGTGCCACACTGTGTCCCAGCGACGTGCCCATGCTGCGCAGCATGCTCTTGGCGAACGCCTCGAACACGCCCTGGCGGTTGCTGGTGCGCGCGAGGGTCGAGGTACGCTCGTCATCGGCAGATTGTCCGCTTGCCTGCTGCGCGCGTGCGGCCAGTTTTTCGTGCCCGGACTCGCGGTCCACGGGCTTGTCGTACTGACCCTGCAACGGGCTTTGCGCGATGATTGCCTTGCGCTCAGCCGGCGTAGCGGGCCCCAGCCGCGAGGCCGGCGGCCGGATCAATGTGCGCTCCACCACCGCGGGCACGCCCTTGGCCTCCAGCATCGACACCAGCGCTTCGCCCACGCCGAGCTCGGTGACGGCCTGCGCCGCGTCAAACCCGGGATTGGCGCGAAAGGTGTCGGCCGCCGCCTTGACGGCCTTCTGATCACGCGGCGTAAACGCCCGCAGGGCATGCTGAATGCGGTTGCCGAGCTGGCCCAGCACCGTGTCGGGGACATCCAGCGGACTCTGCGTGACGAAGTACACGCCCACGCCCTTGGAGCGGATCAGCCGCACGACCTGCTCGACCTTTTCCACCAGCGCCTTGGGCGCATCGTTGAACAGCAGATGCGCCTCGTCGAAAAAGAACACGAGCCTGGGTCTGTCCGGATCGCCGACCTCCGGCAATTGCTCGAACAACTCGGCCAGCAGCCACAGCAGAAACGTGGCGTAAAGCCGGGGGCTTTGCATCAACTTGTCGGCGGCCAGCACGTTGACGTAGCCGCTCCCGTCGCGGGCGGTGCGCATCAGGTCTGCCAGCGCCAGCGCGGGCTCACCGAAAAGATTGGCCGCGCCCTGTTGCTCGATCACCAGCAGACGGCGCTGGATCGCGCCCACCGACGAACTGCTGACCGCGCCGTAGGTATTATTCAGCTCGGACGCATGCTCGGCGACGAAGGCGAGCATCGCGCGCAGATCTTTGAGATCCAGCAACAGCAGGCCCTGGTCATCGGCGGCCCTGAAGACGACGTTCATCACGCCTTCCTGCGCGTCATTCAACTCCAGCAGGCGCGACAGCAGCAGCGGCCCCATATCCGATATGGTGGTGCGAACGGGATGCCCCTGTTCGCCGAACAGATCCCACAAGATCACGGGTGATGCGCCGAACGCATAGTCGGTGAGACCGATCGCGCGCGCCCGTTCCTGCAATTTCGGATTATCAGCGCCCGTCTGGCTGATGCCGGACAGATCGCCCTTCACGTCGGCCATGAATACCGGCACGCCCTGCGCCGAAAACCCTTCGGCCAGGATCTGCAAGGACACCGTCTTGCCGGTGCCGGTGGCGCCCGCGATCAGCCCGTGCCGGTTGGCTAGCGCGAGTTGCAGATACCGTGGCGTTTCCCCTCGGCCCACGAAGATGCGTGGTTCGTTGCTCATGTGTTCTTATCTCTCGGAAGATTTCGCATTATTGTTTGCCAAAGACCTTCTTCAAAAGATCGGTGGTGCGTTTGGCCGGATCCTGGCGAATGGCGGCCTCCTCCTTGGCAAGATAATAGAAAATGCCGTCCATGCCCTCGTTGACCACGTAGCCGGTAAGGTCCGCCTTGACGTCGGGCGCGAATGGCACATTTTCATAGCGCGACATGATCTGGTCGTACGTCTCGATGGCGCCGACCTGCGACAGGCTCTTGGACACGACGGGCGACATCTCGGCCGCCAGCGGCGCCGACATCTTGTCCCGAAAATAGCGGGTCGCCGCATCGTCGGGTCCGCGATAAATGGACTGCGCGTCCTCCAGGGTCATTTGCCGGATGGACTGCCAGAAAAGCGCCTTGGCTTTCGGCGTCGCGGCCTCCGCGGCGCGATTGAGCTTTAATTCCAGGTCGTTGAGCATCGATCCCATCCCGATCTTGTCCAGGGTGGACTTGACCGTATCCAGGCTCTGCGGCAACGGGATATGGATCTTCGGATCGCGGTTGAAGCCGCCAGTCTGGCCCAACTGACTGACCACCGTCCCGGTACCGACGCGCAGCGCCTCTTTGAGCCCCGCCTGCAGCTCGCCGACGGCGAGTTGACCGCCGCTGGATCCACCCCCCGCCAATCCGCCGATGAAGTCCTTGCCCTTTTCCAGCCAGCCGGCGTGCACGAATCCGCCGGCCGCGGCGCACAGTGCGACAGAAGCCAGCAGCATCGCCGCCCGCCGGCACTGGTTAAGGTTTTTGTATTGGGTCATTCAACCTCCTCCGGCGCGGTGTCTCGCGCAATGACACGCGAGATCGAGAGTTTCGCATACGGCATGCCCAACTGGCCGAGCAATATCGCGTTCGACTGCTATATTTATCAAGCGCGGGCGCGTGCCCGCCCAGCTGGGAGCCAACCCCATGTCAATGTTACAAGAATTCAAACAGTTCGCGATGCGCGGCAATGTCATCGACATGGCCGTGGGTATCGTCATCGGCGTCGCATTCGGCAAGATCGTGAGTTCGCTGGTGGCCGATATCATCATGCCCCCGATCGGTAAGCTAATGGGCGGGGTCGATTTCAGCAATCTGTTCATTGTGCTGGGCGGGGGTAACTTCGAGACCCTGGTCGCCGCCCAGCAGGCGGGCGCCGCCACCGTCAACTACGGCGTGTTCATCAATACGGTGCTGGAGTTTATCATCGTCGCCTTCGCGCTGTTTCTGCTCATCAAGGGCATCAACAAGCTGAAACGCGAAGCGCCTCCGCCCGCGCCCGACACCCGCGCCTGCCCCGAATGCCTCTCCGACGTACCGATCGCCGCGCGGCGCTGCAAATACTGCGCGTCAACCCTGAACGCACAGTCCACATAGCGCTTGCCGGCGAAGCGGCGCGCACCGCGCGCAAGCGAATTCCTGGATCATAGATATTCCCGTCACCCCAGCTCGCCCTCCAGGGCGAGCCAGCGCACCCGCAATCCGGTTTCCAAATCCCGGATGTAGCTCACAGATCTGCGGCGCCTTTTTGCCGCGGGTCGCCTTTTCCCGGAGGTTCATCTTGCCCATCGGTTTTTGCCGCATGCCCGTCCTGTCAGCGCTTATGGCGGCGAAGGTCGATACGCTAATCTCGCCCAACAAAATAAACCACTTAGGGATTAGTAATGATAACAAGCCTGACAAGGAAGCGGGCGCTGCGGCGCGGTGTTGCCAACACAAATCACGCGCCGGCATTAATCCACGTGTGGCCGCATGCGGTCCGCGCATGTCCTGTGATGATCGCCCTGACCGCGCTCAGCCTGCCCGCGTTCGCGCAGACCAGTACTGAGGTTGCAACGCAGGCAAAGAGCGCTGATAAGCCAGTATCCACGGTCAGCTTTCTGACGGGTACACGGCAGACACCCAGGCTGCCGACCTTTACAACCCGCTCCAGCCCCCAGGCGGCCGACAACAGCGCCGATTCCACTCACCAGGATGTCGGTTCGGCGTTGCGCTGGCAGGAACAGAATCCGGCTTATGGCGCGGTAAAGCTCGAGGCCAGGCGCGACCCCGCCAGTCGGTTTCCGGCGGATGACGGTCAGCAGGCGGATCATTTCTCCATGAATCAGCAAGGGCTGGTCTTCAATGACGCCTGGCGCATGGATAATTCGGTCGGAGAACAGCGCACCCGCACGCAGCCCATGGTCGGTTCAGGTTATCGCTATGCGTTGCCCGAAACACCGTTGCTGGGTGTCGCCACACGCAGCTATGCGAAGGACACCGAGTTCAACTGGACCGCGGGACAGGCCGGTGTCGTGCAGGGCAAGAAAATCAAGTCATTCGAGGCAACCACGGACCAGGTATCCGGGTTCGGCGGCCGCCAGAACTTAAGCGCCGACTGGCGTATGGGCGGGCAGGCCTGGCAGGTGCGTGGCGACGCCGGGGACGAGGCGCGAGACAGTTTGGCCAGCGCCCTTGAATACCACAGCTCGGACGGAAACCACCGGCATACCGCGCACGTGGCCCAGGATAACGAAGACAACCGGGGCTCGTGGCTGGACAGCGATCACAAGCTGGGGGCATGGCGCCAGCGCTACGGCGTGTATCACTTCGAACCGCGGTTGCGCTGGGTCAACAAGAAAATGGCCGACGACCGCGAAGGCCTGTACTGGAGAACCGATCACGAGCGCCGCCGCACCGCCTGGTTCACCGGCGCGGAAGTCGAAAGAACGAACATCGACGCCAAGCCGAAAGTCGCCGGCCTGCTCAAGACGTTCGGGTTCGTCGGCGTCGAACAGCGACTCGACGCGGCTACCAGCATCGGCGGCAGCTTCCGTTACGGGTTCGAACATCCCGGAGTCGGCAAACCGACCCCGGAGGCGCGCATCCGCAAGCTGAAAACCTTTCTGGAGCGGCAATTTCCAATCGGCGTGAGCCGCTTTGGCACGCGCGTGGTCGAGCGGGATTCGCTGAAAAAACCCAAGCAGAAGCTCGGCGTTTTCTGGGATCATGCCTGGCTCAAGACCGACTCGGACCGCTTCAAGACATCGCTGGGCCTGACGCATCTCACCCGCGGCGAAGAGACTTTTCTGGTCCCATCGACCGGTCTTAACCTCAATTACGCGTTCACCCGCCGCTTTGAACTCGAAGGCTCCATGCACTATCTGTGGCAGGAAACCGGCGACAGACAGGAGGACGCGGCAAGCTACGTCATAACGGGCGCCAACTGGCTGGCCGGACGCGACTGGCGGGTCAGCCTCAACGGCCGCTGGGATGGCGAAGTGCTCAAGGCCGATCACGCGCATCGCGATCTGCTCAACCGGGTGTACCTGGGCATCGCGTATCAGCCGGGCGGGGGCTGAGTAGCGCGTTTCACGCCCGGGCTTTTAGCCGGCCAAATCGCGTCAAGCCGCACCGCTCGGCGGTTTTGGCTCGAATCAAGCCTGCAAGCTTTTGATCAAGCGCCGGCAAATCTTCGCCGGCGCCGTGCTTTGTGGAGGCAGGCAACATTTACACACTGCTTGCATAGCACGGGCGCGGCCAAGATAATGGCCCGGAAATCACCGATCTTTCGCAATGACGAACGCTGTCTATCCACTCCTGGAATGCATCCATCACCCGCGGGATTTGCGCGAGCTGCCGAAAAGCGATCTGGAAGCGGTCGCCAAGGAACTGCGCGACTGCCTGCTGAAATCAGTCAGCAATTCCGGCGGGCACTTCGCGGCCGGGCTCGGCACCATCGAGCTCACGGTCGCCCTGCATTACGTATACGAGACGCCTTACGATCGCCTGGTGTGGGACGTCGGGCATCAATGCTATCCACACAAGATTCTCACCGCGCGGCGCGATCGGCTGCACACGATCCGCAAACAAGGCGGTCTGGCGCCGTTCCCCAAACGGGCGGAAAGCGAGTACGACACCTTCGGGGTTGGCCACTCCAGTACCTCGATCAGCGCCGCGATGGGCATGGCGCTTGCGTTCGCCGCCAATCACGAGAACCGCAAGGCGGTCGCCGTCATCGGCGATGGCGCGATGACCGCGGGCATGGCCTTCGAGGCACTCAATCACATGGGCGATCAGCAGGCCGACCTGCTGGTAATTCTCAACGACAACGAGATGTCGATCTCGCCCAACGTGGGCGCGATGAACAATTACCTGACGCGCATGCTGTCGGGGCGCGTGTATTCCACCATGCGCGAAGGCGGCAAGCGGCTGCTCAAACAGATGCCGCCCATGTGGGAGTTTGCGCGCCGCGCGGAGGAACACGTCAAGGGCATGATCGTGCCCGGCACCTTGTTCGAGGAGATGGGCGTGAAGTATTTCGGGCCGGTCGATGGGCACGATTTGCCGAGCCTGGTACGCACGCTGGAGAATCTGAAGGACAACAAGGGCCCGCGACTCTTGCATATCGTCACGCGCAAGGGCAAGGGCTACGCCGCCGCCGAGGCCGACCCGGTCAAATATCACGCGGTCTCCAAATTCGATCCCAGCACCGGCGTGCTGCCCTCCAAAGCGGTGGCCAAACCCACCTATACGCAAGTGTTCGGCGACTGGTTGTGCGACATGGCGGCTGAGGACCCGCGCCTGATGGCCATTACGCCGGCGATGCGCGAGGGCTCCGGCCTGGTGCGGTTTTCGCGGGAATATCCCAAGCGCTATTTCGACGTGGGCATCGCCGAACAGCACGCGGTGACCCTGGCGGCCGGCATGGCCTGCGAGGGGCGCAAACCGGTAGTGGCCATCTATTCCACGTTTTTGCAGCGCGCCTACGACCAGCTGATTCACGACGTCGCCATCCAGAATCTGCCCGTTTTGTTTGCCATCGACCGCGCCGGCGTGGTGGGGCCGGACGGCCCTACGCATGCCGGCAGCTTTGACCTGAGCTATTTGCGCTGCGTCCCCAATATGACCATCATGGCACCGGCGGATGAAAACGAGTGCCGGCACATGCTGTACACCGGCTACCAGCTCGAATCGCCGGCCGCGGTGCGGTATCCGCGCGGCGCCGGGCCCGGCGCGACCATCGACACCGACATGCGACGGCTTGCCATAGGCAAGGCGCAAGCATTGAGACAGGGCCGAAAGATTGCGATTCTGGGCTTCGGCAGCGTGGTGAGCGACGCCTTGCAGGCCGGTGAAACATTGGGCGCCAGCGTCATCAACATGCGCTTCGTCAAACCCTTGGATGAGGCCACCATTGCAGCGCTTGCGCGTGATCACGAGGTGCTGGTGACCGTCGAAGACAACGCGGTCGCAGGCGGCGCGGGCAGCGCGGTGAACGAGTGCCTCGCGCGGCTGAACGCACAGGTGACCGTGCTGAACCTGGGATTGCCGGACCGCTTTCTCGAGCACGGCAGTCGCGAACAGCTGCTAGCAGAAGCCGGTGTTGACGCACGCGGCATAGTGGCTTCGATAGAGTCATTGCTTGGCGGCAAACGGCGTGCGACGGTGGCAAGGCCCATGTCCAACGCATCGACATCCTAAAGCCGCGGCCCGAACGGCAACCTGTAAACGGGTGGACAAACGCGACCGCTTTCTGCACGTAGCGGCATTCGCTCCGCTCGTTCTGGCCCCCTTGGGGGAACTCCAAACCTGAATATTGATGTATGAACAGAGCCGCCTTCCCTTCGCTCGATGCGATTGCGGACACCCAGAATGCGCTGGACACGCGCCAGATCCCCATCAACAAGGTCGGCATCAAGGACCTGGCGCACCCGGTGCGGATCGCTTGCCGCTCGGGCCAGCCTCAGCACACGGTCGCGCGCTTCAACATGTACGTGAATCTGCGCCATCACCTCAAGGGCGCTCACATGTCGCGGTTCGTGGACGTATTGATGGCGCAAGACCGCGAGATTGACCTGCAATCGTTCGAGGCGATGCTCCGCGAAATGACCGCGCGACTGAGAACGGACCATGGGCATATCGAGATGTTTTTTCCGTTTTTTATCGGCAAAGCCGCACCGGTATCGAACGCGCGCAGCCTGATGAACTACGACGTCACCTTCAGCGGAGAGTTGATTGATGACGCGCCCCGCGTGCGGATCAAGGTGGTGGTGCCTGTCACCAGCCTGTGCCCATGCTCCAAGAGCATCGCCAGTTACGGCGCGCATAATCAGCGCTCGCACGTCACACTTACGGTGCGCGCAGAGCCTTCGATCTGGGTAGAGGATTTGATCGAGCTGGTGGAGACGCAAGCCTCCTGCGAACTGTACGGGCTGCTAAAACGCGCCGATGAAAAATACGTGACCGAGCGCGCCTACGAAAACCCCAAGTTTGTCGAAGACGTGGTACGCGATATCGCGCTCAGGCTGAACGATGATGCACGCATTCTCGCCTACGCGGTGGAGGCGGAAAACTTCGAGTCCATTCACAATCATTCGGCGTATGCCATGCTCGAAAGGGGTGAGCCGGAATAAGGAAGCGACGCTTAACGTGCCGTTTCCCGAAGGCATAACGGTGGAAAATACGGGCCGGAGTCCAGGCTTGCATCAGACTCGCCATGGACGGCAAGCCCAGGTTTGATCTCAGGAGGGCCGAGCGCCGGATAAACTGCGAGTAGGTTTATGCCCCGTCCGGCGCCAGATCCATCCCGGCGCTGGTATCGAAGCCGCCGCCCTGCATGGATGTAATCAGGCGTTCGAGAATCTCCTCGGCCGCGGCTGGCGGCAATGCCTCGCGCGCGGCGGTATGCGCGGTGATCAAGGTCTGACCCGGCTGGTCGAGCAGATGCACCTGATAGCGTTCGTTTTCATTCAGCGCCCCGGTCGCTTTGGCGCCAGGTAATCCCGTCAACACGCCCGCCGCTGCTTGGGCCGTGCCAGGCCGGTAGCGGATGTAATACGCGCCGTCGACCATATCCTCTTCTTCGACCGGCAATCCGGCTCGATCCAGCGCCAGGCCTGTCTTCTGCCACACGTTGCGAAACTGGTCTTCGACCACCAGCACCGGGATGCCCGCTACCTTGTCCAGGCGCATGGCCGTGGCGTTGCCTCTGGCGGCCGCGAGCTGACGTTCCGCCTGCTGCCGCGGCTCGCCGAAATAAACCATCAGGCGGGTCAGGTACTCTGCCTCCAGCCCCAGATCGGCCGGGCGCGGCTGCCACCGCTGTGCGCTGTCGGAACCGACTTGTTCGGCGCCGCGGTGCGTCACATACACATTGGTGACATCGGCGCTCTGGCGCTCCAGGCGTACCCGGTATTTATCGCGCAGCCCGATGCCGGGCAGCTGATTTTCGCCTGGCGCTGTCCAGGCCGTTTCGATAATGCCCAAGCGCGGCTCATCGCGCGCGATCTCGATATCGTTCTCGCGCCAGAAATCGCGCAACTTGGGCCACAGCACCGCGGGATCCGCCTCGATCTCAAGCCACCGCGCGCCGCCGTCATGACGCACGCGCATGTCGGGGAACTCCGGCAACACGCCAGCTACCGCGACTGCTTCGGAAGCCGAAGAGTCGGCGCCGCCGAGCGACTGCTCCTGCTGGCGCGCAAGCGCCACCGCGCTGACCGTCTCGCCCGCCGGCGCCGGGATATTCATGCGGCTGTCGGTCGGCGGCGCGCTTAAGCCGGGCGGCACTTCCAGCGGCGGCGTTTCACCGCTTTTTTCATAAGCCGGACGATCATCGCCGCCGAATACGCCACAACCGCCCAGCAGCGTGGCCAGGCATACGGCGGCCAGCGGTTTACCGCCGGTAAACGTCAACCCGCCCTGCGCACTCATCAATGCAGTACTCCCGCCTGTTTCATCGAGACGCGCAACTGCGCGTGAAAGCACTCGGAGAACGGCGTCAGCGGCAATCGTATCCCTGCAGGGATCAGCCCCATCTCATGCAACGCCCATTTGACCGGAATAGGATTCGATTCCAGGAACAGGTCGCGGTGCAGACCCGTAATGCGCGCGTCGATTTCGGCGGCCTTCTCTCGATCCCCGGCCAGCGCCGCGACGCACATGTCGTGCATCGCCTTCGGCGCCACATTGGCGGTAACGGAGATCACGCCCCGGCCGCCGTTCAGGATAATTTCCATCGCGTTGCCATCCTCCCCGCTGTAAACCTCCAGCCTGCCGTCGCAATGTTCGATGACCTCCCGCGCGCGGCGCGCATCGCTCGCGGCTTCCTTGTGGCCCACGATGTTGTCGATCCAGGCCAGCCGCGCGATCGTTTCCGGCAGCATGTCGCAGGCGGTGCGGCCCGGCACGTTATAAAGGATTTGTGGGATGGCAACCGCTTCGGCCACGGCCTTGTAATGTTGAAACAGCCCTTCCTGGGTAGGCTTGTTGTAGTAAGGCGTAACCAGCAGCGCGGCGTCGGCGCCGACTTCGTGCGCGAAGCGCGTCAACTCGATCGCCTCACGCGTGGAGTTCGCGCCGGTGCCCGCGATCACCGGCACCTGGCGCGCGACCCGCTTGACCACGTAGCGAACGACCTCGCAATGTTCCTCGGTGTTAAGGGTCGCCGACTCGCCGGTCGTGCCCACCGCCACAATTGCGTCGGTCGCGTTATCCAGATGAAAATCGACCAGTGCGCCAAGCGCATCCCAGTCCAGCGCGCCGTCGGGCCGCATCGGCGTCACCAGCGCCACCATACTACCTTCGAACATTCGGTTCTCCGCCACAAACTCGCGTCATGTTACTGGCGCCATTGAGGCTTGACAAGTTAACGGCTTGGCCAGGTTTTGCGCGACGCGCGTTAACTGGTACTCTATATCGATCGCATCCGACCCTGCCATGACCAATTACCTCGTCATATCCGCGATCGGCGAAGATCGCCCCGGCACCATTGACCGGCTGGCCCGCGCCATTCTGGAACATAATTGCAGCATCGAAGACAGCCGCATGTCCGTGCTGGGCGGCAGCTTCGCGCAGATCCTGCTGGTCGCCGGCAAGTGGAACAATCTGGCCAAGCTGGAATCGACCCTCAGCAATCTGCAGGACCAGCTTCATTTGACGATTACCACGCGCCACACCGAGCTGCGCGAGGCGCCGGCGCGGGTGCTGTCGTATACGGTCGACGTGGTATCGCTGAACCAGCCCGGCATCGTCGGCAAGCTCTCGTCGTTCTTCGCGTCGCGCGGCATCAATATCCACGACATGGCCACCAACGCCTATCGCGCCGCGCATACCGCAAGTCCCATGTTCTCCGTACGCATGACTGTGGACGTGCCCGCGCACGTGCAGATTTCGCAACTGCGCGAGGATTTTCTGGACCTGTGCGACGAGGAGAATCTGGACGGCGTTCTGGAACCGCTGAAACTGTAACTGCCCCTTGGCCAATTCCGCGATCGGCGGGCGCAGACGAAGCCCGCGAGCCCTCCATTAATCCCGTGGCCGAAGCGCTTGCCAGCCGCGATCCCGCGATGCCCCGTCTGTTCGTGCTGGACACGAACGTGCTGATGCACGATCCGGCGGCGCTGTTCCGCTTCAAGGAACACGACATTTTCTTGCCGATGGTGGTGCTCGAAGAGCTGGATCGCGCCAAGAAGGGACTGTCCGAGGTGGCGCGCAACGTGCGCCAGGTAAGCCGCTTCCTGGATGAACTCATCACCGGCAGGAGCGATGAAGAAGTCGCTCGCGGCCTGCAACTCCCCGGGCCTAACAACCGCAATCACAAGAAGCCGGCCGCCATCACCGGCAGGTTGTTTTTTCAAACCCGCGTGCTGCCCGTCGCCCTGCCCGACAGCCTGCCCGGCAACACGCCGGACAACACCATCCTCGGCACCGCGCTCGCGTTGCAACGCGAGCGTCCGGCCAACTCCGTCACCCTGGTTTCCAAGGACATCAACCTGCGCATCAAGGCCGCGATCGTCGGTATCCGGGCGGAGGATTATTACAGCGATCAGGTGCTGGAAGACGTCAGTCTGCTGTACAGCGGCGTGGCGGAATTACCGGCAAATTTCTGGGAGACGCACGGCCGGGAGGTCGATTCCTGGCGCGAGGAAGGCCGCACGTTCTACAAGCTCACCGGCCCGCTGGTCGAGCACTGGCATCCCAATCAATGTCTGGCAATGGCAGGGTCCAATCCGCTGCTGGCGATCGTCAGGAAGCTCGAACAGGGGCACGCGGTGGTGGAGCTGGCGCATGATTACACACAGCCGCGGCATACCGTGTGGGGTGTCAACGCGCTCAATCGCGAGCAGAATTTTGCGCTGAATCTATTGATGGATCCGGACGTGGATTTCGTGAGTCTGGTGGGTGTGGCGGGCAGCGGCAAGACATTGCTGGCGCTGGCCGCGGGCCTGTCGCAAACCTTAGACGAACAGCGTTACCGCGAGATCATCATGACCCGCGTCACGGTGCCGGTCGGCGAGGACATCGGCTTTCTGCCCGGCACTGAAGAGGAGAAGATGACGCCGTGGATGGGCGCGCTGATGGACAATCTGGAGGTGCTGACCCGTTCCGAGGAAGGCGGCGACTGGGGCCGCGCCGCGACCGCCGACCTGCTGCGCAACCGCATCAAACTGAGGTCACTCAACTTCATGCGCGGCCGTACCTTTTTGAACCGCTATCTCATCATCGACGAGGCGCAAAACCTCACGCCCAAGCAGATGAAGACCTTGATCACGCGCGCCGGGCCCGGCAGCAAGGTCGTGTGTCTGGGCAACGTCGCGCAGATCGACACACCCTATCTCACCGAGACCACCTCCGGCCTGACCTACGTAGTGGATCGCTTCAGGGACTGGCCGCACAGCGGCCATATCACCCTGATGCGCGGCGAACGCTCGCGGCTGGCGGATTTTGCCTCGGAGGCGCTTTAACGCAATTCTGGTTTGAAGCGTCTTAACCGCGGTTCGCGGCATAGGCGTGGGCGAATGCCAGCAATGCCGCCACGGTGCGCGCCTCGTTGCGCTGACAAACAAACGAAAAGCTGCGCTCCAGCGGCGGTTCCAGACCGAGGCAGATCAGCGAACCCAGCTCCAGCTCGCGTGCGGCGCACAGGCGGGGAACGATCGCCACACCCATGCCCGCTTCCACTGCGCCCTTGATAGCCTCGAGACTGCTCAACTCCAGACACCAGTCCAGCCCGTGCACGTCCGCACCGCACCTGGCGATATATTCCGCGATGATGGCCCGCGGGCGTGAGCCGGCCTGCCCGCCGACCAGTGGATAACGCGCCAGCGCCTGCATATCGACGCGTTCAAGTTCGGCCAGCGGATGTTCAGGCTGCACGATGACGACCATTTGATCCACACGGCAATGCTGAACGCGCAGATGTTCGTGCGCGACCGCCCCATCGACCACGCCCACGTCGATGGCGCTGCTCTTCACCATGTGCACGATCTCGTCGGCGGCGGCGATCTTGAGCCGCAGGTTCACGTCGGGCCGCTCGCGCTTGAAATCGCGCAGCAAGGTGGGCAGCAGCGATTCGGCCACCGAGTCGCTGGCACCCAGAATGACGGCGCCGTTGAGGTTGCGGTTGAGTTCCTTGAGCGAGATCTCCATCTCCGCGTAGAGCCCCAGAATGCGTTCGGCATACTCGTAAACCCGGCGCCCGGGCTCGGTCAAGGCCACACGATTGTGGGCGCGATCGAACAAGCGGACATCGAAATGGCTTTCAAGCTGGCGGATCTGAAAGGTCACCGCCGGTTGCGTCATGTGCAGCGCCTCGGCCGCGCGCGTAAAACTCAACAGTCGGGCAACCGTGTAAAAAACGCGCAGTCGGCGATCAGCCATATTCAGGCGATGGATTTCGAATCAGACAGGTCACGAAGTATAGCAAGCCCGCGCCGGTGCGCGCCGGACTGACGGACGGGCGGCGGCTTCCGGATTTTTCACCGATGTAGTTAATCGCGCGCGGTCATGCTGGTAAACTGCGCATAATGCCATTTAACGGGAACTTGCCATGACCAGATACATTCCAGAACACGCCGACGAGTTACGGCGCACCGCCGCGGCGATGGTCGCCAAAGGCAAAGGCATTCTCGCCATCGACGAGAGCTTCGGCTCCTGCGAGAAGCGCTTCAAGAGCGTCGGCGTCGAGTCCACCGAAGAGACGCGCCGTCAGTATCGCCAGATGCTGCTGACCACACCGAAGCTGGAGGAATTCGTCAGCGGCCCGATCCTGTTCGACGAGACCATTCGCCAAAAGACCGACGACGGCACCCCGTTCGTCAAGGTGATCAAGGACAAGGGCCAGATCCCGGGCATCAAGGTCGATACCGGCGCACATCCGCTGGCGGGCTCGTCCAGCGAAAAAGTGACCGAGGGGCTGGACGGCCTGCGCGCGCGCATCACGGAATACTACGAAATGGGCGCGCGCTTCGCGAAATGGCGTGCGGTCATCACCATCGGCGACGGCATCCCCACGCGGCAATGTCATGAGGCCAACGCGCACGCCATGGCGCGCTATGCGGCGCTGTGCCAGGAAGGCGGTCTGGTGCCGATCGTGGAACCCGAGGTGCTGATCGACGGCGACCACGATATCGATCGCTGCGAGGCGGTGACCGAAGAGATTCATCGCGCGCTGTTCGCAGAGCTGTATCGTCATAACGTGATGCTGGCCGGCGCAGTGCTCAAGACCAGCATGGTCATCTCGGGGCTGGACAACAAGCAGCGGGCCGGCGTCGAAGAAGTCGCAGAGCGCACCGTGCAAACCCTGCTGCGCACCGTGCCGGCCGCGCTGGGCGGCGTGGTGTTCCTGTCGGGGGGACAGACGCCCGAGGAATCCACCGCGCATCTGAACGCGATGAACCGCAAATATCGGGGCAAGCTGCCCTGGCCGCTGACTTTCTCGTACGCGCGCGCGATCCAGGCGCCGGCCCTGAGCGCCTGGAAGGGCAGGCGTGAGAACGTCGAAGAGGCGCAGAAACTCGTATACAAACGCGCCAGGTTCAACGGTCTGGCGGCGCTCGGGGAATACCGCGAAGACATGGAGCGGCAGGCGGCTTGACGAGCGGGGTCCCAAAATGCCGGCCGACATAACGCGGCAACGGGGTCATGAATGACGTGGGGAGCATACGATGATGACGCGAATCGCAGCCGCAGCCGCGTTGCTTATATGTCTATCAGCGGCGAACGCCCAGACCGCCGTCTACAAGTGGACGGACGCGGAAGGCCAGGTGCACTACTCGCAAACGCCGCCGGAGGGCGTCGATGCAACTTTGATCGAGCTGGGGGCACCGCCCCCTTCCGCCGGGCGGCCCGACGAACGACTGCAAGAGCGCATCGAGGGTTTCGAGCAGCGTCGACAGGCGCGCGAGGCGTCCCAGATCGAGCAGGCCGAAAAGAAGACGGCGGACAAGATCCGGGCGGAAAACTGCCGGCGCGCGCGCGATCATCTGGCGGCCATCGAAAGCCACGGGCAGGTCTCGCTGCGGGAAGGCGACAGCTACCGCAGGCTGACCGAAGAAGAACGACAGGCGGAAATTTCACAGGCGCAGGGACACATCAAGGAATTTTGCGGGAAGACCACGGACGGTAAATAACGGGTGCGCCGCGCGCCTAGCCCATAACAGGCGCGATCCCGACCTTTCGACAAATCATGCGCGCATCAGAATTTCATCTGGCAACGCTCAAAGAAACGCCCGCCGACGCGGAGGTCGTCAGTCATCAATTGATGCTGCGCGCCGGCATGATCCGCAAACTTGCGACCGGCCTGTACACGTGGATGCCGCTGGGGCTCAAGGTGCTGCGCAAGCTGGAGGGCATCGTGCGCGACGAGATGAACCGGGCCGGGGCGCTGGAGTTGCTGATGCCCGCCGTGCAGCCGGCAGAGCTCTGGCGAGAATCCGGCCGCTGGGAGCAATACGGCCCGGAACTGCTGCGTTTCCAGGACCGTCACCAGCGGGATTTCTGCTTTGGCCCCACCCACGAAGAGGTCATCACCGACCTCGCGCGCAACCAACTGCGCAGCTACAAACAACTGCCCGTCAACTACTACCAGATCCAGACCAAGTTCCGCGACGAGATCCGCCCGCGCTTCGGCGTGATGCGCGCGCGCGAGTTCGTGATGAAAGACGCGTACTCGTTTCATCTCGATCGCGCCTCGCTGGAGCAGACCTACGATGCGATGTTCGAGGCCTACTCGCGCATCTTCACGCGCCTGGGGCTGACATTCCGCGCGGTGCTGGCCGATACCGGCGCCATCGGCGGCAGCCGTTCGCACGAATTCCACGTGCTGGCCTCATCCGGTGAGGACGCCATCGCGTTTTCCGATGCCAGCGATTACGCCGCCAACGTGGAACTGGTCGCGGCGCGCGCGCCGACCGAGCCCAGGCCGCCACCCGCCGCGGAGCTGCAAATGGTCGATACGCCGGACACGCGCACCATCGAGGACTTAAGCCGCCTGCTCAAGATCGAGCCGCGCCGTTGCCTGAAGACGCTCATGGTAGAAGGCGACGATGGTGCGATCATCGCGCTGGTCTTGCGCGGCGATCACGCGCTCAACGCCGTAAAGGCCGAGAAGCTCGCGGGCGTCGCCCGACCGCTGACATTCGCCGATGAACATGCGGTCGTTAACGCCGCCGCTTGCCGGCCCGGCTCGCTGGGGCCGCGCGGGCTCTCGATTCGCGTTATCGCCGATCACGCCGCCGCGCAGCTCGCCGATTTCGTTTGCGGCGCGAACATCGACGGCAAGCATCTGACTGGTGTCAACTGGGGCCGCGATGTGCCGGAACCGGAGCGCGCGGATATCCGCAACGTCGTGGCGGGCGACCCCAGTCCTGACGGCCGCGGCACGCTCTCGATCGCGCGCGGCATTGAGGTCGGCCATATCTTCCAGCTCGGCGACAAATACAGCCGCGCCATGCACGCCACCGTGCTGGACGAGCAAGGCCGCGCGCAGTATATGACTATGGGCTGCTACGGCATCGGCGTCACTCGCGTGGTGGCCGCCGCCATCGAGCAAAACCACGATGAACGCGGCATTATCTGGCCGGCGTCGATCGCGCCGTTTGAGCTTGCGCTTATCCCCATCAACATGCACAAAGCCGAACGCTTGGCAGCGGCCGCGCGCGCGTTGTACGATGAATTACAGGCCGCCGGATTCGATGTACTGTTCGACGACCGCAATCTGCGCCCGGGCGTGATGTTCGCAGAGCAGGAGCTGATAGGCATCCCGCATCGCGTGGTGTTGAGCGAACGCGGCCACGACGCGGGTCAGGCCGAGTACCAGGGTCGCCGCGACGCGAGCTCGACGCATGTCGCGCTCACCGAAATCGCGGATTTTCTTCGCAGCCGCGTGCAATAGCCGGTACAGTCACGGCGGCGTGTCGGCGAATCGTCGGGCCATGGCGATCAGGGGATGTCTCCCGCTAGCTCGCCGCCGCCCGGCGCAATCATCACCAACCTATAACTCACACGGGGCTCCTGATGACAAGCAGCAAGACCAGCGTTCTCGTAATCTCGTTAATCTTCGTCGGCTGCCAATTCGTACCGCTGACGCCGGGCGGGGAAAAGGCGCGCGTGCTGAGTGCGGCAGAGGTGCAGCAGTGCAAGAAAGTCGGCAACACCACCGCTTCGGTCAAGGGCGACGTGCTGGGCATCAAGCGCCAGGAAACCGTGGTCGCGGAGGAATTGGAGAGGCTGGCGCGCAACAACGCGGCCACCATGGGCGGTGATACCGTGGTGCCCGCCTCGGACATCGTGCGGGGCTCGCAGCTGTTCAATATTTACAAATGCGTGCCAGGCTGATGAACGAGATGAACGACTCGCATGCAAGCCGAGTCAGAAAGATCAGCACGGCAGGCACAACGAGCAATCCGCGAGGTGGATGACCATGCCCGAAACGAAACCGTATTCGATTCATGCCCTGGAACTGGGGCCGATGGAAAACTTTATCTATCTCATCGAGGATCGCGCGACCCAAACCGCCGCGGTGGTCGACCCGGCCTGGGATGTGGGCGCGATAGCCGCGCTTGCGGATGAACGGGGCTTGCGCATTACCGATGTGCTGCTGACGCACAGTCATAACGATCACGTCAACGGCGTGGAGGCCATGCTCGATCGTTACGACGCCCGGCTGCACCTGCTGAAACCGGAAGCGGATTTCTGGAGCCACAAACTGGCGCAGCCCGTTTTGCATCACGGCGGTGACCGCTTCGAGCTGGGCGAAACGGAACTGCAAATCCTGCATACGCCCGGACACACGCCGGGCTCGGCATGTTATCGTTTGGGCGATGACCTGGTCACCGGCGACACCTTGTTTGTATTCGGCTGCGGACGCTGCGATCTCAACGGCGGCGACCCGGAGCAGATGTACACCACCCTGAAGCGGCTTAAGGCCCAGTTGCCGTCACAGACCGTGATTCATCCGGGGCACAACTACGCGACGCAAAAGACGTCGACGATGCGCGAGCAGATCGAAGGCAATCCGTTCATGCAGTTCAACAACGCGGACGATTTTGTCCATTACCGGATGCATGAACACGATCGCACGCGCAGCACGCCGTACGAGCCGGTAAAGCATCGCCACTGACGGAATCGGCCGTGCCGCACGCCGCCGACCCGCTGCCACATACGCCGGACAGGCGCCCGGAACGGGCGCGTTGTGGCGGCGTATCAGCTTCCGAACAGCCGCTTGAGCCAGCCGAAAAATCCGCCGCTGGACGACGATGCCCTTGAGCTGCCGCTCGATGAAGCGGCCTTGGGCGACGCGCCGTGCGTGGACTGCCCGCCGGTTTTTCCCATCATCTTCAATTGCGACTCGTAATGCCGCCTGAGCGTAGAGTCTTCCGGCATCTTGTCTGCGTTCATATCCGCGCCTCCTCGGCACTGTTGCCAAAATCGCCTCTGACAAACAATGATATAGCGATACGCGCGGATGCCGTCAAGTGCGCACGCTCCGGCACTGCTGGTGACGAGTCCGGCCTGGCGCAATCAAAACAGACTGATCTGATCCCCGGCGCGCGGCGGCACTGTGAATCGGGTCGCATCCAGTGCGCGTCGATGGCGATCGAAACCCAGCCGTTTGCAGGTCAGCGCAAAGCGTTGGGCGACAAGCTCGGCAAACGGACCCGTGCCCCGCATGCGCGTACCGAACGCCGAATCATAATCCTTGCCGCCGCGCAGGTTGCGGATCACGCTCATCACATGATCGGCCTTGAGCGGCTCGTGATGGGTCAGCCATTCCCGAAACAGATCTTTCACCTCGTGCGGCAGACGCAGCATCACGTAACCGGCCGATTCGGCGCCGGCTTCGCGGCTCGCCTCAAGAATCGTCTCCAGCTCCGGATCCGTGAGCACCGGGATCACGGGCGCGGTCATCACGCCAACGGGCACGCCCGCGGCGCTCAGCCGCCGCATCGCCTCGAGACGCCTGCGCGGCGCGGTGGTGCGCGGCTCCAGCCGGCGGCTTAAGTCTGAGTTGAGCGTGGTGATCGAAAACAGCACCTGCGCCAGATTGCGCTGCGCCATTGCCGCCAGGATATCCAGATCGCGTTCCACCAGCGCGGATTTGGTCACGATGGTCACGGGGTGCTGAAACGCGTCCAGCACCCGCAGTATGCCGCGCGAGATCTTGAGCTCGCGCTCGACCGGCTGATACGCATCGGTGTTGATGCCCAGCGCGATCGGCGAACAACGGTGATTCGGCCGGCGGAGTTCTTCTTCCAGCAGCGCGGCGGCCTGCGGCTTGTAGAACAGCCGCGTCTCGAAATCCAAGCCGGGTGAAAGGCCCAGATAGGCGTGCGAGGGGCGCGCGAAGCAATACACGCAGCCATGCTCGCAGCCTCGATACGGGTTGATCGAGAGCGAGAAACCGACATCCGGCGAATCATTGCTGGAAAGTATCGACCTGGCGTTGTCGGGCGTCAGCGTGGTGCGCACTTTTGGCGGATCGAGCGCATCATCCTGCGCGCTGCGCCAGCCGTCGTCGATCGAACGGTGCGTTCGAGATTCGAAACGGCCGTCCGGATTGCTCACCGCGCCGCGGCCCTTGCGCGGCCGCGCCGGCAGCACGTGCTCGTCGTTTGCGTTCATGTGGCAGTCCGCGTCATCTCATACAACATTTTCAAGTCTATCCGGGTTGACCGCGTCACCGCATAGTCTATGCTCGCGCGGTCAGCAACGGAACTTTGCGTGCGGCGCTCGAGCTTGCGTGGCCGTGATCCAGCGGACTTCAGGCGCCGCTCGATGTCCTGTGGATTCAGCATCCGCGCGGACTGTACACTTTGTTGTTGCCCGCGCCCGCCGCGTTCAGCGTCCGTCATCGGCAAAAACCCTAATGGCCAGCTCAACCATGTCCTGTCAAACGCTGTTTTTTTCTCTCGCGCTGTCTTTGCTCAGCGCCTGCGCGATCACACCGAGAGCCGGCAACGCGCTGCCGGCGGTGGATGCGAAAGGCATCCGCAGTTTCGGCGATGGGCCTTTTCTGCTGGATTTCCTGGCAATCAAGGCGGGCACCGAGGATCGCACGGTGCTGGAGTTCGAGGTCGGTGCGCCCGCGCAGCGACTGGAGCGCGTGGTGCTGACCATACCCGTGAACAATCTCGACGCGGGCCAGGCGGCCGGGGTGATCGATGTCTACGCCTTTACCGGCGACGGCGAAGTGAGCCCGGAGGATTTCCACGCAGGCGAGCGCGTCGCGCAGGTTCAGGCGCCGGGCAACGGTTCCGTGCGCGTCGATGTGACCGAGGCGTTTCTGGCGGCGATGGATGCGGGCGTAAAGTTCGTCGGCTTGCGGCTTTCCACCGAGACGGGCGACCGTTATTTTCTCGGCGAGATCGCGGATCTTCTCGATCCAGCGCTGCGCAAGCGCTACGGCGACTGACGCGCAGGGGCCATGCGAGCCTGGCTGTTGCTGTGCGCGGCGATCGTGCTCGAAGTCGCCGGCACCACCTCGATGAAGTTCTCGCAGGGCTTCACCCGCACCTTGCCATCGGTCATGATCTTCGTGTTCTACGGGCTGTCGTTTACGGCGCTGACGCTGGCGCTCAGGCGCCTGGACTTGAGCATCGCCTACGCCATCTGGGCCGGGGTTGGTACGGTGTTGATCACGTTCATCGGTTTCATCTACTTTGGCGAGCACGCGACCCTATTCAAGGCAGCGTGCATCGCGCTGATCGTGATCGGCGTGGTGGGCTTGAGCTACGCTGCGGACGTGTGACTAAGGGCTTGCCGCGGCTTGCGCGGCCTTCACCGTGTTGACCATCAGCATCGCCACCGTCATGGGCCCTACCCCGCCCGGCACCGGCGTGATCGCCGACGCCTTTTCGCTCACCGCCTCGAAGTCGACGTCGCCCACCAGCCGGTAGCCCCTGGGCAGACTGTCGTCGTTCACCCGGTTGATGCCGACATCGATGACCACCGCGCCTTCCTTCACCATGTCCGGCGTGACGAATCGCGGGCGGCCGATGGCCGCGATCACGATGTCCGCCTCGCGCGTGAGCTTCGCCAGATGTCTGGTGCCGCTGTGGCAGATGGTGACGGTGGCGTTGGCGGCTTTGGCCTTCTGCACCAGGATATTCATCATGGGCTTGCCGACGATATTGCTGCGGCCGATGATGGCGACGTGCCTGCCTTCGATCTCCAGCCCGCTGCGGATCATTAATTCCGGAATGCCGGCCGGTGTGCACGGCCGGAAGGTATCCAGACCGATCACCAGCCGGCCGACGTTGACGGGATGAAAACCGTCCACGTCCTTGGCGGGATCGATGCGCTCGATCACCTTCTGCTCGTCGATGTGCGCGGGCAAAGGCAGTTGCACGAGAATGCCGTGCACGGCGCGGTCGGTGTTCAGCTCGTCGATCAGCGCGAGCAATGCCTGTTCGGCGATATCGGCCGGCGGCGTTTTCATCACCGACTTGATACCCACCTCTTCGCACACCTTGCGCTTGGTGCCGACATAGACTCTGGAGGCCGGGTTGTCGCCGACCAGCACCGCGGCCAGGCAGGGCGTTGTGCCCGTTTTCGTAATCTCTGAGACCTGCTGCCTGACCTCGTTTCTGATTTCGGCGGCCACTGCATTGCCGTCGATGCGCTTTGCCCTCATGTTCGTACCACCACCCGCAATGATTGCCCGCAACGACACTAGGCGAAAACGCAGCCGTACACAAATCGGTTCGCGCTCAACATCCGCGAGCTTGCGCGCTGCAAAACTTCATTGCGTTGTAACAATTTCAATTTTGAAAACCTGCACGTTCTGGGGAAGGCCGGACATACACCCATATCGCGCGGCGTATGCCGGGCTCGCGCGCGTAACGCCGCACAGATACTTAAAAAAATCCCGACCAGAAGCCATCTCGTGCCGTGGGCATGATTATTGAAGGGGGCACTGTATCGCGGCGCACGGGCTGCCGCTTAAGTCTACGCAAAGCCAGGCCCGCGCACCTGAGCATTCAACGGAGGTCCATGTTCATGACCGATTACGATACCCCTGATGCGCCGCACAGTCGCGATTCCAACACGAGCACGACACAGGTTTCGCAAGGGGTGCGGCAGACCACCGACCAGGTCAAACAACATACGCGCGGTGCGGCGAAACAGGCGAAGGCCCAGGCCGAGTCCATGCTCGGCGAGCAGCAGCAGGCCGCGGCGGGTCAGTTGCAAGGATTGGCGAAGGCCTTGCGAAAAACAGCGGAACAACTGGATTCACAGGATCAAGCCCCCCTGGCACGGTACGCGGAACGCGCGGCGGACGGCCTGGACAGTCTCGGCGGCACCTTGCGCGATCGCGACATCGGCAGCCTCGCGGCGCAGGTGCAGGATTTTGCGCGCCAGCAGCCGGGGGTTTTTCTCGGTGGCGCCGTGGCGGCGGGCTTTCTGGTCGCACGGTTTTTGAAAAGCTCAGCGCACGCCGATGCAGACACATCAACCTACCGCGAATCGTCGTACGAGCGGCCCGATTCCGCGCCCGGTTCGACCAGCACAGCTTCGTAGGAGATTTCGATGCCATCAGACAACCCATATAAGGAAGACCGTTCAATAGGCGGGCTCATCAAGGATCTCACCTGTGAGTTGACCTCGCTGGTGAGAAAAGAGGCCGAACTGGCGAAGGCCGAGGCTTCCGAAAAGGTATCGCAGGTCGGCGCCAGTATCGCCGCGCTCGCGATCGCCGCAGTATTGCTGCTGGTGGGCCTGGAGGAGCTGATGGACGCCGCGAGCGTGGGGGTTGGGTATTTGTTGCCGCCCGCCATGGCGCCGTGGCTGGCGCCGTTGATCGTAGGCGGCGTCATCGGCGTCATCGGTCTGATCCTGTTGATCAAAGGCCGCAGTAATCTCCAGGCGCAAAACCTGGCGCCTAGCCGCACCACGGAGTCGCTTCGTAAAGACAAAGCCGTTGCCCAGGAGCAGCTAAGATGAGCAATAAATCGCAATCTCGCAATACTGCCCGCGACCCAAGAAGGATCGAGGCCGATCTCGACCGTACCCGCGGCGAAATGAGCGATACGCTGGATGCGCTTCAGAAAAAATTGTCGCCCGGCGAGCTGTTTGACGAGGCGCTGACTTATTTCCGCAACAGCGGCGCTGGCGACTTCACCTCGAATTTCAAGAATTCGATAACGCAAAATCCCCTACCTGTCACCCTGGTCGGCGTTGGCCTGGCATGGCTGGCGCTATCATCCGGCAAGGCAAGCTCAGCAGCAGGCCATGACCTCTCCGACTTGGGCGACCACGATTCGTATGACCCCTATGCTCAATATCCGGAAGACTTGCCCGCGTCACAGCCCGAAGGACTGGAGGGCGGAGAATTCGGCGATCTGGCGTCCAGCGACGAAGTCGCCGCGGGTCAGGACCAGACCAGCGCGGACAAACCCAGTCGCATGAAGCGCATGGCAAGCGGCGGCCGGGAGCGCATGCGTGGCATTTCTCACGGCGCACGTCATGGCGCATCGCGTGCGGGTGCGATGGGGCGACGCCAGGCGGCGCGCGCCAAGAGCGGCTTCGAACATATGCTCAATGAACAGCCGCTGGTGCTGGGCGCCATCGGCGTAGCGCTGGGCGCGGCGCTGGCCGCCGGACTGCCGGGAACCCGCCGCGAGGACGAATTGATGGGCGATGCGCGCGATCAGCTCATGCACCGCGCGCAGGTCAAGGGCGAGCAACAGCTGGGAAAGGCCAAACACGCCGCGAAATCGGCCGCCGATGCCGCCAGGCGTGAAGCGAAAATGGGCGACGCCGCACAGAGCGACGCTCGGGGCGGCACCCAGAATGACTGAGCGAGTACTACTTGAGTCGGGCTTAAACATGCTTGGGTCGTCCATTCAAGCCCTATAGGTTATCCAACCCGTAGCCGCGCTGAAAGCGATCTGACGCCGGCGCGTACCGTCTTGGGCGGATTACGCGCGTCTGAATCAAGGCGCGCGTGACGAATGGTCCAATCCCGGCGTGGCGTTTGCCACACCGATCTTCATGCATCGAGTCGCATCGCGTCTAGCCGCCACCAGAGGCGGCAATGCGTGAAAAACCCGTGTAAACTTGCGAGCTCGTCGTGGCGTCACAGCGCTGGTCCGCCCCTGGCGCGTCCTCCGCCACTACGATGATCTTTCCAAGGTGTTAACGCGCCTGGCATGCACAACCCAAAGAGATCGACCAATCAGCACCCTTCAGCCATCAACAGATCAGCCGCAAGCCGCCGCGCTGGGCGTGGTGTTTTACCTGTCCGTGGGGCTCTCCACGTTATTCGTCCTGTGGGGCGTATTTTTCACCGGCAACCTCGCCAGAGTGGCGACGGCGACGCTTACCTATGTGATCGCCACCTTCGGCTGGGTGTACATCATCGCGACGTTCGGTTTTCTAATTTTCGTGCTGTATCTGGCCTGCGGGCGCTTTGGCCGGATCCGGCTCGGCAAGGATACCGATCGACCCGAGTTCCGCACCGCCTCATGGCTGGCGATGATGTTCAGCGCGGGCATGGGCATCGGGCTGATGTTCTTCGGCGTTTACGAGCCCATCGCGCACTTCGCCAACCCGCCGTTCGATCTGGCGCAGCCGGGCAGCGAGCAGGCGGCGCGGCTGGCGTTGCAGTATTCGTACTTTCACTGGGGCCTGCACGCCTGGGGCATCTTCGCGCTGCTGGGTCTGGCGCTGGCCTATTCCGTGTTTCGCAAGGGCCGGCGCGGCTTGATCAGCCCGATATTCCACCCGCTGCTGGGCGACCGAGCGGAAGGACCGATCGGCAAGGCCATCGATATTCTAGCCATCTTCGCGACCTTGTTCGGCTCGGCCACCTCGCTGGGGCTGGGCGCGCTGCAGATCGGCGGCGGACTGGAGTCGGTGTTCGGCGTAGCCGATGTCACCTGGGTGCAGATCGCCATCATCGCGGCCATGACGTTTCTTTTTACGCTCTCAGCCGTATCCGGCGTGCACCGGGGCATCCAATTCTTAAGCAATCTCAACATGATCCTGGCGGCTGCGCTGCTGCTGTTTCTGCTGGCCTGCGGCCCCACCGTATTTCTTCTGAACTTCTTCACCAATTCGATCGGTAACTACATCGGACAATTTTTCCAGATGAGTTTCAGATCGGCGGCCTTCGGCGACGCGGCCTGGATGAAGGACTGGACCATCTTCTACTGGGCTTGGTGGATCTCGTGGGCGCCGTTCGTGGGCACCTTCATCGCGCGCATATCGCGCGGCCGCACCATTCGTGAATTTGTGTTCGGCGTGCTGTTCGTGCCGAGCCTGGTGAGTTTCATCTGGTTCTCGGTGTTTGGCGGGGCGGCGATCGACCTCGCGATGGCGGGCCGGGCGCACATTTCGGTCGAGGCCGATCAGGCCGCGGTGTTGTTCGATACGCTCAACGCCTTCCCATTGGGCGCGATTACGTCGCTGCTGGCGGTGGTGCTGATCGCCCTGTTCTTCGTCAGCGGCGCCGACGCCGGTTCGGTGGTGCTGGGCATGCTTTCGTCGAACGGCACGTTACGACCCAAAACCTCGGTAATCATCATCTGGGGCACGCTCACGGGGCTGTGCGCGGCGGTGCTGTTGCTGGCCGGCGGACTGAACGCGTTGCAGCAGGCCGCGATCCTGGCGGCGGTGCCGTTCGCGCTGGTGATGATTGCCCTGTGCGTCGCGCTGACCAAGGATTTGCGCCACGAGCTCCCGCAGCGGCTGCAGGCGATTGATAGCACGAGGGGCGGACACGCCGAGGCCACGCGTTCGAATCGTCATCGCGCCAGCGGACATCCGGACTGACTTAAGTGAGCTTCACATCATGTACGACTGCCTGATCGTCAAACTGGGTTCGGCACCGGACCAACTGAAGGCGCGGCGCGGCGATTTCGAGCACTACTTCGCGCGCGGGCTGGGCATCGACTTCGATGACTGTCTGGTGGTCAATCCCGAGGCCGGCGACCGGCTGCCCGACGCACGCACATTTCGCGGCGTCATCCTCACCGGCTCGGACGCGATGCTGACCGACAACCCGGACTGGAGCCTGCGAACACAGACGTGGCTGGGTGACATACTGGCGACCGACGATACGCCGGTGCTGGGGGTCTGCTATGGTCATCAACTGCTGGCGCAGACGCTGGGCGGCAAGGCCGGCTGGTCGCGCAACGGCGAGGAACTTGGCACCATCACGGTCGAGCTGACCGAAGAGGGCGCGCGCGATCCACTGTGCTGCGGGCTTCCCGCGCAGCTCACCGTGCAGGCTTCCCATAGTCAGGCCGTGCTGCAACTACCGGACGGCGCGCGGCTGCTGGCGCGCAACGCGCACGAGCCGGTGCAGGCGTTCGCGTGGGGTTCGAACGCCTGGGGCTTGCAGTTTCATCCGGAATTCGACGCGGACATCAGCCGCTTTTACATCGAAGATGATCGCGAAAAGCTGCAAGCTCAGAAGCGAAACCCCGATGAACTGCTGCATGCGGCGCGTGACGCCGAGCACGGCGCGATGCTGCTACGCCGCTTCGCGAAGCGCCTGCGCCAGTAGCGCGGGCCAACTGCGGAACCGGCTTATCGGTCCGATCCAATTGCAGTTATCAAGGGCAGCTTCGCAGCAACCCGTTATCGATCAACGCATTCCGCCACGCCGCCGCCATCTTGCGATAACCTCTCGGATTGGGATACAGCGGGCTGTAAAAGTCGGCCGGATGAGCCAACGGATGATCGATCACGACGATCTCGCCCTTTGCGCCCGCCTCGCGAGCCGCGCGTCGCGCCGCCATGGCTTCCATCCCGGCATTAGAAGCGTTCCACGCCGCTTTACCCAGGGCGTTACCGACCGGGCTCGCCAATACGACGGTGACCGGATTTCCGCCGGGGCTGGCTTGCCAGCGATCGATTTCATCGAGGATCGCGGCCACGCCCGCAAGCCCGTCGACGATGTGCCTGCGCTCGAGCTGCAGTAACACGATATCCGCGGGATTCGCATCAAGCCAGCCGTAAACGCCGTCCGTGCCGTCTCCGCGCCTGCCATACGCGAGTTCGATCAAGGTCCAGCCTGCGTGAGCCTCGTTATCCGCATCGAAACCCGCGACACCGACACCCAACGCTTGGGTGCCCACCAGGTCAACACGATAGCCATCGGCGGCCAACAGATCGAACAGCGGCTGCCGGTAACCCGTCCGATGCAACGCGGGCGGCAACCGTCGCGTGGCATCCACCAGGCCGGCCGTGATCGCGCCGCCCAATGTCATGATCCGGGATTCGAACATCAGGGCCGCGGTCTGCCGCGTAGCGCCGCGCGCGCCGACGACATCATATGTAACACTATCCCTGAAGCCGCTCGCCGCTGGATCTGGCGTGTATAGGAGGCGGCCGGTCGTCGGATCGACCAGGGAAATACTGCCGTGGCGGCCTTTGCCCATCAGCCGATACAACAGCGGTCCTGCCGGTTTAACCTCAGCGGCCGGCAGGACCCCCGGCGTTTTCTTTATACGCGACACCATCCGGCAGACAGCTGCCGGTGTCTTGTCCGCCAACACAGTGACCTTCGCGCGATTGGAGGTAAGTCCACGGCCGTCTTTAACCGTGTAATAGAACGTGTCGGCGGCATTACGTGTCACCGCGCCCCGGACATACGTCACCGAGCCATCCGGGTTCGCCCATGCAACCCCGTCACGTGGTGGCGTCACGATATCGACCGAGGACGGGTCCAGTTCTCCGCGAAATGCTATGTCGTTGCGCAGCACGTCGATGATGATCGGCACCGTGCGGCCGCCGAATTTGCCATTCGCGTTACTTGAAGTAGTCACACTGCTCGCGCTGACACCCGGACCATCATCGTCACCACCATCGTCGCCGCCACCCCCGACATCATCGCCAGCATCGGGCGGCCCGCCATCGTCAGGGCCGGGCTCGGGGCCAGGATCAGGGCCGGGGTCCGGCGGTGGCGGCGGCTCCGGTGGTGGCTCCGGTGGTGGGGGCGGTGG
>JBOIDC010000035.1:0-41116 GCA_050740315.1 Gammaproteobacteria bacterium | reverse complement strand
CCGAGTTTCTGGTGGAAGCAGGTTCGCGCCGGCAGAAATGGATCGACCAGGCGCAGTCGCTGAATCTGTACATGGCGCAACCCTCCGGGAAAAAGATCGACAACCTTTACCGGCTGGCCTGGACGCGCGGCCTGAAGACCACGTATTACCTGCGTTCGCTGAGCGCCACGCACGTGGAAAAGAGCACCATGAGCGACGGGCGCGCCAGCAAGCTGAACGCGGTGCCGGCCAATGGAGCCGGCAAGCCAGAGCAGGCGTGCGCGATCGATGATCCCGATTGCGAAGCGTGTCAATAGCATCTGTTGAGGAGCAGTCATGAAGACCGTGTATTGCGTCAGTTATGACTTGAAAAAGCCGGATGGAGACTATTCGGCGCTGTTTACCGAGCTGAAGGCGTCCTCGGGCTGGTGGCAATGTCTGCATTCCACCTGGCTGATTGCTACGCTCGAAAGCGCCGATCAATTGTGCGACCGGCTGCGCAGGCACATGCACGCAGACGACCATCTGCTGGCCATAGAGGTGGAGACGGATTACAGCGGCTGGCTGCCGGAAAAGGCCTGGCAGTGGATCAAAAGCCATGTCTCCCTGGTTCCGGTATGAGGGCTTTAGACGATGACCCATCGACACCTGCAAGCCCGCCGCCGCGTGCAGTTCACGCAGCTTGCGCGAAACGCGGAAGCTGCACCGAAAACGCCCGTGCAACCTCGCGTGCCGCTGGCCTTTGCGCCGCGCAAGGCGCACGCGAAATCGTAACGCAGAGACGTAAAGACGGAGATTCGAAAATGCTGAACTGGGACGAGCCGACAAACGAACACTGCGGCACCGAGCCGTCGTGGAAACACGCGCCAGCCGAACCCGATTCGCTGTCGCCCAAGGACGCGGCCTCGCCTCCCGCGCATGTCGAGAGCGCGGCCGACGACCACGGCGCCACCGGACTGGAAGAAGTGGAGATGGGCGCCGGGCGCATCCGCGTGGACGACAAAAAGATCATCAACTGTCGCGCCGATCTGAATCAGCTGGTGCCGTTCAAGTACAAATGGGCCTGGCAGAAATATCTGGACGGCTGCGCCAACCACTGGATGCCGCAGGAAATCAACATGAACGCGGACATCGCGCTGTGGAAATCGCCTGACGGACTGAGCCAGGACGAGCGCCTGATCCTCAAGCGATCCCTGGGATTCTTCGCCAGCGCGGAATCCTTAATCGCCAACAATCTGGTGCTGGCCGTTTACCGTCACATCACCAATCCGGAGTGTCGCCAGTACCTGTTGCGGCAGGCGTTCGAGGAAGCCGTGCACACGCACTGTTTTCAGTACATCGTCGAATCGCTGGGCTTGGATGAGAAGGAAATCTTCAACATGTATCGCGAGATTCCCGCGGTGCACGAGAAGGCGGCCTGGGCGTTGCCTTACACGCAGTCCCTGGGCGATCCGCAGTTTCACACCGGCACGCCGGAGGCCGACCAGAGATTGTTGCGCGATCTGATCGCGTTCTACGTCATCTTCGAAGGCATCTTTTTCTACGGCGGCTTCGTGCAGTTTCTGTCGTTCGGCCGGCGCAACAAGATGACCGGCACCGCCGAGCAGGTGCAGTACATCCTGCGCGACGAGTCCATGCACCTCAACTTCGGCATCGACCTCATCAATCAGATCAAGATCGAAAACCCGCAGCTGTGGAGCGACAGCTTCAAGACCGAAGCGCAGAAGATGATTCGCCAGGCCGCCGAACTCGAAATCCGCTACACGCAGGACAGCATGCCGCACGGCGTGCTGGGCTTAAACGCCGGCATGGTCAATGAATACCTGCACTTCATCGCCAACCGCCGCTGCGCACAGATCGGTTTGTCCGAGCTGTGGCCCGGCGCGGAAAATCCGTTCCCGTGGATGAGCGAGATGGTGGACTTGAACAAGGAGAAGAATTTCTTCGAGACGCGCGTGACCGAGTATCAGACGGGCGGGGCGTTGAGTTGGGATTAGAACAATGCAAAATGGCTTTGGACTTCAGGGCTTACTAAGCTCAATTCGGTATAAGATATTCGCCAGTTATCATCATCGTGGAGACCAAGGGTATTACGATGAGTTCTCTCGCTTTTTTGCAGAGACGTATGAAATCATACGCGACAACTCCCTTGACAGAATAATTGAGAGTGACGATACCGATTACGTCATAAGATGTATTAGAGAGAATTACATATCGAGCACATCCTGCACTTTTGTACTATGCGGGCCACAAACTCGTTGGCGTAAGTACGTCGATTGGGAAATTAAAGCCACGCTAGACAAAAAGCATGGTGTTATCGGAATCAAGTTACCCCATAACCATTACGACGAATATGGTGGAGTTCATAAGCCTGACAGGTTACAAGATAACCTAAACACAGGATATGCTCTCTGGTTAAACTGGGAAGACCTACACCAAGGGCATGATTTTTTGAGGGATATGATTAAGCGCGCAAACTCCCAACCTTCATTCTTGATTGACAACAGTCGGCCACTCAGAAAAAGAAATGGACAGGAATATGCCTACTCTTACTAAAGGTTCATTTACATTGAATCTAGGTATCATCCAATTACAAGGTGAACTTAGTGATGCGGATCGACAGTCTGCTTGGGAACTGTACACAGAGATTTCCACGAGAGTCGCAGTAAGCGGAAAACAGAATGATGTAGACGGCAATAATTTTACTGGTGAGATCTACATAGAAAGTTTGGATTCCCTTCATAAATTCTTTCTGGAAGCCCGAGCAATAATGCGAAGGTTTCCCGTGGGGAGAATAAATCGGGACAATCATCAACACCTAGGCAACATGATCAATAATGCTATATCGCAAGTGCTGCGACCGTTCCTAGAGAAGTGGCAAGTTAAGTATCGGCACTGGTGGCATAACGAGAGTGACCCGCGGTTGTCTCCTGCAGAACGTCAGGGCGCGTTTCCTGAGCTTGATGATTTCTTGCGTGACTGGGCTTCAGTTCGTTGGTTAATGCGAAAGCTTCAAGATGAGCTAATCGAAGTTTATTCACTAGTTAATATCGGATCTCCGATCGTCAGCCAAAAACTTGCATCACATGTCATCTGACAACAGCACTGCTTATCAACACGCTATTCTCGGAGACTGCGCGCAGGAACTCAAAAACCTCGGCGACAACTCCGTCGATCTGGTCGTCACCTCCCCGCCCTACGCAGATCAGCGCAGGCATACGTACGGTGGCGTGCACGCGGATGATTACGTCGAATGGTTCCTGCCACTATCCGCAGAGCTGCTCCGTGTGCTGAAACCGACCGGCTCGTTTATCCTGAACATCAAGGAAAGAGTCGTTAACGGCGAGCGGCACACGTACGTGCTCGAACTCATTTTAGCAATGCGCAAACAGGGCTGGTCGTGGACGGAGGAATTCGTCTGGCACAAAAAGAATTGCTATCCGGGCAAGTGGCCCAACCGCTTCCGAGATTCCTGGGAACGCCTGCTTCAGTTCAACAAGTCCAAACGGTTCAAGATGTTTCAGGAAGCCGTGATGGTGCCCACCGGCGACTGGGCCAGGACGCGCCTCAAAAAGCTCAGCGACACCGACAAGAGGCGTGACGAATCGAAAGTGCGAAGCGGGTTTGGCAAAAACATATCGAACTGGCTGAGCCGCGACATGGCCTATCCTACGAACGTCCTGCACATGGCGACCGAGTGCGGCAATCGAAACCACAGCGCCGTGTTTCCGGAAGCCTTGCCTGAATGGTTTATCAAACTTTTTACCGAAGAAAACGATCTTGTGCTGGATCCATTTATGGGATCAGGAACCACCTTGCGAGTAGCAAAACGTTTAAACCGAAGCTCCATTGGCATCGAAATCCAGCAAGAGCACTACCAGATGTTCATGAACCAACCCTCGACTCGACAGCATAACCTGCTTGACGAACGGGGGGTTTATGTCGTCCGCGCTGATTGACGAAGTCAGAAGATACGTCTCGGAAAACATTGGCACTTTCCATCAGAAGCGACTGGACAATCTGGAAAAGCTGAAGCTTAAGCAGATTCTCAAAAGAAAAAATCCCTATCTCTTTAAAGCGAAGAACATCCTGACGGCGCAGGACTTCGTCAAGACCATACTCGACGCGCACTTGTCCTCGCAGGAGGAAACCTTGTTTGGCGATTTTCTGGAAGGGCTCGCTATATTTATCAACCAACGTACGCTTGGAGGATGGAAATCCGCGGCCGAAGGTATCGACCTTGAATTCGACAAGGACAATGTGAGGTTTATTACCACAATCAAGTCTGGCCCTAACTGGGGAAACAGCGGTCAGATAAGCAGGATGCGGGATAATTTCAAGAAGGCCGCAAGGGTTCTCAGAACCAGCAATTCACGGCTTAACGTAAGGGCGGTTAATGGCTGTTGCTACGGCAAGGAACCGAATCCGGATAAAGGCGATTATCAGAAATTGTGCGGTCAGGACTTCTGGTCATTCATATCCGACGATGCCGAACTCTACACCGAATTGCTGGAACCGTTGGCATACAAGGCAAAAGAGAAGAGCGAGTATTTCCAGCGCCAGTATGCGGCAGTGATAAACAAGTTCTGTTTAGCTTTCCTGCAGGACTTCTGTAAAGACGGCGCCATAAATTGGGATTTGCTTGTCAGATTCAACTCTTCCGCGGTGAAGCGCTCGCCCAGTTAACGTTCAGATGGATTTGTCTGATGCGCCGGGCGACAGGCTATGGAAATACATCTAACGCAATCATCGGCGATTGCTCAAGAGACGCAGCTACCGGCTACTTACCCACGATTTGCCAGACCCGTCACATTCCGGCGGCGTTCGTTTGCGCGCGGGCCACGCCAGGTCTATGAAGGAACTACGGCTTGGGTAAACACCGCTTAACAGGCGGAGCGGACTCAGGGCGAGAACCTCACGCATAAGGAGCTTGCCGTGGATAGACTGATCACCGATTTCTGTTTTCTGCCCGCCTATCAGGATGCGCATACCGGCGAAACGCATCTCCCGCTGGGCGCCGACGGCGTCGTTTCGTCCATTCACACCTTGTACGGATTGCCGGACGCCTGGGTGCTGGCGCGTGACGAGGAAGGCCAGCCGGTGATGCTCAAAACTCACATTGTCGCCGGGTTTATGCGCAGCGGACGCTTCTACACCCCCGAGGAACTGGCGCGCATCTCGTTCGATGCGTGACAGCGATTGATTTCGGCCACGCCGGTCGCCGCGAGTGCGGGCCGCGCGCCGCGCCGATCCGGTGCTAGAATCGTTCAGGTGCATCCGCTCCAAACATGTTGCGCACGGCCGGAGCTTGAAGAGAGACAACCATGATCAGTGGAGCTTACGTCATCTATCGTGTCGTCTTCGGCGCGCTGGTCGCGGCCGCCGCGATGACGGGCTGGACCGCTTATTATTTCGAAGTCGATGCGGCCAGGCAACAACGCCAGCAGGCGCGAGTTGTAGAGACCCACCTAACCGAGCAGATCGCGTTGCTGCAGAAGCGGTACGACGCTTTGCGCCAGGGACGCGCCGCGCGGCCGCAGGCGCAAGCGGGCAATTCTGGCGCTGACGAGCGGGCCAAAGGCGACCTCATCACCACGCTTGCGCAGCGCGATGATCTGAACTCACGTCTGGACACGGCGCGCGCGGACCAGACGCAAATCGCCGAAGAACTGAAAGCGATGCTCGCTGAGCGCGACCGTCTGGCGGCTCAACTGGATTCCGCGAAAGGCGCACCAGCCGAGCTTCGCGCCGCACTGAAAGCCAATAAGGCAAAGATCAAGGCCGCCGTGGCGCAGCTCGAAGGTTCGCAACAACAGCGCGAAGCGTTGCGAGAGCGACAGCAACAATTGCGGGCGCGCCTGGACGCTGCGATCGAGAAACAGTCCAAGCTACGCGCTCGCCTGAACGCGACCAATGACCGTATAAAGGCCAAGGAATCGGAATTGCAGACGGCAAGAGGTGAGCTCGATACGCTGGAATCAAATTTGGATAAGGCGGCCGCGAGAATAGCGCAGCTCAACGCAGCGGTCGATCGCGCGAAACAGGCGCGGCAGCGGGAAGCGGAGCGCTTTGCACAACTCAAGAGCGCGCTCGAGCTCAAGCTGCGCAGCCGGGACATTCAGATCGAACGTCTGCGCAACAATCGCACCGTGATCCGCGTCGGCGGAGATATTTTGTTCAATGTCGGCTCGGCCGAACTCAAACCCGATGGCGCCGAAGCGCTGCGTTTGATCGCCGAAGCGCTGAACGAATTTCCGGGCCGCGACGTCAGCCTGGAAGGCCATACCGACAACTTAGCGATCGGCGGGAGCTTAAGCGAAATCTATCCGAGCAACTGGGAACTGTCCGCGGCCCGCGCCGCCCGCGCCGCGCGTTTTCTGCAAGCGGAGGCCGGCATCGATCCGCGCCGCCTGCGCGTCGTGGGCTATGGCGAGTATCAACCTGTTGCGCCCAATGACGAGCCCGCTCAGCAGGCGCGCAATCGCCGCATCGAGATCATGCTGTTGCCGCGCGCGAATAACGTTGCGATCGAGGAGACTGAGCTTCCGCTGGCACCGTAGCGCCACACGCCTATTGATCCCGCGCACCCTCATCCATCGGCGGTAATTCAACCACCACCGGCGGGCACGTACCCATTGCCGCTGAGTTGCGGCGGCTTCCCACGCTCGAGTGTTAAAATCCTGGCATGAACAGTCAGTTGATCGTGCGTCTGGGCGTCGCCGCGGTTGTCCTGCTGGCGATCGCCATCCTGTTAGTGCTGTTTCTGGTTGCGTCCGATCTCGCGTTTTCCGTACGCGATCGACTGGATGAGGCACCGCCGTGGATTGGCATAACCTACATCGCCGTGCTTGTGCTTTTTCTGATCGCGGGCGCGATCGCCGTATGGCGGCTGCTGGTGCCGTCGGGGCCTAGTGTCGCGGCGCCCGCGCCGCCGGATGAGAACAAACTGCGCGCCGACATCGATCGGCATGCGGCGACCGGCGTCGATGTCACCGGCTCCCGGACAGAAATGCAGGAACTGGATCGCCGGCGCTCGGACGGCCAGGTTTATATCGCGCTCTATGGCGAGATCAGCAGCGGCAAGACCTCGTTGATTCGCGCACTGGTACCGGAGGCGCGTACGGAAGATCAAGCCCTGGTTGACGTGCGCGGCGGCACGACCCGGTCCGTGCGCCGTTACACCTGGCGTGCACCCGGCGGCGATCAGCTGATCGTGGCCGACGTGCCTGGCTTCAATGAGGCCGGCAACCGCTCGCCGCAGACGGCGCACGAAGAGGCCGTGCGCGCGCATCTGGTCGTGTACGTGTGCGACGGCGATCTCACGCGCAACCAGTGGCAGGATCTGGAAGCGCTGCAACGTTACGGCAAGCCGATGGTCGTCGCGCTCAACAAGGGCGATCGCTATCAGCCGCAGGACCTGACGCGCATCCAGGCGCGCATCCGGGAACGCATCTCTGGCGAGACGCCGCTGGTGGCCGTGCAGACCGGCGGCAGCGAAGAAATCGTGCGCGTGTCGCCCGATGGGCGCGAAGAAACGGTGGTGCGCGAGCGCGCCGTCAACGTCGAATCGCTGGTGGTGGCGCTGCAGAACCTGCTGATCGAGCGCCAGGAACTGCTGGGGCCGCTGCGCGACAACGCCATTATCCTGTTGGCCGCGGGCAAGCTCGATCGCAGCTTGAGCGATTTCCGCCGCCGCGCGGCCGGCGAGCTGGTCGAGCGCTATACGCGCCGCGCGGTGGTGGGCGGACTCGCGGCGTTCGCGCCCGGCGCGGACGTTATCATCCAGGGCGCGCTGGCGACCGCATTCGTGCGCGCCTTGTGCGATCTCTACGAGGTTCCCGTACGCCAGGTCGATCTGGACAGGTTTCTCGGCGCCATCAAGAGCCGCATCGGTCGCTCGCTGCCGCTGATCCTGGCGATCGCCGGCAATGCGCTCAAGGCGTTTCCGGGCTTTGGCACCGTGGCGGGCGGCATCACGCACGCCGTCGCCTACGGCCTGCTGTTTCAGAGCCTGGGCCGGGCGCTGGTCGAGAGTTTGAGCACTCGCGGCGCGCTGGACACCCGCGCTACCACCAAGGCACTCGAGGAGAAACTGCGTGAAGATATGGCAGCGCGTGCGCGAGAGCTGGCCGTTCTTGCCCTCGCCGAAAAAAAACGCGATACAAACGATTCCTCCTGACGCATCGGCCCTTGATGCGCGCGACGACGCGCTGGACAAGGTCAGGGAAAGCCTGCACAAGCTGCTGGACGACCCCAATGTCCCGGCCTCGGTGCGCGCGCAGCTGGCGCCCGAGTACCAGGATCTGGAGACGATGCTCGACAAGCTCGAACACGGCCATATTCACATCGCGGTGTTCGGGCGCGTGGGGGTAGGCAAGTCTTCGCTTCTGAATGCGCTGCTGGGTGAACACCGCTTCTATGTCAGCGCGCTGCACGGCGCGACGCAACGGCCGGAGACGGCGACCTGGCGACAGAACGCACAAGGCAACGTGGTGCTGTACGATACGCCCGGCATCGACGAGATCGGCGGCGAGCAGCGCGAGCGCCAGGCCGGCGAGGTCGCGCAGCGCAGTGATCTGGTATTGTTCGTGGTGGACGGCGACATTACCGACACGGAACTGCGCGCGCTGCGCCTGCTCTCGGGCGAGAACCGGCCGCTGCTGCTGGTGCTGAACAAGGCGGATCGCTACACCGGGCCCGAACGCGAGCTGCTGTTGCGGCATATAACCCAGCGCGTGCGCGGGCTGGTCGACCCCGACAACGTCGTCGCCAGCGCAGCTTCGCCCGGCGAACGCATCTACGTCGAGCGCGACGCGCTGGGCGGCGAGCGCGAGGTCAGACGCCGCCCGCCCGTGGACATCGTTCACCTTCAGGAACACCTGTGGGCGATCCTCGAACGCGAAGGCAAGACCCTGGCCGCGATCAACGCCGGGCTGTTCGCGGGGCGCTTAAGCGATCAGGTCGCCGCGCGCATCACCGAGGTCAAGCAGAGCCTGGCACAGCGGGTGATCAATAACTACTGTCTGGGCAAAGGCGTGGCGGTGGCGTTCAACCCCGTACCCGTCACCGATCTGGCGGCCGCCGCCGCGCTGGACATCGCGATGGTGATTCACTTGGGCCGCGTGTACGGTCTGCCCGTGACGCGCCGGGAGGCCGGCAGCCTGATTCAGGTGATCATGACGCAGATCGCCGCGCTGATGGGCGCGGTATGGGTGATGCACCTGCTGTCGTCGGCGCTGAAGCTCTCCAGCGCGGGACTGACCACGCTGCTCACCGCCACTGCGCAGGGCGCGGTGGCGTACTACGGCACCTACGTGGTGGGGCGCAGCGCGGCGCGGTATTTCGCGCACGGCAAGTCCTGGGGCAAGGGCGGCGCCAAGCGCGCGGTCAAAGAAGTGCTGGATGGCATCGATCGCGATTCGGTGCTCAAACAGGCGCGCGACGATATCCGCGCGCGGCTGCACGGTACGTAAACACGCCAAGTAGGCACGCGCGTCTCATGACGTGCCCCAACTGCGGTGGCGGCGCCAGGGAATGCGCGCGATCACGACGCCCAATAATAAGCTGCCAAGGCTTACAGCCACCCCCGTGACGAACCAGTCGCGCAGCGCCTGCACCTGCAGCGCGTCGTTTTGATCCATCAATTGCCGCACGGTCTCGCGCTCGGTGCGCAGCGCGGCCTGGAGCCGCCGGTTATCGGCCTGTGTGGCGAGCGGGCGCGCAGTGCGCTCCCGCAGGGCGCTCAACGCCTCGTCGAGTCTGCGGTTGGCGCGCGCCACGCGCTCGTTTTCTCGCTCCAGGTCCTCGATATTCTTTTGCATGGCCTCGGCGTCCTGCCGGCTCTGCTGCAATGCCGCCTGCTGCTGCTCGAAGCGCTGTTCCGCGGCGGCCAGCCGCGCCCTGCCGCTGGGCACATTCATCAGGTCCTGCGTGCGCACCCAGCCCTCGGAACCTTGCGCGCGTATCAGGGTGAAGCCTCGAAAACCCTTCTGCAGCACTTCGACCGGCGTGCCGCTGGCGATCAGAGTCACGATGCGTGAGTCCTGTTTTGGCGCCTCGCGCACTGGCACCTGAAACTCGTCAGTAATGTAACGGGTCGTCTGCGCCACCGCCGGCACGGCAAGTGCCAGCGACCACAGCGTACAGACCAGACCGAAGATGTTCCTGTTGCTGATGGTCAAGACTGCCCTCCCCTCTGCGATACTTTCTGCGTAATGTGCGCGTGAATGCGTCAGCGCAACGCACTCAAGCGGAATCGAACTGCGCGAACCATTGGCCGTGCCCGCCGGTCACGCCGCGATCGTAATACAGAGCGCGCAGCGCCAGCGCGCCCGCCGCGCCCAACGGTGGGCCCGCTATCATGCTGTGGAATTTCTCTCCGCCCAGCAGACGATGGGTGAGCGTGAGGTAAAGCCGCTTCAGCCGCCGATCGCGCAGCATCGTCTCCAGCATGCGCGGCCCAGCGATCAGGTACAGACAACGGTATCCCAGCTCGCCCAGCGCATCCACCAGAGGTCCACCCTCGACCATGCGGTCTTCCCCCGCGAAAATAAACTCGAAACCCCGTTTTTGCAGCGACCGCACGCGCGCCGGGTCGGCCTTCTCGCCGGTGGCGATGTAAAGCCGCTGACCGCAGGCCGCAATGGATTCCGGCACGGGAAAATCCAGGCTGGCGCTGGCGACCACCACCGCTGGTTGCGCGGGCAACCCATTTCGCGCCCGCCACTCGATCAGATCCGCGCCTTCGCCGCTGGCGCCCACCTGCAGAATGTTGCCCAGCCGGCCCCGGGACAGCGCGCGCAGATAGCCGCCATGCGTGATCAGGCAGTCGGCCTGCGCGTGCAACTCCTGGAACAGGCGGAAATCATTACCGCCGGTCAGGTCTTTGGGCAGCCAGGATTCGCCGCTGTCAGGATCGACCAGCGCGATACGGCCGTCCAGACTGGCCACGAAATTTGCGTATACGAACGGCGTATCCGGGCCGCCAAGCTCGAACAGTCGCTGCCGGAGATACAGGCCCCGCAAGGCCTGTTCCGGGCCGGGCTCGGGATACAACGGTAAAATTTTTGCGGTCATGCGCGTACGATTATAAACATTGATCAACCACTTGCGTGACCGATATCGCATGAAGGCCAGAGTCTACATCGGCACCAGCGGCTGGAACTACAGTCAGTGGAAGGATCGCTTCTATGCCGGTGTGCCGCGCAGAGACTGGCTGCGCTACAACGCCAGCCGCTTTTCCGCGCTGGAAGTCAACGCCAGCTTTTACCGCCTGCTGAGCAAGACAGCCGTCGAACGCTGGTACACCCAAACGCCCGACGACTTCCGCTTCGCCATCAAGGGTCACCGCTTTCTCACGCACAACAAAAAGCTGGCGGAACCGGAAGAACCGATCAGGCTGGAACGGGAACACGCGGCCGGCCTTAAAGACAAACTGGCGGCGGTGCTGTGGCAGCTGCCGCGCGCCTCACGCAAAAACATGCCACGTCTGGAAGCATTCGCCGACGCGCTTTTTCAATGGCCGCGCGTGCGGCACGTGCTGGAATTCCGCAACCCGTCATGGTTCGACGACGAGGTCGCGGACTGCCTGTCCCGGCACCATCTGGCCGTGAGTCTTTCGGACGCGGCCGACTGGCCGCTTTGGGACCGCGTGACCACCGATCTGGTGTACGTGCGCCTGCACGGACACACCCGCACCTATGCCTCGGCGTACAGCGCGAGCGCGCTCGCTACCTGGGCCCGGCGCGTCCGGGGCTGGCTGCGCACAGGGCGGGACGTGCACGTCTATTTCGACAACGACGCCGAAGGCGCGGCGCCTTTCGATGCCTTGAAGCTGATGGCGCGCCTGGCAGATGTCGGCGCTATCGGACCGCGGGGCACGGTCAGATCGATGAGCCTAAATGATAAGTCCGGTCAAACCTCCACCTGAACCTCACCGTTACCGATCACCCACGCCACCGGCATGTGCGAGGTGTTGCGGGCAAAGCCCACGCGGCCCTGAGCGTCGATGGCGATCAGACCGGCTTCGCTGGCGGTCTGGCGCGCGAACAATGCCATCGCCTCGGCGGCCGCCTGCGGGGCGTCGCGCCCGGCGCCCATGCGATCGACCGCGCTCTTGGCCAGCACGGCCCGGATGATGGCCTCGCCGATGCCGGTGCACGACACGCCGCCGGTGGCGTTCGCATAAGTGCCGCTGCCGATCTGCGGCGAGTCTCCCACGCGGCCGGGCAGCATCCCGGAGATGCCGCCAGTGGAGGTGCCCGCGGCGAATCGCCCGCGCGAATCCCGCGCCACGCACCCGACGGTGCCGTGTTCGGCTTCCCAGCGCCGGCGCCGACGCCCGGTAATCAGTTCGGACGGATCGCAGGCTGCCACGCCGTGTTCGCGGGCGAAGCGTTCCGCGCCGGCGGCCACCAGCAGCACGTGCCGCCCATCCTCCAGCACCATTCTGGCGAGCTGGATGGGATTGCGCACGCGCTCGACCGCCGCCACCGCGCCGGCCTGCAGGCCGTCGGCGTTCATGATCGAGGCATCCAGCTGCACGTCGCCGTCGGCGTTCAGCGCGGCGCCCGTGCCGGCATTGAAGGCGGGATTGTCTTCCAGACAGGTGACCGCGGCGACCACCGCATCCAGCGCCGCGCCGCCTTTCTCAAGCGCCTTCCAGCCGGCCACAGCCGCCGCCCGGCAACCGGCGCGCGCGTCCTCGACGTACTCGTCGCGCAACGGGCCCGCGCCGCCGTGCACGATGATGGAAGCTGTTTGCATAAACCAGAATCCTTACAAAAGTGCGGCATTGTACGAACTCGCAGGCGCCACGGCATCTCTTTTAACATCCGCCGTGGCTGAAACGCCCACCGTTACGACTTTATACTAGAGTCCACATACACCCCGAACCCACCGTGATGCACACTGCACAGACAAAAGACGCCGCCATCGCCCGGGTCGCCGACGCCGCGCGCAGCCGCCTGCCGGGCCCGCGGTCGACCGCTGCCGAGCGCTTCGCGCGGGCTTACTTCGCGGGCGTGGCGGCCGAAGATCTGGCGGGCAAGACGCCGGAAGATCTCTATGGCGCGATGCTTGCCCACTGGCAGTTGGCGCAGCGGCGACAACCGGGGACACCGAATATCCAGATCTATAACCCGGTCGCGGCCGAGCACGGCTGGCGCAGCGCACATACCGTGGTCGAGATCGTCACCGACGACATGCCGTTCCTGGTCGATTCAGTGAGCATGGAGCTGAGCCGCCACGGCCTTACCATCCATCTCATTGTTCACCCGGTGATGCGCGTGCGGCGCGATCCTGACGGGGAATTGATCGACGTGACGGCCGATAAGACCGACGGTGATGCGCAGGCCGAGGCGATCATGCATTTCGAAGTGGATCAAGAGCTCGACACCGCCGCGCTGACCGGACTGCGTTGCGATCTGGAACGGGTTTTGCGCGACGTGCGCGCGGTGGTGGACGACTGGATCGAGATGCGCGCCCGGCTGTACGACGTGATGTCCGTGCTGGAGACGCAGCCGCTCCCGGTACCGTACGAGGAGGTCGCGGAAACCCTGGCGCTGCTGCGCTGGATCGACGATCACCACTTCACCTTCATCGGCTTTCGCACCTTCGATCTGGTCGAGCAGAACGGCCAGCTCATGCTGTGCATCGCGCCGGGCTCAGGCTTGGGAATCTTCCGCGACTGCAAGGACGAACCGATCCCGATTCCGCCGAATCTGCATGCCACCGCGCGCGCGAAAGAACTGCTGATCATCACCAAATCCACCGCGCGCTCCACCGTACATCGTCCCGCCCACCTGGATCACGTCGGCATCAAGCGCTTCGACGCCGAAGGTCGCGTGATCGGCGAGTGGCGTTTTCAGGGCCTTTATTCTTATCTGGCCTACAGCACCCGTCCCAGCGAGATTCCGCTGCTCAAGCGCAAGGTCGCGAAGGTGCTGGAGCGCGCCGCGCTCGAACCCAACAGCCACGCAGGCAAGGCGCTGCACAATATCCTCGATCAGCTGCCGCGCGACGAGATGTTCCAGGCCACGGACGATGAACTGTTCGACATCGCGATGGGCATACTGCATCTGCAGGAACGCGGACGGCTGAAGCTGTTCCTGCGGCGCGATATCTACGGGCGCTTCGTCAGCGCCCTGGTGTTCGCGCCGCGCGACCGTTACAACACCACCTTGCGCCTCAGGTTTCAGGATATTTTGATGAAGGCGTTCGAGGGCCTGAGTTCGGAGTTCAACGTGCAGTTCTCCGACTCGGTGCTGGCGCGCGTTTATTTCATCATCCGCACACCGCTGAACAGCACGGTGGAAGTCGACGCGGCCGAACTGGAGGCGCGCATGGCGCGCGCCATGCGCGCCTGGGAGGATCGGCTGGGCGCCGCCTTGTATGACAAACTGAGCGAGGCACGCAGCAAAGCCCTGTGGCAGCGCTACCGACGCGCGTTCCCGGCATCTTACCGGGAAGACTTTTCCGCGCGCACGGCGGTCAAGGACATCCAGCGGCTGCAGACCATCACGGAAAGCCGGCCCCTGACCACGCACCTTTATCGCCCCAGACACGGCGCCGGCAACATGCTGTGCTTCAAGGTGTACGGACGTCATGCGCCGCTGGCGCTGTCCGATGTATTGCCCATCCTGGAACGCATGGGCCTGCGGGTGCTGGCCGCCCGGCCTTACGAGATAGAACCGCGTGACGCGGATCCGTGCTGGATCCTCGATTTCGACATGAGCGCCGCGGCCGGCCTGGATGTGGAATTGCTGGACGTGAAGGATATCTTCCAGGACGCGTTCACGCGCATCGTCAGCGGCGAGATCGAGAACGACGGCTTCAACCGGCTGGTGCTGGCGGCCGAACTGAACGGGCGCGAGATCGTGCTGCTGCGCGCGCTGTGCAAATACCTGCTGCAGACGCGCTTGCCGTTAAGTCAGGCGTACATGGAGCAAAGCCTGGCGAACAATCCGGCGGTCGCGCGCTGGCTGGTGGAACTGTTCAAGCTGCGCCTTGACCCCACGGTGCCCATGCAGGCGGCGCGCGCGGAAGCAGTCAGGACGCGCATCGAGCAGGCGCTGGAAGCGGTGGCCAGCCTGGACGAAGACCGCATCCTGCGCTGCTTTCTGGCCCTTATCCTCGCCACTTTGCGCACCAATTATTTTCAGCGCGACACCGCCGGCCGCGCCGGCAAGACGTACCTTTCCTTCAAACTGGACCCGGCCGGCGTCCCGGAACTGCCGCTGCCGAAACCGACGTTCGAGATCTTCGTCTACGCGCCGTGGGTGGAAGGCGTGCATCTGCGCGGCGGCCGGGTCGCGCGCGGCGGAATTCGGTGGTCGGATCGACGCGAGGATTTTCGTACCGAGGTGCTGGGGCTGATGAAGGCGCAGACCGTCAAGAACGCGGTGATCGTGCCGGTTGGCGCCAAGGGCGGGTTCGTGTGCAAGAACCTGCCGCCGCCGGACGAACGCGACGCGCTTGCGCAGGAGCTTATCCGCTGCTATCGCACCTTCATCAGTGGGCTGCTGGATCTTACCGATAATCTCGTCGACGGCGCGGTACAGCCGCCGGCCGATACGGTGCGCCATGACGGCGACGATCCTTACCTGGTGGTGGCCGCCGACAAGGGCACGGCCCGTTTCTCGGATATCGCCAACGAGCTGGCCGCCCAATACGGCTTCTGGCTGGGCGACGCCTTCGCCTCCGGCGGCCGGTACGGTTACGATCACAAGCAGATGGGCATCACCGCGCGCGGCGCCTGGGAGTCCGTGGCGCGGCATTTCCGCGAGTTGGGGCTGGACGTGCGCAACGCGCCGTTTACCGCCGTGGGCGTGGGCGACATGTCCGGCGACGTGTTCGGCAACGGCATGCTGCAATGGCCAAAGACGCGCCTGCTGGCCGCATTCGATCATCGGCATATTTTCATCGATCCCGACCCGGACACCGATGCGTCGTTCGCCGAACGCCAGCGCCTGGTCGCGCTGCCGCGTTCGTCATGGGCCGATTACGCCGCGAGCGCGATCTCCAGGGGCGGCGGCGTTTATCCGCGCGGGGCGAAATCCATTGCGTTGAGCGCCGAGGCGCGCGCCGCGCTGGATATCCAGGCCGAGCGCCTGACGCCGCATGAATTAATACGCGCCATCCTGCGCGCGCCGGTGGATCTGCTATGGAACGGCGGCATCGGCACGTACGTGAAGGCCAGTGCCGAACGCCACGGCGACGTGGGCGACCGCGGCAACGATTCGGTAAGAATCGACGCCAGCGAGCTGCGCTGCCGGGTGATCGGTGAGGGCGGCAATCTGGGCTTGACCCAGCTTGCCCGCGTCGAGTTCGCGCGCGGCGGCGGGCTGGTCAACACCGACGCGATCGACAACTCCGCCGGCGTGGACTGCTCGGACCACGAGGTCAACATCAAAATCCTGCTGAACCGCGCGCTGGGGCGCAGCGAGATCAGCTTCGAACAGCGCAATGAACTGCTGGCGGACATGACCGGCGAAGTCGCCAGCCAGGTGCTACGCGACAATTATCTGCAAAGCCAAGCGATCAGTCTCGCCGCCTCGCAGGGCGTTGAACTGGTGGGCGATCAGAAACGCCTGATCGTGCAGCTGGAGCGCGAGGGGCTGTTGAATCGCGCGCTGGAAGCTTTGCCGCCCGACGAAGAACTCGTCAAGCGCGAAACCGCGCGCGCGGGACTGACGCGCCCGGAACTCGCGATACTGCTGGCCTACGGCAAGATTCGGCTGGCGCATGATCTGACCGGCTCCAACATCGCCGGCGATCCGTATTTCATGCGCGAACTGCATGAATATTTCCCCGCGACTTTGCGCGCGCGATTCGCACAGGCGCTGGTTGATCATCCGCTGCGTGGCGAGATCATCGTCACGCACCTGACCAATGACATCGTCAATCGCATGGGCAGCACGTTCTACATGCTGGCGCGGGAGCGGACCGGCGGCCGCGCGGACGATATTGCGCGCGCGTATGCCGCCGCCTGCGAGATATTCAGTGCGCGCGAGGTGTGGGCGGCGATCGAGGCGCTGGACAACACGGTGGCGGCCGCCAGACAACTGGAGATGATGACGGCAATTTGCCGCCTGATCGACCGGGCCACCGTATGGCTGCTGCGCAACCGCCGCACGCCGCTGGATATCGCCGCGACCGCCCAGCATTTCAGCGCGGGCGTGGAGGCGGTGCGCACGCGCATCCCGCGTCTGCTCCGCGAGCACGGTTACGACGAACTGGAGTCACATATCGCCGCACTGCGCGATGCAGGCGTGCCGGAGGACATCGCGCGGCACGTCGCGGGACAGGAGATCGTATTCGCGGCGCTCAACATCGTCACCGTGGCGCGCGATATGGACACATCGATCGAGCCGGTTACGGATGTGTATTTCGAACTTGGCTTCGCGCTGTCGTTCGACTGGCTTTACACGTGCGTGCGTGATCTGCCGGCGCTCGACTACTGGCATCGCGGCGCGCGCGGCATGCTGCGCGACGAACTGAGCGTCGAACTGCGCCATCTTACGACCGATGTACTCAGGCTCACGCCGGAAAGTCAGTCATTCAAGCAACGAATCGACACCTGGCTGGAACTCAAACAGGCCAAGCTTGCGCACTACCGTAGTGTGATCGCCGAGCTCAAGTCGGCCGGCAAACCAAATTTCGCGATGCTGTCGGTGGCCGTGCGCGAAGTGCGCGCACTGGCGCGCAATGGGCAGATGGATGCGGAGCATGCGGCGTAACGCCTGCGGCTGATGACCACGACTTACATCGGCCACAACGCCATGCCTCTGGCGGTCAGCACCGCCACAAGCAGCGCCCAGCCGAAACTCATCAAGGTGCCGATGATGATGTATTCGGCGGCCTTGCGCTGGCTGGATTCCTTGACCTCACCGAAGCGCAGGATGGACTTGGCGGTGAGCAGAAAACCGATGCCCGATGGCTCGCCAATCAGATACAGCAGCATGATCAGCGCGCGCTCCAGCCAGCCGATGTAACGGCCGCCGTTCTTCAGGCCATACTTCAAGCCCTGTGCGTCGTCCGGCAGCTGCGCTATCAGATTCCGCGTGGCCATGTCGATCAATATCCCGCCGACCAGCACGCTCGCGATGAGCCCGCTGGCCAGCGCGAGCAGTCGCAGAAACAGATCTTGCGAGTCGCCGAGCAATGCGGGCCACGTGCCATCGTTGAATGCCGGGGCATAGGTTATTGCCAGCGCCGCGATGACCAGCACGTGCACCGCCTGATCGAGCAGAAATGACGCGGTGGTTTTCGGCAGAAGATACACCTTGACGGCATCCATCAGCAGATGCGTGATGAAGATTACGCTTAAAACAGGCACGTGCCAGCCGCCCAGCAGCACGGCCGAGGTCAGCGTCACCAGGCCGACATGCAGCAACAGCACCAGCGGATTGCGCTTGTGGTCGAGCAGGCGGCGGGGTTGCAGTATGAAGTCTCCCGCCAGATGCGCGGCGAACAGCGCCAGGAAGGTTTCGGCCATCTTGTGTTTTATGCAAGCAGTAAGCGGCACGCATGGCGCCGGGTTTCACGGTGCACTCGTAACGTGATTATTTGCCGCGGCATGCGCTTAACAACCTTTTCAGGTTGTTTTCCGAAATACAACCTAAAAAGGTTGTTGCCATGAAATGCTCTCGAATCGCTCCATAGCCAGCTCAAGACCCGGCCATCCAGCGGCGCCGAGCGCCTTGCTTACCGCCTGCTGACTGATACGGCGTGGCTTTGTCAGTCGGGCGATATCGGCATGGGAAGCCGACTTGCGCAAGCTCATCAAACCCGCCACCTGCGCCTGCCGGGTTTGCCACCGACCGATTATGCAATCGCACAGGGCAACCACCGTTGATAACCAGTCGCCCATTGCCCGGGATTCGTCGGGCACGGCTATGGCCATGCGAAAGCGCGGACTCATGCTATCCAGCGCGCGCCCGGAGCGCGTAAACGCCTCCCCGCGAGAAAGCGACACGCGGGTGCGGGAAACGCTGTCCACCGCGCCGATGCCGATGGCGATACGCGTGTCGGCCAATCCTTGACCCAGCATCACGGCGCGCAGATAGATCGCAACGCGCAGCGCCCAGCGCGGATCGGTCAATAACATCTGCCAGGCGTCGCCGCGAAAGAACTCCGGCTGCCCGCGCAACAGCTTGCCATCCGCCCAGCCGGCCTGATTGATTGCGCCAGCCGCCGTTAAGAAGTCCCGGCGCACCGCATCCAGCTGTTTCTTGGTCAGCGCCGAGGAGCGGATCAGGTCGCCGGTGAAAACCGCATAAAAGCGGCTCACCGTGCCCACGAGCGTCTCGGATACGCCCCAGGGCGCGACGGGGTTGCGGAGGAGTCAAAGACAGCGCAGCAGTACAGGAGCATCATCAATCCGGCACGCCTGGTTTCCACATCTTGACGACGCGCGTCATCGTGCGTTGCGAGCGGCAAACCATGTACGCGAGTCGGCGGGATCACCGTGGAAGCGCCTGGGCAATGCATTCAACGCGATCACGACCTCTGCATAGAGTGGAAGCGTATGCTCAACGCCCTCGAAGTCCTCGTCACGCAATACTGATTCGCCGGGCTCTGCAAGGAATGCGCCTCCCCATAGCGCGGAGCTTCTCCCAAGGCTGTCGATATCCTAAATGGTCATCTAAAGAGGATCAACTCGTACCTCCGCTGCGGTCTGCCTCGATCCTGGTATACGTGACAAAGCCATCTGACTTGCGATCCGGCCTGTCTGCGCCCAATATCTGTGGACGAAGCTTCGGGCACAAACCATGATGAGCCCAGACACCCTGAACCGCCCCGCCGGCGCTCCTGATGCGGACCGGCAGGTCAGCCTGTTCCTTTGTGGAGACGTGATGACCGGCCGCGGCATCGACCAGATCCTGCCCCACCCGAGCGCCCCGAACCTTCACGAGTCCTACGTTCGCAACGCTTCCATCTACGTCAAACTCGCTGAAGCCGCCTATGGCGAGATTCGGCGGCCGGTTGAACCCGCGTATCCGTGGGGAGAAGCGCTGCACGCGCTCGATCAAGCCTCGCCGGATGTGCGGATCATCAATCTCGAGACCAGCGTCACGACCAGCGGGAGCTACTGGCGCGCCAAGGGCATCCACTATCGGATGCACCCGCGCAATATTGAATGTCTGACGGTTGCCGGAACCGATGTCGCGGTGCTCGCCAACAATCACGTCCTCGACTTCGGATACAGCGGGCTCACCGAGACGCTCGAGACCTTGGAGAAAGCGGGCATCGGCACGGCCGGCGCGGGCCGGAATCTTGAACAAGCGCAGCAGCCCGCGAGGGTCGAGATCGGTAATGGACATGCCGTTTTGGTGTTTGGCCTCGGGGCCGAGAGCAGTGGCATTGCGCCAGACTGGGCCGCGCTTGAGGACCGTGTGGGCGTCGACTATCTGGATGATCTTTCAGATCGAACCGCGGCCGCCGTAAGCGATCGTATCCGCGCCGCGAAAGCACCCGGCGATCTGGTCGTCGCGTCCATCCACTGGGGCAGCAACTGGGGTTATGAAATCCCGCGCGCGCAAATTCACTTCGCCCATCGGCTCATCGATTCGGGCGTGGACATCGTACACGGCCACTCCTCGCATCATCCTCGCGCCATCGAGATCTACCGCAGCAAGCTGATTCTGTATGGGTGCGGGGACTTCATCAATGACTACGAAGGGATCAGCGGCTATGAGACGTTCAGGGACGACTTGCGGCTGATGTACTTCGCTCAGCTGTGGACAACGAACGGGGCATTGCGCGAGCTGCGCATGGTGCCGATGATGAGCAGACGACTGCGCCTGGCTCATGCCTCACGCCACGATGCCGAATGGCTGCAGGCAACGCTGTCCCGGGCCAGCGAAAACTTTGGCACGCGCTTCAGGCTGCTTGAAGACGACAGCCTACGGATCGAGTGGGATTGAGAACTGGCTGATGGACGAAGTTGCGCGAACGTAGAGAAGCTTTGAACAAGTCCACAGGTTCGAAACATCTCCGTTCCTGCGCGGGCATGACAGCCAGGAGGCTTATGCAGGCGGTTCCCAATATGCCATGCAAGTTGCCGTATTCCGGCGGAAGCCGGAATCCAGGAGCCCATTCCAAATAACGGATTCCAGCCACCCCTAGCCCGAAACGACGATTCTAATTTGCTTCGTCTGAATCTACGAACCCACGTTCGCACTCGCATAGAAACCTATGCTCCACCAAGGTCTCGACCTGCTTCAAGCTGACTCTGCGCCCTTCAGATCGGCCGCGATCTCGCGCACTGGGCGAGTGCTGCCCCCAGGTCTTCCATGATCTCCAGCGCGATCACGTCCGGCGGCGGGAGGTTGTCGGACTCGGAGAGGCTTTCGTCGCGCAACCAGAAGATATCGAGGCCCGCCTTCTCGCGCTTGACAAGTTCGCCGCAGCTTTAAGCGCGCCAGCGGCCGTTCGGATTCTCTTCGTTAGAGCTCCGCGTGCTCGGGGCGCTTAAGCGCCTTGTGGAGGCAGCGCTTCAGAAGATATGGCCGAAGGTCAGGTACACCAGGCCCGATTCTTCCTCGCTGAAACCGACATCGATCCTGGCCAGGATCGCCTGCCCAAGCGCGATGCGGGTGCCGCCGCCATAGCTGTATTGGAAATCGTCGACGAGCCGCCCCAGCAAATCCTTATTGACCGCGAATTGCTTGCTCAACTCGTCGTCCTGAAACACGCGCCCGGCATCTCCGAACAGGACACCGTCGATCCGCACACGAGTCCAGTCGAAGAAATGGAAATCGAACAGCTTGAGACGATACTCCAGATTCACCATTATCCGATGTTTCCCCAGGAAACGATCCTGGAAAAAACCGCGCAGATCCTCGCTCCCGCCCAGGGAGGCAAGCTCGAAAAACGGGATCTCATTAGAATCCCCATCGATGAACTGTCCCCCCACTCGGAAGCCAAGCACCTGGCGCCGGGTTAGTAGAGGCAGCAAATAACTCGCATCCAGGATGTAGCGGGTGAACTGAAAGTCATTGTCGAGCGCCCGGTTGACGTGCTGTGCTTTGGCGATGAAACGCCAACCCCGCGACGGTCGCGTTATATCTTCACGGTTGTTGAAGACCAGTGACAGCGCAACCGGGTTCGTCCTACCGCCATCGGTGCCCACCAACGTCGGAAACGCATCCACTGTGGCGGGTACTTCGTCCTCGAGTTTTCCGGTCCCGATAAACGTGTCGGCGAACCCCACGGAAGCCACCAGGAGGAGGCGGTTGAACGGCCGGAACGCGAGGCTGAACAGGGCGTTGGTCGCCTGATAGCGATGTGTCGAGAGGGGCTCTGGTCCGATGTCGTTGTTGCCGAGTCCGAAGAATTCATAGGTCGGGTCCGTCATGAAGTTCGCCTCGAATGACGCCATCATCCAGTCGTTCAATAGGTGAGGTGACGCGATTGCGAACTCGACCTCTTGCCGCCCCTTCTCCGAATAGATAGCACCTAAATCCACGGTCAGGCCGCCAGCGCCCAGACTCCGGTCCGTATACTTGATACCTGCGTTCGCTCCCTTGTCCGGACTGTACCCGACCTGCGGCAGGATGGCTCGAGTGCCTTCCGGCTCTGGCCTGGCCTTTCGCCCCCGTGACGCACGTCCTGAGCCCGGCATCATCAGCGCATCCGACAAACGAATTTCAGTGTCGAGGTTCTCGCGCGCCACAGCCTCGGGCATCGCGGCGCTCAGCGCGAGCCCAAGAAGAATAGAGAAGAACAATGGGTCGGCAGACCCGATGCGTCGAATCCGCATGAGCATCTCACCTTATTCTTATCGCCTCGTTGCCGGCATCGACTGGTGAAGGCTTGTGACAGATAATACGCCGATTCTTGGTGCAAACCTGAAATTCGGCCGATTGAAACCTTAGCCAAGCGAGGCCCTTCGTAGCGATTTTATCGAAGCCGTCTCGAACCAGCCTCGGACGTGAGCATTATCGTACTTTTTTTTCGGTAAGCGCACCGGTAGACCATTGCACTAGCAGCTATTGCGTGTCTCATCCGTTGGCAGTCTATGCTTTCGATCGCGGGACATCAGTTCTCTTTAGCAGCCGGCTCGCTCAAGTCCGTCACGATCTCCCGCATCTGGGCGAGTGCCGCCTCCAGGTCTTCCATGATCTCCAGCGCGATCACGTCCGGCGGCGGGAGGTTGTCCGACTCGGAGAGGCTTTCATCTCTAAGCCAGAAGACGTCTAAGCTCGCCTTGTCGCGTTTGATTAGTTCATCATAGCCGTAACGGCGCCAGCGGCCAGTCAGCCCAACTTCCCTCTCCCCGCGAGCGGGGAGAGGGTTAGGGTGAGGGGGCTCTTCCTCATTCCAGGTCGGCGTGCGCTCATGCCGATTCGCGGCGTTGAAGCACTCGACGAATTCATCAAGGTCGTCGCGCTTGAGCGGATTAGTCTTGAGCGTGAAATGCTTGTTGGTACGCAGGTCGTAGATCCACAGCTTGCTGGTCCAGGGCTTTTCCTGTGCAGGCTTGCGGTCGAAGAACAGCACGTTCGCCTTCACGCCCTGCGCGTAGAAAACGCCGGTCGGCAATCGAAGCAAGGTATGCACGTCCGCCTGCTTCAACAACTCGCGCCGGATGGTCTCGCCCGCGCCGCCCTCGAACAGCACATTGTCCGGCACGACCACGGCCGCGCGCCCGTGCATCTTCAGGATCGAATGCACGTGCTGCAGGAAATTCAGCTGCTTGTTCGACGTACTGGCCCAGAAGTCGTCGCGGTTGTAGGTCAACGACTCGCGACTCTGCTCGCCCACCTCGTTGACCACGGTGATGCTGCTTTTCTTGCCGAAGGGAGGATTGGTGAGCACCAGATCGAATTCGCCATGCTTGCCACGCAGTGCGTCCTGAACCGTTACCGGCACAAAGAACGTGGCAGCGCCGTCTCGGCGCTGTTCTTCGATAAGCGGCGGGACGCCGCTTCCACTATCACCGACCCCGTGCAGCACCAGATTCATGCAGCACAGCCGCGCGACGCCATCGACCAGCTCCACGCCCCGCAGGGCCGCCGTGTTCAGGTGCTTGAGCTGCGCCTTGTCCAGCTTGTTGTGCTTGCGGACATATTCATGCGCCGCGAGCAAAAAGCCGCCGGTGCCGCAGGCCGGATCGCACAGTGTTTCGCCGGCCCGCGGCCGCATTACGTCCACGATCGCGCGGATCAAAGGGCGCGGCGTGAAGTATTGCCCCGCCCCGCCCTTCACGTCCGCCGCATTCTTCTCCAGCAGGCCCTCATAGGCGTCGCCCTTCACGTCGGTGTCCAGCGACGACCATTGTTCTTTGTCGATGAGATCAGCGATCAGCCGCGTCAGCTTGGCCGGATCCTGTACACGGTTCTGCGCCTTGCGGAAGATCACGCCGATCATGCCCGGCTGCTTGCCCAGCGCTTCCAGCGTATGCCGGTAATGCGCCTCCAGATCATCGCCGTCGCGCTTGACCAGTTTCGGCCAGGAATACTCGGGAGGGATAGGCGAAGGTCTGTCGAATGGCGGCTTCGACTGCTCGTCCGCCATCTTGAGAAACAGCAGAAACGTTAACTGCTCGACGTAGTCGCCATAAGACAAGCCGTCGTCGTGCAGGGTAAGCCGGGATTTCTCGCGAACACCCGCGTGTTCGCGTGCCGGCGAACGGGCGAGGCTCTGCCCGAGCCCCGGGGCGCTTGCGCTTGCAGTGGTCCCAGAGCTTCTGGACGATGTTAGTGCTGCTCATGGGGCAGCCTTTCCTGTCAGCCCTGCATGGAAGGCGATGAGCAAACCCAGAGCGGTGTCCGCGGCGTTCGCCTGCATTTCGCCAACAAGCCGCAGCGGCCCATGCGGATCGATCTCCGGATCAAGTACTGCGCAGATCTGATCCAATCCAACATCCGGCGCTTCACCATGCTCTAAGACCCGACGGGCATCGGCACCCAACAGCCATGCGCATGCACGGTCGACATCAAAGTCTTCGCTTTGCAGCAGGTGACTTGCTTCAGAGTAGATCCTCGCATCATTGCCAGCATTCAGATAATTGCGCAGGAGGAACCAAAGATCATAAGCATCCTTCCCTCGCGTTTCGCGACGCCTTTCATGCCAAGCGACAATCTTGAGTATTGCCAGCGCTGGCAGCGACGCCACTGCGATCTGCTCATTGTCAGGCAGGTGCACAGTCGTCGCTGCGGCGAATGCTTCACGATAGCCGAGCACCGTCATGACTATCTCCTGTTGAGGTGGCCACGCAATACTTCGGTCGGGGCGTTCGATGTGTCCAAACGGGATCAGGTCTATAGGTAACCAAGCGCGAAATCTAAGCCTGTGCAAAGAACCACCCCCAGCTTCAAATTCGCCCGAGTCGATGAGATATTGACGAAGCTGACAGTACGTCTGCCAATCTTGTACGGCAAAGGCCAGATCGACATCCTGTGTCGCGCGCGCGATCTCCACGTTATGAGCGTAAGTAAGCAGCAGGTCTCGCGCTGTGGCGCCTACCAGTAATGGCGGTAGATTGCGAGCGTGCGCCTTTACGACACTCACCAGGTCAGATAGCCAGCTCAGGTCCGGCTGGTTACTTAAGTCCAGCGACGACGCGGTCATACAGCAGATTTGCGGTCTCCAGGCAACGAGCATCACCAATAGCCAGTAGATCCGCGTATATCAGCAGCGTTGGTGCCAATGCCGTCTGCTCAGCTTCGATGTTCCAGAATCTCTTGAGCACTTCGACGTTTCCGCCGACATCAGCGCGTAGTTTATGGTCAAGCAGCAAGCGTGGCTCAATCCTCTCGCCGTAAAAGGTCGCTGTTGCTGGTCGCAGATACTGAGTTAAACGAGCTGCCGCTGGCTCGCCGCCAAGCTGCAGATCGTATTTCGTCGGATCGAAGTCGTTTAGCCAATCGAATTTGTCGGCGCGGTACCTGCCCAGCATCAGCTTCGGCCGCAGTATGTGGACGTAGGCTTCCACCCATTGTTCCAGCAGCCGTTCGCCCTGCACCAGACGGCGTTTACCGCCCGCTTCGATCACAAAACCAAGCTTTGGGAGTTCGGCCATCACCCAGCCGACCGTGCCATGAGCCACGCCGGCTAGAGTGGCGATTTCTCGATACGGTCGGTTCACCACCTCGGGTTTGCACAGTAAGACGAACAATACTTGGAGCCCTGTTGGTCGAAAGGCGCGGCCTCCTGTACGTTTAGTTTGGAATTCCTGCCGACGTTGGCCTTTGACCCAGACGAGCAACGGGGGATTCTCCAAGTAGGCGTTGCCAGCAGTATCGATGAAAGCAACGCCGCGCGCGCGTAGTTCTTCAGCGAGTGGCGGGGTGACGTAATCTGTAACAAGCAAAGTCTGCTTGCCCATGGGCTCCAACTGATGGATAACTGCGCCTAACGTGGCAGGCCGCAGCGCGCGCTTGATCGCGACGGCATATAGCGCTTCTTCTCCACCGTAACGCAGACGCACGAGAGCATCAGCGCGAGTCCTGCCGATTTTTGGCTCACCCTCAACAAGCGTCCAGTGCAAGCCGAGCGGCTGCGCGGCCGCCATAGCGGCCGTTAATAGACGGTCTTCGGTTAGGGGAAGCGCGTTGTCCATAATTTCACATTGTCCACGTTTCGTGGACAACTGTAAATAGTGGACAAACCAGCTCAATTGCCGAGACGGAGCTTACTGCAAAGTTCGTCCACAACTTAAGATTGTCCACGAAATATGGACAACTTAAATGCCCCGGGTTTGGATGACCGAGATAAGGTGGACAATGAACCTGGAGGTAGCCCATGAGCAACAGACGAGTTTTCACAATGGAGTTAAAGCGTGAGGCGGTGCGCTTGGTCATTGAACGGGGTTTACCGATTCAGCGAGCCGCACAGCAACTGGACTCGCATGTGAACGTGCTTGGCAAGTGGGTGCACGCATACAAAGCGGACCCGGCGCAGGCGTCTCCCGGACATGGCAACCTGAAGCCGGAGCAAGCAGAGATCGAGCGGCTCAGGCGCGAGAATGCGCGTCTGAAGATGGAGCGCGACATTTTAAAAAAAGCCACCGCGTTCTTCGCCAAAGAGTCGGGCTGAGATTTCGATTCATTGCTGCGCATCGTAGAGCTGATGTGTACAGTGCTCGCTGTGTCGCGTGGCGGTTTCTATGCGTGGCTGGTGCGGCCGCGGGTCCGGGACGACGAGCGGATTCTGGTCGCGATGCGTACCAGCTTCGGCGAGAGCGGTCAGACTTACGGCGTGCGACGCATCTGGCTGGATCTGCAAGCATGGCAGATCATCTGCGGTCGCGAACGTCTTGCCCGCCTGATGCGTGCAGCCGCACTCAAGGCGCGGCCCGGGAACCATCGGCTGCCCAAGGACACCTGGCGAGCGGCGGCAGCACGCCATTGCGCCGAATGTGCTGGATCGCGACTTTGACGCGACCGCAGCGAACCAGGCGCCCTTATTGAGGTGCTAGAGTTGCGCTTTGTTCAGTTCCAGCGTAGAAATCCGCTTGTGTCGCTCTCGATATTTACCGACCTATCCCAGTTCCCATTCCTTTCTGATCACGATACTCGATAATCAAACGAAAGAGTTCAGCTTGGGCGCGGGCATCGTTCAGCGCATCATGGTCACCGGTCAATTTCGGATTGAGAAGCTTAACCATTTCGCTGGACTTCGACTCGCGCCAGTCAACCCCAGTCGCTCCCATGTAAAGCGCTTTGATATCCAAAGCCGCGAAGCCGAAAGGGTTAGAGTGAAGATAGCGATGAAAGTAGTAGTTAATGAAGGACCAATCGAATCCAGCATTGAGCCCGACGAAGACCAGACTACGAGCACCGGCAACCTGTCCTAGCCATTCCGCGAATCGCTGCATCGTCACTTTCGGGTCTAGGCCTTCACGCTCCAAATACTCAAGCGAAAAGCCAGAAATCTTCAGCGCTTTGGGATCAGCCTTTTGAGAGATCGGTTTTAGAAGGCATTCAAAGCTGACGGAGTCGTCTTCCACCAGACAAGCCCCAATACTCAGGAGGCTATAGACTCCCGGAATCGGACCGGCAGTTTCGACATCGACCGAAACGAAGCAATCTTTTGGGTTTAAGTTCATGGAACTAGTGGCTCGGGTGGTACGAGCGGGGGCCGGTTAATGTTCGCCTTCCAGTAGGCAAGAAACTTGCGCTGGCGATCCTCAAGCGAAAGAGAGGGGTCCCACGGATGGCCTGGAAGAGTCCCCACATCAAAAGGAAATTGAGTGCCGTCTCTTGCGGTCATCATCATAGGAATCGATCGGCCGAGTGCGTAGCCCAGTTCGATAAAGCAGTTCGCGCGGGAACCGGTGATGTCTGCCACTACGACGGAACTGTGATGGAGCTTATTGAAGATTTCAGCGTCAATGCGCGAGTGCTCGTACGCTTGGCGGCCGTCAACGATCTTTAGAGTATAGCCAAGCTCATTCTCAACGACATGCTTCACCACGCCAGTAAAGAAATCCTCGACTTCCTGAAATAAATCCGCCTTCGAGTCGAGGAGCCGCACCGCAAAAACTATAGGCCGTTCCAGAGACTCGAGGAGCCCAACTACTTGAGCGACTCGGTAGGATACATCGTGTCGGTGAGAAAAATTCAAGCGGTTGATCCAATCGTGGGGAGCGACTTGACCTTCCACGCGGAAGAACCGGGCTGTCTCCTGACTTGTCAGCGCGTGATTGAAGAGCTTGCGCGACCCTGTATCGTTGGCACACAACCGGTAGTTGAGCGGAATCACTGGTTTACCAGCTTGGTGATAAAGATTCGCGAGAAAAAGAACACCTTCGGAGCCCCCAAGCGTAATAAGGATATCGCCGTGTAACGCCTGCATCTCCATACGCTTGCTCGCCATGTTCCAGTGCGAGGCGTTGTCAATCGAAACTAGCTCGGAACCTCGTAAACTATCCCACAAGTCATATTTGTCATCGGCGATTTGATCCTCGGTCTTGTGGTGCTGAACCGCTACCGCTAGCGGATTAGGTGCGCCCGATGGTCGCCCGGCTAGATTGGCGCTAAGCATCTCCCAGATCAGCCAGTCAAAGCATATCGGCAGATAATCACCTGGGCGCCGCTTGTCCGCATCGACCGGAACTACAAAAGTAGCGCCCTTGCGCATGAGATCAACGACCAAGGCGGCGACGAAGGAAAGGGCAGCTTTGACTTCACCGGTCGAGGCGATCTCCAGATCATCGGCGATACTGCCGGCGATGTGGATGCGTCGGCCATGCAGAGGTGGCTTCGGCATCATATATCCTCCATGATGGGGGTTGGTTGCATCGTACTGGCACAGTCGCGCAGATCCTCGAAGGAGAGCGGGCGATCTGGAAAAGCTTTGGAAAGCGCTATAGGATAAAACCGCGAGCGCAAATCAGAATAAGTCCAGGTCGGGTGGCCGTCACGCTCACCAGTCAGTTGGACTAACTCATCAACCTGCGAACTGTGTAGGCCTAGGCCGTCCAGATCCATACTGAAGAGTTGTCGCCGCTCCTGGGGGGATGGCCGGACAAACTCCTCGACAATAGACGCTCGGCGGCGAAGCGCGGCATCAACAACAGAAAGCCGATTAGTGCAAAGGATTGTCACTACCCGCCCTCCGAATGTCCGCAGACTGTCGATGCTCTGAATTAGGGTATTAACTGCTACTTTGTCTTCATGATGGCTGTGCTCCTGCGTGCGGGTAGCGGCGAGAGAGTCGCCTTCATCGATGATTAGGATGGCTCGACGGGCTTTTCCAGCTGCTTCGGTAATCCTTTTGAAAGCATCAGCTAAAAGAGTGCCCATTTCGCCAACCTTGCCACTGCCGCGGACTCTATTACTCAGCTTGAAAAGAATCGAGTCCTCGGCTTTGGCATCTCTCACTAGGCGATTGGCTACGCATTCGGCGGTTACGGTTTTGCCAGTTCCAACATCGCCATGGAAAACCACTAAGGGATATTGTTCGGAGATAAGATTGCAGAGCGGGATGATCTTCTTACCGTAATGGCTCTTGCTCCAGGCGTTTACCTCATCCAGCCGAAGCAGCAATTGCAGCTGCTTCTGGATTCGGTCATACCGGATCTCGAAACCTAACAGGCTGAGTTCCTGTTGTGCCAGGTGTTCATCTGGAAGTGGTATCTCGTAGTCAAAAACGGATGATGCGTAGTCCATTACGTAATTAAAGTCCGCTCGTTGCAGTCCATAGCTATTGCTGACGTAGTTGCGCGCACCGATGTTGCTGAGACCGGAGTGGGAGGCGTCATCGTGGGCCGGCCCCCAAGATACTTTTAAATAGGGCTTGGTCGCTTTTCTAATCTCATCCGTGTATTTAGAAGTGCAAAATAAGATGACTCGTACATGCGCGTCATTCAACTTTGGCCAAAGCACACCTCCAGGTCTCGACGTTTCTAAGTGCCCGGCCTTTTCATTGACCGTGTAGCGCAGCGCCTTCTGCTCCACCCAGCCACTCAGTAGTGTGACATCCACAGCCTTCAGATACCCGCGCCGTGCGAGATACTCAGCATCATGCGCGTAGTTTTCTGCATCTCCACGAGTAATTGCCTTTGTGCTATCTGCGATCATCAACATGTCAGATCGAAAGCGGCGGAAAGTAGCCTCAACGTCGGTGACCGAAAAAGTGTCCGTTTTAGTATAGGTTGTCGCCATCTGCTCAATCCTTGATTTTAAAGCGCGGACCAAAGAGTTCCTTCCAGACCTCCGGGTCGTCCTCGGTAGATGCGAAGTTTGCCGTTTCCCAAGCATTGCAAGCCGCGCAAACGATCGCCTGTCGTTCATCTTCGGAGATGCGCGCTGCCGTATTGTTGTTATTGCTCACAGGATCAACGATGACAACGGGATCATCAAATTCGGCAATTCTCCCTCTATTCTCAGGAAAACGAATCAATTCCTTGAGTCCTGATTGAGCGATATACAGGAGAAAGTCGCGTAGTCTTTGTTCTATGCTTTCACTGGTGCCGTCGCGGTCTTGGAGAAAAGCCAAAATCAATTCGATGTGAAACGACTTCAGCGGTTTGATCTCTTGATAGTTGCGCCACTTCTTTCCTAGACGCACCAGAGTTCGGTAATCTTTATCAGTATCCTTTCGAGTTTTGACAAAATCTATTTGGCACGGAGCGCAAGTTTTGGTTTTTGAGCCGTCGACCCCGAATTGATACCCTCGCCCCGGCTCGCCCTCGATTTCGATGACGGGGACGATATCGACTGCGAGCCCAGTTCCTTTGAAAGTCACAGTGGCCGCTTTTTTCTGAATTTCGAAATCCTCGACTGCTTTATTGGGATAGAGATCAACAAGTAAATCGTAGATTTCAGCGCTAAGACTCTCTCGGGTCGCCTTATCCACACTTCTGCCGTAGATGTAGAAGACTAGGTCAACGTCTACTGGGTCGTGGACACTTTTTACGCAGGATCGTAAATTTTGCGAAAGATCCCGCTTTCACAACCTTCGTGATCTTGATCTTGGTGTTATCTTTGACGCTGGCTGAAAGAGTCTTGATGAGCCGGTCTACTTGCGCGTGATATTCGGTGCGCTTGTCTCTCGGGAGACGAAGAACCTCGCTATCAAAGTAGCGGAGTTGAGTGTTGGTTAGCATTGTTTTGCCTGCAGTACGTCTACAACCCGTAACTATCAGCCTAGGTCGCCGTACATCTTGTGCGGCAGCCAAAGTAGATGTGAATGGCCAGCGGATTATCGATGCTGCCTCTGGTACCTTCCTCGTCTGTCATGCTCTCTCCTTGAGCCGTTACTACCAGAGCCGCTAACACCATACAATGTGATGTCGTGATCAGTCAAGCACAACATCCTGTGCATAAGGCCGAAAAATGGTTGTTTAAAATCTGTGAGCAATTTGGTGATAAAGAGACTCCGCGCGCGCTCTACAGCGTGCCCAAATTTGGAACTTGTGAGTGTAATGCAAGAACGCGCCCGGTGATTATCAGTAGGTGGGGTGACTCCCTGAAGCGGATAGTCGCGATCGAGGGATTGACCCTACGTCGACGGGTGGATAGGTTCCGACGCTAGACCCGATATCGCCAAGGGATCGGCGACCTACGGCAAGCCGAGGAGTAATTGTGGATCGCCGCGATGTGCGGACAGGTTGATTGTCGCGCTATCCCTTCTCGCCCCACAGTTCTTCCAAACGCGCGTCGCGCCCGCAGGCGTAGCGGTAAAACTTGTAGCGCAGCGAATTCTTCTGGTAGTAATCCTGGTGGTAGTCCTCTGCCTTGTAGAACTGGCTGGCCGGGACGATCTCGATGGCGATGGGTTGATCGAAGCGTCCGGATTTCTCCAGTGCCCGTTTCGACGCTTGGGCCAGGCGCTTCTGTTCGTCGTCGTGATAGAAAATGGCGGGACGATATGAGCTACCCCGGTCGCAGAACTGCCCGCCGTCATCCAGCGGGTCGATGTTGCGCCAGAACACGTCCAGCAGTTTTTTGTAGCTGACCTTGTCCGGATCGTGGATGATCTGCACGGCCTCCGCGTGACCCGTGCGGCCGGCCGAGACCTGTTCGTAAGTGGGATTTTTCAACTCGCCGCCCGTGTAGCCCGAGACGGTGGCGGTCACGCCGTCGAGTTCGTCGTAAGGCGGCTCCATGCACCAGAAACAGCCGCCGGCGAATGTGGCGATCGAGCGCCCGGCGCCACTTTCCTGCGCTTGCAGGTTGATCGTTGAGAATGTCGCGAAGCTCAGCAACAGGATCAGAAGTCTTTTCATCGCTTGTCCTCTCGATCGGATCGTAGCGATGAGACAATTTTTATGCGTTCAAGTGCGAGGCGCGGCCGCTTACCCCCGGAGAAAGCGCACGTCGTTACGTAACGATGGTCTGCGAATCGATCGCGATCTGGAGGTCACTCCTGCCTTCAAACCAACGATGTACTAGGCTTTCTCGCCGCCGCCCACCCGCGATTTCAGATGCTCGGCCAGGCGCCGCATCGCGGGTGACGGATCATCGGGTTCAAGATGCACGTTGATGATGCTGGGCGCATCGCGCGCCGCAATCGCCTGCTGAAGCGCGGTTTCGAAGGCGTCTTCAGTGGCGGCCGCGAAGCCGTGCAGCGGGCCGAACACCTGGCTGAGATTCTCGAAGCGCCATTCGCCGATGTCGTTGAACGGGCCATCCAGAATAAACCGCTCGGTGCTGTAACCGCGGTTGTTGAACACGATGACGATGGGCGCGAGACCGAAACGGGCGTGCGAGGCGAGCTCGGTGCCGGTCATCTGGAACGCGCCGTCGCCGACCAGCACCAGCGCGCGGCGGTCGGGCCGGGCGATCTGCGCGCCCAGCGCGGCCGGCACCGCGAAGCCCATGGTCGTATAAAAACCGGAAGCGAGAAATTCGGTGCGCGCGTGCACCCGCATTTCCACGGCCGCGAACAGACAATCGCCGACGTCGCACACGACCATCATGTCCGGAGTGAGCCCCTCGTTCAGCCGGCCGATGAGGCGCGCGATCGTCATGGGCCTGCCCGTTTCCGGAAAACCCGGCGCATCCGGACCGGGAGGCAGCGTGGGCAACGGCTCTGGTCGCGGCGCGACCTTGCGTGCCAGCGCGGTGATAAATTCGCCCAGCGCGACGTTGGTGTAACGGTGATGACGGATGATGACCTCGCCCTGCGCCGCGCGCACCATGCGCTCGGGATCGAGCTTCGCGGTGTAGATGCCGGTGTCCACGTCGTTCAAAGTCACGCCCAGCATCAATAGCAGTTCCGACTGCTCGACCATGTAGCGCGCGGTTTCCGAGCTCATCGCGCCCTCGTAAACGCCCAGATACGCCGGGTGCCGCTCGGCCACTACGGACTTGCCCGTGAGCGTGGCGGCGACCGGCAGCCGCGCGCGCTCGATGAGATCCACCAGCGCATCCTGAAGATTACGGCGGTGGACCTCCACGCCCGCGATCACTATCGGCGAGGCGCAGTTCGCCAGCAAGGTCACGGTCTCCGCCACCGCTTCGTTAAGCGCGCCTTCGTTGGTCGGCGCCGGTTCGATCGGTTCGGCCGGCACTTTGAAGCCGGCTTCCATCACCCGGTCGCGCGGCAGCTCGATATAAACGGGCTTGCTCAACGCACGCGCGGCGGCGATGGCGCGCTCGATCAGGCGAAACGCCATGACCGGATCGTCCAGCACCGCGGTCATGCAGGTGATGCGCTCGAAGATCTCGCGCTGAAAGGTGAACGGCCCGAAGCGATGGTGCAGCAAGGGATCCTCGCGGCGCTCGCGCACGCCGGGCGCACCGCTGATGACCACCACGGGCGACGATTCCGCGTGGGCGCCGGCCACCGCGTTGACCACGCTCAGCGCGCCCACGCCGTAGGTGACCGCCAGCGCGCCGATGCCCTGACAGCGCGCGTAACCGTCGGCGGCGAACGCGGCCGTGTCCTCGCGCGTGGTGCCGATGTGTTTGATACGGCTTTTGGTGATCTCGTCGTAGAACTTCAGCACGTAATCGCCCGGCACACCGAAAATGTGCTGCGCGCCGGCGTCGAAGAGTCGATCGAGGAGATAGGCGCCGATGGTCCTGCGGCTCGCGCCGGCGATGGTGCGGCCGGGAACCGGTTGCCCCTCGAGCGTGGAGGATATGAACGTCGATGACATAATGGAGAAATCTCCATGTGGCGCTGGTTCAGCCCAGTCTTGTACGAAAGTCTAGCATCCGCACACGGCGCAGGGCTTCGTTGCCAGCGATAATTTAGCGGTGCAATTAACTGCTAGACTACGCTGCGCGTCGATCAACAGACAACGTCATGCTCATTCCGCTCAGAGACGACAACCCCGTCCGTACCACGCCGGTGGTCAGTTATACGATTATCGCGGCGTGCATACTCGTATTTCTGTGGCAGGTCTCGCTGGGCGCCAACCAGCAGGCCGCGGTCTATTCGCTGGGCCTGATTCCGGCGGTGTTGTTGCAGGGCGCGGCGCTGCCGCCGGAGCTTGACCTTGTACCGCCGGTGGCTACGGTGTTCACGTCGATGTTTCTGCACGGCGGCTGGCTGCATCTGATCGGCAACATGCTGTACATGTGGATCTTCGCCGACAACATCGAAGACGCCATGGGCCACGGCCGGTTTGTCGCGTTTTATCTGCTGTGCGGCATCGCCGCCGCGCTGGCGCAGGCGCTGCCCGCACCGGGCTCGGAGATCCCCATGATCGGCGCGAGCGGCGCGATCTCCGGCGTGCTGGGCGCGTATCTGCTGCTGCACCCGCGCGCCCACGTGCTGGTGCTGATCCCGCTGGGATTCTTTTCGCAGGTCACGCGCCTGCCGGCGCTTCTGGTACTGGGCCTGTGGTTTGTATTGCAATTGATTTCCGAGCTCGGCGCGCCGGAGGGCGCGGGCGTGGCGTTTCGCGCGCACATTGGCGGCTTCGTGGCGGGCATGGCGCTGATCCCGCTGTTCAAGCACCGGCGCGTCCGGCTTATGAGCTAGCTTGCGTCGCTCAGCGTGCGATTGGCGACGCCTTCGGGATAAGGCGATGTTCACGAACTGATCAAATAGACCCCGGCCGCGACCATCAGGCCCCCGCTGATGCGCGCGATTCTCTGCCCGCCAGGCAAGAGCTTCTCGACCAGCACAAATAAAGCGATAAGAGCTACCCATAATAGATTCATCACGCCGCCGACGAACAATAGACTCATCAAAAACCCGCAACAGCCCAGGCAGTAAGCGCCGTGCTCGATGCCCATGCGCAACGCACCACTGGTGCCTGCGCGCCAGCGGAATAAAATGAAGTTCAGCGGCGAACGGCAACGGTCGAGACAGGCGTTTTTCAGTGGCGTCCACTGATACACCCCGGCGGCAATGAACAGCGTTCCCCCCAGCACGCTGCTGGTGCTGACCAGCATGGGCGAGAGCAGCGCTGTCTGCTGTAACCCGCTTTGCAGAAGCGTCGCGAGCAGGCTGAAACCCGCCCACACCAACACATAGCCCAGCGCAAACACAGCGGTCGGCACGTAGGGCACGCCACGCACCGATTTCTTGCGCTGGACAGCCGCGAACAGCAGGATCATGGGCGCCGCGCCGGGCATCATCATGCCGGCCATCATCACCACCCACATGAGAAACATCAGCGCCAGGCCGGTCACGTCCCAGGGCGCCATGCCCATTGCGACCGCCATCGTCGCGGACATGTCTTCCATGTCCGCCATATCGATAAGCCGAAGCCACGCCAGACCGATTACGCACGCGAGCGCGAGCAGCACTACTGCGCGGTCGCGATTGAGAACGGCTTCGAGCGCGCCCGCGCCAGACATCTAACGCACGCTCGATCTCATCTCATTGCGCGCGATACGACGATCCGCAGGCATCCTGGGGCGGCTTACGCGGGGCCGGAGGGCGTGTGGTCCACATGGGCAAGCGAGCTATGACGATCGGCGAGATCGAACTTGATGTCGCCCGTCCCGCATGTGGTCGCACTGGCGATCTCGGCTTCGAAATACTCGAAGCCTTCCGGCATCCGAACCCGGATCCGGTGCGGATCGCCGGTGACGGGATTGCTGATGGGGCGCGACGTGGTCTCCAGAATGCCCGGCACCACCACGCGCGCGGTGCGGCCATCCAGATCGAAGTCGAAATCAATGGGCAGGAACTTCGGTTCGAGAAAGTTGCTCACGATCTGGCTCAGAATCCAGAAGAAGGTGCCCTCGTCCTGCTCCTGCCCCGAGAGAATCGTCAGCAACGCCTGTCTTTGCTGGTTGTCGGCGCGCTCGTCGACGATAGGCTGCAAGCTGCCGTTGCCTTCGTGCAGCGCGCCCGGCCAGTGGTAGGTGGCCGCCCAGCGCAATCCGTTCAATTTAAGGTCGCCAAAGTACCCTTCATCGATGTGCATGCCGGCCATGCCCTCGCAATGACCGTAGGTTGGGCGTGCATTGAAATCGCACGGACAGCCAAAAGCGCAATTGCAGTTCTTGACATATTGACCTTTCATTCGCCAATTTGTACTGGCCATGTCGCGCTCCTGTTTTAGCTTCGCGCCGTTGATATGCAGCAAACCGATTTCCGGGAAAGCTCTGCGCTGATCAAAGGTTCCCTTAAGTATAGTTGCAGGGGGTACAGTTACCAGGGTTGCCTGTTGAGATGAAGGTGCGCTGGAGCCGGCCGTGAACGCCCGATCAGGCACAAAAAAGCCCCGCTACCGCCAGCGCGGTGCGGGGCAGATAAGGCTAGATCGGAGGCTCTAGACTTATTTACGTGTATCTCCGGAAACTTCATCCCGAAGTCCCGGAGATTGAAAGCGAAACATGCGCGTGTCCTTATCGATGCAACACTTCCCCTGCTTTTCGGCGGCTCGTCACCGCCGAAGGGCAACGCTATCCGGCATCACGTCCGGTGTGGGCCGGATAGCCCGGAGCGCAAGTCCCTGGGCGCTCATACGAAGCTGATCCTTCGTACCCTTTTGCGGCAGGTGTTCCCTAAGATTGCATCCGCTTGATTATGCGGCGCGCTTGGTGGCCGTGCGCTTGAAGCTCTCGCTCGCGGCGCTGACGTTCTGCTCCACCAGACCGGTGTAGGCGTCACGCGCTTCGCCGAGAATATCCAGCGTCCGCTGCGCGCACTGCGCGAAGCGTTTGCCATACTCGTCGGCCAGCTTGGACTGCGCGCCCCAGATCTCGCTGTAATCCTTGGCATCGCTCCACAGCTGCAACTGCTTGGCGCTACCCTCGAAGACCAGGTTCGCTGCCTCCAGTTGCTGCGCGGTCAGCTTTTCGAGCGTCTGAGCGTTGGTTTTGTTCAACTTTTCGAACGCCTCCAGAACGGCTTTGTTGGCGTTGCCTGCTTCATTCGCAAATTGAAAGAAATTGTTCTGCATGATTGATCTCCTAACTGTTGGGTAAATAACTTGTTGCATTGCACCATCTGTTGCAGTGCACAATAACGTAAGCCGATGGCCCTGTCAACACCTCTGTTGGCCTTTGTCAATGAAATTTTCTATGGTGCTCGGGAAACGGCAACTGCCTTCCCGAGCTATCGCGGGGCCTGCATCGCGGTCATGAGCCGCGCGTGATGCGAAAGCACTGATGAATCCGGGGATTGCGCGCGAAGTCCTTCGGCAATGTCTGACGGGATATGTCTTCGACCGCGAGCCCGCCCAGCGCCTCCGGGCTCATGCGGAAGCGCCGCATGTTGGTTGAGAAAATAATGATCCCGCCCGGCGCCAGCAAAGCCGCCGCGGCGCGGATCAGATCGGCGTGGTCGCGCTGTATGTCGAATGTATCGGTCATACGCCTGGAGCGCGAAAAGCTGGGCGGATCGATGAAGATCAGCTCGAAACGGCGGCCGCTGTCCTCGCTCAACCACTTGCGCACCTCGGCGCGGACCAGGCTGTGGCGACTGGTATCGATCCCGTTCAGCTCGAAATTTCGCCGCGCCCAGTCGAGATAGGTACGCGACATATCCACCGATACGGAAGCCACAGCGCCGCCCCGCGCGGCATGCACGGTGGCCGCGCCGGTGTACGCGAACAGATTGAGAAACCGGCGGCCGGCCGCCAGCGCGCCGAGCATGGAACGCGTGATGCGGTGATCGAGAAACAGACCCGTGTCGAGGTAATCCGTGAAGTTAACGTATAACCGGCATTCACCCTCACGCACCGCGTGATAGGCGCCGCGCGTGCCCAGCTTCTGGTACTGGGCGCCATCGCGCTGGCGCCGCCGCCGTTTGAGATAAACACGCGCCGGCGAGATGTCGAGAATCTCCGGGATCACGGCCAGCACCTCGTTCAGACGTGCGCGCGCGCGCCGCAGGTCCACGCTCGGCGGCGCCTCGTATTCCTGCACGTGCGCGCACAGCGCGTCGTTTTGATACAGGTCAATCGCGAGGTTGTAATCCGGCAGATCGGCATCGTAGAGGCGGTAGCAGGCCACATTCTCGCGTTCGCGCCAGCGTTTGAGATTCCGCGCGTTCTTGCGCAGGCGATTGGCGAATCCGGCCGCGCTCTCGCTGCGCGCGGACCCAGCCGCGGACGCGGCCGCGTGCAGCGCGATGTGCAGCAATTCGCATGGCAGGGCCCCGTTGAATAATTTGTGGACCTTGTGTGCGCGTAAGCCCAGGTGCCGTCCACAGGCCGGATTGCCGGTAAAAACCGCCGCCTGCCAGCCGGCGAAGTTGCGTTTCAACGCCAGCCCCAGCGCGCGGTAGCGGGCAGGCAACGAGGCGCTGTCGCCTAAGCGCTCGCCATAAGGCGGGTTCATCACCACCAGTCCCGGGGTGACGGCATATTTCTGATCGCCATCGCCCAGTGCGCGCTGCTTGATTTCGACGTGTCCCTCGAGCCCGGCGCGCGCGACGTTGCGCATGGCCAGCGCCACCGCTCGCGGATCCTCGTCACAGCCGCGCACTGGCGGCAGTTGCTGGAGCCCCGCCTGACGGCGCGCCCGCGCCTCTTCGAGCAGCGCCGACCAGGCGCGCGCATCGTGCTGGCGCCAGCCGTGGAAACCGTAATAATCGCGCGCAAGACCCGGCGCGATATCGCCCGCCATGAGCGCGGCTTCGATCGGCAAGGTGCCGGATCCGCACATGGGATCCACCAGCGGCGCGCCGCGCGCGGCCAGCTGCGGCCAGCCCGCGCGCAGCAGAATCGCCGCCGCCAGATTTTCCTTGAGCGGGGCTTCCACCTGTTCTTCGCGGTAGCCGCGACGGTGCAGGCTCTCACCGGCCAGATCGATCGAGACGACCGCCTCGTTATTGGACAGATGCACGTTCACGCGCACCTCGGGGCGCTCCAGTCTTACCGAAGGCCGCACGCCAAAACGTTCGCGGAACCGATCGACAACGGCGTCCTTGACCTTGAGCGCACCGAAATGCGTGTGCGTGATGGCCGAACCGGCCGTGTTGAAATCCACCGCGAACGAGCCGGCGGGCGACAGGTGCGCTTCCCAGCGAATCGCGGCCGCGCCCGCGTAGAGCGCGTCCGGGTCGGATGCCCTGAACTCATCGAGCTTGAGCAGAATGCGGCTGGCGAGCCGCGACCACAGGCAGGCGCGGTACGCGACACTCAGAGGACCGCTGAACGCCACACCCGCGCGAGCTTCCCGTACATCGATCGCCCCAAGACTCCGCAATTCATCGGCCAGCAGCGTTTCCAGGCCTTTGGGTGCGGTCGCAAAGCACGAAACGTTCACACGATGTTTACTCAGCATTCAGGATTGACGGCGGTAAAGACCACGCGCAGGAAGGCCAGAAAAATGTAATTTTTTCAAACGCTGAACATTTTACAGCGATTGATGGGTGAACCCGCGCAAAGGCTTGACATCGCGGGCTAATGGGCTATTCTCATACTCGTTGTTTTTATGCCATGACTGCGGCAATTTGACCACATCCGCACATGGCATGCTTACTGCTTTTTCCCATTCATCGCCGCGGTGATGTGGCGTTGCGAGTTTCGCTAATGCAGATGAAGCCGGCGGGCGGCCTATCAGCAGGGGAATTGAGATGCATCCAAGAGGTTGGCTAGCGTTAGCATTACTGGGCGTCAGCATTCATGCGCATGCTGATGAGGCGGAACTTTATCTGAGCACGCAATCGATTCAAGGCCGGTACGCGACGGGCGCGGACCTGATCGGCCTGGGCGCCGGAAATCTGGCCGGCGAGGTGTTCACCAACGAGCAGGATGATCTGATCGGCGCTGTAGGTCTCGAGTTCGCGGGAACACCCGCGGGCGCGAGCTCGGTCGTACTGAGCGCCGGGCCCAAGGTGTATGGGGGCACGCTCGACTTCGTCGACGACAACTTCTTAGCGGTCGCGGTGGGCGGCAAGGCCAGCACCGCGGTCAATGCCGCGCAATCCCTGTATCTCACGGGGCAATTTTTCTACGCGCCGGAAATCGTGAGCTTCGGAGAAGCGGAGAAAGTCATGGATCTGACCCTGCGGCTCGAGTCCGAATTTGTCCAGAACCTGACCGGTTTCCTGGGCTACCGCGTGTTTGAAGTCGACCTGGATAACAACACCGAGTACGAGCTGGACGAAGATGTGCACGTGGGCGTGCGCTACAGTTTTTAACCGCCGGCAACGGTATTTCGCCAAGTTGCAATGGCGATAACGTTTGTACAATACTTCATATGCGCAGCGGCTGCATTGCGCACTACCGATGTCACCAGCAACCGCAGTCTGAACGTCCAATAATTGTGAGGAGGCTTATATGAAAAGAGCTCTACCCATCATGGCGGCACTGGTATTC
>JBOIDC010000034.1:0-42291 GCA_050740315.1 Gammaproteobacteria bacterium | reverse complement strand
ACGCTGAGCAGGGATCTCGACACGTCGAAATGCGACGCGGCTCTAAAGGATGGTGTGCTGACGCTGCGCATTCCCAAAGCAGAGCACGCCCAGCCTCGCAAGATCGAAGTCAAGGTTGGGTAGCCGGCACGCTAATCTTTGACACGAAGGTTAAAGTCTGATGAGCGGTTGACATGACAGGACTGAAGGAAATGAGGCGGGCCTTGAAGACGCGGGGCGACCTACCGGTCGAAAGCATCTCCGCGGCGCCGTAACACGAAAGCGCGGCGCTTCGAACTGAGGCAGCCCGCGTTTTACCGCTTGGCGAACTCCGTCAGGAAAGGACCTGCTCGCTTTCGGGGTTCGCCATTGTCGAAATGATGCTCAAAATGCGCGCGCGCCGGCGGCAGCGTCTTGATCGTCGGGGCTGCGGGCGGGTCGATCTTATGACTGCTCCCGTCATGAGCGCGCGACCGGCTGCTGTGTGACAGTCAGTCGGCTGTTGAACCAATGCCCCTAGCGCGGTGCTTCTGTTGTGCACCCTGACCCCGCCGACGCTGATCGTAAGGCCCGACTGCAATATCCTGACTGTCTGGGCGGACAACCCGGGACTCAGGGTCATCTACTATCGCCTTGCGCAGTTCTGAGACTTCCCCTCACTGATCGCGGCGCGGCACACTCTTTCGGCATCGCCAGCGCGTCACTCGAACTGCTCGAAATCAACCCACCAAACGTCGCCGTCGAGCCATTCTAAGCTCAGGCTTACCTGCTTGCTTCCCTGAATCGAATACAGCTTCTGTGAAGATGGCATACCGCGACCGTGTAGACAGCTAGTCGAAAAATTCCTGATAGCCGCGACCTAGTCTCAGCGGCAACCAGCCCGTAGCAAAGCAAAGCCGCGCATCCTCGCACCCGCGCTAGGATCGTTACGGAAGCGCCCGTGCTTGGTTGCTATACTGCCCGGCATCATTAGTGGAGAGCCCTTCATGAAATTCACCATCAATGTTGATTGCACCCCGGCAGAGGCGCGGGAGTTCATTGGTCTTCCTAACATCGCGCCCATGCAGGACCGCCTGGTAAACGACCTGGAAGAGCGCATTCGAGGCGATATTAAGAAACTGGATATCCAGGACTTGCTCAAGACCTGGTTGCCGGCGAACGTACAGAGTTTGACCGAGCTGCAGAAGATATTCTGGACCCAGATGGGCATGACAAAACCCGATCCACCGAACAAGTAACGAGCGTGAACTGAGTGCTATGGGTTCGGGATACTTGTTGCTTTTGCTGAGGTTGAGCGGGCGAAGTCCATTGTGAATAGGACTCTAATTACAATTGGGCTGGTATTGATCGCTGTCGGCTTGCTATGGCCGTGGTTGCAGAAGCTAGGGCTCGGCCGCCTGCCGGGCGATGTAGTGATCGAGCGGGAGAATGTCCACCTTTATTTTCCAATCACGAGCTGCATTATTATCAGCCTGGTCATTTCTCTTATCCTGTGGTGGTTCCGAAGATGACCCGGCTGCGAAAAAGGTGTATCCGCTTCTCAAGTACTTTGGCCAAATTGGCCGGGTAATCTGCGGTGCAGGAGTAATTGGCGGGCTGAGGATGCCTAGTGTCGCCATTTACCGCCCGCTCGGTCGAGCTGTAAGAGCGAGTTCACATTCTCTCGCCATACGGCGGACGGGAGGCATCGCCCCTTGTTTGAACGAATCCCTGGCCGGCGGGCGGCGTACGGATACGTACAGGCTGTACCGATCAATCGCCCGCTCGGGGGCCAGGTGATGAGGCACCGTTCGCAGGGAGGCTATTGATCAGCTTCTGCATCTACTCCCATAGCTTAGGATCGCGATCGGAAAGCACCAGGCACAACTCACGGATACATTGCTCTATATGCGCTACCCGTTGCTCTATCTCCCTAAGCCGTTTCGTTTCCATTGACCTGTTCCTCGCGTTAGAAAGTAACCATCTTGCTGCGAGAAAGATGTTACGGCAAGCAAGATAAGAGGCAGCAGACGAAGACGGCCGACAGGTCAGCTACAAGAAAAGCTGGACCACCGTTTACATAAACTTAAGGCACTACAACCGTCGGCAAAAAGCTATATCTGCGGCCAACGGGGATGTAGGACAGCATTAGGTAACAGGCATGATTTCAAGCATTTCTCAGCGCCCTGACCGCCAGACCACCCCTTGTCGCGGTGACTGCCGCAATATTGATGTTGAGCATTGGCACGCTTGCGATCCAGCGACATGTCATTGAACTTCTGCCATGCTAACTGATTGATTTGCGTGGCTGGGGGACGAGGATTACTCCGCACGTCCATGTGCTTCGCCCTCCGGGCCCGCCTGCGGCGGTTCAAATTCGTTCCAGACGAATTTGTCGAACCTGAGGTTCTCATCATCGCTCGTCCACGCCGACATAAGAAAGCCCACGCGAGGGCGGGCTTTCTTACATGGCTGGGGGACGAGGATTCGAACCTCGGTTAACGGAGTCAGAGTCCGCTGTCCTACCACTAGACGATCCCCCAGCAAATGAACGATCGTAGCCCTCCCTGGCGAGACATTGGCGTCATCAGGTAGCCCGGCCACGCCATCCGGGGCGTGTCGCTCGCCGGAAAAACGACACGTTAAGTGTCGTTTTTCCCTCCGGCTCGCCCTACCACTAGACGATCCCTCAATGCGGGTAATCGCTGATTCGCAATATTGCTGCGAGCGCGGTGCGCAGTCAGCAACCAGATCTCGATCAAAAAAACCTACCGCTTGGAGTACTGCGTTGCCTTCCGCGCCTTGCGCAGGCCGACCTTTTTGCGCTCCACCTCGCGCGCATCGCGGGTGAGAAATCCCGCCTTGCGCAGCACCGGCCGCAGGCCTTCGTCGTAACAGGCCAGCGCGCGCGCAATCCCTAGTTGAATCGCTCCAGCCTGGCCGCTGCCACCGCCGCCCGCGACGCTGATGCGGATATCGAATCTGTCCGGCATTTCAACCGCCTCCAGCGGTTGACGAATCGCTGTGCGCGCCGTCTCTCGACCGAAATATGTATCGACCGAACAATTGTTGATCGTTATGTCACCCTTGCCAGAGCGCAAATACACGCGCGCCGCCGAGCATTTGCGACGGCCTGTGCCATAGTATTGTTCGATTGCCATGATTTAAAAGCCGAAACCGGTTTGCCGATTTAGATATCGAGTGGCTGAGGTTGTTGGGCAGCATGCTGATGCTGCGGGCCCGCGTAGACCTTGAGCTTGCGAAACATCGCGCGGCCGAGCGGATTTTTCGGCAACATGCCCTTCACGGCGCGCTGAATGGCGCGTTCCGGCTTGTTGCGCAGCAACTGGCCCAGCGTTTCTGATTTCAGATTACCGATATAGCCGGTGTGCCGATGATAAACCTTGTCTTGCAGCTTGTTGCCGGTAACGTGGATCTTTTCCGCGTTGACCACAACAATGTAATCGCCCGTATCAACGTGCGGCGTGTATTCCGGCTTGTGTTTGCCGCGCAGCCGCCGCGCGATTTCGCTCGCCAGACGGCCCAAGGTTTTGTCCGTAGCATCCACTACGTACCAGTCACGACGGACACTGGCCGCATTTGCGCTGTAGGTTTTCATCGCGAAGATCCGCAGCCGAAGGAAAGCGGGTAAGGATAACCAACTCGACCGCGCCGTACAAGCGTATGTGCAGTCGATCTAGTGACATCACGGCGTCTGTTGGCGCCTGAAGTGCCTCCAGCGCTCCTTACGTGTGGATACTGTTACCCGTGTCAACAGCCATGCAGTGCTGGATTGAACGATTGACCCGATTTAAGCACGCCATAGGCGACCTGGATGAGTTTGCGCATCATGGCGCCGATGATGACCATCGGGGGTTTGCCATGGGCCAGCAGGCGCTCACGGTAGTGTTTACCCCAAGCAGTCTTATAGAGGGTCACCATCGCTGGCATGTATAGCGCTTTGCGCAACAACGCATGGCCGACCTTGGATAGCCGCGTCTTGCCAGCACACTCGATCCTGATTGGCGTTGGCAGGGATTAAGGCCTGCAAAGGCTGCGACCTTGCGGGCATTGTCGAAGCGCGCCGGATCGGCGCAAAACGCGAGCAAGGTAGCGATGGTGCGTTCGCCTAAACCTGGGATGCTGTCGAGCAACTCACGTTTACTTTTGAGGTCGGGATCGTTGTCAATGAGTTCGCGGATTGCCTGAGCCACTTGATCGATTTCGTGGTCGAGCCAGGCGACATGCTGAACGATCCCATCACGGACAATGTCGCGAGCGACTTGCAAACGATTATTCTCCTGCGTGTGCATCCGTTGTAAGGCATCTAGCCTTAGCACCAAGGCACGCAAACGGCGCTCGCTGTCCGATGGCGCTTGCCAAGGCTCAGGCTGCATGGCACGGCAGAAGTAGGCGATGAGCTTAGCATCGACCCGGTCGGTTTTAGTGCGTACGGCCCGCGAAGTGCCAAATGCCTTGATCTGGGCCGGATTGACCACCGACACCGTAAAGCCGGCATCGACCAGGTTTTCTGCCACCGGTTCCCAGTAGATACCGGTTGCCTCCATGCAAACCCGTATATTCGCCGCGCCATGCTGATGCAACCAGCGCTTGAGTTCGGCAAAGCTGGTGTGGGCATTACTGACCTTTTTGCTTTTGAATCTGCCATCGGGCATGAGTAACACACAGTCGAGTTTCGCCTTGGCCACATCGATACCGAGATAAAACGTGTTCATCGTTGAAGTCCTTGCGCAATCCACCTTGTCAATGCAGGCTGCCGATTTACACCGGGCCGAAGATACTGTTCGATTGCTCGCAAGTAAAACGAGTATCCGGCGCAAGATCTACGCGGCGAGCTCGAAACTCAAGGCTGGGAACGGCGTCCGGATACCCTGCGGTCAACATCAACTTGACTGCAACTCGATAATACAAGGCGGGGAGATTGATGCGCGGGGCGGCCAGTGAGGTCCGCGCCCGCGCGGGCAACCGAAGGTTAGCTACTGCGCAAGCGGTAGGTCTAGCGCGGGCGGATAGAATGAGAACAGCACCCCCCTGGATGGGCCGAAGCCGCTGATGGTGATCGCCGGCTGCACATCTGCTCCGTCCGTTAGGTCGCCTACATTGTACTTGTAGAGGTTGTTATCCGACGCCGCCACCCATAGGTTGCCCTCGTTGTCGAAGGCTAAACCGTCGGGACTGAATACGGGGCTGCCGGCGTTATTCTGTAAATTGACAGTGACGGTCTGCGTCGCCGTCCCAGCGCCATTGAGCGTGTATCCGACCGCCTGGCTGTTTGCAGCACTTGACACCCACAGCTCCCCGTCACTGTTGAAGGCAGGACCGCGGGGATTGTCCAAGGCGCCGGTGCTGGTGTCGGTGAGAGTGACATCCGGGGTTCCGCCGTTTTTCTGCTGCGCCGGCGGAAATCGGAGCACATTGTCGGCCCCGTTGTTCCCCACCCATAAGTTACCGTCGGCGTCGAAGGCGTGACCATAAGGGCGAACGAGGCCTCGAAGTTTGATGCGTGGCGTGGGCTGTCCGGGCTGCGCCAGTTGTTGCGGCGTAAACCGCACCAAGGTATTGGCGCCGGCGCCGGTCGGTCTGAAGTTCCCTACCCACAGGTTGCCTCTGGAATCGAAGGCGAGCCCGACCGGGCCGTTCAACGAGCCGTTGGCGTCAGCACTGATAGTCACATCCGGCACTAGAGCGCCGCCGGGAGCGGCGAGCTGCTCGGCGCTGTATTTGAGCAGAGTGTTGTCGACGAAGGCTGCGACCCACAGATTACCGCCCGCATCGAAGGTGGTGTTTATCGGCTCTAGACCAAGGCCGGTGATGGCGATGCCCCCGGGGCCTACCGTATCTATCGACAATTGCTCGCGGTCGAAACCGTGAATCTCGCCGCTGGAGCCGCCCTTGTCTCGCACCGGATACCATAAACGCCCGGCTCCTGGCTGCGATTGCCCGTAATCTGCGGTAACGTTCTCGGTCTGTCCGGCTGCAATGGTCACTGCCGGCTTGTCGATCACGCCGACCACATCGTCGACGATGGGCTGAGACACGCGGACGCCGACAACGGCGATGGTGTAATCTCCGGCATCCAGCGTCAGGGACCTGTCTTGCGTCACGGATCGGACACCACCCGGCCCGGCCACGATGACTCTCGCCCCAGCAGTGTCATCGGGTTCTATATTGACGTCCAACCTGCCTTGAGTATCGGGATCAGGCGGGGGATCACTGCGGCCGCCATCGCCATCGCTGCATGCCGCGAGCAACACGGCCAGCGCGCAAGCCAACAGAATATCGCCCGTAAAGGTTTCTTGCATGGTGGTCTCCCGGTTATCTAGACGCTTGTTATTAGCCTCGGACTGGCGGGTTCGTTCAGGGGCATCCTCGGCAAACACGCCGCGGCTCGGTTATCGGACGACGCAGAGGGCGGCTCAAGCATGCGATTGCGTTGTCAGGCGGCGTTATCGAGTCAACGATTCCGTATCTCATACCCTCAGGCCACATTGGATCGGCGCCCCCTAAAGGGCTGGCGCAGTTCAATCCACGCGCAATGTTGGTTGCACCGCCCAGCCGGTAACAAGCCTGCTGCGCCGACTTTGGCATTTCAACGCCTGAGCGACGAGGTCACCGAAGTGAAAGACAGACGGTACGGGCGATACCGCCCGTACCGTGATTGAGTGCGCTTAAGCCGTGTTTACGGGTTCGCCGGCAGGGGTCTGGGTTTCGGGTTGAACGACATCAAAACGCCGCGCGTTCGACCGAAACTGCTGATGGTTGTCACAGGCTGCTTTACGCCGCCGGCTTCCACACTGGCTTTAGAATAACGGTACAGATTTCCGTCGGTGGCCGTAACCCACAGAAAACCGGCGTTGTCGAACGCGAGCCCATCCGGACTCGGTACTCGCCCGCCCTGTTCGTTTCGCAGGGTGACCGTGGATAGCGGCGTCACCGTGGTGCCACTTACCGTGTATCCGGCCACCCGTTCGTTGACTGCGCTCGCCACCCAAAGATTACCGTTGCGATCAAAAGTGACCCCGCGCGGCCCGTCCAAAACACCACCGACTGACGTTTCGGTGATGGTTACGTCGGGCGTACCACCATTTTTCAGTTGCGCGGGCGGGAAGCGCAGCACGTTGTCGGCGCGGCTGTTGGCCACCCACAGGTTGCCCTGGGCATCGAAGATGTGACCATAAGGATTGTCAAAACCTCTCAGAATGATCGCGGGTGTAGGTGCACCGCTGCGGGCCAGCTGACCTCGCGTAAACCGCACGATGGTGTTGTCGCCAGCGCCGCCGCTGCCCGTCCGTGGACCGTAGTTCCCCACCCACAGATTGCCCTTGGCGTCGAAGGCGAGACCCAGCGGGCCATTCAAAGAACCCGTGGTATTGCTGCGGATGATAATGTCCGGCACTCTGGCGCCGCCGGGCGCGGCGAGCTTCCGGGGACTGTATCTGAGCAAGGTATTATCGGCGAACGAAGCGACCCACATATTGCCGCGCGGGTCGAATATCGCATTGATCGGCTCGTCGCCGGCGCCGGTGATGGCGATACCCGGACGGTCGCCGCCGGCCGCCAACTGCGCGCGCGCGAAGCTTTGCACTTGACCATCCAGCCGCACCGGCAGCCATAAACGCCCGCTGCCCGGCCGCAACCGATCGAATCTGGCCAGCAACGGCACGCTTTGCCCATTGACGATATTCACCACCGGCTTGTTTACGATACCGAAGACGCTGTCGACGATGGGCGCGGCCCTACGCACACCTGGCGTGAATACCTGATACCGCCCGGCCGGCAGGCTCAAACGCCGATCCGCAGTGACACTGCGCACCTTCGCGTTCGGGCCTACTGGGCCGATGACTATGACCCGGGCGCCCGCGGTATTGTTTGGTTCGATGTTGATAGCCAACGTACCCAGGGCGTTGGCGTTACCGACACCCAGGAGCATCATAAGCCCTAGCCCCAGAGAGGGAAGGATCTTGTTCGCTGACGACTGTTGCATGTGGGAATCTCCCGTTCGATGAAATAGTTGTGCTGCATTTTGGTTGGGGTCAATATAAAATACCCAGCACGTGATGGATGATAGGATATATTCGGGTCGATACCACCAAATCCTGCGCCACTTATCGCCCTCAGCCAACCGTTGATCGCTCGCGCGCCTGCTACCGGCGCAGTCCAACGCCGATCAGATTTTGAGACGCTCCACGGTCCGGCCGTGAACCAGATGCTCGTCGATGATCTCGTCGATGTCCGCACGGTTTTCGTAGGTGTACCAGACCGCGTCCGGATAGACGACCGCGATCGGGCCTTCGCTGCAGCGATCCAGACAGCCGGCCGTGTTGACTCGCACACCGCCCCGGCCCGTGATATTCAGGGCCTTGGCGCGCTGCTTGGCGTACTGGCGCATCTCGCTGGCGCCGTGGTCCTGGCAGCACACGTTGCCGTCGTCGCGGCAGTTGGTGCAGAAAAACAGATGACGTTTGTAATAAGACATCGCGTTACCGCCTTAAAAAGGCGGTTATCAGTGTACCGCCGTTGGCAAGTCCGCATCACGCCGGAGGCAATGCCTGCGAGGAACCGCCATATTCACCATTGATAACCGACCGTGAGCAGGTATTCCTTATCCATGTTCATGTTCCCGGGCGCCGGATCGTTGTCCCAGTCGAGGTTGAGCTGAAGGGTCGCAATCAATCCCCTCACCAGCTTGAACAGCAGGCCCGTGCGCGTGCGAATCACGAGGTCTCGCGTGTCTTCTATTCCCACCAGACCCTCCTGGGAGTGGAAAAACCGTGTCCTCTTCACCCGCCAAATCGCCTGCTGAAAGTCTACGGCCCAGCGCCCGGAAGGAAATTCGTCGTCTTCGGCGAGATCGAAGTCCTCGCTGACATAGCCGGCGCCCAGTTCGGCCGACAGCGAGCGCCGCCTGGAGTCGTAGAACTGATAACCGAAACCGGCGGTGAGCGCGGTGCGCAGATTCAGCTGGGCGGAGGCGTCGTGTTCGAAGCTTGCGCTGTTGAACAGATACCATTTCTTGGTGAGGAAATGATCGTACTTCAGCCGCCCCAGCCCCCGGTTTGCCGTCCTGGTCTCCTCTCTGTACTCCCGCCGGAACTCTACACCCAGTGTATAGCGATTCTGCGGCGTACGCGCCACCAGCTCGCCGAGGATCGTGTAGCTTTCGTTGTTGCTGTTGCCGGTGGTGGAACTCAAGCCGGCGTTCAGATGCCCGCGCAGGTCGATCAGCGCCTCCAGCGGATCGCCTCTATAGATCGCCTCGACGTTCTTGAGCGGCACGTCTTCGGTGCCCCGCCCCCCCAGCACCTCAAGGCTCAGCACACCGTCGGCCGCTGAGATCAGACGCGCCGTCAGGTACGTTCCGGGCCGCAGCACTACGGTAACCGGCGCGTCGGTGCGGATGGTCGCGACCTTCGCGCGCCGTACCTTCAACCGCTTCGCGAAGCTTGTCTTGATGACCACCACACGCCAGTCCATGTGGTCCAGCCTGCCCATCAGGCGGTCGCCGCTCTTCAGGCGCACCTGATCGGCTGCGGCGCCATGCGCGCACAGGATCGAAAGGAACAGGGCAGTGGCCTTTAATCTGCGCGCGGTTGGTGTCATCGTATCTTCGCCATGAACACACAAGGCGGCATGCCGGACTCACCGAAGCCCATGATCGATATCTCCGAAGCGACTGACCGCTGCGTGCGGTGCGGCATGTGCCTGCCGCACTGCCCGACTTATGGCAAAACCCGCAACGAGGCGGATTCGCCGCGCGGACGCATCGCGTTGATGCGGGCGCTGAACGCCGGGCAGTTGAGCGACAGCGATTCGCTGGTGGCCCATCTGGACGGCTGTCTCGCCTGCCGCGCCTGCGAGCCCGTGTGTCCGGCGGGCGTGCCCTATGGCGATCTCATCGACGCCACGCGCACAAAGCTTGGCGCCAAGCGGGTAAAACGCCTCAGTTTTCAGCGTATGGTGGCCAATCTCTTCGCTGCGCGGCGCTGGTCGAGAAGGCTCGGCTATGGATTGATGGTCGGCTACCAGCGCCTGGGCCTCCAAAAAGTAACACGAAAAAGCGGGATGTTGAAACTCGCGGGTTTCGCGCGCGCCGAGGCGTTGCTGCCGACTATCGAGCCGGCCGCGCATCCGCTGGCGGCGGATTACGCTAACGATGGGCGCCCTGGGGTCGCGCTTTTTACCGGCTGCGTCGCCGAGCTCTTCGACCGGGCAACCCTGAATGCGAGTCAACGATTGCTCACGCGGCTGGGATATCGCGTATCGATTCCGAAACGCCAGACTTGCTGCGGCGCGCTGCACCAGCATAACGGCGCCCCGGGCAAGGCGCTGGTCTTGATGAAACGCAACCTGGACGCGTTCGATAGCGCCGACGGGCAGACGGTGATCTCGACCGCCAGCGGCTGTGGCGCGCAATTGGCGGAATATGCCAAACATCTGCATGATGATTCGGCGCGGCGTTTCGCGCAGCGCCATCAGGACATCTGCCAGTTTCTGGCCACGCGGAACTGGCCCCGAACGTTCAAGCCGCTCGCGGCCAAGGTCATGGTGCATACGCCGTGCAGCATGAGGTACGTGCTCAAACAGCCGCAGCATGCCTTCGAGCTGCTCGGCCACATTCCCGATATCGAATTGCAGGACTTATCTGATAATGGCGGTTGCTGCGGCGCGGCCGGCAGCTATATGCTGACGCAGCCGCGCATGGCCGACGCTCTGCTCGCCGACCAGGTCGAGCGTATCAAGGCGCTGCGCCCCGACATCGTCGCGACCACCAACATCGGCTGCGCGCTGCATTTCAAGGCCGGACTGCGCCGCGCGAGGCTCGGCTGTGAAGTCGTACATCCGGTGACCTTGCTGGATCGCCAACTTATTACGGACTAGCTATTCACGTGCGCAAATATTCATGGGCGGACAAATTGCTGATCGAGGCCGACCAGGCGCTGTCTACGGTTTACGGCACGCAGCGCGCACGACGATCGAACCCGATGGAAATTGCCGGGAATGAAGCGTTACCGCCGTCCGCGCGTCGCCTGTCCCGGCGCCTGCTGCGCGTGGACCACGCCGGCGAGGTCGCCGCGCAAGGTCTTTATCACGGTCAGGCGCTGACCGCGCGCGACGCGCGGGTGCGCGAGCGCATGCGCCATTCGGCGGCGGAGGAAAACGACCACCTGGCGTGGTGCCATGAAAGGATTCTGGAACTTGGCGGCCGCCGCAGCCTGTTCGGACCATTCTGGTATCTGGGCTCGTATGCGCTGGGCGCGGCCGCGGGTCTGGCCGGTGACCGCTGGAGCCTGGGGTTTGTCAGCGAGACGGAACGTCAGGTTGTCCGACATCTCGACGATCATCTGCAGCGCCTGCCGGCGGGCGACCGGCGAAGCCGGGCGATATTGGCGCAAATGAAAGTCGACGAGGCGCAGCATGCAGAAACGGCAACGCTTGCGGGCGGTCAGGAATTGCCGGGCGCATTCAGACAAGCGATGACGCTGATGTCGAGGGTGATGACGCGCACCGCGTACCGGCTGTAGCCAGCCTTACCGGCAAATATCTATCGTGCGCGAAGGATCGAAAGACTCACGACCGATCGCGGCGCCTCGCCTTTGTAAACTATTCCTCTTCCAGGATGCGCCGCATCTCGTCGAATTTCGCGCGCTCGTCCGTACCGACCGTTGGATACTTTAGGTTCAGCGACTTCAGCGATTTGACGATGATTTCGGCCACGGCAAGCCGCGTGAGAGATTTGTTATCCGCCGGAATCGCATACCACGGCGCCCAGGGACGTGAGGTCGCGCCCAGCGCCTGCTCGTAGGCGTTCATATACGCGTCCCAGAAGCCGCGCTCGCGCACGTCGGCGGCGGAGAATTTCCAGTTTTTTTCGGGCTCGTCCAGCCTGGACAGGAAGCGTTCGCGCTGCTCGTCTTTGGAGATATTGAGCCAGAATTTCAGGATCACGGTGCCGTTGCGCACCAGATGCTGTTCATGCTCGCGGATCGATTCGAGCCGCTGTAACCAGATCGCGTGGCGATCGATCTCGTCCGGCAGTTTCTGTGCATCCAGGTATTCAGGATGCACCCGCACGGCCAGCACTTCTTCGTAATAACTGCGGTTGAACACACCGATGCGCCCGCGTTCCGGCAGGCAGCGTGTGGTGCGCCACAGGAAATCGTGATCCAGCTCCTCCGCGGAGGGCTGTTTGAAGCTGAATACCTGACAACCGGCGGGATCCACACCGCTCATGACGGCGCGGATGGTGCCGTCCTTGCCCGCCGCATCCATCGCCTGAAAGATCAGCAACACGGCGTAGCGATCGCGTGCGTAGAGCATCTGCTGCAACTCGCTCAATGCCTCCGCCCATTCGGCAAGCGCTTGCTTGTATGATTTCTTGTTCCGCCGCACCCCTGGCGGCCGCGTCGGCAGGCTGGCGCGCGTGAAGTTTCCGTCGAACGGCACCAGATAAGGACTGCGGACGGCTTCGAACACGGCTCTGATTCGGGCGCGGGGTTATCCCCGACTTACTGGTCGCGCTTGAGCAGGCGCGCGCCGAACCGCTTGCCGTTCTCTAAGGCGTTGAGCGTATTCAAGGCGGCAGTCGCCCTCAGATATCTTAAGGAATGGCGGAAATCGGACCGCAGAAATTTGTACCCGAAAAACTCCATGAGGTGCTTGTTCCTTTCCAGCACTGCATTAACGCTCTCGATATCGGCAGACGATAGCAGATTGATTTTTTCTTGATTCAAATTCCGAATCGTTTGCTTGCTGGGCTTGCTGATGGAGCGCGCCTTGAACGCTAGCGTTGTGTCGATATCCTGCAGATCGGGCAGGAACGATAAGATCTGCTGTTTTATGGCAGCCGGATTGTCCGCCAACGCCTCATAGGTAAAGTGCGTCACGTTTGTCAGTTTCTCCATGTTCCGCAACTGGTAATTGGCGCATGTGACCCAGAACTCAGCGGACTCGTTTATATGAGAGCCTTTATGGCGGCGCCTGCGGCCCTCGCAGAAGGCGTACGGATCCCGCATGATGACGATGAAGTACGACGGCTTAAAAATCCGCTCTATTTCCAGCGCCCAAACGATGTTGGGCGGGCTCTTCTCGAGAAGAACGGGTTTGCTCATGTCCCATACGTTTTCCCATTTCTGTTTGATTTCCGCCCATGGAAACTTTTTGCGCGGATCCCAGGGCTTGCGGTCGCGCATGATGTGCCTGACGCCATCCACGGATTGACCCTCGGTTGGATGGGCCGAAGCCGCCGGTGAAGTCGCCAGCAATCGCCACAACACCGTGGAGCCGCAATACGGCGGCGAGAGCACGAACAGATAGGTGTGCATTTTTTCCTCTTGCTGAATCCGGCCCTCACAGCCGCTTAAGTGTCGCCGCTTTCAAGCGCGCGGAAGATTGCGTCCATAAAAAATCTCGGCCATCTCGCGGCGAATACGACGTTCGATGATCTTCTGTTCCTTTTTGGCGAAATCGCTTTTGCCCAGGCCAAACAGATAATCATTCAGATCGAAATCTTTCAGGATCATCTTGGTATGAAAGATCTTCTCCTGATAGACGTTTACATCGATCATCTGGTACCGGCGCTTGGTGTCCTTGGACAGAAAGTTCTGAATCGAACTGATCTTGTGATCGATAAAGTGCTTTTTGCCGCGCAGGTCGCGCGTGAAACCGCGCACCCGATAATCCATGACGACGATATCCTCGTCAAAGCACTGGATGAGATAATTGAGCGCCCGCAGCGGCGACACACGCCCGCAGGTGGAGACATCGATGTCCGCGCGGAAGGTCATCACGCCCTTGTCGGGGTGGCTTTCAGGATACGTATGCACGGTGATGTGGCTTTTGTCCAGATGCGCCACCACCGCCTCTGGCAGCGGGCCCGGCGCCGGCTCCACATTATTCTGGGGCTGGTCCGGCACCTGCTCGTCTTCGGCGATCAGCATCGTGACGCTGGCGCCCTTCGGATGATAATCCTGGGTCGCCGTGTTGAGCACGGTCGCGCCGATCATGTTGGCGACCTCGTTTAAGATCTGCGTCAGCCGCTCGCCGTTGTACGCCTCGTCGATGTATTCGATGTACTCATCGCGGTGCCGCTCGCTCGTCGCGTAGCAGACGTCGTAGAAATTGAAGCTCAGGCTTTTGGTGAGGTTATTGAACCCATATAGCTGCAGCTTCTTGTCGAGCCTTTTTGGTTTCAAGAGCACCTCCGCGTAACGAGCGACGTTCTGCCGATATGCGCGCCTGTGAATGTTGTGGAGTGCGCGGAAAAACTGGCGCGGATGATGCCCGATCAGGCCGCCCGCGTAAACCTGCGCGGGTCAGGAAGGTGCCGCTGCCGTGCTTCCAGTGAGCGCGCAGCGCCCAGTTTAGGGGCACTTCCGCGCGATGGGCGGATGATGGATCATCTGCACCAGATTGCCTTGCGGATCACGGCAATAGAAGCTGCGCGCGCCGTCGCGGTGGGTGTGCGGCGGCTGCGTGACGGGCACGTCGTGCGCCCGCAAAAATTCAAACCACGCATCCACGTCCTCGGCGGTGCGCAGGATAAAGCCGATATGGTCCAGACGCTGACCCGCATTGCCCACCTCTTGCGTTTTGTGCAGCGCGAGATTGTCGCAACCCGAAGTCAAATACAAATTTCCGGCGTCGGGACGCCATTCGATAGCCATTCCCAGCAACTCCACATAGAACCGCTCGCAGGCAGCCATGTCGGTCACATTCAGAGCCACATGGCGCAGCCCGCCGGTCGCAGGCGGTCGTTTCACCAAAGGTCCTCCATCAAAACGTTGCGATTCGTCGCCCCGACGCCGCTGCACTTGGGGCGTTAACGACCTGGCGGGTCCGACCGTTCATTCGTGATGCGCCTAGCCCTGAACAACCTCGTAGTCGTGCGTAATCTCGACGCTTTTACTGAGCATGACCGTCACCGAGCAATACTTCTCCGCCGACAGCATGACCGCGCGTTTCACCTGCGCCTCGGACAAGCCTTTGCCGCGCACGGTGTAATGAACGTGGATGCGCGTAAACACGGCCGGCACCGCGTCGGCCCGCTCGGCCTGGATGTCCGCCTCGCAGCCCGTGACGTTCTGGCGGGCCTTTTTCAGAATGCTGACCACGTCGAACGCGGTGCAGCCGCCCAAGCCTAACAGCACCATCTCCATTGGCCGCGCCGCGAGATTACGGCCGCCGTGCTCGGGCGGGCCGTCCATGACCACGGCGTGTCCGCTGCCGGTCTCGCCGACGAAGGTCATGTTGTCCATCCATTTAACGCGAACGTTCATCGGAATCCAGTCGATATGGCTTCAAACTGATTCGACAACCGCGGCAGCGTCGCATAGATTCGCACGCCCAGGGGATATCCACTACGCCAAGAGGCCAGCCATGTCCGTATTGCCGCTCAAGAAGCCGACACCCAATCCAACGCTGGACCGGTTCCTGGCGCATTGTCATCGCAGAAAATATCCGGCGCGCAGCGTGATTATTCACGCGGGCGAGCCGTCGGATACGCTTTACTATATCACCCGCGGATCGGTGAGCATAATGATCGAAGACGACGAAGGCCACGAGATGGTCTTGGCCTACCTGAACCGCGGGGACTTCTTCGGCGAGATGGGTTTATTCGAATCCGGACAGCGCACCGCACTGGTTGTGGCAAAGGAAGAATCCGAACTGGCGGAGATGCACTATTCGAAATTTCGCCATCTCGCCACCGCCGACCCGGAAATCCTGTTCGCGCTTACCGGCCAGCTGGCCAAGCGCCTGAAGCTCAGCAATCGCAAGGTGATCGACCTCGCGCACCTGGATGTCACCGGCCGCATCGCGCGCACCTTGATGGAACTCGCCAAGCAACCCACGGCCATGACCCATCCCGACGGCATGCAGATCCGCATCACGCGCCAGGAGATCGCCAAGATCGTCGGCTGCTCGCGCGAAATGGCCGGTCGGGTGCTCAAGGATCTGGCGCAACGCGGCCTCATTACCGCGCGCGGCAAGACCATTGTGGTGCTCGGCACGCGCTAGGGAACCTCTGAACAAGTCATAGGTTCCTGCCACAGGGATGTGCTGCGGTGGGAAGTCCCGGATGGCCTTATTCAGGGGCTTCCCTAGGCGTATTTCTGAGAATTTAAGACCGCATCGGCAGGGGCGATCGCTCCTGCCAATTTACGAAAACAGTTCCGCCAGCTTCGTCCCCGGATCCCCGGCGCGCATAAACGCCTCACCGACCAGAAAACAATTGATCCCATGGCTGCGCATGCGCGCGACGTCTTCGCGCGTGTGGATGCCGCTTTCGGTGATCACCAGCCGTCCGCCGCCAATCCTCGGCAGCAACTCAAGCGTCGTATCCAGTTGCGTTTCGAAGGTGTGAAGACTGCGGTTGTTGACGCCGATCAAGGGGGTATCCAGCTCGAGAGCACGCTCCAGCTCTTGGGCGTCATGCACCTCCAGCAACGTATCCATCCTCAGGTCGCGCGCCAGTGAGCACAATTCGCCCATCATGTCATCGCTCAGCGCAGCCGCGATCAGTAACACGCAGTCCGCGCTCAGCGCGCGCGCCTCGTAGACCTGATACGGATCGACGATAAAGTCCTTGCGCAACACGGGCAGCGAACAGGCTGCTCGCGCGATCCGCAAATCCTCCGCACGCCCCTGAAAATACTGCTCGTCGGTCAGCACCGACAGGCAGGTGGCGCCGCCGCGCTCGTAGCTCGCGGCGATCGCGGCCGGATCGAACCCGGCGCGTAACACGCCCTGACTGGGCGAGGCCTTTTTGAGTTCGGCGATCACTGCCGGCCGGCCGCCCTCGACGGTCACCTGCAGACGCCCGGCGAATCCCCGCGGCAGTTCCGCATCGTCGATGCGCGCCCGCAGATCGGGCAGCGGCGTTCGCGCGGCGCGCGCCTCGACCTCTTCCGCCTTACTGGCCAGGATGCGCCTTAAAATATCGGGCGCACTCATCGCGCGATCTCCGCCAGCAGCGCCATGCGCCGTCTGGCTTCGCCTGAGGCAATGGCCGCACGGGCGAGATCCACACCGCGCGCCAGATTTTCAGCGACATCCGCCGCATACAGCGCCGCACCCGCGTTCAGCGCAATCATGTCGCGCGCCGGACCGGGCTGGTCATCCAGGGCGGACTGGATGAGTGCAAGGCTCTCTGCGGCGTTCGTCACGCGCAAAGCGTCCAGTGACTGCCGTGTCACATCAAAGTCCTCGGGCTTGATCGTGTAAGTGCGAATCTGTCCATCCTGTAGCTCCGCGACGTAAGTCGGCGCGGCGATGCTGATTTCGTCCAGACCGTCATCGGCATGTACCACCAGCACGTGGCGGCCGCCCAAATTGTGCAATACCTTGGCTAACGGCTCCACCCAGCGCCGCGCGAACACGCCCAGCAATTGATTCGGCGCGCCGGCCGGATTGGTGAGTGGACCGAGCAGATTGAACAGGGTGCGCGTGCCAAGTTCCTTGCGCGGCGCGGCGGCAAAACGTGCGGCGGCATGATGCGCGGGCGCGAACAGAAAGCCAACTCTCACTTTGTCAATGCAGCGCGCGACTTGTTCCGGGCTCAGGTCGATCTTCACGCCCGCGGCCTCCAGCACGTCGGCGCTGCCGCAACTGCTGGATACGGACCGGTTGCCGTGCTTGGCCACGCGCCCGCCGGCGGCGGCCACCACGAACGCGCTCGCAGTCGACACGTTGAAGGTGCACAAACCGTCGCCGCCGGTGCCGCAGGTATCGACCAGATTTTCCGTTGCCACGTCCACTCGCGTCGCGAGCTCGCGCATCACGTTCGCGGCGGCGACGATTTCCTCCACCGTCTCGCCCTTGGCGCGCAACCCCGCGAGAAAGCCGCCGATCTGTATGGGCGTCGCCCCACCGGTCATGATCTGGCGCATGACCATTTCCATCTCGGCGCCGTCGAGGTCGATGCGATCCACGATGCGGGCGATGGCCTGCTTGATGTCCATTTTTGGTCCCGTGTTGGCGCAGCAGCGATTCCAGTCTGGCGACGAGGATCTCGCTCCTGCGAAGTTAATGCTCCAGAAAATTACGCAAAAGCGCGTGCCCGTGACGGGTCAGGATCGACTCCGGGTGAAACTGCACGCCCTCCACCGCAAATTGCTTGTGGCGCACGCCCATGATCTCGTCGCGCTCGCCACCTTCCGTCTGCGTCCAGGCGGTGACTTCCAGACATTCCGGCAGGCTGGTCTTGTCGATGACCAGCGAATGATAGCGGGTCGCCTCGAACGGCGTTTCCAGGCCGCGAAATACGCTGTCGCCCCGGTGGTGAATCATGGAGGTCTTGCCGTGCATGATCTCGCGCGCGTGCGCGATACGCCCGCCGAAGGCCTGGCCGATGGCCTGATGACCGAGGCACACACCCAGGATGGGAATGCGCCCGGCGAAGCGGCCGATCACCGCCAGCGACACACCCGCCTCGTTGGGCGTGCACGGCCCGGGCGAGATCACGATGCGCTCGGGCGCCAGCTGCTCGATCTCGTCGATGTCGATCTGATCGTTGCGCGCGACCTCGACCTCCACCCCCAGCTCGCCCAGATACTGCACCAGGTTGTACGTGAAGGAGTCGTAGTTATCGATCATCAGCAACATAAACGCACATTCTAAATGTAAGCGATTGATAAATAAGGGGCGACATTCGCCACGCACAAAACTTACGGGGCTAACACCCGCTACGGGCCCGCTTTTGTCATCGGCACCCACCTTTGATATCTGCTCAAAAGCCTTATTAGCATACTCGATAGACCGTGTACGCGCGGCCAAAAACAGCGCTTCCGCATGCTTTGGAGGCGGTTCGTCTTGTGATATAGATCGCCCTTCCATGCTGCTGAGATGCACGATAAACGGCGATGCGCCTACACTGCGCAAATGAAACATCTTCTAATTTCCGCCTCCCTGTGGTCGCTCTCACTAGTCGCAGCTGTCGCGACCGCCGCTGAGAACTACTGCCACGATCGCTCCATCAACGCGGAATGGGAGCGTCTCCTCGCGCGCCACGAGGGCGATACAACGGTCACCTATCTCTACGCCCTGCGAAACGATCTGTGCGCCGCCGTGGATGCCGGCAAGATCAGCCTGGAACAAGCGGTTGAGCGGTTCGAGTCGGAGCGACAGCGCATGATTGAACAGCACCGCCATCGGCTGCAAGAGCAGCAAGCCCGTTCAGTGGCATGGGCTAACCCTACCGTGGATCACGACCGGTTGATGCGCACGGCGCCTGTATAGCTTCTGATAGCGGGCAGCGCGGTTGTCGCCAGTGCAGACTTGCCGGCCGCGTCGTGAAGATCGCGGATGCGGGCGGTAGCAGTCATGGTAGGGCGCTGCGGACTCAGCGTCGGATCTCCGGACTTCGCTGACCCGCACACAGGCCATTCTTGTGCTACAAGTTACAGTGAGCAAGGCGCGGTTCCGTCCGACCAGCGCCTTGTGTCGCAGGTATGACTCGAATCGTATCCGGAGGAGATCAGACATGGCTTACTACCTTTTGCAACTGGCGTATGCGCCACAGGGATGGGCGGCGTTGGTCAAAAACCCCGAGAACCGCCTTCAGGCGGTCGCGCCGGTGGTGGCACGGCTGGGCGGCAGCATCGTCGATGGTTGGATGCAGTTTGGAGAATACGATGTCCTGACCATCTGTCAGATGCCCGACCATGTGAGCGCGGCCGCGTTCTCAATGGCGATCTCGGCAGGCGGCGCAGTCGAGCACGTCAAGACCACGCCGCTGCTGACGTTTGAGGAGGGAATGGAGTCACTAAGGAAAGCCAGGGATGCGCGGTACAGCCCCCCAGAGAGCGAGTTTTCCTACTTCGGGGCCTGACGCTCCAAGCGTCAACCAAACATGCCCGGCGCGCGACAACGTGATGAGTCGATGCCGAGGGCGCTCGGGTAGTCATGGATTCCCAGCCGGCGGCGGGCAACTGCCATGCCGTCGGAATGGCTGACCGCGTACCCGGTCAGCCGCCAAGCAACAACGCCCGGCATCGGGGGCGGAGCTGATTGAGGCCATTCCTGCCTGAAACCTGATACCCGCCAAGCCAAGATGCCGGACGGGGTCCGGTCTTTAGGGAGTTGCGGGAGGCCCCCACGCGAACGCAGTTGATACGGCGACTGGCCTGCCTCAACCGGTAAAGGTCGACGGACTACAACCCCAGGCTCCTAACGACGATGAACGGCAACCCACGACTGCGAGTCGTTGTGCCGGTCGTTGAGACGGTAAGCTGGATTAGGTGATACCATGAGTGAGCGTCAATCGAAGTAACGGCTTGGCAACCGCTTTAGTAGATGGCTTGCTCTCAGTCGAACCGCCTCCCGGTATGGGCACCACTGGAAACGGCACTGATAGCCTTTGCAGTTCCTGGTGGAAGGGTAGCCCTGGAGGTACCGATATCATGTCGAACGGAGTGTCCAAACGCTGCAAGGAATGCGGCACGAGAACCCGGCACGTTCACCGACGCACTTCTCACAGCGACCATGCGGCCGCTTGTGTCGTCACGTTCGGCCTCTGGTTGCCGGCGTGGCTTTTTCAAACTTTGAACAACAACACGCATGGCCGCTGCACTCAGTGCGGTCGAGCGACCTGGTTATGGCCGTTGCTCAGACAAGGCCAACACGTACATGAGCAGTGAATTTTTCAGTACCCAATAACAGCGTTGAGGGTCTCCGGCGATACACATCACAGTAAATAATCATAAACTTCCAGCGCTAAAATGCCCGCCAGAGCGGGCGCTTATTCTTGCTTAAGCACTATCAGGAGGCTATTGCGGGGCACAAGTTAAGGACAGCTTCCACCGTTCCCAGCCTGCCCGGATGAGCGCATGCAGAGACGAGCGACCGCCAGCCGGATTCCAGTCCAGCCGTCAGAGCGCCTCACCTTCACCATCAGCATCGTAGCCTTTGCTTTCGGCCAAATCCCGCATCCGTTCTCGAACAGCGATAGCCCTCTCGATCGTTTTTTTTCTCTGATCCCGCTCCCGGGCCTTCTTATGTCTGGCTCTGTGCAGTGATTCGTGGTGGACTTACAGCTCCCATTTATCCTCGCCGTTACGATAGAGCGCCTATGCGTCTCGACGCTTGGATGCTCGACAAATTTAAGTGCTAACGACAGCCATCGGTTGACCAGGTACAAGCCGTCTTTCATGCTGTCTGTGGGGGCTTCAGATTGGCCAAGCATACTGACACGGGATCTGCGTTAATATCACACGATACTCTCGCATATCGCGCCGGCGACGGTGGGCGCAGGAGGCTCGTTAGCCAGCGTGCAGCGGAGGTGCGTATGAAAGCGATGGTGCTGGACAAACCGGGGCAGCCGCTGAGCTTCCGGGAACGGGTGACGCCCGATCCAGGCCCCGGCCAGGTGCTGTTGAACGTCAAGGCGTGCGCGGTCTGCCGCACGGACCTGCACGTCGTCGACGGCGAACTGCCCGATATTCCCGCGCCGATCATCCCCGGTCACGAGATTGTGGGAGAGGTGATTGCGCGCGGCCATGATGTCGATTGGCCGCCGGGCGCGCGGCTCGGCGTCCCATGGCTCGGTTATACCTGCGGGCATTGTTCTTACTGTACGCGCGGCCAGGAGAATCTGTGCGATCTGGCCCGGTTCACAGGCTACCAGATCGATGGCGGCTTCGCCGATCACGTCGTTGCGGATGCCCGCTACTGTTTCGAGATCGATCCGGGCTACGACGATGCCCATGCGGCGCCATTGTTGTGCGCCGGGCTGATCGGTTTTCGCTCACTGGTGATGGCCGGCGATGCACAACGGCTGGGAATTTATGGATTCGGCGCGGCCGCGCATATCGTCGCGCAGGTCGCGATCTACCAGGGTCGGGAGCTTTACGCGTTTACGCGCCCCGGCGATAGGGCCGCGCAGGCCTTCGCCACCAGTCTGGGCGCGGCGTGGGCGGGCGATTCCGGCCAGTTGCCCGATGTTGAACTCGATGCCGCAATCATCTTCGCACCGGTCGGCGCGCTGATTCCGCAGGCGTTACGGGCCGTGCGCAAGGGCGGCGTGGTCGTGTGCGGCGGCATCCACATGAGCGATATCCCAGCCTTCCCCTATCATATTTTGTGGGGCGAACGGCAAATCAGGTCGGTCGCAAATCTCACCCGGCACGACGCCAAGGAATTCCTGGCGCTGGCGCCGAAAGTGCCAGTGAAGACCGATATCCAATGCTTCCCGCTCATCGACGCAAACACCGCGCTGGAACGACTGCGCGCCGGGCGTTTGCAGGGCGCCGCGGTGCTGCTTCCTGCTTGAACGCCTACTCACGCCGATCAAGCCGCCGATTCGTGTTGGCGCAATCCGGCCCGCGCAAGTTCCGCGACATGCTGGAAAAGACAGGTATTATCGCCTTGGCCCGGCCAAGCCTTCCTCCTGCCGCTGCGAGAAATGCAGGATGATGAACTCTTCGTCCAGCGGCGAGAGATCGAATCGGCGGCACGCCTCTTCGAGCGTTTCTGGATCGTACCGGTGTTGTTCCGAGAGCCATTTCACCGCCCGGCGAAGTGGCTCGCCCTTAGGGACAATGGGTTGAGTACGGCTTGACATGGCATATACCTCATCAGTAGTCGGGTTCCGGTCGATGCGCGGCCTTCTTTTACGACCCGGCGAGTTGAGGGCCAGGCGCTCAGCGTGACGAGAGTGCGGCCCTGCGCACAGCGGCGATGCGCCTGGGGTTCGTGCTGACCTCTCTGATACCGGCGCGCAGAATGCGCGCGATCCAGCGCGGATTACCGGCGATCTCTCCGCACAGCGACAGCGGTTTATTGCAGCGGGCCGCGACACCGGCCAGTTCTTCGACGAGACGCCAGAACGCCGGCGCGGCCAGCAGTTCGTCCTGATCGATGCCGGCGTTGGTGCGGTCGGCCGCGAAAAGATACTGCACGAGGTCGTTGGCGCCGATACGGGCAAAGTCGATATGGCGAAACAACTGCTCCGCCTCCATGCAGGCAGACGGCACTTCGAACATCACGCCGTGCAGCAGCTGCGCGCCACGTAAGTCGGCGATCGCCTGATCGAACAGACTGCGCAACTTGAGGTATTGGGCCTCTCCCACAATCATTGGATAGACGACGTGCAGCGGCCGGCGCGTGGAAGCGCGCGCCAGCGCTCGTGCCTGGACGCGCAGCAATTCGGGCCGCGCGAGCAGCAGCCTCGCGCCCCGCAAGCCGAGCGCCGGATTTTCCTCCGGCGGCAGATTCAGCCAGTCCGCGCTCTTGTCCGACCCCAGATCCAGCAGCCGGACGTACACCGGGCCTGGGAGTGAATCCAGCAGCTGCGCGTAGCGCGCCGTCTGCTCCGCCTCGCTGAGCAGGCGTCCGCTGGCCAGGGCTTCGATTTCCGTGCGGTAAAGGCCGATCCCCTCGGCCTGCGCCCGCAGCGCCTGCGCGACATTGGCTACCCGTTCGATGTCCGCCATCACCCGGAGTTGCGGCACCGGCGTTGCGACCTTCAGCTGTTGCGAACCTCGCGGCAATTGCGTGCGGTGTTTCGCCAGGATCTCGGGCGAGGGATCAACGATCACCTCGCCTGTGTAGCCGTCGATCAGGATCTGGCTGGCCGCGGGTAGCGCGGACTTCAGATCGCGTAAGCCGCTGACCGCGGGCAGTCCGAGCGCCTTGGCCAGTATCGCCGCGTGCGAGCTGGGGCCGCCGGATTCCACCAGAAAGCCGACCGTGTGGGGGTCCGCTTCGATCGTGATCCCGGCCGTCAGGCGCGTGGCGACCAGCACGTGATCGTGACCCAGCCGACACTCGCCCACGCCGCAGTGTGCGCTGTCCCGGCACCGCAGATAAGGCGCCGCCGTGGCGAGCCGCTCCAGCAGCCGGTGCTGCAGCTCCGCAAGATCCGCAGCCCGTTCGCTGAAATGGGCGTCCATGGCCCGCAGCGCCTTCTGATATGCGCCCAGACCCGCGGCGACCGTGGCCTCGGCCGTCGCGCCCGGGAGTTCGAGCGCGGCCAAAAAGGCCTGCGTCAGCGCTGAATCATTGAGCATCATGCGCTGGGCGCGGAAGATATCTCCGAGTTCCTCGCCCAGCTTCGCGTCCGCATCCCGCGCGAGGCCGCCTAGCTGCTCGGTGACGGCCGCCAGCGCCTGGAACAAGCGCTCGCGTTCCCGAACGCCCGAGGCCGGCTCGTGAGCCGGCGCCGCTTCGCCGGGGCAGTAGAAACAGGCGCGGCCCACACCGATACCCGGCGCCAAGGGGCTGCCTTTGAGCCGAAGTTTTGCGGGCATCGCCGCGGCAGCGCCGGGATCCGTTTGAGAGCCGCCTGCCGTCTTATGCGGAGACATCGTTCGGCCCCCTGACAAGGCGGTGGCCGCCACCATAGCCTTTGAGACTTTCATGGTTTATTTCGCGCGCGTACAAAGTCGTAATCGTACAGGAGCACTCTACGGCGCTATGGGTGAGCGGGACTTGACCTGGGTCAAGCGCATGTCTCAGCTACGAAGAAACCTGCACCAGCTTCCAGATTAAGAGTTAGCTACTACACTATCGCGTTCAGATGAAGAAGTCATGATGGTGGAGTCATTCACAACGCTCTATGCCAGTGGAGGCGATCTTGCGCAATGGCCCGCCGCATCCGGCCGCGGAGACACATTCGCGCCTGCGGTGGGGGATCTCTGAACGGCCCCGCCTGCGGGAGACCTACTTCCCTTGCAGATAACGGCTATCGTCAAAGGTGAAGACCCACTCAGGCCGGTAGATCACCATCACGGTCACGACCATCCCGGTCAGCAGCGCTTCTGCCCACCCATCAAGATCAAAAAATTGAAAAAGCGTGCATAAGCGGTTACGCGGGCGGAAAGGGCGCCTACGAACACGTGTTCGATGCCCTGATAAGACATCGTGACAATTTGTATCTAATGCCCGATGCAACCATTGTCCGGGCATGCCAAACAGGCGGGAAGAAAGGGTGACTGGCGCTGCGGTTTCGGCCCTGAACCGAGAGCCTTCGAACGCCGTCACCCGGCTAGAGCAGATTCCCCGATTTCGTCCTCACAGCTCGACCACGGTCGGTTCAACCAGCCGCTGGTAATCGGAGTAGGCCAGCTTCACCAGCTCCGTATGCGACCCGGCGTTGAAGGCGATCTCAGCATCACGGGTCAGGGGCTTTGCAACAAAGACCTGCATCCCGTACAAGTTGCCGAAGGGCGGCATTGCCCCCAGCTCGCAATCGGGAAACCTGCTTTTGAATTCGCTCTCGTCGGCGAGATCGACGTGGGACGCGCCTGTCGCGGCCTTGAGCGGTGAAAAACTCACCTTGTCCGAGGCAGGCAGCACCATCATGGCCAGTCTGCCATCCAGCTTAATGATCACTGTCTTTGCCAGATCCTTGCCCGGAATGTGCGCCGAGGCCGCGATCTCCTGCGCCGTGTAGGCCGGCGAATGGCTGATACTCACGTATTTGATACCGTTACGATCCAGGAACTCTTTCAGTTTAGCGATGGGCATAGCTGTCTCCTATGAAGGCGATCTTGCACATATTGCCACAAAGTCGCGGGTGGGAAATGACCTGGAACAACCGCCGGGCAGATCGAGACGTCCCATCTCTCCATTGCCCTAAAGCCGCTGGACGCGGCCAGCATTAGCCCGGAGCCGCGCCACCCGCCGTCAGGCGTTGTCAAAAACACGCCTGCGCAGGCGCGCGACGTCCGGTTCGCCTGCACGCCGGATACCGTTGCCGCTTAGCGCAGGATGTAGAGCGCGCCCAGCGGATGATGCGTATGGGCCACACTGATGATGAACAGGAACACGCATACCGCCCCGGCAAAGGCCGTGATGCGCACAGTTCTGGTACGCCCCCATCTGAGCGCGATGCTGCCGAGCAGGATGTAAACCACCAGCAACAGCACCTTGACGGTGAGCCAGGCGCTCGTGAAGGGGTATTGCCCGATCAGGACGGTCAGCCACAACGCACTCACGAGCAACACCGTGTCGACCACATGTGGAAAGACCAGCAGCAGCATCCTGGTCTTCAGCCAGGGGGAGTCGCGCAGCATGAGCGCACCGCGAAATACGAACAGCGCAAGGCTTGAGATACACGCTGCCCATGTGCAAGTGCTTAATGGCAGAATAGACATTCATGCCTTTGTGCTTAGGCAGGATCTAGCTGGCGCATCACATACAAAACGGTGATGCGACGGCACGCCAAACCTGTTGAGAGCAACACGCGGCGGGACCCCGCAACGGCGCATGCGACCAACGCAGCCAGACTCGCCCTCTTTATGCTTGCCATCTCCGATTTGCTCCCAGACAAGGAACGGCACCATTATCGGGAAGCAAGATCGGCACGAATTGATCCAGGTCAACTGCGACACCATCTGCGCAGGTCCCAGCACCATTCGAGGTAGAATCTGTCGCGCATGAGGCGTACATTGCGTACCGACTCACGAAGCGCTAGCTCAGGAGCGCTCCTCCGCGAAGCGACAACGAGGCATTGGACAATGCGGGCCGGAATTCCGATTGAATATTCTATAAGCGCTTCACGTATTTCTTTGAGTGCCGCGTTGCTGATTCTTGGTCTGGGACTGGCCGGTTGCTCTTCCGAGCAGGAAGTCTCATATCAATCGGACATACAACCAATCGTGGAAAGGCATTGCGCCGAGTGTCACACGCAGGGCGGCCCCGGCTTTGCCAAGAGCGGGTTTCTTGTAGATAGCTACCAACATATTATGCGGGGCACGAAATACGGGCCGGTGATCGTCCCCGGATCGAGTATTTCGAGCACGTTGTATCGCCTGGTTGCCGGCGAGACCGATCCATCGATTCGCATGCCGCACGGTCGCGCGCCCTTGCCTGAGCGCGAAGTCGAACTGATCGCCGCCTGGATCGATCAGGGCGCAAAGAACAACTAGACCCGTTGCCGCGCCGCGCTCGACCGCACAGGACACGTGGCTGAACCGCGCGAACTGGATCAACGGCCTTACATCGCCCGCATGGACGCACCGGCCCGGCACCTGGGTGAATGTACTTGCTTCCATCACAGCCCCGGCAGGCCCGGGGGACTGGCGCAAATGTTAAGGAGTTTTTGACATGGCCCCGACCACCACGCTCGGCCGATTACCCCTAGAGTTCAAGGTACTGTTCACCGGATTTCTGCTGGCCATCGGCGTCGGCCTGTTGATGGCAGGACTGCAGATCATCCTGACCCACGGCATGGCCGATGGCAGGCTAGGGCTGTCCCTAACCGACATCGTATACAGCTACTACGGCAACCGCTCAGGGTCCAGGCTGGAGTTCATGCTCAATGGCCAGATGAAGGCCATGGCGCCCGACGAGGCCCGCTTTGAGCTCATCGAGTGGGCGCGCGATGGCGCACCGGTTGACGAGTGGCCGCCCAGGATCAAGCCGCTGGTCGATCACTATTGCATTTCCTGTCACAACAGCGATTCGGCGCTGCTGGATTTCACGAAACGGGAAAATTTTCGGCAAGTCGCCGAAGTGGATCAAGGCGCCAGCATCGAGACGCTGACGCGCGTCTCGCATATACATCTGTTCGGGATCGCCTTTATCTTCATGTTCGTCGGCTGGATCTTCGCGCTGGCGGAGTTTCCGACAGGCTGGAAAGTGCTCCTGATTGCAACGCCTTTCGTGTTCCTGATCGGCGATATCTTCTCCTGGTGGATGACCAAGTACATACCCGGTTTCGCCTGGCTGACCCTGATCGGGGGCATCTGCTACAGCCTGGCCTCGACGGTAATGATCCTCACCTCTCTGGCGCAGATGTGGTTGCCGCGGTGGACGGCGCGAGCCCAGTAACCCCCCCGCCCAAGCGACTGCGCTTAAGTCACACACCGTTGACCTGGAACTAGCGCCTCGCCTGACCAGGTCACATCAGGATCGCTGCCCGTCATCGGCGCCTGAACTGGGCGGGTCTTGCGGCTTGGACGCCGCAGGCCCTTCGTCGTCCATCAAAATGCGATGGGCCGGGCCTTCGAGGTCGTCGAACTGACCTGAGGCGAGCGCGTACCAGAAAACCGCGGCGGCCAGAAAGACCAGCAATACCGACAAGGGAATCAGCAGATACAGAATGTCCATCACACCTGCGTGACCGCACCTCGGGTGGTCGCCGGGCTCGACACCTCGTGGCCGCGCGCGTGACGATTTGCCCGCGATAGCCGCAAGGCGTTGGTTACGACGACTAAGGAACTGCCTGCCATGCCGACGCCGGCGAGCCACGGATTGATGTAGCCGAGCGCGGCGAGCGGCACGCAGACGGCGTTGTAGACCAACGCCCAGGCCAGATTCTGACGGATGATGGTAAGCGTCTTTTGCGCGAGCCGCACTGCCTCGGCGAGCGGCGCTAAGTTGTCGGACAGCAGGATCACGTCGGCGGCGGCCTGGGCAACCTGAGTGGCGCCACGCGCGGCCACCGAGACGTGCGCGCCGGCCAGCACCGGCGCGTCGTTGACGCCATCGCCGATCATGGCTACGACCGCACCTTTGTCAGTCAGCTTGGCGGCAAACGCCAGCTTGTCCTCTGGCCTCGCGCCGCCTTGCCAGACCTCGATGCCGAGCCTTGCCGCCGTGGCTTGCACGGCCTGCGGCCGATCACCCGACAACAGGCACACCGTCTTGCCGCGTCGTTTGAGTTCCGAGACCACTCGTCGCGCATCGGGTTTGAGCGCATCGGTCAGGGCAAAAAGCGCAAGCCACCGGCCCTCATCGGCGAGCGCTACCAGGGTCGCTGCGCGGGGTACTTGCGTCGCGGGCAGCGGCGTTCCGGCAAGCTGGGCCGCGAACGCCACAGTGCCGATCCGCATTCTTTTCCCGCCGATGTTCCCTTCGATGCCGTCCCCCGGAGTGCCGTGGATGTCCGCGGCCTCAAACCTGGACTTGCCGGCGGCGGTACGAATAGCGGCGGCTACGTAGTGCTCCGACTGCGCCTCAAGCGCCGCCGCCAATGCCAGGCATTGCGCTTTGGGAGTCGAGGAAAGTGGGATCACATCGGTCAGCTTCAGCCTGCCTTCGGTCAACGTGCCGGTCTTGTCGAACACCACGTGCGTGGCGCGGGCCAGTGTCTCCACGGCGTGACCGCGGGTGATCAGCACGCCGCGCCTGGCAAGACTCCCGGTGGCTGCGGCCAGCGCGGCAGGTGTGGCCAACGACAAGGCGCAAGGACAGCTCACCACGAGCACCGCAATGGTGATCCCGAGCGCCCGCTCAGGGTCGATCAGAATCCAGGCGCCCGCCACGGCCGCGGCGAGGCCCAGCAGCGCCAGCACGAAATAGCCTGCCGCGTAATCCGCCAGTTCAGCCAGGCGCGGCTTCTCGGTCAGCGCGCGATCGAGCAGACGCACGATGCCCGCAAGCACCGTCTGTTCGCCGACCTTGGTCACTTGCATGATGATGGGGCTCGCGCTGTTCAAGGTGCCGCCAATCAACGCATCTCCCGGTTGTCTGGATACCGGGGTACTCTCGCCCGACAGCAGCGCTTCCTCCACCCGGGTCGCACCTTCGATGATCTTGCCGTCCGCGGGGACAAGCTCGCCGGCCCGAACGAGCACGATGTCGCCCGCCGCGAGTGCAGGCACTGGCACGTCCTCACACGCGCGACTTGCGGGGAATTCGTGCATGCGGCGAGCCCGCGCCGGGATGATCTTCACCAACGCTTCGGCCGCGCTCGCCGCCTTATGCCGCGCCATGCTCTCCAGATAGCGGGCGGCGAGCAGCAGAAACACGAACATCGTGATCGAATCAAAGTAGACCTGCCCGCCGGCCACCAACGTATTCCAGAGGCTGGCGGCGAAGGCGATAGCGATCCCCAGCGCGACCGGCACGTCCATGCCCAGGCTGCGGTTCTTCAGGCCGCGCAACGCCCCCGAGAAGAAGGGGCGGGCGGAAAACAGCAGCACCGGGAGGGTGAGCGCAAGGCTCGGCCCGCGCATGAGCGCCTCGATGTCGCGGGGCATGTCGCCATCTGCAAGATAGGTCGGCACCGCGTACATCATCACCTGCATCATGCCGAACCCCGCCACGAACAGCCGCCATAAAGCGCGCTTTTGTTCACTGCGGTGGGTCTCCTCCAGGCGTGCCGCATCGTAGGGATGGGCCGTATAGCCGATGGCGGCGATCGCCCTCAGGATCGCGGAAAGGTCGATAACCCGCTCGTCCCATCGCACCCGCGCGGGGCGCGTGGCGTAATTGACGTCGACGCCGGTCACGCCCGGCAACCGCGCGAGATGCTGCTCATTGAGCCACACGCAGGCGGCGCAGCCGACGCCTTCCAGGATCAGCGACGCTTCTTTCTCATGCTCGCCGACCGGCCGAACGAAGCCGCGCTGGACCTCCGCTGAGTCGTACAGCTTGAGTTCCTTCAGGAAGGACGGCAGCGCGCGAGCAACGGTTTCTGGCTTGGCGCTGCGATGGCGGTAGTAGTCGGTAAACCCGCCGTCCACGATCGCCCGAGCCACCGCCTGGCAGCCGCGACAGCACATGGCCCGGGACTCGCCTTCGATGAGTACCGAGTAATCAGCGCCGCCCGGCAGCGGCTCGCCGCAGTGAAAGCAACTCATCTGCGGATCGCACAGGCAGGTGGTAGAAGGACTGGAGGCACTTACGGGCATGTTGCTGGTCCGGGCATCCACCTATGGTAAGCATCGACAATGCCACCCATTTTGACTTGGGTCAATTCAGGCAAGCGCCTGTCCGCCGGGTTATACGACGCGCGAGCTTCCCCGGTGATCCGTGCCGATTCTCCTCGTTTTGGTTTGCGCCGCAGTGTTTACAGGTTCGCGCAATCAATGGCAGATTGACCCAGGTCAATCTGCCGTCAATCGATCGGTTACAGTGACCTCCTGACGCCGCTGTGAAAATGTACGCTTGCCTGACCACGTTGCCCCGCCCACCTTCAGACCGTACCATCGCGCAAGGTGAAACGCGGGCGGCCTGCGCGGCAGATTCATGAGCAGCACCTACCGATAACCGTTTGCCGATGTCAGCGAACGACATTCAACCGACCATGAGCGCACCGAAGTCCCCCTGGGGAGCAGCGCAGTTCCAGGCGTTGATGGACGCCGCCGTGGACGGCATTGTGCTGATCGACGCCTCGGGCCTGATCGAAGCGTTCAACCACGCCGCCGAAAAGCTGTTCGGCTACTCGGCTTCGGAAGTCATTGGCAGAAACGTCAGCGTCTTGATGCCCGAGCCGTACCGCAGCGAACACGACGGATACCTGCAGCGCTACCTGGCGACGGGGGAGCGCCACATCATCGGCATCGGCCGCGAGGCCGCCGCCCAGCGCAAGGACGGAACGATCTTTCCGATCGAGCTCTCCGTGGGCGAAGCCAAGTCGGACGATGCCAGCCGCTTCGTCGGCCTCATCCGCGACATCACAGAGCGCAAACGCGCGGCGGAACGCCTGTTGGAAGAAGAACAACGGCTGGCTCAGGTCGGTCGGCTGGGTGTTTTGGGGGAAATGGCCGCCGGCATCGCGCACGAAATCAATCAACCGTTGACCGCCATCGCGACCTACGCGCAAGCGGGCCGGCGCTTGCTGTCGAATGCGGCGTGCGACAAGAATGACCTCATCGAGGCGCTGGACGAGATCGACCGCCAGGCATTACGGGCAGGGGAGGTGATCCGCCGCCTGCGTGCGCTGATCAAGACGGGAGAGGGCGACCGCAAAACCCTGGCGTTGGGAGATGTGCTCAGCGAGGCGCTGCAGTTGTCCCAGCTGGACGCGCGGGCGCACGACGCGCGCATTGAGCTTCAGGTCGATAGCGGTCTGCCGGAAGTGGCGGTGGACGTGATCCAGATCCAGCAGGTGCTGCTCAATCTCGTGCGCAACGCGCTCGAGGCGATGACGCACACGCCCGTCTCCAGCCGCGTCGTCACGATACGTGCGGCCGCCGTCAGTGGAGACGAGATTCGCGTGGACGTCTCCGACTGCGGCGAAGGATTGTCGCAAGAGGTGAAGGAACGCCTGTTTACGCCCTTCTTCACTACCAAACCGCAAGGCATGGGCATCGGGCTCTCGTTGTGCCGGTCCATCGTCACCGCCCACGCAGGCGAGATGCGATGTGAGCCGAACCCGGCGGGCGGCGCAACGTTCGGCTTCACGCTCCCGGCTGCGAGTGGAGACCAGCAGCCATCTTGAATATAGTGGTGCGAACGAGCAGCACGCACCACACGTGAGCAAGATGGCTGTCAAGATAGATTACGCCCGACCCAGTGTATTCATCGTCGATGATGACGACGCCGTGCGCGGCGCCTTACGTCTCTTGATGAAGTCCATCGGCTTGCCCGCCGAGGTATATCCCTCCGCACGAGCTTTCCTGACGGCCTTCGACAGCGACCGGCCCGGATGCCTGGTACTGGACATCCGCATGCCGGAGATGACCGGTCTGGAGCTTCAGCGCGAGCTGTCGCGGCGCCACGCGATCATCCCGATCATCTTCATCACCGGTCACGGCGATGTGCCGATGGCGGTAGAAGCGATGAAATCCGGCGCCGCCGACTTCCTCCAGAAGCCGTTCCGCGACCAGGACCTGATCGACCGCATCCACCGGGCGCTGGCCCAGGACGCGGAGAACCGCGCCCGCCTGAGCAAGATCTCCGAGATCCGGGTCTGCCTGCAACGTCTGACCCCCCGCGAACGCCAGGTGCTGGATTTGATGGTTGCAGGCAAGGCCAACAAGGTCATCGCCGCGGAGCTGGGCATCGTCGACCGCACCGTGGAAGTCCATCGCGCCCGCGTGATGGAGAAAATGGGCGCCAGCTCCCTGGCGCACCTGGTTCGAATGGTGGCGCTCACCCAAGGCTGAAAGCGTCGTTCCCGAGACCGGGGCATCGCCGCTTCAATACCACCAGTTGATCCAGGTCAAAGCCGGCCGGCGTTTTGCGCTTATGATCGTTCTCTATCATAGCCAGAAAGCCTGCCCATGCAGCCTATCATTTACGTGGTCGATGGCGACCAGCCAGCGCGCCAGGACCTGATAGAGGCAATCGAAGATGCCAGCATGCCGGCGCGCGGCTTCGCCAGCGCGGAAGCCTTCCTGAATTACCGCTGGCGGCGCATTGACGCGTGCCTGGTGGCGGAGGTAGATCTGCCGGGCATCAGCGGCGTTGAGCTGCTCAGACGCATGCGAGCGTTGCGCGCGAGCATACCGGCAGTATTGATTACCAGTCGTTACGAGGTGCCGCTCGCCGTTGAGGCAATCAAAGGGGGGGCGGCCGATGTTATGGCCAAACCGCTCGCGGCGGCAATGCTACTGCGTCGTTTGGCCAGGCTCCTCGACGAGGCGATCGCTTAGCGCCGGGCAACCACAGACCCGTGGGCAAGGTCCACACAATCAACTTACAGGAAGAACACGCCCTTGGAGGGCATGGTTTACTCTATCGCCGGCGCACACGCGCTCCTTGCGCGCGGTGACATCACAGGCGCAGGGTCACATGCATCACGTCGGGCTCATCGGGTTTTGCAGCGCGCGTAAAGCCGAGCTCCTCAGCAAGCTTCAGCATCGGCGTATTCTCGCGCAGGATATCCGCATAGATCTCCTGGATGCCGCGGCGACGGGCATAGTCGAACAGCCTCCGCGTCAATAAGGTGGCCACACCTTTGCCCTGCATGTCATGGCGCACGAACACCGCGTATTCCGCCCGTTGCAGATCGGGGTCCGCGTTGATCTGCGCGACCCCGAAGATGTCCGTCTGACCGGCAGCATCGTGTGTGGTCAGCAGCAAGGCCATCTCACGATCGTAATCCAGTTGCGTAAAGCGCGCGGCGGTCGCATGACTCAGGGTCTTGACGAAGGCGAAAAATCGCAGGCGCATTTCTTCTGGCGTGAGGCCGCTGACCGCCGCTTGCAGCGCCGGCTCATCTTCCGGACGGATAGGCCGCACCAGCATCTTTTTGCCATCCACCTGTGCGGGCGTCTCCAGCTCTTTAGGGTACGGCCGGATGGCCAGCCGCTCGGCCGGGCTTGTGGTGGTGGCTTCGATTCCGATGCGCGCATCGAGCGCGAGCACACCGGATTCGTGGGCGAGCAACGGATTGATGTCGAGCTCCGCGATCTCCCCGAAGTCGATCACGAGCTGCGCGATCTTGATGAGCGTCAATGCGATCGCATCGAGGTCGGCTGCCGGCGTGTCGCGATAGCCTTTCAGCAGCCGATAGACGCGCGTGCCGGCGATAATTTCGTGGGCGAGGCGCATGTTCAGCGGTGGCAACCCCAGCGCCTTGTCGTTGATCAGCTCCACTGCGGTACCGCCCCGACCGAACAGGAGCACCAGCCCGAACTGGCGGTCCGCCAGCGCTCCCACGATCAGCTCATGCGCGCCCGGACGCCTGACCGTGGGCTGCACGCTGAAGCCTTCAATGCGTGCCCCCGGCTTGATCCCACGTATCCGGTCGAGCATCGCTTGTGCGGCCTCGCGCACCGCGAACGGACCTGCCAAATCCAGCTTCACGCCGCCGACGTCTGACTTGTGCGCGATGTCGGGCGAGAGCACTTTGAGCGCCACAGGGCCATCGATTTCGTCCGCGAGCCGGGCGGCGTCAGCGGGATCGCTCGCGACGCGCGTAGGGATAACGGGGATGCCGTACGCGGCGAGTACCTCTTTCGATTCCGGCTCGGTGAGCCAGGTACGCCCTGCGGCAATTGCCTTGTCCAGCACCGCGCGGGCGCGCGGCACATCGGGATTAAACGCCTCCGGTATCGACGGCGGCGTCTCCATCAGCAGTTCCTGGCTGCGGCGGTGGTTCACCATGTACATGAACGCCCGCACGGCCTGCTCCGGCGTCTCGAAGCTCGGAATGCCGCACTTGGCAAAGAGATCTCTGGCCTCGCGCGCCGTGCCTTCGCCGACCCAGCTTGTCAGTACCGTGTGTTTCCTGTGTTTGGCCGAGGCCTCGACCACTGCCTGCGCCGCCTCTTTTGCGGAGGCCATTGCCGTCGGACAGTTGAGTACCAGGGTGGCGTCCACATTTCGATCGTCCGCAAGCGCGTTGAGCGCGTCGCGGTAGCGGCCGCCGGGCGCGTCGCCGATGATGTCCACCGGATTGCCGCGCGACCAGGTCGGGGGCAGCACCGCGTGCAGCCGTTCGATGGATTCCGGCGAGAGCTCGGCAAGCCGACCACCGTGATGCATCAACGCATCGGTCGCCAGCACCCCGATGCCGCCGCCGTTGGTCACGATGGCCAGGCGATCGCTCTCCGAACGATGCCCCATCGCCAGCGTCTCGACGGCATCGAACAGCTCCTGCAGGGTCAATACCCGCAGCATACCGGCCCGTTTGAACGCCGCGTCGTAAACCGTATCCGCGCCGGCCAGCGCGCCGGTGTGCGAGGCCGCCGCCCGCGCGCCCTCGGCGTGACGCCCGGCCTTGACCACAATCACGGGCTTCATGCGCGCCGCCGCCCGCGCCGCCGACATGAACTTGCGGATCTGCGTGATCGCCTCGACGTAAAGGAGAATCGCCGAGGTCCGCCGGTCGGTAGCGAAATAATCGAGCAGGTCTCCGAAGTCGACATCCAGCATGTCGCCCATCGAGACCAGATGCGAAAACCCCACGTTTTGCGCCATCGCCCAATCGAGCATGGACGTAACGATAGCCCCTGACTGCGCGATGAAGGCGATCCCGCCAGGAGCGGGATTGAGGTGCGCGAAGCTCGCGTTGAGCCCCGCGTATGGCGCCATGATTCCCAAGCAATTCGGACCGATGATGCGCAGGAGATGAGGCCGCGCCGCAGCCAGTAACGCCTGCCTGAGCCGCTTGCCATCAGCATCGTGCGCGTTGAAGCCGGCGGTGATCACCACGGCCGCGCGCGTACCGCGTTCGCCGAGCTCGGTCACGATCGCAGGGACGGTGCCTGGCGGCGTCGCGATCACCGCGAGCTCCGGTGCCTCGGGCAGCGCGGCCACGTTGGGGTAGGCCTCGATGTCCCTGACCACGCGGTGACGCGGGTTGACCGGCGTAATGGGTCCGGAAAACCCGCCTTTGAGTAGGTTATCCATCAGCACCGCGCCCAGGCTGCCGGGCGTGTCGCTCGCGCCGAACACCGCGATCGATGTCGGCTTGAACAGATATTGCAAGTTGCGGACGGTCATGATCTCGAATTCGCTGTTGCAATCGACAAGGGCGAACCGAAACGAGCACGGCGCGAGCGCCGTTCCTCGCCAGTCCGGTAACTTCAGCGCCGGGCTTTCACGGTTGAAGAGGCGCTACGGCGGTCGGGCTTGCGCCGTCAACGCACCGCCGCGTCTGGCCCTTCTAGTTGAGTTTCGGCTTGCGGCGATGCCGTGCGCGTGTGTCGATCGGCTCGGCAATACGCTTCAGCGCCGTCATGCGCTTTACCATGTCCTCCGGGATGAAGGTGCCGCCGCTGCCCGAGTAGCCAAGGTAAACCGCCTGTTCGAATCGTTCGTAGCAGCGCGCCGCCATCTGCGAGTGCGGCGCGCGGTGCACGCAGGCCTCGAAGTATAGCTGGTGTGACGGCCACACCGTGGCGTCGCCGATCACGTCGTACGCCATTCCGGCGATGTAGAGCGCTTCGGCGGCGCGCTTGCTGTCGGGAAAGCGCGCGAGCAGGTCGTGCGCCGCCGCGGATGCGCGCAGGTATTCGACGTTCGCGCCTTTGTACGCGGGGTACTCCTGGGCGGCCTGCGCTTCCGTGAAAAGGCGTTTCATCCGCTCGTAGAGAGCCGGCTCCGTATCTGCCGGGTTCTTGCCGGCGCCTGCGGCTGTCTCCGCCTTCCACTTGTTCAAGGCCGCTTCCCATCGCGCCGCGTTCTGACGGAGGAACTCCGGCGCGGCGCCTTGCGTTCGGGCGTCCTCGACGATTTGCAGCGCCGCCTCAGGGCTCTGCTTCACGCGCACCGCGAGCGAGAGGCCATGCCGCACGGCGCGCTCCCACTCGATCTGATGCGCGTTTGCGAATTTGTCGTCGGCGGCAATCGCCTGATACTCGGCGAGCGCCTCCTCGAACCGCCGGATGGCCGTGAGCAGGTCGGCCTGTTCTACCCGACCGAGCGCGTCCATTTTTGGCGACAGCGGAAACCTCGGAATCCCGGGGTCTGCCTCGTGCCGGGTGTGACATGCGAGGCAATGGCTGGTGACCGATCGGAGGAGGTCAACGCCGTAATCGAACTGGCCGCCACGGAGCGCCGCATACGCCGCTCTCGCGTCTTCGGCGAACTGACCCGCGAGGATCGGCAGGCTGGCATCGGCGTCGCCTGGCGGCCGCGTCATCTTACGCGCCGCATCGTCGCGCACGGCATGGGCGAGATCGGCCAGCGTCTGCGCGTGCTCGAGCACTACCGCCTTGTCCGGGTGTCGGGAGACCAGCTGGGGCAGAAGCTCGTTTGTGGTGGCCGCCAGCGCCCGCATCCGGGCCTGCCAGGTTTTCGGTGAGGCGGAGTCGGCGGACGCGCCGGGCAGCATGCTTATGCCGAGCAGCACAGTCAACAGCAAGCCTGGCGCGGATCGTCTCATGGCGGCTCCTTTGAACAGTCGCTAAAGTAAGGCAAGTCATGTTCTATGACAAAGGCTGGGCCAGCGAGCAATTCATCGCGATGGCACCACTTTAAGAACAACCCGGCTGAAGCCGGGTTGCATTAATCGTGCGGATACCGCGCCGTTACTGCACTTCGATCTTGCGGCGCCTGGCCTGCTCCAGCTTCGGCACGGTCAGTTCCAGCACGCCATTGCTGAACGTGGCCTTGCACTTGGATTCATCGACCTCGGCCGGCAGCGCCACGGTACGGACAAAGCTGCCGTGGGCGATCTCGGCGCGGCAGTAATCGCCTTTTTCTTCTTTTTCTTCCTGGTGCGTACTGGCCTTGATCGTCACCGCGTTATCGCTCAGCGACACATCCAGGTCCTTTTTGTCCACGCCGGGCAGTTCTGCCTTGACCACGACCTCGGTTTCCCGATCGATCACATCCACGCTGGGCAAGCGGCCTTCGAAGGCCGACACCTCGCCGCGGCCGGCCCACGGCATGCCGAACGGCCGCATCCAGCGCCGGGGCAGAAAGTCTTCGAACATGCGATCGAACATCCGATCCAGATCCTCGAACGAGACGAGACCGCGGGACGGGCGCGCCGCGGCCTCACGGCCCGCCTGCTCTTTCGCAACCTCTTTGCTTGTGGATTTGCTGGGCATTGTCACACCTCCATACGTTATTCAGAGCCAAAGTGGCGAACTCTATTTTACGGCAGTTGGTACCGGGATCATTGATCCAGGTCAACGCAACCGATGTTCATATCGCCTGCCGCCGATCGCCGCAAAATTACCTGCATTGCGCACCGCGTTACGGTTCGTGCCCCGAAAGATTTAGGCCTGGCCGCACGCCCAGAGAAAGTGTCTTACCGACCCGCCTGGCCCAGCGCGCGCATCTTCTTGATCCAGCGCTCGCGCTTGCGCTGGCCGCCCTCGACCATGCCGATCAGGCTCGCCCTGATCGGCCCGATACCGACGAAGCCCAGGATATTGCGCTCGAGGTTCTTGAGGCTGTGCGCGCGAAAGTACCAGCGATAGACGAAGGCCGGCATGCCCATGGTGACAACGATGCGGGCGGATCTGCCTTTCAGCAGTTTTTTCGGCATGCCGCTCGCCCGGTACTCGAACGCGAAACCGGGCCGGAAGACCTGCTCCAGAAACGCCTTCAGCAGCGCCGGCATCGCGCCCAGCCATAGCGGATAAACGATCACCAGATGGCTGGCCCATTCGATTGAATCCTGAGATTGCCGGATCGATGCCGGCGGCTGCCCGCGCTCCCATTCCTCGCGGGCGCGCAGTACCGGGTAATCCAGCCGCGCCAACTCGATGCGCCTGACCTCGTGCCCGGCGGCTTGCGCGCCTTCGGCATAGGCATCCGCCAGCGCGTGACCGAAATGCCGGGCCGCGGAATCCGGATGACCTTGAATGATCGTGATGCGTTTTCCCATCACGCCCTCGTTAAACCGATTGGTGGCGCGCCGAAGCGCGAAACATCAGCTTCTCGATCTCGAGCGCCACGAGCAGCAAGGCACCGATGGCGACGATCACGACCGTGTGCAACAGGCACCGGGCGCGTGTCGAACAGGCTTGATGACCTCGTCCGCCGGAAGCGCGTGCGAGGGTTGTCGAGCCAGCGGGCCCGGGGGCTGCGGGTGCTCAAGGGCACGCAAAATGTCGGGGCGCGACACGATGACGGCAACCGGGATTCCGCACGCGATCAGCGCTGCGCGCTCGTCCCGATGCGACCGTGCAGGGAACGCATCCCGGTCAAACGCCGGTGGACACGCCGGCTAATGCGACATCAACACCGGCATCGGCGCGTGCCTGAACATGTGGCGCGTGACGCCGCCCAGCACGATCTCCTTCAGCCGCGAATGGCCGTAGGCGCCCGCTACGATGAGATCCGCCTTTTGCCGCGCGGCCTGCTCGAGCAGCCGGTCGCCCACGCGATTATCCGAGGCCCAGTCGCGCGCCGCCACGGCCTGCACACCGTGGCGCGCCAGGTGCGCGGCAATGTCCGCGCACGGAAACTCGTTATCCCCATCAGGCGCAGCCACCGCCATGATGATGACATGCTCCGCGCGGACCAGCAGCGGCAGCGCGTCGTTGACCGCTCGCGCCGCCTCCCGGCTGTCGTTCCAGGCGACCAGTATGCTGGTTCCCGGCGAGCCCGAGAAACCGGGCGGCACGTACAAGACCGGCCTGCCGGTAGTCAGCGGCAGCTTGTCCGCGACATCGCGTGTTACCGGAGACGCATTCTCCGCCGGTTGACCCATAACGATCAGATCCACCACACGGCCGTAGTCGCCGATCACAGTCGCCGCATCGCCGTCGACGTGATGCCATTCGCCGTTGATGCCCGCACGCGCGGTCGCCCCCGCGAACCGCTCTTTCGCCCGCTGTGCCGCGGCGCGCAGTTCGTCTTTGCTAGCCTCCCAGAGTCCCGCGACGTACACATCTTTAGCGGCCACGTAATGAAACAGCGAGGTGACATGCAGCCCGCTCAAGTGGGCATTGAATCGCTGGGCCAGGCCTATCGCCGTGTCCAGCGCCGCGCACTTTTCGGGATCATCCACATGCACCAGAATATCTTTAAGCATGACTGCGCCTCAAGCCGGTCTAGTTACAGTGTGCACGCATCACCCGCGCGGATGAATTGATCGCGGTCGTTGACCCTCGCCGATGAATCGCCTCGTATGGCTCGGCGCCGGCGGCCAGGCGCTGCAATCGGACCCGATCGGCCAGCGTGACGCGCCTGCCGTCTATCGCGATCATGCCAAGGCGATGCAGGCGCGTAAACCAGCGGCTGACGGTCTCGGTCGCCATACCCAAAAAATTGCCGATGTCGGCGCGCGGCATGCTGAGCTCGATGGTGTTGCCCGCGTGGCCGGCCGCCTGCGCGCGCTCGGCGAGCTCGATCAGAAACGAGGTCAGGCGTTGTTCGGTAGGCTTGTCCGCCAGCAGCAGCGCGTGCCTGTGACTCGTCTGCACCATCTCGGCAAGTGCGCGCCACAAGCGGCGGCGCAGCGGCGGCTCGCTGGCGCAGAGCATGTCCAGCTCCGCGCACGGGATTGCGCAAACGGCGGTATCCGCCAGCGCAACCACCGCGGAAGCGTGTACTCCGCTGCCGAAACCCTCCAGACCCAGCCAGTCGCCCGCGGCGAAGAAGCCGGTGATCTGTTCCAGGCCCGACGGGTCCAGTATGTAGGATTTGACCGCGCCGCTGCGCAGCACGAAGACGTGCTCCGCGGTCGCGCCCGGCCAGTACAGATGCTCGCCGCGACGCAGGCTTCGAAGACGCCGGATCGCGCCCGTCAGCCTGGCGCACGCGGGCGGCGCGAGCGTGTCCGGAAGACACGACTCGCGCTGCGTACATCCCGAGCATGTGGGTTGTAGCGCCCTGGGTTGTAGCGACCGCCGGTCGCTTACGGCGCTGAACTTGAGCTGCGCGTTCATTGTTGTTTGCTCCATTCGCTTGGGCGCGACGGGTCAGTCATCCGCACCTCGCGCGTGAACCGTAACGGCAGTTATAGGCGCGCGCCCAGCAGCCGGCAATCCGAGGTTTCCGCTAAATTCATTGTGGAAATCCCGCATGGTCTCAAGTCCACGCGCGCGGTGTAATGCGGTGGTCACCGGTCGCGGGGCCATCGCGCTTTGCGGCCAGCATTGAAGGAGTGTTCATCCCGCGCCATGGCGAACGCTGTGCTTCAGGACGCCATCATGCTGCTCGCGCTCTCGGTGCTGGCGGTGGCGCTGTTGCGTCGTTTTCATCTGCCCCCCATCGTCGGCTATCTGTCCGTCGGCGTGGTCGCGGGACCGCCCGTGCTGGGCTGGCTGCAGGAAAGCGCGGCGACCCGCTCGCTGGGCGAGATCGGCGTGATCTTCCTGCTCTTCACGCTGGGACTGGAGCTGCCGCTGAACCAGCTCAAGAATATGCGGGGTGCGCTGCTGGGTCTGGGCGGCGCACAGGTCTTGATCGGCACGCTGTCGGGGACCGCCATCGCCTGGGCGCTGGGCATACCGGTGGAGGGCGCGCTGATAATGGGCGGCGCGCTGGCGATGTCATCCACCGCCATCGCAACCCGTCAGCTGATGGATCAGCTGGAGCTGCAGCAACGCCACGGTCAGCTCGCGCTGGCCGTGCTGCTGTTTCAGGACTTTGCGGCCGTCCCGTTTATCGTGGTGATCCCCATACTGGCCACGGACGGGCCGCTGGCGGCCCCGCTGCTGCTGGCGCTCGTCCAAGCGGTCGCGGCATTCGCCATCATGCTCACGCTGGGGCGCTGGGGCCTGCGGCCGCTGTTGCGCGAGATCGCGGCCAGCCGCGCGGCGGAACTGTTCACGCTGACCACCCTGCTGATCGCGCTGACCGCCGCCTGGATCACGCATCTTCTGGGCCTGTCGCTCGCGCTGGGCGCGTTCCTCGCCGGCATGCTGCTGGCCGAGACGGAGTTCCGCCACCAGATCGACAGTGACATCCGCCCCTTCCGCGACGTGCTGCTGGGTCTCTTCTTCGTCACGGTCGGCATGCAGCTGGACCTCGCGCGGCTCGCACCGGCGTGGGGCTGGGTGCTGTTACTGCTCGCGGGCATCGTGCTGGGCAAGGGCGTTCTCATCGCCTTGCTCACGCGCATGGCCGGATATGGGCCCGAGGTCGCCGCGCGCACCGGCATGGTGCTGGCGCAAGGCGGCGAGTTCGGCATTGCGCTGGTGACCCTGGCGGTAGGCGCCGGGCTGGTGAGCGCCGGGGACACTCAGCCGGTGCTCGCGGCGCTGATACTGTCTATGGCGCTTGCCCCCGTGGTGGTGCGCCACAACGCACGCCTGGCGCGGCTGCTGCCCAGCCGTATGAGCCGCGGGG
>JBOIDC010000033.1:0-42832 GCA_050740315.1 Gammaproteobacteria bacterium | reverse complement strand
TTTGGTGGCAAACCCCTCGCGGTATGTCTAGAGCTCAACAAAGGCCCGCTCGTCTATGCACTTCAAAAGTACGACTTCTTCGTGCTGTTTCCGGTCAACCCCAGCACTCTGGCTAAGTATCGCGAGGCGTTTACCCCCAGCCATGCCAAGGACGATCCTACCGACGCTGAACTCCAGCTCGAGCTGTTGGTTCGCCATCGCGACAAGCTCCAACCCCTATGTGCGGCAAGTGCACCGATGCGAGCACTGCAACAGCTGGTGGCAAGCCGACGTCGGCTGGTCGGCGACAAGGTGCGTATTACCAACCGGTTAACCAGTACCTTGAAAAACTATTATCCGCAAGCCCTGCGGTGGTTTGAGGATAAAGATACACAGATCTTCTGCGACTTTCTCACCCGGTGGTCCACCCTGAGGCAGGCTCAACGAGCACGCAAGAGCAGCCTCTACCGGTTCTTCAGCGGCCATCAAGTTCGCTACCCTCACGTCATCGAACAGCGTGTCCGGACCATCAAAACAGCTACCGCGCTGACCACGGATGTGGGCGTCATCGAACCTAACGCGCTCCTGGTTCAAGCCTTGGTCAGTCAGCTGCGGGTCATCTTAGCTGCGATCCATCGTTTTGATAGCGACATCAAAACGCGCTGCCAGTCCTTGGCCGACTACCCACTGTTCGAATCATCGCCCGGCGCCGGGCCGGTCTTCACCTCCAGGCTAATCGCCGCCTTTGGTAAGCAGCGCGAGCGCTATACCGGTGCAGCTGAGTTACAGCAGTACGCCGGCATTGCACCTGTGACTGAACGCAGTGGGAATAAATCCTGGGTCCACTGGCGAACCCGATGCCCGGCCTTCTTGCGCCAAACGTTTGTCGAATGGGCCGGCCAGACCATTCTCCATTCGTTCTGGGCCGCAGGCTACTATCGTCGGCAACGCGACAAAGGGTGTTCACATCAAGCCGCCACCCGCCCCCTGGCGTTCAAATGGATTCGCATCCTCTATCGCTGCTGGCAAGACCGAACACCCTATGATGAATCCGTTTACCTTAAGGCACTAAAGCAACGCGGCTCACCGCTGCTTCAATATATGGCCAACTCCACTTAGCAAAGAAAAAACTAGACAGTCACCCTCAGGGTGTGTGTTAGGCTCAACGTTTAATGGCTCACCTCTTGACAACGCGCTTTTGCGTGCCTACTATGTGACACATGTGCCTGATGTGCCACATGAGCAAACGGAGGAAACATGCCTGCGAGAGTGCAAGTTATTCATGAAACGTCCACAGGTCAAAACGCTGATGAATGGAACCTTGCTTTTCAATGGTGCCAATATGTTTATGAAGATGGCAGCAGTGAACACGGGTACCGTTTTATTTGGCGCCGACCGGATGGCAGCTTGCAGCCCGCTCGGGGACAAGCGCGCCTGCCGTCCATAAATACGATTGAATCTCTTATCAGCAACGCAAAGAGAGAAGGCTGGGGCAATCTTAGCGACGAATAGGAATACTAGAGTGGCGCCTAACCGCCTGAGTTAGGCGTCACGTTCGTCCTTGCGTTTCAAGATGACGTGTGTTGCCGCTTCGGATCCGGCATGGTCTGCGCACTAATAGCCCAATGCCGGAAGGTCAAGGTCTCGGAAAAGTGCTTCCCCTTGGCCTAGCAATACCGGTGCAATCGCGATGTGCAGTTCGTCGATTAAGCTTTCACGAAGGTATTGCCGGATCGTGTTGGCTCCACCTCCTATCCGGACGTCCTTGCCGCGTGCCGCTTGGCGGGCCAATTCAAGTGCTTGGTGGATTCCTTCCGTTACGAAGTGGAAGATTGTGGCGTTCTTCATCTCTATCGGTGGACGGGGGTGGTGAGTCAAAACGAACACCGGACAATCGAATGGAGGTTCGTCGCCCCACCAGCCTCTCCACGTCATGTCGGTCCAGGGGCCGCGAACGGGGCCGAACATGTTCCTCCCGATGATCCAAGCACCAAAATTATTGAGCCCCCGCGCAGCGAAATCGTCATCGATCCCACTCGCGCCGCCTTCCTTTCCATGCATCTGCCGCCAAGCGCGAGTGGAAATTATCCAGTCGTGCAGGGCCTCACCGCCGATGCCAAGCGGATTGTCAACGCCTTGATCCGGACCGGCTCCGTAGCCGTCAAGCGAGATGGTGAAGTTCTCAACTCGGACTCTCGTCATTTTCATGCCTCCGTTTGGATGACGCCTAACGAGCCTGTAGAAAAACCCATCGCCGAGGACGCGTTCTTTTCGGTGGTTCGTTGACGTTCATCATCGTCGGTTGGGTTCTCTGTTTCGGTTGAGTCCTACGTGTCGGGCAGTTATCGGTCCTGGGCTTGTTTCACCGGGGGCGCATCCTCGGATTTCCCGTTCCTTCAGGCAAATCCCGCCCCGTATCGGTGAATCTTGACCAGGTTATGTACGATGCAGTAGAGCTTCCACTGCGTATCGACCTTCTGGCGCCCGCGGAGGGTAAATCGGTCTAGGCCGATGTTCCTCAAATGCCCGAACACCGGCTCCACGGTCGCGATGCGGCGGCTGTAGATCGCCTTGCCCAGAACCGAGTCGATCTTGCGCTGCATCCTGGCCGTGCAGGTCTCTGGCTTGCGGGTCTCGCCACTGAAAAACGCGACTTGGCGGACTTCGGTTCTGTCCGGATATTTCAGGCAGCGGCTGCGTAGGTGACAATCTTTGCACGCGGACTTCGGGGCACGGAACTTCACCGCCGCATAGCCGTTGAAGAACACATTCGAGCCGTTGCTATAGAGCGACTATCCCCGCCGGGCAGATACAGGTGTGCGTGGCGGGATCGTAGCGAAAGTCCTGGTTGGTGAACCGCTCGACTCTGCCTTGCCATTGGCGCTTCTCCGCGCGGCTGCGCGCCTTGTACTTGTCCACGTCCTGGCAGCGCGCGTCGCGCTGGCGCATCAGTTTATCGGCGAGATAGCCGTCGATGCGGTGGGTGTAGAGATATTCGGTGTTGCGCTCGGTGTGAAAACCACTGTCGGCGCTAACCTTGGCCTTCCGATAGATGTTGTTCTGGCCAAGCGCCGCGAAGTTGCCCTGGGGGGCCGCGAGCATCGGTTGCAGCAGATCATGTTCCTGGGCCTCGCCAAAGGCTTCGGCATGCACAACGACCTGATGTCGGTCATCGACCGCCGCCACCCCGTCATAGCCCTGGATCACGCCGTGGCTGGTCTTCATCTTGGCGCTGTCGTTGTCGGTGACATTGCGCTTGCGCGGCTTGCCAGTCTTGCCCGGCTTGTCGTCGTGGTCCGCGAGCCAGGCCCGCAGCTTCTTCACCTGCCGCTTCAGGGTGGCGAGGTACTGCTGTTCGCGTTCGACAACCTCGGCACTGACTTCGTGCGCATCGCGCTCGCGGTGCGTTTGGAGCATGCGCCGGATGGCGCGCTCCAGCTTGAGCTTCTTCTTGACCAGCTCCGCCTGGGTGCCGCTCCACTCCTTGCTCGCATTGGCGGGCAACTTGCATCCGTCTATGGCGAACAGCTCCCGCCCAATCAGCCCCTGGGCATCGCAGATCAGCAGCACGTTGCGAAACAGCGCGACGATCTCGCCTTCCTTTCGGCTGATGAAGTCCGCAATCGTCGTGAAGTGCGGCTGGGTGTCGGCCGACAGCGCCATGAAGATCACGTTCTCGCGGCAGCAGCGCGCGATCTGGCGGCTGGAGACCATCCCGCGCGCATAGGCATACAGCACGATCTTCAGCAGCAGGGCCGGATCGTAGGCCGGGCGGCCCGTGTCATCGTTGCAGTAGCGCGCATCGAAGACCGACAGGTCCAGCTCGTGGTCGATCAGGTAACTGAGGGTGTACTCGAAGGTGCCGGGCAGGATCTGGTCTTTGCAGGCGATGGGGATCATCTTCGCCTGCTCGTAGCAGTAGTCCTTGTAGCGGGCCATCCACTCCCCCCTGTTGGACTGCTAATTGGACTGCTAAGCGGTACGCATCATTGTTCTGGTACAGCGAACACCGAAAATTATAGGCGGAAACTGCCTTTTCCTACAGGCTCAACGATAGCGCTAACCCGCGCGCCGCTTTTTGGCGCGTCCGGGTTGAGCGCATAGTTATGCGGTTCGATCTCTTCCCATTCCTCAAGGACTCGCGCACAGACGACCCAAATCTGTCCCTGGCAGCACGCAACTCCGCAGATACGGAACTACTATGGCGGCGTCCAAGTCTGGACTGGTGGCGCCCAGAGATTGGAAGAACTCTCGCCGCATCTCCTGGTAGATAGCAACGTCTTTCTTCTTCTCTTCCACGTCCTCGCAAGGCTGATACTTGTGTGCGTAGGTCCAGTAGCTTGCCAGCGAACACACAACACCGCGAGACCCGGTCAAAAGGATATTCAGCTTTGCAGCAGTTATCAGGCGATTCGCTTTCTCAGCCTGCTGCGGTGCCTGCCAGAGCAGGGCCTGACCTTGGAGAAAACCGGAATACGCCTGCTTCCTTAGTTCGAGGTGGCTCTCTTCCAGCGCGCGGCTTCTCGTCAAGTGGTGCGTGACGTAGGCGCTAATTACGGCAGAGATTACCCCGACTATTGCTATCACCAGTCCAAGGTGCCTCTCTAGCCATGACTTTTCGGCCATATTCCTCCTTCACGATTCTAAGCAACGTAGAAAGGCATAACTAGAAGTAGACGACAAACATAAGAGCGGGCAGTGTCGAATAAATCTGGCGCACCTGTCAACAAACCTATTGCCCTCGGTGATCTTTCCATGGACGCCAGTTTTAGGGCGGCCTAAAATTTAGCGGATGGACCGCGCTGTCAGACCGCCCAAGCTACTCGATCACGTGCGTGAAAAGCTACGGGTTCGTCATTACAGCATTCGCACCGAACAAGCCTATACGGATTGGGCGCGGCGATTCATTCTATTTCACGAGAAGCGTCACCCCCGCGAGATGGGCCCGATGAGGTCGAGCGGTTCCTTTCACACCTCCCAACCGAGCGGCACGTTTCCCCTCCCACGCGAAATCAGGCGAAGTCCGCGCTGCTTTTTCTTTATAAGGAAGCGCTCGGGATTAATCTTCCATGGCTCGCAGAGATCGTCGCGGCGAAAGCGGCGAAACGGCTCCCGGTTGTGCTGACAACCACTGAGGTACGCGCGATGCTTTCGGAGATGAACGGCACGACCTCACGATCAATTTACTTAGCCAAACTGGGGGTGATTCGGGGCCAAATGCACATCACGATGCCGGAAGCGGGGCGACAAAACTGTACCAAGCGCCGAGAAATCCGGCCCTGACGCCGCAGGCCATTCCTCGACTCAGTTTGAAAGCCTGGATTTCCGACAAGGACTTCCCACCTTTCCCGACAGCGCCGTCTATATCCCCCAGCCCGTTACGGGAATCACCTGGCCGGTAATCCCCGCAGCAGCATCAGACGCCAGGAAAACGACCACCTGTGCGATGTCTTGACGTTTGGCCCACTTCTTGAGGTCTTTGGGTTTCAGCGCCTCAACATTGGATTTGGTGTCGACCAAGCCAGGCGCTATGGCATTGACCCGGATTGCTGCATCACGTCCTTCCAGAGCAAGCGTGCGGGTAAGCGCGTCGATTCCCGCCTTGGCACAGTTGTAGGCCACCATATTGGCCTGCGGAACCCCCGCCCGCGCGAAGTTGATGATCGCTCCGCCCCCGCAATCGCGCATGCGCGGAAACACCTCTCGCGACGCCAGAAAAGCGCTGAGCAGATTGTTGCGCATCTCATGGAGCCAGTCTTCCAAACTATGCTCCACCGCGGGTTTGTAACGGGTGAGACCCCCTGCCAGGTTAATCAGGATGTCGATCCGGGAATATTCCTTTATCGCCCGCTCCACCGCCTCACGCACTTTGCCTTCATCGGTCAAGTCCGCGGCCAAGGGGAGGATGCGTGCGCCGCCCGCTCGCAGCTCCGCGGCCCGCGCCTCGACATTCTTCTCGCTGCGGGCGACGATGATAAGAGTCGCTCCCTGCTCTCCCAGCGCTTTGGCGACCGCCTGCCCGACCTGTCCATCGGCACTTACACCGGTTACCAACGCTACCTTGCCTTCGAGGATACCTGCCATTTTGCTACGCTCCTGCTGTGCGCCTTTGTTCGCGGTCTTTGACGCGTGATCCCTGCGTCAAGCGTAAGTGCGCTTGATTAAACCTATTATAGTCATTGTCGCTGGTGGCGCTCGGTACGCCCTCAACACGTCACATGGAACAGGCCGATTTTCTTCTTTGCCTGGGACGTGTTGTACGAATCAATGGCATCGGGAGTCCGCCCCGCGAGGATCTTGCAGCCCTTTCTTTCAAGGAAGTCGGCCGCCTCCTGCGACAGCCTCACGTTGTCGTACTGCCCGGTACCCAGAATGAGCTGGTTGCACCCTTTCTCGTAGACGAACTTCGCTTCATCTTTTGATACCTTGTGGGAGGTTCCGTAGTACATCTTGGAAAGCTTCTTCTTGCGCTTGATGACCTCACCCGACAGACGGATGACCACGTCGAACTGGTATGTCTTTCCTTCGATCGTAATACTGCCGAATTCTGTGCTTTCGATTTTCAAAGTATGTCCCTCCATTCTGTGGACCTTTGCGGACTTCACTTGTTTTCAATAGAGGACCGCGATAGTCAGTCGGCGTTATCCCGCGGAGGAAAGTGATTGGATTCGTGGTATAGGCTCTAAATTCACACCCGCACACCTTCGTGAGTGACGCGCTATGGGGGTACCCTATGACAGATGGTCCGAGGCGTTCCCGTTAATTGCCTGGTCTCCTAAAGAAGGATCGGACAATCGGTCACCGTCGCTACAGCGTTGCAAGGAATTCCTTCCACGGCGTGCCTTCCATGGTCTCGGTTGTTGAGTGGCCATAAGCGCGAATGATCATGGCTGCTTTCTCTACCTGCTTCACGTCACTCGCCTCGACGATGTCGACAACATCGAACCGCCCAAGCGTTGCGTAGCTGTCCTTCCAGGTGACGCCACGACATTCGCTCTTGATTTTTTCCGCCACTGTCGCGGCTAGCTGCTTGAAGTCTTTTGGATCCTTGAATGCTTGAGGGGAACAACGGCTGAGAATAACGTATGTCGCCATAGGATACCTCCGTACATTTGATTACCCATTGAGGACTGGCCGCCGGGAGAGGCGCCCCTCTGCGAAGAGGGAATCGGCCGTACGCGCTCAATTATAGTCCTAAATGCTTGCCGGGTGATCCGCTGGCAGCCTAAGCGCGGGAGGCATTTTGGTCTGTCCTGGGACTCGTGGACGGTTCATTTCACGCCAGTCCGGCGAGCGTTCGAACGATATCTCCGCGCAGTGGCCGACACCTAGCGATAGAGCCCTACGCAAGGAACGCCTGCGGAATCGGCGACAGAGCAACGAATCGCCGTCAGGCCGAACCCGCCTGAAAATGCCGGTCTGCTGGGCTACACTTCAATAGGGAGATGGCCGCGAGCGCGAGGGTGAAGCGCGCAAGCGTACCCGCAATGACGGCACCGCCAAGGAAGTGCACTATGTATATCGCAAATCGAGTCCGGGATTACCTAAACCAGCGCGGAGTTACTTACGATCTGACCGTGCACCCGCAGACGCGATCCAGCCAGGAATACGACTGCCTAGTGCTGTTGCGGGCCCCGGGTCTCGCTGATCCAGTCGACGGTGGCGATCCCCGACCGCTGCACACTGTGTACGCGCCGCCCAACGGGCGGCGCGTCTCACTGACGTTCCGTATGGATGAAACGAAGCACTAATGACATCTCATATTGCGCGCTATGGCTATGAATTCAGCAAATCCGTTGGATCTGGAAAGGGTTGTAATCGAGTGAGAACATAGCTTGATTCCTCCACCCTTCCCATAAGGGCTGCACGCCTCCTTTTCGACTACTTCAATCTGTGTACTTGGCCAAGGGGGGTTTTCTTCCTGGATTTGACGACCTACCAGTAATTGAGCAGATGCAACACCCCGATGCCGCACGATGAGAACCATACGCGCTGACTCCTACGCCGGCTTTGCCGACCTCGCGAAACAACAGGTGCGTGGGATCGATTATGAAATCAAAGTGCGTCGCCGTCCCGCGTCGTCCATTGCGGTCATCGCACCGCATGGCGGGCGCATCGAGCGCGGAACATCGGACATCGCCCGTGGAATCGCCGGTGAGGATTTTAACCTTTATCTGTTTGAAGGCATCAAGCTTTCGGGCAGCTACGCAGCTCTTCACCTTACCAGCAGCCACTTCGATGAACCGTTATGCTTAGGACTCATTGCCCGGTGCTCGTTGGTTGTTGCCGTTCACGTGTGCAAGGGCAGCAGCGAGACAGTCTTGATGGGAGGCCTTGACTACGGCTTGAAAACGCAGCTTGCAGGCAGGCTCAAAAAAATAGGAGTTGAAGTAGAAACGCATGGACATAGATATCCCGCCACCGATCCGGACAACATCTGCAATCGGGGCAAGCTTGCCAAGGGCGTGCAGCTCGAACTTACCCCTCGATTGCGGAGCAATGCTGTCGAACGAGGATTGGTGGATGCAGTACGCAGTGTATTGCTTAGCCTTGATCCGACATGATGCCGTGCCAGGGCAACATGCGCTTTGTGCCCACCAAGACGGTGGTTCAGCAGGCCCGTGTGGCGTGGCATCGGGTGCGCGAGGGTTACAACAAGGCAAGTCTGGCGGTCAGCAATCGCTTACGCGGCCTGCTGTGCGCGTTCGGCATCGTCGTTGCGAAGGGCGACCTGGCGTTGCGCCAGACGCTGTCGGAGTTGGCAAAACACGACTTGCCCGCCTCGCTGGTCGAGCTGCTCGGCGAACACCATGCGCATTGGCAGCAGGTGGACGAGCGCATCGCGGTGTATGACCGCCGGATTGCCGCGCACGCGAAAGCGGATGCGCGTTGCCGGCGTGCGCAGGCGCTCATCGGCATCGGGCCACTGACTGCCGATGCGGTCGTGGCGGCGGTGGGCTCGGCTCGCGAGTTCAAGCACGGCCGGCAGATGGTGCGTGGCTGGGACTGGCGCCGATGCAGCACGCAAGCGGCGGACACAATCGATTAGGCAGGGTCAGCCGTCGCGGCGATCTTACTTGCGAACGCTATTGATGCAGGGGGCGCGCAGCAGCCTTCCCCTAACCGCCAAGATAAATATAGGCCGGGCAAAGGCCCGCCCTCTGGTGTAGGTCGCGCAAGAACCCCATTAGCGCGCTGGCAAAGCCGGCCCGCTGCCTGCCTGCGTCGCCTCGATGGCCAGGGCGATCTCGTGCAAATCCTCGTCCGTCAGGTCCAGGGTGGCGGCATCGATCCAGCCATCCACCTGTGCCGAATCGCGCGCGCCGACAATGGCACCCGTGACGCCCGGCCACGCTAGGGTCAAGGCGACAGCCACCGTCGCTACGCTGGTGCCGCGGCGTGCGGCGATCGGTTTTAACGCCTCCGCCAGTTTGAGGCTGCGGGCGAGTTTCTCCCCCGTGAACTCTGCATTTCGCGAACGCCAGTCATCGTTCGGCAGAGCCTTAGCGCGCTCCACGCTGAAATGGCCCGTGAGCAGGCCGGATTGCATGGGGCTGTAGACGATCACGCCAGTGTCGTGGGCGGCGCACCAGGGCAGCTCGGCCCTGGTCACGTCTCGCTGAATCGCCGAAAAGGGCGGTTGCCGCGAGTCGACATGGCCGAGACGCTCAGCAGCTTCGAGCTGGCTAACATCGTGGTTCGACAAGCCAACCGCGCATATCTTACCTTCGCTCTTCAGGTCGAGAAGCGTCTGCCAATAGTCTTCCAGGGGCGTGCCGTCCTTGGGTGGCCAATGCATCTGATAAAGATCGATGCGTTCGACACCGAGGCGGCGCAGCGAATCTTCCACCTCGCGCCGGATACTGTCGCGAGCGCCAACCTGCCCGGGAGTGGCCTTGCGATGGAACTCATCTCAGATGAGCCCGTACTTCGTAAAGACATACGGACGGCGGTCGGCCGGAATTCCCCGCAAGGCCTGCCGCACGAGTTCCTCGGAATGGCCGAGCCCGTATACAGCGGCTGTGTCGAGGCGAGATTTGATGACCTGCTGCAGTGTCCGCGTGCTCATAAGCCTTTCCATCAATAGACCGATATGTTTAAGCAGCGACGCCTACGCGCTCTTCCGCCAATCGCTCGATAGCCGTTTTGGCGTGCACCAAAGCCGCCGCTTTGCTCGCTTCGCTGACGGCGAGCCCTTCGGCATAGATAAACTCCACCTCGGCGATGCCGAGGAAGCGCAGAAAGTCACGTACGTAGGCCGTTTGGGTGTCGAGCGGCGTGCCGGCGTAACTGCCTCCACGCGCTGCAAATACATACGCCCTCTTGCCGGTCAGCAAGCCCGCTGGCCCCTTTTCGGTGTAGCGGAACGTGACGCCAGCTCTCGCAACATGGTCGAAGTAGGCCTTCAGCGTGGACGGCACGCCGAAGTTGTACATGGGCAGCCCCAATACGATGACATCCGCGGCCTTGAGCTCGCCAATTAAGGCGTCCGAGTAAGCCACGATCGCGCGTTGGTCGCCGGTGCGCTGCGCCGGTGTCGCAAGAAAAGCCTGGAAGCCTTCGGCCGTCAGGTGCGGTACCGGATCGGCGGCGAGATCGCGAGTGATGACCTTCGCTTCGGGATTTCGGTCGCGCCAGATGGCCACGAACTGATCCGCTAAGCGGCTCGACTGACCGCCACTGGAAAACAGACTCGTATTCAATTGCAGCAAGGTTTTCATGTGACACCTCTACGGTTAAGAAGAACGCAGTAGATCATTTACTGAATCGAATAAAAAGTTCAAAATTCCAGAGCTATCCATCCAATGATTAGATATATCTATGCCAAAGACGCCGCGCGTCACGCTTGAACAATGGCAGGCTTTGATGATTGTGGTAGATGCCGGCAGCTACGCGCGAGCTGCCGAGATCCTGCACAAGAGTCAGTCGTCTGTGACGTACGCGGTGCAGAAAATAGAATCTGTGCTCGGCGTAAGAGCGTTTGAAATTCAGGGGCGAAAGGCAGTGCTTACGCCTACCGGCCAATTGTTGTACCGGCGCGCGCGCGTCCTGCTCGATGAGGCAAGCGGCCTGGAGACAGCGGCACTCAGGTTGTCCGCGGGCTGGGAAGCAGAAATACGCGTTGCCATGGAAATTGTGTTTCCGAATTCGGTAATGCTCGAGTGCTTGGATCGCTTCAACAAGGAAAGCCCCCACACGCACATAGAGCTGATCGAGTCGGTCCTGGGCGGCACCGCCGAAGCCCTTCTGCATGGCCAGGCCGACCTTGCAATCTCACCGACCGTCCCACCGGGCTTCCTCGGCCAGTCGCTGCTGCGCATGCGCTTCGTCGCAGTGGCACACCCTGACCACCCACTGCATAAGCTCGGTCGGCCTTTGACGCAAGATGATCTACGCGCGCACCGGCAGTTGATAGTGCGCGAGTCCGGTTCTACCCGTTCGACACGCCCCACATTCGAGGCCGCGCAACGCTGGACCGTGAGCCATATGGCAACGTCCATCCAGGCAGCCCGCACCGGTTATGGGTTCGCCTGGCTTCCCGAAGAAAAGATCCGAGAAGAGCTGGCGACCCACATGCTCAAGCCGCTTCCTCTTCAGGGCGGCGGCGAGCGCTTTGCAGAACTCCATCTTGTCTTCGCCAATCGAGAGTTGGCGGGACCAGGTGTGTTGCGGCTCGGCGAAATCATAGTTGAGACGGCGCGAAGGGCCTGCGCCGACCACGGTAGTCGGAATGTCGCCGCGCGATCGGCGCACGCCGGGGGAAGCTCACCTCGTTGAAGGAAGGCAATGGGTTACGCTGCTGCTACGGGAATCACGCCACAGCCGCTCGTGAGCTTCACGATCACCTACGGGCTGTCTTCAAACATGTCGAAGTGATACCACTGATCTCAGAGCCGGATCTCATGGATGTGTCCGTCGCTGCCCCAATTCACCCCCGGGCGGTATTGCCCTTGGCGCGACTTGAGTCTACCCGCATGGACGACGCTCGTGTAACCAACAACCGACTCCTTTAATCTCCGTTGACACGTCCACTTCGTTGTCAATCCTCTTGCGGGTACGTTCAGAGAGCATCCAACCGAGCGGAACTTTTTCTGGGGCCGAAAGCTCGAGCGTCCTCACCTGGTAGCCCCTTGCCTGCTTGAGCAGCCGCTCTGCCAGCTCGCCCCGTGCCGTCCGCGCATTGAATAGCGCGCGCGGCGGAGCGAGAGTCTCTAACATAAGGGGAAAAAGAGAATCATCGTCTGGCACATTGTTGCTGATGATGAGCGCGGCCAACTTAATATTCCGTGTAGAACGGACGCCGGGTCGCGCCTCTATCTTGACGTTGCGCATCGCGGAGATGATCTCCAGCGCAGTCGAGGCACCCGTGTTGTCGAAATAGCCACCGTCCACCACGTACCGCTTTGTGGACGCAAGGTGCACCGTGCCGGCGGGACTCATATAGGCGAAGCGTGCGCTCATATGTACCGCCGTGCTCAAAGCGATTGGGTTTTGCAGCCGCGCGAGCATGTCGTCCGCATTCACAAAAGGTGATGAACCCGTATTAAGATTACTGGTTACGTTGCGGTTGCCGCTCTCCACCCACGTCCCATTCAAGAACAGCGAAGGTACTGCATATTGGTGGGCGTCTGTTGCCCATAGATCAAGAAAGGATTCCGCGAAACGATTGCTCTTAGTTTGGCTCTTCCAGGCGTGCTCCCATGCCTGCTCCAGATACGCCGCCCGGTCGGGGAAGAACGCGAATCGACCGCCGAACGGGACGAACCGCTGCATGAGATCAGGGAACAGAGCGCCTGCGAGCGTGGGCGATAGGAAATCTTGCCCCAGGATTCTGCGGGTCGTCTTTAACAGATTCAGTGGCGGATTATCGAAGCGGTTACACGCGTACGCCTTGTTCTCGATACGGTCGGCGATCTCGGCGGCAAACACCGCGGCGCCTAGGCTTCCCCCAGAGATGCCACTGACCGCAAAAATGTGACAGGCGAACCCGGGATATGCTGCTTCAATGCGCGCCAGCACCGAGGTGGTCCAATAGGCTGCCCGGATGCCGCCGCCTTCAGCCGCGATAACAAAGACGGGATACGGGCGTGCCGGGTCCCTGAGCAGCTCCCGCCGATGCTGGAGCCAGCGCCTGTAATGCTCCGAAATAGGCGGTCGCTTGTCCCAGCCCTTCTCCGCAGGCAGGGTTCGCACGGCGTGATTGTCGTTCCAAAACCCGAACACCACCGCGAGGACTAGCATGACCGCCATCAACGACGGGAGCCGATAATGGTAAGTTGGATATATGAGCGCAAGATCCCCAAAGGCAATCCATGAGGCTGCCGCGAAAAACACAATGGCCGCCGCGCCCAATGCTGACGGCGCTGCCACCTTCCAGATCCAAAAGATGATCAGCAACACAAACGACAGAATCAATAGCGCCAAGAGCCAGCGGAACGTCGCCGGTGGCATGTTCCTATGGAGGCGCTCACTGGACGAGCACCCGGGAAGCTTGCGGCGCCCCAGAACGAAGATAAGATAGGCCATTAACACGCCGCCGCAATACAACGCGTAGTTCAGCTGGCTCTCATATAGGTAAACGGCAATCACGGAGATCAGGGGCAGCACGCCAAGCACGCGCGGAGTCCAGCGCCGGTAGAGGTTAGATCGCCGTTCTAACCGGTGTCCGATCGCGCGCGGCGTATTCCAGTAACGCACATAGAGCAAGCCCCTGGTGAAATACCAGGCGCAAAAGGCAAGCACAGTAACCGAGGCGAACAGAGATATCTTGTTACTGAGCGCGAAGGGCGTGTGCTCATCCTGCGCGATGCTGACCAGTGCTTCACGCGTCTGCGGCACCAGCGCCAACAGCAAGCAAATCGCAACTACGACAAGTGCGGTAAACCAGCAAGGCCGTACTACTTGCATGAAGTGCTGTACCGGCTTCCAGCACATGCTTAGCTTCTGAACGATTCTCACGAGCGGTAGAGCTCCTGCACGCGATTGTGGGTAATGCCCTCATCCATGGCGGGCGAAAACCGCGTCGCTACGCGGCGCTGCGGTATCCATCTGGTTCTCGAACGATCGAATCTACACTCCCATAGTCTTTGCTACCATCAGGATCAATGCACGGCGTGACGCTGCCCTGTGGGAGTAGACCTTGAACCGATTGAACGCCTTCAAAAATTAGGCGCGATCGTTTATAGCACGCCCGATCACCCGCCTTCGGCGGTTTATAAGACGGATGACCAGGCCATAGGCTCGCAGTTCTAAAGCAACACGCGTATCGCCAATAAGTAGGCGAGAGAACGCTTATGGAGCTGACTATCCCGATTCGCGCCAGCGGTGACATGGGCCCCGCTGTAGCACACCGGCTGTTTTATGCGGGTTGTCGCGTGGTGCTGCATGATCGGCCGCGTCCGAGCCGCTGTCGTCGCGGTATGACCTTTGTCGACGCCCCATTTAACGGTGTCGCAATACTTGAGGCATCGCAGGCGGGTGTGCGCCGCCGACCCGCAAAAAGTCGGGGTCCTGCTAGACCAGGGTTCAGCCGGCTTGTATAGACCGGGGAGACCACGTCCCGTGTACGGCAGTGGCAGATTTGACAGCACGTCGGCGGCTCGGCTCACAATGGGTCAGATTCCTTGCGCCTGCCCGCATCGAATCCGTGGGAAAAGGCTTGCTGACGACAGTGCCTACCGCACGCTGCGTATAGGGATAGCCATCCTCTATCAGAAGCTCGTATGCCTCTACGACGGTATTTCGGGAAACATGGAGTTGCTCGCTCAGTTCGCGAGAGCTTGGAACTGCGCTACCTAGCTGAAGTTGTCCATCGCGTATCAGGTCACATACTTGCCCGACAATCTGGGCCTGCAGGGTCTCCGCGCTCAGGAAGTCTAAACAAATTGGGATCTGCATGATTTCCCTTCCCATGGAGCAGCAAGGGCACAATGACTTCACAAACGAAAGCAATTCGCCTACGTCAGACACACCGCGTTTTCCCGGTAGCGCGGCACGCCTCGCGGTCAGAGCACCGTGCTACGCGGATTTTCTCGCGCGGTTCACGCGTCGTGCCCCGGACCTTCAGGTGACCTTGTTTGTGGTGCTGAACGCCGGCGCGGCGGTGATGATCGCGACCTTGCGGGTGCATGTCCTGGTAGGCGAAGAGCCTCCATAAGCAACTCCGTATGGCCATTTCGCATGACCGGCATCAAACGCTCGCCGGCTCATGGGCCACGATTCCAGCCGAACCTTTTTACACAAACTTGCGCCTGTTGTCACCGCGCCACGGCGCGGTCGGATTCACACGCTGAGCGCTTTACCCTCGTGCTTGAAGCTAATCCTCATGGCTCCACCTCTTACCCTCATACTTGAAGCTGATCCTTAGCTTGGTACGAAATTGCTCCACCTCGCCGACGTCGTTTAGGCTAATGTCGAGTTCTGTTACCTCCGCGACGCGCAGGTTGCGTACGGAGTTACTTGCCGTAGCAAGCGCTTGTTTGGCCGCGTCCTCCCAACTATTTGGGCTTGTGCCAACGATGTCAATCATGCGATAAACGCTCATAGATTCCTCCTGTTGTGTTGATCGTGACTTTGGCAATAGGAAGTGCTTGCCTCGCGTGTTTCGGAACTGCTGACGCCGGCATCATGGCGCCTCCACATCAAAACTAGTCCAAATATGCAGCATCTTCAATCGGCGGGCGGCTGATCCATCACTTGGCTCAGTTCCGAAAGCGCTTTCGCAAAATGGCTCGGCGTCATGGGCCTAGCACAGACGCTGGGTAGGCGGACTGCGCTCCAAGTGGGGAAGCACCAAAATTCTGTGCGACGTGGATGGGCGGTTTTTAATTGGTTTCCCCCCAAGTTTTGTGGCCGCTTCACTTCAACCGGTGCTCGGGCTGGCTCCGCGCTACCCATGTCCCTTGCGCCTGGGCGTGAGTCTCGAAGCGCTGGTGTTCGAGCAGTTCGCATTTGAGTGTGGCGAAGAAGCTTTCGTTAGGTGAATATCTCTACATCGGTCGCGTGCATCGCACTGTAATTACAATCGGGTTGATACTGATCGCTGTCGGCTTGTTATGGCCGTGGCTGCAGAAGCTAGGGCTCGGCCGTCTGCCGGGCGATATTGTGATAGAGCGGGATAATTTCCGTCTTTACTTTCCGATCACCACCTGCATTATTATCAGCCTGGTCATCTCTCTGATAACGTGGTGGTTGCGAAAATGACCCCGTGGCGACGAGGTGAACCCACTCCTTTAGCCACTCTAGCCATGGGGCACGCAGAAAATCAACAAATGAGTTTCGCCCCGCACCCCGGCTAAAACGGTTAATCTGGCTAAAGGCACTGCCGCACACACTATACGAGCCGGATCTATCTTGCACGGTAACAAGCGCCGGATGTCATATGCTCATCGAGTGACGGTATCAGATTGGTCCCATACCCCACCCTCGACATCCCCCACCGTTTCCCTATGCCCACCTTGTTTGAACCCGCGATGTGTGAAAGCTTCTTTGCCACCCTCGAATGCGAACTGCTCGACCGTCGGCGCTTCGAGACTCACGCCCAGGCGCGCATGGCGATCTTCGAGTTCATCGAAGGCTGGACAACCCGCATCGTCGGCACTCGTCCATTGGCTACTTGTCACCTATCAACTTCGAGAGGAAGATTCACGCTCAGATCACCCCACAACCGTTGATACACGCGGCTTGAATCCCAAGCTGCGAACCGTCCACGAAAGCGGGGTAACTCCACTTCTGGCTTGGCGTACTAAATGGTTGGTGACGCAGCGCCGCGCGGCACAAGGCTGTGCGGCAAAAATGCGCCACCGTCTCGACAGTTTCCGCGTTGGAAACAAAGGGCAAAGGGGCATTATGAGCTCAAAACAGACTATCATCGCGGCTGCGTATCTGTTTGCGCTCGCGCAAATGCCTGCGCTGGCTCAGGCGGGCGCGCCCGCGATCGGCCGAGCGGCGGAATCCGTCTATCTGACTTCGGTTCCCGGGGCCGTTGCTTACGAGGAGGGGTTCGGCATCCCGTTGAGGGGTGCGAAGCCGGCCTGGTACACAGCCGCACTCGCGCAGCAGGTCGCGAAGGCCGGAGGCCGACCGGTGGCCGCGCCGTCGGACGCGCCGCTTCCGAGCGAAGTCGGCATCCGGCCGGGCGCCTGGATGATCTCTCCTGCCGGCTGCTCGATGAACTTCGTCTTCAGGAAACAGGGTGCATTCGCGATCGGCACGGCTGGGCATTGCGCCCGCGTTGGGCAGCATGTCGTGCTGCTCACGCTCGCGCCCGGAAACGGCAACCCTGTGCTCGTGGACATCGGGCAGGTGAGCATAAGTCACAACAACGGGATCGGCGATGACTTCGCGCTCGTTCCGATCCGCCCGTCGCTCTATTCATGGGTAACCGCTACCACGGCGGTCATCGCGGGCCCATGTGGCGCGTACACTGGCTCTGGCCCGGAGACCGTTTTGCATTATGGCCACGGCGCTGTGATCGGCACAGGTGGTACGCCCCGGCCAGGCGTGGCGCTAACCTGGAAGACGGCCTCGTTTGGTTGGGACGGGGCCGCCATCTTCGGTGATTCCGGCAGCCCGGTACGCGTCACCGATCTGAAAGCGGCCGGCGACCTGACGCATCTCGTTGTAGACCAGCGCTGGCTGCCGAGCTTCATTGCCGGAACGCGCATCGGCAAGATGCTCCAGATTGCCAAGGGTTGGAGCCTTGCATCGAGCGCGCTGTGCCTTTAAGGGAAACTCAGGCTGGCCCCGATGCTGAGGCACATGGAAGGAACACGGCGGGCACCTCGCCCTCGATTGGAGCCCCGGCCGCCGGCGATCGAAGCGCACCATGCTGCCGTTGTTTCCCGCGGAACGATCGGGTACGGTTATTTTCAAACATAGCGAGCTCGGCAGGGGCCGCTTATGGAGACATCAACTTCAGACAACACCACCGATCTGCAGCGCTCCGGCCCCGCGTGGGCCAGTTGGCTAGGCGTCGTGGCGATTGTGCTGGGCGTTCTCCTGACGGCGGCGCACGGCAACGAGTGGATGAAACAGATCGTGATTACCCAGGCCACGCCGGCCAGCGATCGACTCCCGCCGGCGGAATGCCCGAAGGACGAGCTGATAGAGGAAGGGCTGTCGTTGGCGGAGTGCCAGCAGATGGTGGCCAATGTACGGAATTTCACCCTTTCCGCGCCGGACTGGTTTCCCGCCTTTCAAGCGACCCTGGCCGCTGTCGGAACGGCCGTTGCGTTCATCTCCATCATCATCGGTGCCGCGCTGCTCAACTATCGCGGCTGGGCGCCCGCCGTCGCGATCCTGACGTTCGGCGCGCTGGCGGCGATCGACGTGATCGGTTTTATCGGCGCGCTCAACACCGGGCCGATCTTGAGAGATGTCTACCTCTGGAATTTCCTGCTCTGGTTCTCCATCCATCTCATGATGACGGTCGGGGTCATCGCCGGTCGCGCCAGCCGGAGTGTGGCGCAGTCGGCGCCGGAGTAACTCAAATCGAACGCGATCGAATGGGGCCAGTTATGCAAAGACAAGGCTACAGCTCCGCGGCGGTGATCATGCACTGGCTGCTGGCGGTCTCCATTTTCTTTTTGTTTGTTTCCAGCTGGTGGATGCTGGCGCTGCCGCTGCCGTCCGACGCGTTCACCTATCGGGAATTCCCGTTCCAGTTGCATAAAAACCTGGGGCTTACGTTAGTGGTGTTGCTGCTTTTATTGCTCTATGTGCGCTTCAGGCATCGGCCGGCCCCGGAGAGTTCCGACGTGATGCGGCCGTGGATGAAGAAACTTGCGATCGTGGACCACGTCATTTTGTACGGCCTGATATTCGCCGTGTGCGTCAGCGGCTATCTGTCGTCGTCCTACAGCGGCTGGGACACGGAGCTCTGGTGGCTGGTCCAGCTCCCGAATTGGGGTTACGAAGAAAACGAAGAACTGAACATCTTCTATTCGGATGTTCATCTGTGGACCTGCTGGGCGCTTCTCGCCGTGGTCGCGGTGCATGTCAGCGGGGCGCTGTATCACGCCTTTCGCAACGACGGGGTCGTGCGCCGGATGCTGCATCTCTAAAAAGCAACGGGTCCCGCCTGGCGCCAGCGCGCAACGGGCGCGGGTCGTGTCGACAGCGCCACGGCCGAGCTTCCGAGCCCGCACCGCATCAACCGCGAATCAGCGAAAATACGTGAGCGCCTGCTCGCCCAGAAACCACAGCGCGGCGAAGATAAACACGAAGTAAACGACCGTAATAATCAGCCATCCGATGGCGATGAACACCATCACGCCGTCCTGTTCCAGCTCGCCGATGCACACGAACAGGATGGCCAGCGCCGGCAGCAGGTTGTTGAACGGCAGGCCGAAAAACGGGATCGCCATCAACAGCCCGGCGGGAATGCTGATCCAGCCGAACACCTGCCGCCCGAGATCGCCGCTCACCCAGGCATCGAAGCGCGGGCGCGTGAAGCGCTGACAGAAGCGCAGGATCTTCAGACACACGCCCAGCAGTACGTCCCAGGTCCTCGCGTTCATCTGTGTTGCCCGCACGCGTGCCGGCAAAAACGGTGACGGGTGACCGCGCAGCCGCTGCCAGCCCAGCGCCGCGAAGGTGAGTCCGCCCACCGTCGCCAGCGGCCCCAGCGAAAACGGCTGCATGAAAGGCAGGGTCAGCACCACGCAGATGAAGCTGTACGAGGCATTGCCGATGGCGTCGAACACGTCGCCGAGCGAGAGCGCTTCGCGCCTGGCGCGCGCGGCGCAATCCTCCAGAGCGTCAACCAGTGCGCGATAATCGTGCATGTGTTCCCCTACAGTGTGTAATAGCCTAGCACCACCAGACCGAACACGATCCGGTACCACGCGAATGCGGCGAAGCTGTGGTTCCCCAGATATTTGATTAGAAACCTCATCGACGCCAGCGCGCTGACGAAGGCCGCCAGAAATCCCGCGGCGAATACCGGTAGGTCTGCGAGGCGCAGGATATCCAGATTCTTCAGCAGGTCGTAACCGACCGCCGAGAACATGATGGGGATGGCCAGAAAGAACGAAAATTCGGCGGCGGTCCTGCGCGAGAGCCCCGCCAGCAGGCCGCCCATAATGGTCGCGCCCGAGCGTGACACACCCGGCATCAGCGCCAGCGATTGCGCGAGGCCGACCTTCAAGGCCTCGCGCCAGCTCACGTCGTCCACGCTCTGCACCGTGACACGGTGGGTCAGGCGCTCGATCAACAGGATCGCTATACCGCCGACAATCAGCGCGACCGCGACGGTCACCGGCGAGAATAGAAATCGCTTGATGTTGTCGTGAAACAGCAAGCCCAGGATCGCGGCGGGCAGAAAGGCGATGCCGATACTGAGCGCGAAGCGTCGCGCCAGCGGATCGGAAGGCAATCCGGACGCGACCTTGACCAGCTTGTCGCGGTAGAGCCAGCAGACCGCCACGATCGCGCCGAGCTGGATGAAGATCTTGAACGTATCGGCCTGCTGCCCGGTAAAACCCAGCAGGTCGCCGGCGATGATCAAATGGCCGGTGCTTGAGATCGGCAGGAACTCCGTGAGTCCCTCCAGCACGCCCAGCACCAGCGCCTTCAGTAGCAAATCCATGTCGGTCGGCTGCGCAAAAGTGGGGGAGGATAACACGCCGGCGCGTCACGCCTCGCCCGCTGATCCGGCGGCGATACGCCGTTGAGACCGGTTTTCGCGCCGTCTGGCGGAACTGCCGGGCGTGTGTGGGCGCGCCGCGCCTGTTACCTTGATGACCGGCAACGGCATCGGGTTCGAGAACTTCACCAGAACGTCACGACCAGTGCGTCGATCGGGCACAACAGCGCGCAAGCCACCGTCAGCGCGCCGGATGGTGAAATGCAAGCCGAGCACGGCTCGGAAGAATATTTGCAACGCCAGCAGCCTGCGTAAAGACTGCCGGCGGGGTCCACCACGAGGCTGATGGCGATGCGCATCGCCGAGAAGTAATCGCGCGTGCGGCGGTCGAAGCGCAGTTCCAGAATGGTCGACACCCGTGCGTTCGGGTATAACAGGTACCGAGATCGATGGGATGCAGTGCGTCGGCGGCCATGCTTGCGTATCATGCCGAAACGCGCTGGACGGGGAAATGCGCCGGCGCGACGGAGGAATTTTGAAACATCTTGTCGTGTGGTTGCTGCTGATGGCCGGCTTGCCCCTCCAGGCCGCCCCGGATGTGCATATCCAGGCGCTGGACTACCGCGCCGGCGACACGCAGATGCAAGCTTACCTGGCCTACGACGCCAGCCTTGAAGGGCCGCATCCCGGGGTGCTGGTGGTGCCCGAATGGTGGGGGCTCGACGACTATGCCCGCCGCCGCGTGCGCGAACTCGCGGAACTGGGCTACGTCGCGCTGGCGGTGGATATGTACGGCGGCGGCAAGGCCACGACCGAGCCCGAACAGGCCGGCGCCTGGGCCGGCGAGGTGAGCAAGAATCCGCAACTCGCGAAGACGCGTTTCATGGCCGCGCTGGAGACGCTCAAGGATCAGAAAGCCGTCGATGCCGCGCAGATCGGGGCGATCGGTTATTGCTTTGGCGGCACGGTGGTGCTCAATATGGCCCGCGCCGGTGTCGATATGGACGGGGTGGTGAGTTTTCACGGCACGTTGCCGGTGGATAATCCGCCGGTCCGCGATGGCATCGAGGCCGACGTGCTGGTGCTGCACGGCGAGGCCGATGCCTACGTCACCGACGAGCAAATGGCCACGTTCAAACGTCAGATGGAAAGTGCCGGCGCGGATTTCAGAGTCGTGAGCTATCCCGGCGCGAAACACAGCTTCACCAACCCCGCTGCGGATGACATTGCGGAAAAATTTGACCTGGAAGTCGGGTATGACGCGCAGGCCGATCAGCGATCCTGGCGCGAAATGCGCGGCTTTTTCCAGCGAATCTTTGCGGATTGACGCGTTTCGCACCCGCGAGATTTGGCTGCCGCCCGCCACGCGAGAGTAGAGACACCATGCACACCATCGCGGTTTATCCGGGCACCTTCGATCCGATCACCAACGGCCACACCGACCTGGTGCGACGCGCGGCGAGGTTGTTCGACCGCGTCGTGCTGGGGGTGGCGGCCAATCCCAGCAAGACGCCGTTTTTCAGTCTCGAAGAGCGCGTGTCGCTGACCAAGACGGCGCTGCGCAATCTTGCCAACATCGAGATCTGCGGTTTCGACGGCCTGCTGGTCAATTTCGCGCGCGCGCACGGCGCCGTGGCGGTGGTACGCGGCCTGCGCGCGGTATCGGACTTTGAGTTCGAGTTTCAGATGGCCGGCATGAACCGCAAGCTGGACCCCAATCTGGAGTCGCTGTTCCTGACACCAGCCGAGGAGTACGCCTACGTGTCATCGACCCTGGTGCGTGAAGTGGCCGCGCTGGGCGGCGATGTGTCGGCGTTCGTCGATCCTGCGGTGGCGGCTGCGCTGCGCGACCGCTTGCGTTAACATTTGCGGGAACGAAACGCGGGCGCTGCCCCACCAATTGATATGGCTCTGATCATTACCGACGAGTGCATCAACTGCGACGTTTGCGAACCGGAGTGCCCGAACAACGCGATCTCGGCGGGCGAGGAAATCTACGTGATTACTCCGGCGCGCTGCACCGAATGCGTGGGGCATTTTGACCAGCCGCAATGCCAGCAGGTGTGTCCGGTGGACTGCATTCACGTCGATCCGGCGCATCGGGAAAGCCGCGACGAACTGCTGCTCAAATACCAGGGGTTGATGCGGCAAAACGCCTGAGCCTGCCCGTCGGGGCGCGGCCATACAAGAATCACGTGCGCTGCGCGTTTGCGCCGGCGCTCGAACAACAACATGCCGGGCCGGAACCACGATTGATGTTGCAGAAGCGCGGTCCACGCGCAACGGCCAGCGACGCTTCGAATTCTCCAAAGATGACCGCGCGATCACAACCATTTCCTCGCCACACCAGCCTCGTGCGGCGGGTGTTGCTCATCGCGGTGTTCTTCCTGGCCACACCGGCGGAAGCCGCCGATGCGCCGCCGGCCGCGGCCATCGCCAGCGCGCACCCCCTTGCCACCGCGGCCGGCCATGAAATTCTTGACCAGGGCGGCAACGCGTTCGATGCCGCAGTGGCGGTAACCGCGGCGCTGGGCGTGGTCGAACCGTACAGCTCCGGGCTGGGCGGCGGCGGTTTCTGGTTGTTGCACCGCGCACGTGATGACTTCGAGGTCATGATCGACGGCCGCGAACGCGCGCCGCTGGCCGCGAGCCGCGACATGTACCTCGACGAACAAGGCAAGGTCATCGAGCATCTGTCGGTCAATGGCCCGCTGGCGGCGGGCATTCCGGGTACGCCGGCCGCGCTCGTGCATCTGGCGGAAAATTACGGGCGGCTGCCGCTGGAGCAGTCGCTGGCGCCCGCCATCGAGCTGGCGGACATAGGCTTTCCGGCCGACGCGATTTATCGCGAAATGGCGCAATTCCGGCGCGGCGTGCTGCGCGCGCATGACGCCGCGGCGAAAGTGTTCCTGCCCGACGGGCAGGTGCCGGTCACGGGCGCGCTTATCCGGCAGCCGGATCTGGCGGATACCTTGCGGCTGATCGCGAAGCTGGGGCGCGACGGCTTTTATCGCGGCGAACTCGCGAAGCGGCTGGTCGACGGCGTACAAGATGCCGGCGGCATCTGGCGCCGCGAAGACCTGGCGCGTTACCGGGTGGAGGAACGCGAACCGCTGCGCGGGCGTTACCGCGGCATGGATATCGTGACCGCGCCGCCGCCGTCATCGGGCGGCGTGGTGCTGATCGAAGCGCTGAACGTCCTGTCAGGTTACGGCTTGCATGCGATGAACGACGCCACGCGCACGCATGTGGTGGTGGAAGCCATGCGCCGCGCCTATCGTGATCGGGCGCAATATCTGGGTGATCCAGATTTCGTGGGCATGCCGCTGCGCAGGCTGAGGAGCCCGTTGTACGCCGCGGGTCTGCGCGCCGGCATCCGCCTCGATCGCGCCACGCCCAGCGCACTGCTGCCGGGCATCCAAGCCGGTCGGCCCGAGGCGCGGGACACCACGCACTTCTCGATCATGGACAAGGCCGGCAACCGGGTCGCGGCCACGGTGACGATCAATTATCCGTTCGGTTCCGGCTTCATGCCGCCCGGCACCGGCGTGCTGCTCAACGACGAGATGGACGATTTCTCGATGAAGCCCGGCACGCCCAACGTCTACGGTCTGGTCGGCGCGCAAGCCAACGCCATCGAACCCGGCAAGCGCATGCTGTCGAGCATGACGCCCACGTTCCTCGACGACGGCGAAAGAATGGCGGTGGTCGGCACGCCCGGCGGCAGCCGCATCATCAGCATGGTGTTGCTGGCGACGCTGGAATTCATGCGCGGCGGCGACGCCGACGACATGGTCTCGTTGCCGCGCTTCCATCATCAATACCTGCCCGACGAGATTCAGTTCGAACCGACCGCCATCGAGCCTGAAGTCGCGCGACGGCTCAAGGCGATGGGCCACACCTTGCGCGAGCAGGACGACACCTACGGTAACATGCACGTTGTTATCCGCGACAAAAGCACCGGCGAAACCCGCGCGGCCTCCGACCCGCGCGGGATCGGCGAGGCAACCGTTCGTTAACCTGGGACATCGCGTCACAGGGACAAAGGAAGCTGCCTTGTTGATACTGTTTGCGCTTACTAACGCCTGCGTCGAGCCGCGCCGCGAAGCGGCTTCAGTGAATTGTTCAAGTGTGCTGTCAGCTACGGTCAACAATCTTGGTGATCTGTCCGTTGTTGAATGAAAACGCCGACGTTCCTTGAAGCTCAAGGACTGTCCCGGCCGGCGGGCCGTCAGGGATGTCTGCGGCAAGCCTGCCACGGTATGAAATGGTGGCGATGGCCGAGTCCTGGTTGAGCTCCAGTGCAGTGACACGCTGCTCGCGCTCAGAGAACAAGGACTTGGACTGCTCTGCAAGTTGCCGAAACTCGTCGATGCCGCTTGCGGAACCGTCAGTTGATCTCCCGAGCAGTTTTCGAAGCGGACAGCGGGCGACAGGAGCACCAGCATGCCATCGATGTCGAAGGCGTTGTATGCGGCAATGTATTGATCAATCAACGCCCTGTGCTTTGAATCGCTCATGTGCCTTGTCCACCTGGATGAGGGCAGCTGAAAACCGCGCGCTTTGGATGCCCCTCGATTGAAGAGTCGGGCGCGCATGCACAGGCGAGGGCGGCGAGTGGAACCTGTCGGAACATGACAGCTACCGACTCATCTCAGTTTACAAATATTTTTCTCAATTTCAGCAAAGAAGGCCGAGTAAAGGCGTATGAAATCTGCTTCATTCAGTTTGATTTCATCTCCGACTCGGTATTTGGCACCGATTTCATACGCAGTTTCCCAATTTATACCGAGCTCATGGCAACGACGAAGGAACGACCGATCAACAGGCGGCTCAGCGGCCTTGCCGAAACCGCGCTCCCTCCCGACGAATGCCCGGTGAGTCAGGTTCTCGGACTTACCTATCTCCCCGACCGGTCAGGCACCACGCTCACTTCTTCCGTACCTCGATAACGTTTTTGCCGCCAACGTTCTTCGCGTCCCCTCCTACCTTGCGGATGAACGCTGGCGAAACGTTCCATCGCTGCCCATCGTCGGTGATCACCGTGACCGTTTTCCGGTTGTACCGAGTGAGCATTCCAACTACCTCGCCGTGGCCCGCCGGTTGAAACGCGACGCGATCGCCGATTTTGAACTCCAACATTTCCGCGTGCGCACGCATCTGCGTCAAGAACCGCAGTCGCTCCACGATACGATTGTTGAGATCAACCAGCTCAGCTTCGGTCAGGTTGTCGATGTCAATCGCCATGTCACCCATCCGCGAATGGTCGTGATGCCATCGCTGTTGCCGTATAAACGACCAAGCTGAGCTGCGGCGCAGACGCGTGAGCGTTCGCGACGTCAGCTCGAGCGCCTTGTTCGACGGCTAGCGGTCACTCGAGACTGCGCGTCACGAACAAGAGAGGCCGCGAGCAAAGCATCTTGTCTGTCCCGGCTGACTTGTTCAGGTGTCTTCGATTGCGACCAGAACTGACCAATGCCTGCAGTCACCTGACCCACCGCAGCGACGACGGGAGCGAACGGCGCGACACCTGCACACGCTAGATTTCCGAAAAACGATACGTGCTTGACTTTCTCCCAGCCGGTGTGTCCATTTAAGTCGTCGACTAGGGACTTCATCTCTTCGAGCGCCATCTCGACCGAAGGGGTGTCAGTTTTTCCGTCTGCCAGGAATCGCGAATGCCAGCGGTTAAGGGCTGCGCGTTTGTCTCGATAGGAAGAATCTGCGGCAACCTCCGCCGCGATATCCAGAAGCTCATAGTCGTTGGCTTCCGGCTCATCTGGTATGAGAAGCTCATGACTAAGCACAGCCATCAATATGCTGCCTTCGACGCGCTCCGGAGGAGCATCCTTGTGCACCCCCGTTCGCTGCCGAAGCTCCTCTAGGGTGTGGCATGAGGCCACTGCCGTGATGGTTTTTAACGCAGCCGGGGCAAACTGCGCTAACAGACCGCTCGTTTCCGCATATCCATTCTTTCGAGATTCCTGCAACTTGTCCTGCAAAAGGGTATCTGCGCCGCCCATTCTCTCCTTCCACTGGGCCTGCAGATTAGGTGTCCAAGGAATAGGCCTAATACGCTTCTCGATCGGTCCGTTGAGCAAACGAGCAACCAACTGAGTCTGCTTCGCCGGGTCCCAACCTTTCTCTACCCAACGCTTTCGTTCTTTAGTAGCCTCCTCTTTGGTCAAACCGTCTGCGACCGTTGCGAGCGTAGGCATATACAGGTAATCGTACAGAAGGATCTCTGCGATGAATGCGCCTTCACGAACATGATCCTTGACAGAAAAGGTCGCACAAATTTGATGCCAGTGTCCACGTTCTTTCATAGCAGCTCCTCCAGCAGCTCTTTAAGAATAGTTATTCAGCTTTCTATAAGTCAAAACCAACGATGCTATTTAAACACCGACGCTGGCCGGTCTGTTTTGACCGCCGTCGAACGAGCGCGTTGAGCGGGCGCCGAGGAGCGCAGCGACGAGGGAACCCGGCAGCGGCGCTGACGGGCGCTCCGCTCGAACGCATGGTTGGGCATCGCCCTCATGGCGTGACGTCTGCGCCAAAGAGCTTTACTTCGAGTTCTGCCTTTGTAGGCACGAGATTATCCTCGATCATCTTGATGAGTGCCCGGCGAGCCAAGGAGTATGTGTCGAGCAGAGGTTCTTGCGCCTTCTCCACCCGACCATGTGCCGCTGCGGAGCGGGAGTCGTATAGCTTTGCGATGTGCTTCTGAAGCGACAGGCGGCCTATGCCTGGGGGCTCTAGGAATGCAGCAACGCCAGCTGAAATGCGGAATCTCAGTTCCTCGCGGCCGCCTGAAAAAAGCGCTTCCAAGGCTGCCCATAAGGTCAGCAGCGCAATAGACGGACTACGATGAAACGGGCATTGATCATATGCTTGCACCGCAAGGTTCAACTCATCATGCCGCTTCGCTAGTGAGCATGCAGCAGCCCAGTGCGCTTTTACCCAAGCGAGCTCTAGCTCCGTGATGCTTTGAGGGTAATTCGATTGAAGACGAAGCAGACGCGGCTCAATCTCATACGGCCAGATATGGACATCGTTACCGCTCGTTTTGACTTCCGAAAAGGGGAGCGTTGTGATGGCGGGAAGCGTAATTCCCGGCCCACTGCGGAGGCGTATCAGTGCGGTGATACACCGCAGAGTGTCATATGGATCATCGTTGTGCCGTCTCGCCGTTGTCGTTGGGACGCGAAGTTCGCAAACGATATCGAATCCAAAGCCGCCGCTTACGGCTTTCCAAGGAGCTGGGTGGGGCTTTCCTTTCTCGGCTGGTGCGAACGCCGCCATCAATGGCGCCATGATGTGAGTGAAAGTCGGGGAGAGGGTGACGCCTTCGCCGAGACCAAACGGCGCATCCAGAGACCGTCCGGCGAGCCCAGCGTATACAGCTTCGGGTTCCTCACGCATAAGTTACAAGCGACGCCCAACGCCTGAGTTGAGCGGCGTATGTGGAGCAGGCGCAGCCTGCGGAACAAACGTCCGAATCCAACAACTGGTGGGCGGGATTGGTCTACTCACGACTAACCACATCGACCACTTCTGCATCAAGCAACTGATAATCGTTCGTTGCTTCACCAGGATAGTCCAGTGTTCCTCTTATCTTGATAATGTCGCCATGAAGAAGGTTAGCAAATGCTTGTGCTTTATCTTTCGAAAAAGAAGCAGTAAGAACGGGCTTATAAAAAATATCAGAATGCGTAGGAAAGATGGGAATTGCCCCATATTGATTTTCTGGTATGCGCACGTATAACTTATTATCTTTTACAACTTGCACGGTCCACTGAACGACCTGACCTTGAGTCCGCTCACGAAACCTGCGCTGTTCAATCGCACCAGAACTTGTATTCTGGAGTTTGTTATGGACATCGGCCGCACTTAAATCATAATTAATGTCAGGCCTACCCTTTCTATCTGAATCAACAGCTGTACTCGATTGAGCTTCATTATCAGGCTGCGATTCGAGAAAGTCAGGAAGGCTAGGCCTACCAGTTAGAAAACTAATTAGCGGCACCATGGCAGCGCAAAATATTAAAAAGGCTGCAACTGGCTTTACTATGTTCATCTTTAGCCTACGTTATTTACGGCCGAACGCCCAAGCTTAGCCGCCGGCCGCCATCGACGTGCGGGATAACGAAGGGTTTCCGCGGCCGGTCGGCTGCAGCGAAATGTTCGGCATCTCAGCGGAACTTCTCACCCGTCCGGTTGCCGCACTTCAAGCACTTTTGGACGAGGTATGTAAATCAACTTGCCGTGCGAGCTTCGGATAACTATAAATCCTTGATCATCAATGTCCAGCAGCTCGCCGGAGTCAGTCTTAGTTCCTCCCGCACCGCCGTCATGATCGACGTCGCATGGTTCGCCGATCCTAAACAGGGTTCGGTATTCCAGTACTCTGCGGCTAGTCATTTGATAATTGCCTCCACTACCGTCATAAAGCGATATGCGTTCACGAAGAATAAGATTGTAGCCACGGCTGCATAGAGACCAGTGATACAGAATCTTGCGCGGGCGCGTGCGACATCTAATTGATCTAAAACGAACCAGAAGGTACCTCCGTTGATTTTTTCCGTCCGATGCCGGTTCTCAAGCTCTGTTTTAATGCCTTTGTTTTCTACCTCGGCAACTGGCCCTACTTCCGCTTCATATACTTCCCTAACGTAGTCCAGTGTTCTTCCTGTCTTAGTAAAGTCACCGACGCTGTCAAATTCGATTAATGGCGGCTTCCATGTTAAGTATAGGAGTGTTGCTCCAGCCAACAATATGGCTGCTATGTAAAGCGCGAACAAGTCAAAGCCAATCGGGAAACGAATTCTCGCCAGAAATGGGACAACAATCAGCAGGAAATTAAGCGACCAAAACGCCTTTGATTCCGCGACTTTTCGAATGGCTCTCCAGGTCAACATGCTTCAATATCACCCTCTCTTAGCACCGAACGCATCAAGGATAAGCTGCAGGGACCGAGCAGCGCGAGGCCCCTGTCAGCTTCATCCGATTGTTAGACAGCCGGCTTGGTGTTTGGGAGGTCCCGCTCAACCGCTTCGCTCTCAAGACGGAACAACGAATTTAGTAGGAGGAATTCGAACAAGTCCTCGTTTTCGTTGGGCCCGACTTCACGATGAGCGCGGCGGTTACGAAACGACATATAGGTCCCGATGAACACGTTGCAGCGGCCGGCATGTTCATTGGCGTCACCGGTCGTCCAATAAAGCGGCGAAGCACTACCGGAAAACGCTCTAGAAAACAACTTGGTACCGTGCTCATCAATTCCCGTGCGCTCGCGGACGATATCCTCTAGGCGGCGATAACCTTTGAGCAAGGCGTCATCAGGGTTCTTCCAGAAATCCATCGCGAGATCGGCTATCCGAGAGTCGACGAGTGACAATGGGATTACCGGTGGAAACCTGTACCACATCCGACCTTCGTGTCGTCGTTCCCAGTCGTCCTCAAATATGTAATCCACCCATCGTTGTGGACGAATCGGGTGGGAGGATCGAATTACTTCAACGTCCCCATGTGTCAGAGCCGAATCGTCGAGCCGGTTTAGGACGTCTTTGCTGACCTCAACCTCCTCCATTTCGATCCGGTGAGCGTATAGCAGCTGAAGAACATAAGAGAAACCGCGCGAGCCTTCACCGACGTAGCCGGATCCAAATCCTGATTTCACTGCGACGAAGTCGTATTCACCTAGCGTCAACAAGAGACAGTGGTCACGGCCACATGTCACGATTCGAGCAGCCGTAAGATCATCTCGAAATTGAATAAGGCGCATTACAGCATCAACGCATGGTGCTGTCACACCAGGAATCCCGGCGTACTGTATTTGCGCGGGTCTATTAGGGTCCACGTGATTCGCGGGTTGAGGCTGTCTAACGCTTCTAAGTTGAGCGATGCAGTCTGGCAAGCGGCGTGACAGCTATGCTGGCGCGCCGCTTGACCTGCGTCAGCTCGAACGCGCAGTTGGAGGCGGTAGGACGCAACACCTCGGCCGTATGCCGGCCACGATTAGGCACATCGGTCGGCTGCGAAGCGTCCAAACCCTCCCCATCACAAATCGCGAAGCGCGAATTCGACTGTTCGCATCAAGCTCGCTTATGCGACAGCGAAACGCGCTTCGCTCAATATCATGCTCTTCGCGCTGTATACACCCGGCGTGACGTGCCATGCTTATCGGTTCACGTCACGCGCCCGCTGTGTTGCGGCCTGAAGCCGCCAACTAAATATAGACGACAGCCTTGAATCGGCAAACATCGTCCATTTGTTACGTGTGCTGTTCATCAGTCTACTATTCAATCGCTTACCATCGCACGATAGCTTATACAAACCTAAACTAAGGCGGATGGTACGTTTGCGACGGCCGGCCTAATCGCCCGCGTCATTGATAAATCCTTGCAGTCAACCCATGCAGCAATAGTCGGTTGAATCCGACCCACCGCCAGAAACTCGTCGGGCTGGCGCGCCTGGGCGATGTCGTCGGGGCCGAACACGGTTTACGTACCCATCGCGTTTGAGTGTGGCCCCAATGACGACGAGGCCACGATGTATTCATTCAGTTAAAAATTGCGCAAACCACCATGTAGTTTGAATTCGGTAACCTTACAAGCGCATGGGTTTGAAAAGACCTACCGCTGGCATTTTCCGCAATAAAACGTCGACCGGTGCCCGATCACGCGCAATGTGATCGGCCACCCGCAGTCGGCGCAGCTGCTTCCCGCCTTGCCGTACACGCGCAGTTCGTGGCGGAAGTAGCCGGGCTTGCCGTCCTCGCGCACGAAATCGCGCAAGGTCGTACCGCCGTAATCGATCGCACGCTGCAAGACGAGCTTGATCGCATGTGCGAGCAGCCAGTAGCGCAGTGGGCTGATTCGACCCGCCGCGCGCGCCGGATGAATCCCGGCCAGAAATAAAGCTTCGTTCGCGTAGATGTTACCCATGCCGGCGACCACGCGGCTGTTCATGATGAAATTCTTGACTGCGACCTTGCGGCCGCGCGCCTGCCGGTAGAGATAATCGCCATCCAGCGCCTCATCCAGCGGTTCGGGCCCTAACCGCTGTAGCAAGGGATGCGCGTGCGGATCGCCCGTGACCCACAACAGCGCGCCGAACCGCCGCGGGTCGCGCAGCCGTAAGACTTTGCGCGAATCCAGCACGATATCGATGTGATCGTGCAGCTGCGGCGGGACGCCGGCGTCGAGCACGCGCAGGCTGCCGGACATGCCCAGATGCATCAGCGCGGCGCCGTTGCCCGCGTGCAGTAACAGATACTTCGCGCGCCGCGTGACGGCCTTGATTGTCTGCCCTTCGAGATTACGCGCCAGATCGGCGGGCACCGGCCAGCGCAACATGGGCTGGCGGATGTCCACGCGGACTACGCGCCGGTCAGTCAGATGCGGCGCGATGCCGGCGCGCGTGGTTTCGACTTCGGGCAGTTCGGGCATTAAGTTACGAAGGCGAGGAAGCTTCAGCGACAGCTACCACTGTGCATTATGTTTATAGCGCGGACCACACGCGTTAAGTCGAACCACATGCTTCATAAATGACGAAGTGATCTCGAAGATGAACTCGACTTCCTCCTCGATCACGGCGTCATCGTGCTTTACGTAGGAATTTTGATACTTCGAGTAGTAATCAACCAACTTAGCGAACATGTTCGCCAACTCAGCTGAACCACCTCTAGCCTTAATGAAGCCGCCAAGCGATTGAATTTGGTTTTCGAGCGATTTGTGATTTCCGAATACCGAGTGAAGTAGCCTTTCCAGTGATAAGCGCAGGTCATCAAGAACATTTCGGTTGAATACGCCATGCTCATGTTTATTTAGCGCTGCGTTATAAAGCTCCAATGACTGAGGGTGAGGGTCAAGCCAGTGTCGAGTCTGCTCAATCAGCGTCTCGTTCAAATTCGATGGCGTATCCCCTTCTGCAAGGTGCCCATACTGCGTGAAAAGCTTCACCTTGAGGCGATGAGCCTCGTCTTTGTTGTATTGTTGAATGCTTGGGTGGTCGCATAGTTCTCGAATCACCTGATACCGCTTCCGTGGCGGGAATGCCATCAAGTTCTGGAACAACGCCGTGCGCTTGTTAATACCCATTTTTGAGAATGGATATGAGGGGTGCGGTAGATTCGCACCACAGTCTACAGCGTAGGCAGCCGTTAGCTTCACAATCTCCGGGCCGCTCAAGCCACGAGATGTTTCGCCAAGAATATCGGCGGCGTACGTGACGAACACGACTGGAAGATCATCAATCATTGCCGTTTCATGATGCGATTTATAGGGACCTGGTTGTAAGAGGCTTCACCTTCAAGGTGATGTTATTCCTCCGCCTCCACCAGCGTTTCCGACTGCCCGAAAATCCACGCCACGGCAAAACCGGCCGCGAGCGCGTGTTCGCTCTTGAACAGCGGGCTGTCCTCGAAGGCGACGCCGCTTAAATTGTCGTAGCGCAGGAAGGCGCCGAACCATATTTTTTTGAATCTGCGACTGGTGCCAAACAGCACGCTCGCGCCGCTGTAGCCGCCGTCGGCCTCGAAGGCCGGGCGTTGCGGCGTGGCAAATTCCGGCGCCACGCCGTAGTAATAGGCGTGGTAGCGCGAATCGGCGAAGATCGGACCCGCGCCGACGCTGAAATTCCAGCCGCCGGCCGCGTCTTTCACGTCTACCCACAGCGTCGGCAGCACCAGCCAGCCGACGTAATCCAGCGAGCTGAAATCGGTGGCGATCACCGCGCGCACCGGCAGCTCCAGGCGCGCGGACACGGGTGCGTCTTCGTCGATCAGATGATATTTGAGCACCGGCCCGAGTTCGGCGGTGGGATCGATGTCCGGCATGCCGCGGCGTGCGTCGTTGTCGTCGCTGTCGACCGGCACCGAGGCGTTGATGCTCAAGTCCAGTTGCAGTCGTTCGTTTTCGAACAGAATGCCGCGCGGCCCGCTGCGGTCCACCTTGAGCCGCTCGCCGCGATAAATGAAATAGGGAAATGGCAGCACATACGCGCTTTGCTGACTGGCGCCGCGATAATCGGGAAAGGTGACCGGCGCGGCGCCGAAGCCGGCCTCCCACAGCGGCAGCTGGTCGGCAGGCGTGGTCGGCGCGTGAGCGGCAAGCGCGGCCGCGCACAGCGCCTGGCCAAGCCGCGCATGAGTCCGCAGCAGCGATGTCTTCATCGCGCTTGGGGAATCGCTGCTGGCCACGGCGGGGATTTCGGTGGACGGATGGCGGGAATGCATCAAATCGTGCGGTGGCCCGTATAAAGCCCTTCGATCTCCAGGCGCAGATCGCCGCGGCAGATGTCGCCGCGCAGCGCCAGCACGGGGAGGTCCGCGCCCAGCCTGTCGGCGAGTCGCGCATGGATCGCGTCGCTGTCGGCGGCGTGGCGCACGTACACCTTCATCAGGCTCAGCTCCCGCACCGATTCGATACCGAGCGGATGCAGACTGGCCGCATGGCGCACCAGCGCGTCCAGGTTGCTGAGCGTCTCGTCCAGTTGCGCGAGCGTGTCGGCCCTGTGCTGCGATTCGTGGCCGACGATGCTGGCAGTGCCGGAAATATACAGATGCGCCGCCGCGCCCCAGCGTTTGACGATCGCGCGTGAAAACGACGGACTCTTGGGGCTGTAGCGCGGGGGATAATGGAACGCGCTGACCTGCCGCGGGTTCTCCACCTGTTCGCCCGGTTCGCGCGCGGCCAGAAAGTAGATGATCACGGGGCCGTCCCGCGTGCCGATGGCGCTGGCCGCCGGCAGCCGCATCGCGGCGGTCGCGCGGGTCTGCAAGGCGCGGTGGCGCCCCCGGCAGAACGCCTGATAGCGTTCGAACTCGCCTTGATAATGGTTGATGCCCGGCAGAAAATTCCACACGCGCAGCGGATGCGCGAAACCCTGACGGCGCGCGAAGGCATACATGCGCCGGTAGGCAGCGAAGATGGCCGCGTCCAGGTCCCCGTAATCCTGCTCCGCCACGCGCATATGCCCCATCAGCACCTGCTCGCTGCGGCTGAAAACAATATCGTCCTGTTGCCCAAACATCAGCGGCGCATGACTTCGCCACACTTCGATCAACGCCTTGCGCAGCGGGGTTAGCGGTACGGCAATGCGGCCAGGCAGGGCGCGCGCAGCGGCGGGTTCTTTCCCGTAGTGAATCGCCGCCAAGACATGATCGCGGTCCTTGCTCAATTCGCCGGCCCGCTCGACGGGCAGATACGCGACTTCGAACGGCGATGCGGATGCGCGCGTTGCATGCTGACGGTTGAATTCTGGCATGAGTGGCGCGATCGGCTAAGCGTGGTCCTGTGGCGTGGTGCCGCCGCTGAAGATCGAGCGGGCGTTGCGCCGACGGCGCAGATATCCGCGCCAGCTGCTGGCGAAGTACCGGGCGGACATCGCGTAGTAAAGCCCCTTGAACAGGCTCAGCGGCAAGGTCAGCGGCGTGTTGCGAAACAGATCGCCGGCCAGCACCGAGATCACCGCCTCCTGCATGCGGAAGGTATTCTTCGGGCCCATGAACAGCTTGTGCATGGGCGGCGAGGTGAAGCGATAAATAAACCAGGAAAACGTGCGCAGGCCGCGCGTGATGCGACGCTCGTAATCGCTGGCGAGCCACGCCGCGCTGGCCAGTCCGCGCAGCCGCGCGTCGACCACCTCAGCGCCCAGGGACGCGCTGTTCATGGCCAGATACACGCCGCTGGAAAACACCGGATCGACGAACGCGAAGGCGTCGCCCACCAGCAGCCAGTTATCGCCGTGCAGACGCGTGGCGCGATACGAATAATTGCCGGTGGCGCGCGCCTCGCCGCCCACCAGTTCGGCCGCGCGCATGCGCGCCTTGACACCAGGGCACAGATCGATGGTCCGCCACAGAAAATCGGCCGGATCGGTCGCGCCGCGAGTCTTGAGATACGCCGGCGCACACACCGCACCAACGCTCATCATGCCGTCTTTGAGTGGGATCATCCAGAACCAGCCGTGCTCGAACCAGAAGATGCTAATGTTGCCGGCGTCGCGGCCGGGCAGGCGCTCGACGTTACTGAAATGACCAAAAATCGCCGCGCTGCCGTGCTTCGGATTCTTCTTCTTGACGCCTAAGCGACTGGCCAGAAACGTGTCGCGGCCCGTGGCGTCGACCAGTTGCCGCGCGCGCCATGTGTGCCGCTGGCCGTCGTCGTCCACGGCCTGCGCCTGCGCGCCCTCGCGGTCGAAGTCAACGCTGCTCACCCGCACGCCTTCGCGCACGTCAACACCCTTGACCGCGCTGTTTTTCAGCAGCAGATGATCGAACTCCGAGCGCCGCACCTCGTAGGCGAGCGGGTGTTGTTTGTCCAGCGCCTTGCTGAAGTAAAAGGTCTGGTCGTGGTCGGTGTATTGATCGGAAACGAAATGCGCGCCGTATTTGGGCATGCCAATCGCCTCGACCTGCGCCAGCACGCCCAGCCGCTTCAGGATAGGCAGATTCATCGGCAGCAGCGACTCGCCGATGTGAAAGCGCGGATGATGCTCTTTTTCCAGCAGCGTCACGCGCCAGCCCCGTTCCGCCAGCAGCGCGGAGATCGTGGAACCGGCGGGGCCGCCGCCGATCACCAGCACGTCGCAGTCGCGCGGCGCGGTCGCGTTCATCGAGTCGTCTCCCCACGTTGTCATCGCGCCCGATTTTCTCATAATCGAAAGCGAAGTCGAGCCATACGCCGGCACGTGGCTGTGATTCATGCGCGCCTTTCCTCTTTGCCAGGATTCAGGCCTTCCGCCAATACCGCGCGACGCGCGGTTGACTTGGCTTCCGGGCGCGAAGTATAAGAGTTTTACGGGCGCGGTCCCGCGCGCCTGAAACCCATAACATCATCGTGGCGCGTTCGCCGGGCGCTCCTGTATATTCCTGACAGTGGTAGCAACCGTGCGTCAACCCCGCGCCAGGCGCTTAGCACGATAGTCGTGTCCAGCCATCTGCCATTGCTGGCATCCGTCGATACGCCGCTGGCGTGGTGGCGCGGCGCGCCGCTCAGCCGCCCGGCGTTTATCGCGGACGTGAGACGCGCGGCGCAGGCTTTGACGCCGGCCCGCTTTGCCGTCAACCTGTGCGAGGATCGGTATCTGTTTCTGGTCGCGCTGGCGGCGGTGCTGGTCAGCGGCAAGACCAGCCTGTTGCCGCCCAGCCGCGCGCCACAGGCGGTGCGGGATATCGCCGCGGCGTATCCGGACAACCAGACGCTGCGCGACGCCGATATCGAGGCCGTCATGCGTGCGGGCGCGCGTGAACCCGCAGAAGCCGATGTACCGCTGATCCCGGCCGACCAGGTGGCGGTGGTGGTCTTCACCTCCGGCAGCACCGGCCAGGCGCGCGCGCACGCCAAGCGCTGGGGCGATCTGGTCAACGGCGCCCACTGCGCGGACCGGCGCTTCGAGTTTCGTCGCCGCGGCGTGACCATCGTGGCGACGGTGCCGCCGCAGCACATGTACGGTCTGGAAACGTCCGTCATGGTGCCACTGGCCTGCGGCGTGGGCGTGGTGGCCTCGAAACCATTCTATGCCGAAGACATCCGCGCGGCGCTGGCGGCGTGCCCGGCTCCGCGCGCCCTGATCACCACGCCCATCCATCTGCGGGTGTGCGTGGAAAGCAGGCTGGCATGGCCCGCCCTGGAATTCATCATCTCCGCCACCGCGCCGTTGAGCGACACGCTTGCCGCCGCCAGCGAACGCGTGCTGGGCGCGCCGGCGCTGGAGATCTACGGCTGCACCGAGGCCGGTTCCATCGCCAGCCGGCGCCGTCTGGACGGCGCGCTGTGGCGCGCCTACGACGGTGCGACGCTGACCGCGCGCGGCGACGCTTTCTGGGTACGCGCGCCGTATCTGCCCGAAGCCGCGCCGCTGAGCGATGTGCTGATCCTGCACGATGACACGTGTTTCGAGCTGGCGGGCCGGCAGGCCGATCTGGTGCGCGTGGCGGGCAAGCGCGCGTCGCTGGGCGACCTGAACCTCAAGCTCAACGACATCGAGGGCGTGCAGGACGCGGTGTTCGTCGCACCGGAAGCCGAGGGCGACCGCGGCGCGCGGCTGTGCGCGCTGGTGGTGGCGCCCGCGCTTTCGGAACGCGCGATCTTAAGCGCGTTGAGCGAGCGCATCGATCCGGCCTTCATGCCGCGGCCGCTGCACAAGGTGGAGCGTCTGCCGCGCGACGCGCTGGGCAAGCTGCCGCGCGCCGAGTTGCTGGCGCTGGTGCGGCGACTGAAAACGCGGGCGTGAATCCGGCGTCGTCATGTAGCGGGCCGGCGCTGCCGGGTAGCGTGTGTTGGATGGTCGTCGGCAGGTGCCGTCGCTCTGAATGAATAACTTTCCTCAGGCGACGCAGATCAGGGCGCAATCGCTTCCTGACATTCGGCTTGTTTGCCTCCTCAGTATAGAAAAGGGCTTCCGGAAACGATCCGCAAGCCCCCAGTTAGGGAAGTTCTGAATAAATCCATCCTGGATTTTTCAGAGCACGCAAGGCGAAAAACGTGCCTACGAAATAGACTTGGCACTACAAATTCGCGCACTGATCTTCCTTGCTGCCCGCGATATTATTGCCGCCCGTCGGCGCTGGAACGTTTTCCTTGCATTGCAGGTTTTCAGCGATTATGTTTCTTGAAATCTTGACCCCTCCCCTGTTCTGGAAGGCTTGCAGATTGCCGTCGATTTCGTTCTTGGTCAAAGTGATGTAGCCGCGGTTTTGCTCGACTTGCAGATCACCGCCGATTTGCACCTGATCCACTACGGCCTTGGCGCCCTGTTTGAGTTGAATGTTGCCACCTACGACGGACATGGGATTGACGTAGACGGCCCTCGCGCCCTCAGCCTGGATGTTGCCGTTTATACGCACCCGATTCGCGCTTAGCGTCGCGCGGGTCAGCACGTAAACGCCTCCTTTCGTGCGCGTGCCCTTCAGGATGCACGTGCTGTCGTCCTGCACGACGATATTGTCAAGCGTCACCGCGCCGATTGTGCCGGCGCATGTGGTCGTCTCGGCATTTGCGACGGACGCGCCTCCCACGGCATACATCAACGCCAGACCCGCTACACTGGGCGCAACCCACAATTTGTTACCGATCGGATTTTTCCTCGGACAACGGCTGCCCGGTTGGCAGCAACGGCTACAGAGCAAGCGGTATGCCATCACTGCACGTGCTTGGCGCAATCTGGCGGCCTCGGAACTTTCCTGGCCGAAAACAATGATTACCGTGTGGGTTTGATGCGGGAGGTAAAATCAGTGGGCGCTGAAACGAAATAAACTGTCCATGATTCGGACAAAAGTCTAGACTTGGGACTACAGATTTATGATGGCTTGACGATCGGCGGCTGCGGAATCGGCTCATACCAAGCCTTGATCGTAAGCTGCCGCTGCGGCACCCTGATCCACACGCTCTTCATACGTCAAGCGGAGGATGCAGATCAGGCTGTATGCGATTCGAGACCCTGCGGACCATCTACGCCGATCACCCAAGTCTGCCCGGACATTTCCCCGGTGCGCCCATCGTGCCGGGCGTGGTCATTCTCGATGAGGTCGCTGCGGCTTTGGCCGCATGGCGGACGGATGCGCGCATCGTCGGTATGCCGGTCGTGAAATTCACGGCTCCGCTGCAACCGCAACAGCCGTTCACGATCAGTCTGTCCGCCCGCGGCGATGATCATCGCCGCATCGATTTTGTCTGCCACGTCGAGCACCGCACGGTGGCCGAAGGCCGGCTGGAAATTGCCTTGACATGACGCCCGGCTCACCGACTCCAGCGCCTGATTTCGATCCACAACCGCTGGATCCGCGCCTGACGGCCTTGCTTGCGGATTATCCGTCCACGTTATTCGGCGAGCGCCTGCACCACAGCATCGAGTTGATGGAGCGCTACAGCATCGATCTGTCCATCGATTTGCTGGATCGAATGGGGATTATCCAGCACATCGCCGATTGGCGGTCGGCGCCCGAGTTGTGCGTAGAGCTGGACTTTGCACCGCGCTTTAGCGTTGCGCTCGCCTGGCTGCTGGAGCGTTTGATCGAGACGGACTGCGTCGAGGCGCGGCAGATCGACCGAGCGCGACAGTATCGACTTCGCAAACCACCGTGGGCGCCTGCCCTCGCGCAACTGCGCGCAGCCGGTATCGCCATCGATCCCGCCAATCGAGCGACTCTGGATCTGCTGGATCACGCGGCGTCGATCTATCCCGCCGTCGCGCGCGGCGCAACGAGCGGCGAGCAGGCGCTGTTCGGCATGCCTGCGCTGTGGCTCAATTATTTTCATAACGAGAATCGCGCCTACGCCGTCAACAACTGGCTGGGCGCGATCGCCGCCGCGGATCGGGTCGCGGCGCATGGCAACTTGCGGATCCTGGAAATCGGTGCCGGCGCCGGCAGCGGCAGCGAGACGCTGCTGCGGACCTTAGGCGAGCGCGGGCTGGCGCCGCGTATCGAGTGTTATTTGATCACGGAGCCCAACGCCTTCTTCCGGCGGCGCGGGCAGCGCGATTTATGCAAGCGATACCCGAATCTGCCGCTTGAATTCAGGGCGCTGGATATCGACCGGCCGTGGGACGCACAGGGCGTGGCGCCTGGCGATTTCGACGTGATCTACGGGGTCAACGTGCTGCACGTGGCCAAGGATCTGCGTTTCAGCCTGGCGCAGGCGCGCGCGGCGCTGGCGCCGGACGGGTGGCTGGCGATCGGCGAATGTCTGCGGCCGTACCCGCGCCAGCCGATCTACGCCGAACTGATGTTTCAGTTGCTGGAGAGCTTTACCGACGTGCAGCTCGATCCCGAATATCGTCCTAACGCCGGCTTCCTGACCCCCTCGCAATGGCGGACCGCGCTGCGGCGCGCGGGTTTCGCGCATACGGAGGTCGCGCCCGACGTGGAACGTATCCGCGTAATCTATCCACACTTTTTTGCCGGGGCGGTGTGCGGGTCCGCCTCACCGGGTTCGTCTCACCGATAATCACGCGAGCCGCATATTGAATAAACATGTCGAGCATGAGCCTTCGCGCCAGGCGCCGCATCCGGTGCTGACGCGGTTTTACCGCCGCGAACAGGAGCGGCAGACGCGGGTGAACGCGATGTTCGATGCGGCCGCCGGGCATTACGACCACATCGAGCGGCTGATGAGCTTCGGCACCGGGCGGCATTATCGGCGCGAGGCACTGGCGCGCGCCGGCGTGCGCAACGGCATGCGCGTGCTGGACGTAGGCTGCGGCACCGGCCTGCTGGCGACGCAGGCGGCAGCCATAACGGGTCCGGGTCGCGTGGTCGCCATCGACCCGAGCATCGGCATGCTGAACCGGGCGCGCGTGCGTGGCGCGCCGCTGGCCGTGCGCGGCGTGGGTGAAGCGCTGCCGTTCGCCGACCATTCCTTCGATGTGATCAGCATGGGGTATGCGCTGCGTCACGTGGCGGACCTGCAGCGCACCTTCCGCGAATTTCGCCGCGTGCTCAAACCCGGCGGCGTCGTGCTGATGCTGGAGATCACGCCGCCCGCGTCGCGCCCGGCCTACGCGCTGTTGAAGGTTTATCTCAAGTATCTGATCCCGGCGGCGGTGCGGCTGGCGCGGCGCAGCCGTGAGGCCGGCGCGCTAATGTCGTATTATTGGGCGACTATCGAGGAGTGCGTGCCGCCCGCCAGTATTCTCGATGCCTTGCGGCGCGCCGGCTTCGAACGCGCGGAGCGCCGCGTGGAGATCGGCATCTTCAGCGCGTACACCGCGGTCAGCGCATGAATTCGCATGTTTTTTATGGATTACATTTGACAGAATTGGAGGAGCAGTAAATGGAGGGAAGACTTTCGCCCGCCGAACTGGAAGTAGCCGGCCTGATCATCGAAACGCTGAACCTTGAAGACGTGGCCGCGGCCGAGATCGAGCCGGAGGCGCCGCTGTTCGGCGAGGGCCTGGGCCTGGATTCCATCGACGCGCTGGAGCTATCGCTCATGGTCTCCAAGCGCTACGGCATTCAGCTGCGCTCCGACGACCCGGACAACGTCCGCACCTTCGCCTCCCTGCGCTCGCTCACGCGCCATATCGAGGCCAACCGTAGCCAGTAAGCCGCGAATAGCGTTTCATTCGAGATATCAGCCAGCATCCACTATTGCGATGATGCGAGAGAAAACCTTGCATGCGCGCCGCTGGCTGGAGCTGCCGGAGCGTGGCACGCCTGGCATGCTGCGGGTTATCTACTGGATCGCCATGCACCTCGGGCGCTGGGCGGCGCGGCTGCTGCTGTATCCCATCGCGCTGTATTTTCTGCTCAGCGCGCATGCGGCCAGGCAGGCATCGCACGACTACCTGCGCCGCGTGCGCGGTGGTGAGGTCAGGTGGTGGCACGTGTTCCGGCACATCCACTGTTTCGCGGCGACCATACTGGACCGCGTGTACCAGCTGGCTGGGGATTTCGCGCGTTTCGACGTGCGGGTGCACCAGAAAGAGATCTTCCACCGGCAGGTGGGCAGCGGCCAGGGCGCCATCCTGCTCGGCTCGCATCTGGGCAGTTTTGAGATGCTGCGCACCCTGGGTGTGTCGCAGCAGCGCATCCCGCTCAAGGTGCTGATGGATACTGAACACAACAGCAGCATCACGCGCTTTCTGCATGCCCTGAATCCGGAGATCGCCGCCACCGCGATTGGCGCGTATCGGCCGGACACCTTGCTCAAGGTCAAGGAAAGCGTCGATCAGGGCTACATGATCGGTGCGCTTGGCGACCGCCCGACCGGCGCCGGTAAAACCCTGCGCTGCCGGTTCCTGGGCACGCCGGCCACGTTTCCGATCGGCGCGATTCAGCTGGCGGCGATCATGCAATGTCCGGTCATTTTGTTTTTCGGGCTTTATCGCGGCGGGAACCGCTACGATGTGCACTTTGAACTGCTGACGGAGCGTGTCGCGCCGGATCGCGCGACCCGCGCGCGGGATATACAGCGCTGGACAGAGCGCTACGTCCAGCGGCTGGAACATTACACGCGCAGCGCACCTTACAACTGGTTCAACTTTTATCCTTTCTGGGATGACTGATCGAGGGGCCGCGGCGCGATTTCCCGTCGACAAGGATGCCATCCGCGCGCTGATCCCGCATGCCGGTACGATGTGTCTGCTGGATGCGGTGCTCGAATGGGACGACGAATCGATCCATTGTACGAGCGAGACGCATCGCGCCGCGGACAATCCGTTGCGCCGCGAAGGCCGCCTGTCCGCCTTGCATGCCTTCGAATACGGCGCGCAGGCCGTGGCGGTGCATGGCGGCTTGCGCGCCCGCGCCGCGGGCATGGC
>JBOIDC010000032.1:0-43558 GCA_050740315.1 Gammaproteobacteria bacterium | reverse complement strand
CGTGTGGTTTTCACGTCGCCGCGAGTTTCGCGCCGATGCGGGCGGCGCGCGTCTGGCCGGGCGAGACAAGATGGTCGCGGCGCTGCGCCGTCTGCAGGGCACCAGCGAACCACGCGATCTGCCGGGCCAGCTCGCAGCGTTCGGCATCGTCGGCGGCATTGGTCAGGGCTTGAAAAGACTGATGATGAGTCACCCGCCGCTGGAGGAGCGGATCGAGATACTGATGGCTCGCGCCTGACCCGCCGCAGCATGTGGGATGCTGCCGCGTGCGGACTGCTGCGTTGCAGCTCTGAAACCCCGCCGCCTCCGGCGCTGGTCTTGCCCAAGGCCCGGCTCGTTCATGTCCGCTCGCTGGCAGGACCGACCGCTACTTCCATCGGTCCCCGGCTCACCCCAGCGCCGCAAAATCATAGGCCAGCGATTCAGAGGGTACTTGCAGAAAATCGCCCTGCACGTAATGGACGCTCATCCCCCACAGCACCGAAAGCGTGGCCGCGTCTTCGACATGTGGCGCGATGCTGGCCTTGTTCATCGTGTGGATGCCGCCCACGACCGAACGCAAAGCCGCCTGCCGCTGCGCGTTACCGGCCAGCTTATCCACAAAACTTCGATGCAGTATCAGGTAATCGGCCGGCACCGTTTTCAGTAGCTGGAAAGAATTGGCGTCGGCGCCGAAATCGTGCAGGGCAACCCCGGAATGCATGTCGTGTAATCCCTGCGCGAGTTTCTTGACCTGTCTGAGATGGGCGATCACTGCCTGCTCGCTGATGCCCACTATCAGGCGATCGGGCGATACGCCCCGGCTGCGCAGATGCTCGTCAAGCCACGACAATAAGTCCTCGTCCCGCAGTGTTGCCGGGCTGAGCCTGATAAAAAAGTAGATGTCATGACCGGATTTATGCGCCTGCGCCAGCCGTTCCGCGGCGTGTGCCAGCATCCAGCGATCCAGTTCGGCGTCGATGCCGGTGGACTCGACGCTGTGCGGCCGCTCGCTGGAAGAAAGCACCGCGCCGCTCGCATCGCGTGCTTGACAATGCACCTCGAAGCGCTCGCCAGGATCACCGCGCAGACTGACGATAGGCTGGAATATCAGCCGCACGCGCTGCTGGTGGAGCGCGTCCCGCCATTGCTGGGTGCGGTGCTCGTCGTCCGGTTGCGCCATATCGCCTTGCCGCGTTCCATAGGCTTGCCTTGTTTCGCTTGCGGAGGGGGGCAAGCAAATATCGGCGCGGTCCGAAAGTGGCGCGTCGGCGACCGCAGCGTCGGCATCTTCGGGTGCAGCGGCGGGCCGTGGCGCGAACGCCTCGTACGGGTCGCGGGAAATGACGACCTGGATGCAGTCCTCGCCCTCGATGCGTGCGGCACAGAATGTCATGCGTGCGGTGAACGTTTCGCCGTTCACGCGTTTGAGCCCGATGTCCAGGCGCGGCGCCTCGCCGCGTTCTCGTTCCAGGCCGCGCAGCAGTTCTTTGAGCGCCTGTTGATGATCTTGCGCCACCATGTCCATGATGGGCGTGCCTTCAACGTCGGACAGCGCGGCGTAGCCGAACAGCTCAAGATAGGCCGGATTGGCGTAGACGTGCATGCCCTCGTGGACGTAACAGATCGCGTCGCGCGAACTCTCCAGCAACGCGCGGCAGCGCCGTTCGCTTTCCCGCAGCGCCTCCTCCAGCTGTCTTGACGCATGCCACAGCTGCTGGGATTCGGCCGCCCGGGCAACGACCAGTTTCAGATGTTCGAGCTGATCTTTCGAAACGAGGTCGACCGCACCTTTCTGCATGAAGGCGCCCACGTCCGCACCGGCCTGCTCGGTAAATGCGACTACCGGCACGTGCGCGTCGCGTTCGCGGATGCATGTCAATACCTGGTCCAGGCTGACTGAGTCGGCCTCCACGCTACACAGGACCACGGTCGGCGAATGATGGTTGAGGACGTCGAGCAGGCCGTTCGTATCGGTCACGTGCTGCCAGCGCACCGTGACGCCGCTGAGCTTGATGGCGCGGGCGATGCGCTCCGCTTCTTTGAGGTCATCCTCGATAAGGATCAGACGCAGCGACTTGTCCATGAACCTTTCCCCGAGCCTGATTGACGCGAAACACGGTATGCTGCGGCGGTATGTATCGATCCCGATGCTGCGCGGCGCTATTCGCCTGCGCGCATCCGGTAGTTGTTTTTTTAGGTTGCTCCGATTATATCTTTTCACTGAGACATCACCACCCGCAACCGCGGAGAACACGATGAACGATATTCTGGTAAGGGCTGAACGGGCCGGCGACATGCAGGCGATCGACGTGGTCAACATCAGTGCGTTCGAAACGGACGCCGAGGCGCAGCTGGTCTCGGGCCTGCGCAACACCCCAGGTTATATTCCGGAGCTGTCGCTGGTGGCGGAATACCGGGGACGCCTGGTCGGTCACGTCATGCTCACGCGCATCGGTTTGCGCCGGGACGATGCGACGCTGGATCTACTGGTGCTGGGGCCGATGTCGGTGGTGCCGTCGCAGGCTTACCGCGGCATCGGTGGCGTGTTGCTGCGCGAGGCGGTGGCCAGGGCCGAAAGCATGGGCTTTGCTGCTATCGCGGAGGTCGGGCAGATCGAGTATTACCTGCGGCACGGCTTCAGGCCGCTCGCCGATTTCGCGCTAAGCCATAATCTTGCCGGCTGCGACGGCGCCATCAGCATACGGGAATTGAAGAAGGGCCAGCTTGCCGGCGGCGGCCGGCTGACATTTCCGGAACCGTTCAAGGCGATATGTGAGCAGGGTTGAGCATGTTCGCGCGGTGATTGTCGCGCGAGATCGGGCTTTAGCTTATCCAGCGCTTCGCTCGATCGCCCGGCCGCTCCGTCACCAGACGGGGAACGAGATATCCGGGCAAACGACCATTCAGGGCGTCGATCAGTCGTACCGCGCGCTCCGCGGACACGTCGAAATGCGCCGCGCCGCGCACCTTGTCGAGCAGGTGCAGGTAGTACGGCAACACGCCCGCGGCGAACAGCGCTTCGCTGAGCTCGGCTAGCGCTTTGACGGAATCGTTGACACCGCGCAGCAGCACGGATTGATTCAGCAGCGTCACATCCGCCGCCTTCAGGCGCTGCAGCGCGCCGGCGACCGCGGCGTCCAGCTCGTTGGCGTGATTCGCGTGCAGCACCAGAATCTTCCTGAGCCGCAATGCACCAAGCCATCCCAGCAGGGCGTCGTCCACGCGCGAGGGGAGCACCACCGGCTGGCGCGTGTGGATGCGCAGGCGCTGAACGTGGTCTACGGCTTGGATGCGCGAGACCAGTTCGCTTAAGCGGCGATCGTTCAGCGACAGCGGATCACCGCCGCTCAAGATCACTTCGCGGACGCCGTGATCGGCGGCGATATAGTCCAGCGCGGCGCGCCAGGAATCGATGGACGGACGCGCATCGCCGTACGGGAAATGCCGCCGGAAGCAATACCGGCAGTGCACCGCGCAGGCGCCGGTGGCGATCAGCAACACGCGGCCATGATATTTGTGCAGCAGACCGGGAGCGGGCATGGCGCGCAGGTCGCCCACCGGATCGGCCTCAAACCCCGGCGCGTCCTCGCACTCCATATCCAGCGGCAATACCTGCCGCAGCAGCGGATCGTCCGGCTCGCCTGTTCTCATGCGCGCGACATAGCTCAACGGCACGCGCAGCGGAAACAGGCGGGCGGCGCGCCGGGCCGCCGGCAGCAGGTGGTTATCCAGTCGCAGGCGCCGCAACAGCTCGGCCGGGTCGGAGATGGCCTGCCCCAGTTCGGTCTGCCAGGCGGGCGTGTGTTTTACCTTGGCGCTTCGCGTTATCATACGGCGCTTTGCCGTGGTCCTGACCCGCGCATGACTGTTGATCTGAAATCGAAGGATAAAAATGGCGACTTATAGTACCAGCGAATTCAAAAGTGGCCTCAAGATTATTCTGGACGGGGATCCGCACAGCATCGTCGAGAACGAATTCGTCAAACCAGGCAAGGGTCAGGCGTTCAGCAGAGTCAGGGTGCGTAACCTGAAGACCAATCGCGTGCTGGATCGCACCTTCAAGTCGGGCGACACGGTCGAGGCCGCGGACGTGGTCGACACAGAAATGCAGTATCTTTACACCGACGGCGAGTTCTGGCATTTCATGGTGCCGGATACGTTCGAGCAGCACGCGGCGTCCAAGGCGGCGGTGGGCGACGCGAAGCAGTGGCTCAAGGAACAGGACATGTGTCAGGTCACGTTGTACAACGGCGCCCCACTGGCCATTACGCCACCCAACTTCGTGGAGCTGCGCATCGTGCAGACCGACCCCGGCGTGCGTGGCGACACGGCCTCTGGCGGCACCAAGCCCGCCACCCTGGAGACCGGCGCGGTGGTCAAGGTGCCGCTGTTCATCGAGGCGGGCGAGGTGCTGAAAATCGACACGCGCACCGGCGAATACGTGTCGCGCGTGAAGGCGTGACGATCGTCGGACAGCGGCTTTCGGCTGCGAATGACTGGCGCCCCACGGCGTCGCTGGAAACCCTGAAAATACGGGCCCGGGTGCTCACGCGCATACGGGCTTATTTCGCGGCCCGGGACGTGCTGGAAGTCGAGACCCCGGCGCTCTCGCAAGCCGCGGTGACCGATCCGCAACTCGCCAGCTTCGCTTTGCCCACGCCGGGCGGCGACCGGTACCTGCACACCTCGCCCGAATTCGCTATGAAGCGCCTGCTGGCGGCGGGCTGCGGCGATATCTATCAGATCGCCAGAGTGTTCCGCGCCGGTGAAGCCGGGCGTTACCATAACCCCGAGTTTTCGCTGCTCGAGTGGTACCGCCGCGGGTTCGAGCAGCATGCGCTTATGGACGAAGTCGAGGCGCTGCTTGGCGAAACGCTGGCTGGTTTCTGCGCGGTGACGCCGGTCAGGCGCCTCACCTATCGCGACGCGTTTGCCCAATACGCAGGCCTGGATATCGCTACGGCGTCGATCGCGGAATGCAAAGCCAGCATGATGGAAGGCGGGATCGATACCGATGCCGAGCTGGATCGCCGCGGCTGGCTGGAGCTGATCACGTCGCACATGGTCGCGCCGGCATGCTCGCGCGACCGCCTTACGTTTATCTACGACTATCCCGCGGATCAGGCGGCGCTGGCAAAAGTCCGGCCGGGCGCGTTCCCGGTGGCGTCACGCTTCGAGTTATTCGCAAATGGCATCGAGCTGGCCAACGGCTTTCATGAGCTGGCCGATCCTGAGGAACAGCGGGCGCGCTTTGGGCGCGAACTTGCATCGCGCCGCGACGCCGGCGGACCGATCGTGCCTGTAGATGAACATCTGCTGGCGGCGCTCGCGCACGGCTTGCCGGATTGCGCGGGTGTCGCCGTGGGCCTGGACCGTCTGGTCATGCTCGCGGCAGGCCACGATCACATCGCTCAGGCGATGGCGTTTTCTTGGGACACGGCCTGATCGGAACGGCCGTGCGTAGCCAGGGCGCCGCGCCCGATGCGCTGGCCCATCTTGACCGGATCATTTACACGCAGGCCCGCATTCCACGTCGCGCACCCTTCGCCGAACAGCAGGATCGCGGTGGAGCCCATGTTGAAGCGGCCCATTTCCTCTCCGCGCCGCAGCCACACGCCCGAATCGCGCGAGTAATCGATGCTGCGAACGCGCTTGCCGGCGGGCGGCGTGACCAGACCGGCCCATACCGTCTCGATGGCGGAGACGTTAACCGCCCCGACCATCACTATCGCCATTGGTCCGCACGGCGTGTCGAAGATCGCCGCGACTCGTTCATTGCGGGCGAACAGCCGGGGTATGACGCGGGTCGCGTATGGCGACACGCTGAACAGGCGGCCTGGCGCGTGCATCATCTCCCTGAGACGTCCGTCGACCGGCATGTGCACGCGGTGGTAATCGCGCGGCGACAGATAGATGGTGCAGAATGTTCCGTTGAGAAACGGCGCGACGCGCTGCGTCGAACCACCCAGCAGCTCCAGCACGGTAAAGTCCTGGCCCTTGGCCTGGAAGACGCGCCCATCGTTGATATCGCCAAGCTGCGATACTCTGCCATCCGCCGGACTGGCAATGGTCTGCGCGCCATCCGCCAGTGGGCGCGCGCCGGGTTTGAGCGCGCGGGTAAAAAACGCGTTGAAACTTGCGTATCGGGCAGGATCCGGTTCCGCCGCCTCGCTCATGTCGACCTTGAACGCGCGTATGAACAGCCGTATTAGGGGACGTTTGAGCGGCGTGTCCAGCCGCGTCAGGCGAAACGTGATACGCGAAGTCAGATGATGCGGAAAAACGTGGAACAGCCAGCCCTTGATCCGTTCCCACAATGTCGCGTCCTGCATGGGCGAGATCAGCCGCGCTCGTCGTAATAGCTGCGCAGCTTGTGAAAGTCGCTGGCGATCGTCTGCGCCCGATGCGGCACGCTGAAAACCGCCGCCAGCTTGCCTTCGGGGTCGATCAGCAATATCGATGCGCTGTGATCGACGAGGTAGTTGTCTGCGCCCTGCGGATAGGACAATGTGGTGTGAATGATGCCCAGCTCGCGGGTAAGATGGATCAGCTCGCGCTGACTGCCGGTCACCCCGGTGAACGCGGGATTGAAAAATTTCACGTAATCTTCGAGCGTCGCGGGTGTATCGCGCCGCGGGTCCACGGATACGAACACCACCTGCGTGTCGGCCGCGCCACCTTGTTTGCCGACCGCGCGCATGGCGGTGTTGAGGGTCGACAGCGTCGCCGGGCAGATGTCCGGGCAGTGCGTGTAGCCGAAGAACATGAAGCTCCAGCGGCCATCCAGCCGCGCGTTATCAAATGCACGGCCCTGGTCATCGACCAGCGAGAAACGTGGAACCGGTTTGGCCTGATCCAGCAACGCGGTCGCGGCGTCAAGCCGCGGAAGTTGCGCGCCCAGCCGCTCGTTGACCCAGCCGGCCACGCCGCCGATGCCCAGGGCCAGCACCGCGATGGCGGCGAACACGACAGACTTACGACCCTTTGTGAATATTTGATTCATCCCGTGATTATTTCACATCCGCGCATCGATCCGCCAATGCTCCGAACGAAGCCACCGTGCTGAAAGCTCCCCCGGCGCAGCTCGTCACCGCGCGCGATTTCATCCTGTGGGGCGAGCGCCGCTTCATCGACGCGGGGCTGGTGTTCGGCCACGGCACCGACACGGCGCTGGACGAGGCGGCGTGGCTGGTGTTGCACGCGCTTGGCCTGCCGCCCGATACGGACGACAGGGCCATCGATCGCAAGCTTGCCGACGATGAAAAGACTGCGGCTTTCAGCCTCCTGCAACGCCGCATCGAGGAGCGCAAACCGGCGGCTTATCTGACGGGCTCGACCTGGTTTGCGGGGCTGGAGTGCACCGTCGATGAGCGCGTGCTGGTGCCGCGATCGCCCATCGCGGAGCTGATCGAGTCGCGTTTTGAACCCTGGCTGGATGCCGAAAAGGTAAACTACGTGCTGGATATCGGCGCCGGTTCGGGATGTATCGGCATCGCCTGCGCGCATGCGTTTGCGCGCGCGCGAGTAGACCTCGCGGATGTCTCGAACGATGCGCTCGACGTGGCGCGCGAGAATATCCGGCGTCATGGCCTGGAATCGAGGGTGCAAACGGTACGATCGGATATCTTCGATCAGTTGCCGCAGCGGCGCTACGACCTCATCGTGAGCAATCCGCCGTACGTGGACGCCGACACGATGGCCCGACTGCCTGCTGAATACCGGCACGAACCGGCGCTGGGACTGGCGGGCGGCGATGACGGACTGGATATCGTCAGGCGCATACTGCGGCAGGCCGCCGGATTTCTGAGTCCGCAGGGCATCCTGGTGGTCGAGGTTGGCGGGGGCGCGGCGCGGCTTGTGGAAGCGCTGCCCGACACGCCGTTTTTATGGCTGGAATTCGAACGCGGCGGAGATGGCGTATTTCTGCTCACCGCCGGGCAATGTCCACGCGGCGAGGAACAGCTCGTGTAGCGTCATGGTTGGAGCGCCGGAGCTCACCAGTCGTCGTCTTTCCATTCGCGAAGCTTGCTGTGATCAATCTGCTTGTCCAGCTGCTTCGCCTTGCGCTCCTGGAGCACGATGAAATACACCAGCCCCAGCGCGAATAGCACGCCCACGGCGATCAGAATCCATAGTTCGGTCGGCATCTTGACGGTACTCGCAATGATTTTTCCACTCAGTTAATAAGAGCGGTCCACGGCCCAGAAGGTTCGGACGCCGCTCTCGCTGCCGATCGTTTTCCCATACAATGTCTGCCTATGTCGGGAAACTCCTCAGGGCTTTGCGCTACCAGCTTCGGGGAGAGCGACGGGCGAGCCGGACACAGGCGAGTGCCCAGTGAACATTCGCCCGGCCCGGCCATGGCACAGCCCGGCCGGGCCTGAGAACACACAACGATGTCAGGCAATACCTCAGGAAAGCTGTTCTGCGTTACCTCCTTTGGCGAAAGCCATGGCCCCGCGATCGGCTGCGTCGTGGACGGTTGTCCGCCCGGCATGGCCCTTACCGAGCAGGACATCCAGGCGGATCTGGAGCGTCGGCGGCCGGGCAGATCCCGGCATACCACGCAGCGCCGGGAGCCCGACCAGGTGCAGATCCTGTCCGGCGTGTTCGAGGGCCAAACCACCGGCACCCCCATCGCCCTGGTTATTCACAACGTCGATCAGCGCTCCAAGGACTACTCTAAGATCAAGGACCGTCTGCGGCCGGGGCACGCCGATTACACTTACCTGAAAAAATACGGTCTGCGCGATTACCGGGGCGGCGGTCGGGCGTCGGCGCGCGAGACCGCCGTGCGGGTCGCGGCCGCGGCCATCGCGCGCAAGTATCTCAACGCGCGTTACGGAATTGTCGTGCGCGGCTATCTGGCGCAACTGGGGCCCATCCGGATCGACAAGCTCGACTGGAGCGAAGTCGGAAACAATCCGTTTTTCTGCCCTGACGCCGACAAGCTCGCGGAGCTGGAGGCATACATGGACGCGTTGCGCAAGGAAGGCAACTCCATCGGCGCGCGCATCAACGTGGTCGCGCGCGGCGTGCCGCCGGGCCTGGGCGAACCGACCTTTGACAAGCTTGACGCGGACATCGCGCAAGCCATGATGGGTATCAACGCGGTGAAGGGCGTGGAGATCGGCGCGGGTTTTGCCGCCGTCACCCAGAAGGGCACGGAACACCGCGACGAGATCACGCCGCAGGGTTTCTTGAGCAACAACGCCGGCGGCATTCTGGGCGGGATCTCGTCCGGGCAGGACATCGTGGTCAGCATCGCCCTGAAACCGACGTCGAGCCTGCGCCTGTCCGGCCGCACCGTGGACACGCATGGTCAGCCGGCCGAAGTCATCACGACCGGCCGTCACGATCCCTGCGTCGGCATCCGCGCCACGCCGATCGCGGAGGCCATGCTGGCGCTGGTGCTGATGGATCACGTGCTGCGCCATCGCGCGCAGAACATGGATGTGGCCTCGGATTTCCCCGATATCCCCGCGTCTATCTAGCAATGCGCGCGGGTAACGCCACCGCGGCGCCGCGCGCCCGCTTGTCCGGGTTCTATTTTCTTTATTTCGCCAGCGTCGGCGCCTTTCTGCCGTTCTGGGGCCTGTATCTGGAAGCGCTCGCCTTCACGCCGACCCAGATCGGCGAGCTGATGGCGGTAACCCTGGGCACCAGAATCGTCGCGCCCGTGTTGTGGGGCTGGCTCGCGGACCACACCGGCCGGCGGGTGCGGGTGATCCGCGTCGCGAGCCTGCTCGCGACCGTCATCTTTTCGGCGACGCTGGTGGTGACCGGCTATGGCTGGATGATGCTGGTGCTGGCGGCTTTCAGTTTCTTCTGGAACGCGACTTTGCCGCAGTTCGAGGCCACGACCCTGGACCATCTCGGCGACGGCATTCATCACTACAGCCGCATCCGGCTGTGGGGATCCATCGGTTTCATCGTCGCGGTCGTGGCGCTGGGGCCCGCGCTCGATCGCTATGGCATTGCCTGGCTGCCCGTGGTGGCACTGGCGCTCCTGGCGGGGGTCTGGCTCAACACGTTGTTGATCGGAGAGCACCGGGATCTGCCCCATCAGCCAGTCGCTTCATTGCGCAACGCGCTGCGGCAGCCTGGCGTGATCGCTTTGCTGTTCGCGTGTTTTCTGTTGCAGGCGAGTCACGGGCCATATTACGCCTTTTACAGCATCTACATGGAAAATTTCGGCTATACGCACAGTGCCATCGGCTGGCTGTGGGCGCTGGGTTCGATGGCCGAAGTCGGTGTGTTCATGATGATGTCGGTGTGGCTGCCGCGCTTCGGGGCGCGCAGGCTGCTGCTGATCGCCATCGCGCTGGCCGCGCTGCGCTGGACGATGATCGCGACCCTGGCGGAATCGCTGCCGGCCATGCTGATTGCCCAAAGCCTGCACGCGGCGAGTTTCGGCGTGTATCACGCGGCCGCGATTCATATGATCTACGAGCGGTTTCCGGGACGCCTGCAGGGCCGCGGACAGGCGCTTTATTCCAGTTTGAGCTTCGGGCTTGGCGGCGCGCTCGGCAGTTTGATGAGCGGTTATGTGTGGTCTGCTGCCAGCCCGCAATGGGCGTTCGGCGGGGCGGCGCTGCTCGCGGGCGCGGGCGCGCTGGTGGTGTGGCGCGGCGTCGAATCCGATTGTCAGCCGCAGGCCGCGAGAAACAATGCACTATAACAGCGCGAAGCGGCTTCGTTGCAGTGCAAAAAACTGAGACCCCGGAGGCTGCTGTCGCGGCAAGTGTCTGAATTTGCGAAGATCAATCTTCTGGCACGTTTTACGCAACGTCACCTAGCGTAGTCATTACTTCTCCTCCAGCGTGCCGACAATGCCCGCCTCCTGCTTTGCAGTGCGGGCTTTTTTAATGTATCAATAGGCGCGCATGCGCCGTTCATCGCGCATTGACCACGCGCTTGGGGTAAACGCGCGCAAAGGATGCTAACGATCATTAATGACGATCAATGGTCAAGTGGTCTTCACGCCTTATCAACGCAATCATTCTGCTCGCCTTGCTTTTTCTGTCGGCGGTCGCCCACGCCCGCGAGGCCGACATCCCCGTGCGCTTCAACGAGGCACTGATTCGCCAGTTTCTCATCTCGCAGGCGTATACCGACGCGGCTGCCACCGCGCGGGTGTGGGACGACGGTAACGGCTGCAACTATTTAACGCTCTCTGATCCCAAGGTGGACGTGCGCACGGGCGTTGTGCAGGTCATCAGCGCGGGTCAGGCGCGGGTAGGGACGTCGGTCGGCGCGCGGTGCCTGACCTTACTGGACTGGACCGGCTTCGTGGAGGTCTTCGAGGAACCGGTGCTGAACGCGCAAGCGGGCACCGTCGAGTTTCGCGTGGTGGAATCCAACGTGTACGCCGCCGATGGCCGCAGCGCCGGCGTCACCGGCACCTTGTGGAACTGGGTGAAAAGCCACGTGCATCCGCGCCTGGAGCGCTTGAAACTGGATTTGAACCCGGCGCTTACGGAACTGGAGTCGCTGCTGCCGATGGTGTTTCCGCAGGACCAGGCGCTGGTGCGCGAGCTGCTGGACACGATCGCATTGTCGGATGTCGAGGCTGCTGACGGCGCGCTCACCTTGAGCGTCAAGATGAATGTGCCGCAGGGGCTCGCGGCCGCGCCTGTGCCGGATCGCGCCGAACCTGCCTTGGCCGGTTATGAACTGCGGCGCTGGCGCAAGGCTTCACGCCAGTGGGACGCGTTCGTGACTTCGCTGATCAAGCGCGCGGGGGCCGACGCCTCGCTGGAGTTGCGCGCGGAACTGCTTTCAGTGTTGCTGGAGGCGCGCCAGGATGTGCTCGACATCCTCGCCAGCCCGCCATCCGGCGGCGTGGATCCGGTACGGCGCCTGTTTCTCACGACCTGGTCGCGGCTGGCGCCGGTGCTGCGCGCGCAGAGCAGCGGTCTGCCGCCGGATTCCGCGCTTCACTGGCTGAGCTTCATCGCTGCGGCCGACGCGTTGCAGGCCCTGGATCGGCTGGCGCCGAATCTGGGGTTTACCTTGTCGGCGGACGCGCTGCGCCGCCTGGCAAGGATCGCGGTGCCCAACCTGCCTACCGAGTCACTGGATTACAGCATCGAAGTCGACCCCGAGCTGCGGCGCGCGCTGGGCTTCGGCGCACCCCTGCCGCCTCCGCGTCGCCGTGACGCCGGAATGGATCTGGGCTGGCTGTCGCTCATCGCGCCGGCGCAGGCCGCAGACGGCAGATACGATGCGCTGGTCGAGCGTCTCACGGGCTGGCTGCCGAGCCTGGGCGATCTGGATGAATACCTCCCGGTGGTGCGGGATCTGTTGAGCCAGGTCGCGCGCGACGTGTTGAGCGAAGGCCAAATAGGGGCTGATTACCAGCCGCTGTTCGAGCCGCTGGTGCTGGCCACCGCCTGGCAGGAGAGTTGCTGGCGCCAGTTTGTCGAGCGCGGCGGCAAGTACGTGCCCATCAGTTCCGGCACCGGTTCCATCGGCGTCATGCAGATCAACCAGCACGTCTGGCGCGGCTTTTACGATATCAACGGCCTGCAATGGGATATCGGCTATAACGCCCGCGCGGGCGCCGACATCCTGCGCCATTACCTGGTCGACTACGCGATCGCGAAACAAGAAGACATCGAAAGCGGTGATGTTCAGAACCTGGCGCGCGCGACCTACGCCATGTACAACGGTGGGCCCAGCCATATGGCGCGCTATCGTGACCCGGCGACGGCCGCTTCGCTGACGGCCATCGACGAGGCGTTCTGGGAAAAATATCAGACTATCAAGGCGGGCAATCCGCTGGCGGTGGCGGGCTGCTACGCCGATCTGTGATTCGTCGCCGTGTCATCCGGAAATTCCTAACGACTCCGCACCCGCGTCTTTTCACACGTTCGCGCGGCCATTGTGGCGGGCATACAGTCGTCGTCCGATTTCAAGTCTTGCCGGGCTGGCGCCGATTCGCGCGAGGATTATCTACCGCTGACCCGCCGGCATGGTGGTGGCCGGCCCATGTTCGGCTATTTATAATCGGAACAGGCGCTTTCCACGCTGATCATGACAGCGTCGAAGCGTTTGCCCGCAGCGCCGCTTTTGTCTTAATCCACGCGCGGGGCTATGATTCCGCTTTCTGAGTCTCCAATATTCCCGTAATGACTGGAAAAACCCTGTACGACAAGCTCTGGGACGCCCATGTGGTGCGTACCGACGCGCATGGCACCACGCTTCTCTATATCGACCGGCACTTGGTGCACGAAGTGACCTCGCCGCAGGCGTTCGAAGGCTTGCGCCTGGCCGGCCGCGAACTGTGGCGTCCGGACGCGATTCTGGCGACCGCCGACCATAATGTGTCGACCCGCAATCGAGACTTGAGCACCGCGGATCCGGTGTCGCGCCTGCAACTCGAGACGCTGAGCGCGAATGTGGCCCAACACAAGCTCCGGTATTATGGCCTGACCGATCGGCGCCAGGGCATCGTGCATATCATCGGCCCGGAGCTGGGCGCGACCCTGCCCGGCATGACCGTGGTGTGCGGGGATTCCCACACCTCGACCCACGGCGCGTGCGGCGCACTGGCGTTCGGTATCGGCACCTCCGAGGTCGAGCACGTGCTCGCCACGCAATGCCTGTTGCAACGCAAGGCGAAGAACATGCTCGTCCGTGTCGACGGGCGGGTTGGCCCCGGCGTCACCGCCAAGGACATTATGCTGGCGATTATCGGCAAGATCGGCACCGCCGGGGGCACCGGTTATGCGATCGAATTCGGCGGCGACGCGATCCGCGCGCTGTCGATGGAAGGGCGCATGACCGTGTGTAACATGACCATCGAGGCCGGCGCGCGCGCCGGCATGGTGGCGGTGGACCAGACCACTATCGATTATCTGCGCGGCCGCCCTTTCGCGCCCAAGGGCGAGCTGTGGGAAGCGGCGGTTGCCGCCTGGCGAGACTTGAAATCGGACGACGACGCGAAGTTCGACCGCGTGGTGCGGCTCGCGGCGCCGGATATCGAGCCACAAGTCAGCTGGGGCACCTCGCCCGAGATGGTCGTGCCGGTGGGCGCGCGCGTGCCCGATCCGGATGCCGAGCGCGACGCGGTCAAGGCCGACGGCATGCGCCGCGCGCTGAAATATATGGATCTCAGGCCAGGCGCGGCGATTACCGAGATTGCCTTAGACAAGATCTTCATCGGCTCCTGCACCAATGCGCGTATCGAGGATTTGCGCGCGGCCGCGGCGGTCATCAACGGGCGCAAGCTGGCGCGTTCGATCAAGCAGGCGCTGGTCGTGCCGGGGTCGGGGCTGGTTAAGCATCAGGCCGAGCAGGAAGGTCTGGATAGAACCTTTGTCGAGGCCGGGTTCGAGTGGCGTGAACCGGGTTGCTCGATGTGTCTGGGCATGAACGACGATCGCCTGGCGCCCGGCGAGCGTTGCGCTTCGACCTCCAATCGGAACTTCGAAGGGCGCCAGGGGCAGGGCGGTCGTACGCATCTGGTGAGTCCCGCCATGGCCGCCGCCGCCGGTATTGCGGGTCATTTTGTCGATGTGCGCGAGCTGTCCATCGACACGTGAGCGGCTAATTGCGAGAGGAGATACACGATGAAGATGTTATTCACGGTTCTGGTTGCCGCCTGTGTAATGGTCTTGAGCGGCTGCAACACGATGGAAGGTATAGGCGAAGACATGGAGGCGGCGGGCGAGGGCATCGAGAAAAAGGCCGAGGAGAAGAAGGGTTACTGATGCAGCCGTTCAACACGCTCGACGGTGTGGTGGCGCCACTCGATCGCGCCAACGTGGACACCGACGCCATCATTCCAAAACAGTATCTGAAATCGGTCAAGCGCACCGGCTTCGGGCCGAATCTGTTCGATGACTGGCGATATCTGGACCCCGGCGAACCCGGTCAGGATCATGGCGCACGCAGACTGAACGCGGATTTCGTGCTCAATCAGCCGCGTTACCGGGGCGCTCAGATCCTGCTGGCGCGCAAGAATTTCGGTTGCGGCTCCTCGCGCGAACATGCCGTGTGGGCGTTGCTCGATGCGGGGTTTCGGGCGGTGATCGCGCCCAGTTTCGCGGATATTTTCTTCACAAACAGCTTGAAAAACGGGCTGTTGCCGGTCGTCCTGGGCGATCCGGCCGTTGATCGGTTGTTCGGTGCGGTAGCGGGAGCGGATGGTATTAAACTGCGGATAGACCTTGAGGCGCAGACTGTGGAAACACCGGACGGACAACGCTTCGGCTTTGAAATCGATGCGTTTCGCAAGCATTGTCTGTTGCACGGTCTGGACGAAATTGACCTGACCTTGGAGCACGCGGAGCAGATCCGGCAGTACGAGTCCCGTCGCCGCAGGGAGGCCCCTTGGTTGTTTTGAATAGGCGAGCCGGGCGCGATGACGCATAAGCTGCTGATCCTCGGCGGTGATGGCATTGGTCCGGAGATCGTCGCGGAAGCGCTCAAGGTGCTGGATGTCCTGAAGCGCGAGTTCGCTTTTGACTTCGAGGCCGAGCAGGCCTTGATCGGCGGGGCGGCTTTCGACGCGACGGGGCATCCGCTGCCGCAAGAGACCCTGACGCTCGCGCGCGAGTGCGACGCCATTGTGCTGGGCGCGGTCGGGGGGCCTCAGTACGAGGCCTGCAAGCGTGAACTGCGCCCCGAGCGCGGGTTGTTGGCGCTCCGGTATGAGTTAGGCTTGTTCTCGAACCTGCGCCCGGCGTTGCTGTATCCGCAACTGGCCGTTGCCTCAGCGCTCAAACCCGAGCTGGTGGCCGGGCTGGACCTGATGATTGTGCGGGAGTTGACCGGCGGCATTTATTTCGGTCAGCCGCGCGGCCTGCGCACGCTGGATAGTGGCGAGCGGGAAGGTTTTAACACCCTGATCTATCGCGAGTCGGAGATCGAGCGGGTCGCGCGGTCGGCGTTCGACATCGCCATGCGCCGAGGCAAGCGCCTGTGCTCGGTCGACAAGGCGAATGTGCTGGAGGTGTCGGAGCTATGGCGCGAGGTGGTGCAGCATGTGGCCACGGATTATCCGCAGGTGCGGCTCAGCCACATGTATGTGGACAACGCCGCCATGCAGCTGGTCCGGGCGCCCAAGCAGTTCGATGTCATGCTGGCTGACAACATGTTCGGTGATATTTTGTCCGATGTGGCCGCCATGCTGACCGGTTCGATCGGCATGTTGCCGTCAGCTTCGCTGAATGAGCATCGCAGAGGCCTGTACGAACCGATTCACGGCTCGGCGCCCGATATCGCCGGGCAGGGTGTCGCGAACCCGCTTGCGACCATTCTGTCGGTCGCCATGATGTTGCGCTACAGCCTGAACGAACCCGAGCTTGCGCTGCGCGTGGAGGCCGCGGTCGGAAGGGTGCTGGACCGGGGCTGGCGCACGCCAGATATTTCTTCGCCCGGCAGCCGTCGCGCAACGACCCAGCAGATGGGCGACGCCATCGTCCTGGCCTTGCGCGAGGCGGGCGCAGCCAAGGCGGGATAAAATTCGCGTACGTAAATGGCTCTACAGGTGATGCGTTGATACGACCAGTTAACAATATGAGCAGACAGTACGACGTAGCCGTGGTGGGCGCGACTGGTGCCGTGGGCGAGACCATGCTCTCGATTCTGGCGGAGCGCAAGTTCCCGGTCGGCCGAGTGTACGCGCTGGCCAGTCAGCGCTCTGCGGGCAGCCGCGTGATGTTCAACGGCAAATCGCTGCTGGTGGAAGATCTCTGCACCTTCGATTTTTCGAAGGTGCAGATCGGCTTGTTTTCCGCCGGCGCTTCGGTGTCCGCCGAATACGCGCCGCGCGCGGCTGCGGCCGGCTGTGTGGTGATCGATAACACCTCGTGTTTTCGCTACGACGACGATATTCCGCTGGTCGTGCCCGAGGTAAATCCGCAAGCCATAGCCGATTACAAAGCGCGCGGCATCATCGCCAACCCAAATTGCTCCACCATCCAGATGGTGGTGGCGCTGAAACCCATCTACGATGCGGTCGGGATCGAGCGTATCAATGTGGCTACCTATCAGGCCGTGTCGGGCACCGGCAAGGAAGCGATCGAGGAACTGGCGGGGCAGACCGCCCGCCTGCTCAACGGCCAGCCCGCCGAATGCGAGGTTTATCCGAAGCAGATCGCCTTCAACGCACTGCCGCACATCGATCAGTTCCAGGACAACGGCTATACCAAGGAAGAAATGAAGATGGTGTGGGAAACGCGCAAGATCATGGGCGACGAGCGCATCGGCGTGAATCCCACGGCGGTTCGTGTGCCGGTATTTTACGGTCATGCCGAGGCAGTGCATATCGAGACCCGTGACAAGATCAGCGCCATGGACGCGCGTAAGCTGCTGGCCGAGGCGCCGGGTGTTTGTGTCATTGACGAGCCGCGAGATGGCGGTTACCCGACGCCGGTCACCGACGCGGCCGGGCGCGACGCCGTATACGTCGGCCGTATTCGTGAGGATCTCTCACATCCGCGTGGCCTCGATCTATGGGTGGTCAGCGACAACGTGCGCAAGGGCGCCGCGCTCAACAGCGTGCAGATCGCGGAACAACTGATTCATAAATTCTTATAAGCGGGGCTACGCCGCGACTGTGGGTCCTGATATCCGTGGCGTTTGCCGCGGGACATCGATGACCGATACTTATGGGGAAGGGAACAAGATGATAGTGCGCAAACTCGCTCGGGGCTTGCCCCTGCTGATGATTCTGGCTCCTGGTGCCGTATGGTCTCTGGGCCTTGGTGACATCACGGTCAACACCGCGCTCAACCAGCCATTGCGCGCCGATATTCGAGTGCTTTCGGCCACGCCGGGCGATATCGAAAACATGCGCGTCTCGCTGGCCCCGCAGCAGGCCTTCGATCGAGTGGGTATCGAGCGCGTGTTCGCGTTGACTCAGCTCGATTTCAATGTGGTGCCCGCAAACGACGGCGCTGTCATTGAAGTGACGACCAAACAGCCGGTGCGCGAGCCGTTCCTGAATTTTCTGATCGAAATGCAGTGGGCCAACGGACGGCTGCTGCGCGAATACACGGTGTTGCTGGATCCGCCTGTGCTGATGGATGACCGCGGCGTCATCTCCAATGCACTGGTTATGCCGGCGGAGGCTGGGCGTGCGCAACCCGCCATGAGCTCAGAGTCCGCGGTTGACAGCGCGGCCGGCTCGCCGTCGTCGGCGCGGGCAGGCGCGGCCTCGTCGCAGCGTGCGCCGGCGAGCCATACCCCTGCGAGCCATACCGTGGTATCAGGCGATACCCTGGGCGAGATCGCGCAGCGTTACCGTCCTGACGAGAATATCGAATTGTCGCGCATGATGGTGGCCATATATCGCGCCAACCCCGAGACCTTCGCGCAGGGCAATATCAACGACCTTAAGACTGGCATGATCCTGCGGATGCCGGATCCTCAGGAAATCGCGGCCGTGGGCAGCGAAGCGGCAATCGCCGAGGTGGCGCGCCAGAATGCTGTGTGGAGTCAATCCCGTGACCGGCTGGCGGCCGAATCAGCGGTGGCTGAATCAGCCGCTCAACCCGGCGGCCGCCCCGCCGAAAGGCCGTCGGCTGATACAATGGCCACCGAGACCGGGGATTCGCCCGCCCGCGCTAACGACCGGCCTGCGCGCCTGAAAATCATGGCCGCTGACCAAGACGCCACTGCCGATGCTGCCGATGCCGAAGGCGCTACGGCTGAACCACGCACCCGCAACGCCGCGGAAAACGAAGCGTTGCTCGTGCGGGAATTGGCGGAATCGCGGAGGGTGGAAATAGATTCGTTGCAGACCAAGGTTGCGGAACTGGAATCCATGATCGTCAAGCAGGAGCGCATCATCAGGCTGCAAAGCGAGGCGCTTGCGGCGCTGCAGGAACGGCTGGATGCGGATGCGGCCGTCGCCGAGGCACAGCCGTCGGCCGACGACGGCGCACCGCAGTCCGAATCGGTTACGCAATCGGCTCCGGCTAATCTGCAAGCCAATGCATCTCCTGCCGACGACGCACAGGCCCAAGCGGTAGCAAAAGCCGATTCGCCCGCTCAATCGCCGCGTGACAAGGCGGATTCGTCGCCGCCAGCGTCCAATACGCTGGACGATATGTTAGCCAGCCCGATCACATTGGCAAGCGCCGGTGCGGCCGCATTGCTGTTGCTGGCGCTTATCTGGCTGGTTGTCAAGCGCGCCGCGTCCAGGCGAACCGAAACGATCGACCTTGCAACCTATGTCGATAATGCCGGTGACAATGAGAGCGACGCGGAGGTGGCGACGCACCGTCCCGCGGCGCCCGCAAAAAACGACGCGGTAGTTGGCTCTCATTCCATCGCCGAGTCCGCCACCGCTCCGACGCCGATCAGCAAGGCCGCTGCCAACGCGGATCCTCAGGCGACGCAGCATGCTGCCAAACCGGTGAACGACGATACGCTCGCCGAGGCGGACGTCTATATCGCTTACGGTTTGCATCAGCAAGGAGAAGACCTGCTCAAGGAGGCGATCAAGCGCAATCCGGAGCGCGTGGATTATCGGTTGAAGCTCCTGGAAGTTTATTACGCCGGCAAGAACCACGCGGCATTCGATGCCGAGGCGAAAGCGCTGTACGACCTGCTGGGCGGAACGCGCGACGCGAACTGGGAGCAGGTGGTGGCGATGGGGATGGAACTCAATCCACGCAATCCACTGTTTGCCGGCACGTCCGTGCGGGCTGGGGAAGCGGCTTCAGCGCCGCCTGCGGTAACCGGCGATCAAGCCGCTGAAGCGGGTCTGGAGCAGGGCGGCACGATGGCGGCCGCAAAGCGATCACCGGATCGAGCGAACGCCCCGCAGGCTGTGCGCGCCGACAATGCCGAGATGGATTCGCCGCACGACGATCTCACCGACAGCGGGAACGATACCTCATCACCCGACGCTTCACTCACCGCCTATAACAGCAAGATGCTCGAGTTCGATATGGGCGAGCCGGGCGAGACGGTTAAGGCCGGTGCGTCGTCGGATGCAAGCGCCGGCCATGAAGAAGGGCTGAATCTCGATTTATCCGGATTGGGTACGGCTGACGTTTCGGCGGAGTCATTTGATCTGAATCAGACACCGGATGACCTTCCAGCCGAAGCCGACGCCCACGAGGATCTGCCGAGCCATTCGGCGTCGTTGATCGGGCTGGACGTCGGCAACTTTGACGATACGTCATTCTCGATCGAGCTGGGTGCGGGTGAGCCGGAGGCAGACCGCGCCGAGGTCTCGGGTGATGATGCTTCGGCACAAGACCTCAATCTCGATGATATGGCAGACTTGTCGGACATCAACGAAGTTGGCACCAAGCTGGATCTGGCCAAGGCCTATCTGGACATGGGCGATTCCGACGGCGCCATGAGCACGCTGGAAGAGGTCTTGCAGGAAGGGGACGAAGAGCAGCGCAAAGAGGCGGAGACCTTGATGCGGCAGATTGCTTGATATCCTCCGCCAGCCGTAAATATAAAAGGCCGGGAGCGCCGTTCGCCCCGGCCTTTGGCTTTTGATGGCCGGCTGAAATTCCATGATCTTTCGTTTGAGACGTTGTTTGCATGATTATCGCGCTTGGCCTCGAGTATGACGGCAGCGGATTCAGCGGCTGGCAGTCCCAACCGGGGGTCGCCACGGTGCAGGATCGCCTGGAGGCCGCGCTGTCCAGAGTCGCGGATCATCCGGTCAAGGTCCATTGCGCCGGCCGCACCGATACTGGCGTGCACGCCGTCGGACAGGTCGTGCATTTCGAGAGCGACGCGGCGCGCAGCCCGCGTGCCTGGGTGCTGGGCGCAAACGTCAACCTGCCGCCGGGGATCTCGGTCATCTGGGCGCAAGCGGTCGCGCCGGGTTTTCATGCCCGCTTCAGCGCTCTCTCCAGACGTTATCGCTACATTATTCTTAACCGATGGGTGCGTCCCGCGGTGTTGCGCGCGCGGGTCACCTGGCAGCGCAAACCCTTGGACGAAACACGCATGCAGCAAGCGGCGGCTCACCTGCTGGGCGAACATGATTTCACCAGTTTCCGCGCGCTGGCGTGCCAGTCCAAATCGGCGACCCGCAATGTGTATCAGCTGAACGTAAGCCGCGCGGCGGACTATGTCTATATCGATATTCACGCCAATGGATTCTTGTATCACATGGTGCGCAATATCGCCGGCGTGCTGATGAGCATTGGCGCCGGGGAGCGACCACCCGCATGGGCGGCAGAGCTGCTGAGCTCGCGCGATCGCGTCCAGGGCGGAGTCACAGCGCCGCCCGACGGGCTTTACCTCGTGCATGTCACCTATCCGGCGCGTTTCGATCTCCCAAGCCGGTACACGCCGCCGTGCTACGCTGAGGCATCGGTTCGCTAAGGGCCTCGTTCGTTTAAGCGACGGCATTTGTGATACGCTTTCGCGTTATGACTGAGTTATGGATAGCGTTGCGTGCGCACCCGGATCAAAATATGCGGCATCACCCGGGTTGAAGACGCGTGCGCCGCGGTTGAACTGGGCGCCGACGCGGTCGGTCTCGTGTTTTATCCCGCCAGCTCCCGCGACGTGTCCATTGCTCAGGCGCGCATGATAGCCCTTGCCATCCGACCATTTGTAACCCGCGTGGGCGTTTTTCTGGACGCGGAGCCAGCGTATGTCGGGGAGGTGCTTGCGAGCGTGCAACTGGACATGCTGCAGTTTCATGGTGAGGAGCCCGAGGCCACGTGCCGCAGCTTCGGGCGCCCCTACCTTAAGGCCGTGGCCATGGGCGCTGACCTGGAACACGCGGGCATCGCGCACTATATGTCCCGGTATCGGAGCGCCGCGGGCTTTCTGTTGGACAGCCACGTTCCGGGCCAGGCCGGCGGTTCGGGAGCGACGGTCGAACTCGCACGGATTCCAACGAATACGTCGCGGCCGATCATCCTGGCGGGCGGGCTGAATGTCAGCAACATCGCGCACGCAATCCGCCGCACTCGACCGTACGGCGTGGATGTCAGCAGTGGCGTTGAAGTTGCCGGTGGGATCAAGGACGCGGAAAAAATCGCGGCTTTTATCGAAGAGGTCAAACGTGTCGACCGTGATCGAGAGTAAAATCTGGGTTCGATCTCTGGATCAGCTTCCGGATCAGAAAGGCCATTTCGGCGTGTATGGAGGCCGCTTCGTAGCCGAAACCCTGATGGGGCCACTGGACGCGCTGCGCGCTGCCTATGAACGCTATCGCGTCGACAGGGATTTTCAGGCCGAACTGAACGCCGATCTCGCGCACTACGTTGGCCGTCCCAGCCCGCTTTATCACGCCGAAAGCTGGAGCCGCAAACTGGGCGGCGCACAGATTTTCCTGAAGCGCGAAGACTTGAATCACACCGGCGCACACAAGGTCAACAACACCGTGGGTCAGGCGCTGCTGGCCAAGCGCATGGGCAAGACGCGTATCATCGCCGAGACCGGCGCAGGTCAGCACGGCGTGGCGACCGCCACCGTCGCCGCGCGTTTGGGGTTCGAATGCGTGATCTACATGGGCATAGACGACATCAAGCGCCAGTCGCCCAACGTGTTTCGCATGCGCCTGCTGGGCGCGGAGGTAGTGCCGGTCGTGTCGGGTTCGCGCACCTTGAAAGACGCGCTCAACGAGGCCATGCGTGACTGGGTCACCAACGTCGATAACACGTTTTACATCATCGGCACCGTCGCCGGACCGCACCCGTATCCCGTGATGGTGCGCGATTTCCAGGCGGTGATCGGCCGCGAGGCGCGCACGCAAATCCTCGACCAAACCGGCGAGTTGCCGGATGCGCTGGTCGCCTGCGTGGGTGGCGGCTCCAACGCGCTGGGTCTCTTTTATCCGTTCCTGAATGATTCGGGCGTTGCGCTGTACGGCGTGGAGGCCGCGGGTCAGGGCCTGAGCACCGGCAAGCATGCTGCGTCGCTGTGCGCGGGCAAGCCCGGCGTGCTGCACGGCAACCGCACGTATCTCATGCAGGGGCCGGACGGTCAGATTCTCGATACGCATTCGATCTCCGCAGGGCTCGATTATCCCGGCGTGGGCCCCGAACACGCGTGGTTGAAGGACACCGGGCGCGCGCGTTATGTGGCGGTCACCGACGACGAGGCGCTCGCGGGGTTTCACGATCTCACGCGCATCGAGGGCATTATTCCTGCGCTGGAAAGCAGTCACGCGCTGGCGTACGCTGCCAAGCTGGCGAAGGATATGCGTAAGGACCAGCGTATCATCGTCAATCTTTCCGGCCGCGGCGACAAGGACATCGACACGGTCGCACGGCGCGCGGGCATTGAGCTGTGAGCCGCATACCGGCGCGGTTCGAGCACTTAAAGGCGCGGCGCCGCAGCGCCCTGGTGGCCTATCTCATGGCCGGCGATCCGCACGCCGAGGCGACCGTGCCGCTGACGCACGCCATGGTTGCCGCGGGGGCCGACATCATCGAGCTGGGCGTGCCATTCTCGGATCCCATGGCCGACGGGCCGGTAATTCAGGCAGCCGGCGAGCGCGCCCTCAAAAACCGCGTGACCTTGCGCGATACGTTAAATATGGTCGAGGCGTTCCGTGCCCGCGATCGGCAAACGCCGGTTGTGCTGATGGGGTATCTCAATCCGATCGAGGCGATGGGGTGCCGGGTCTTCGCGGAAGCGGCCGCGCGCGCCGGCGTCGACGGTGTCATCACGGTGGATCTGCCGCCCGAAGAGGCGGACGAATTGGTCGCGGCGCTGACGGCGGTCGATGTCGACCCTGTCTTTTTGCTGGCGCCGACGACAACGCCGGCGCGCATCGACACGATCTGCGCGGCGGCGCGCGGATTTATTTACTATGTATCGCTGAAGGGCGTTACCGGCGCCACCACCCTGGATGTCGACGCGGTCGAGCGCAAGCTCAACGAGATTCGGGCCAGCGCAAAGGTGCCCATCGGCGTCGGCTTCGGGATAAAGGATGCCGCGGCCGCCGCCCGCATGGCAAAGATCGCCGACGCTGTGGTGGTCGGCAGCGCGCTGGTCGAGCTCATCGCGGCGAACGCCGGCGACGACGATGCCGCGCGGACGGAAGTCGCGGCGCTGCTGCGCGCGATGCGTGAAGCCATGGACGCGCAAAACAGCGACGTGCAGGTAGCCTGACGCGCCGATGCGTTTTCTTCGCGTGTATTTCTGACGGTGGCGCATGATAGAGCAGGAAAGATGGTGTGAGCTGGTTTGAGAAACTGATGCCGTCGCGCATCCGCACGGAAGGCAACAACAAACGCAACGTGCCCGAAGGGCTGTGGGACAAGTGCGAGGAATGCGGCGCCATCCTGTATCGGGCAGAGCTGGAGCGGAACTTGAACGTATGCCCGAAGTGCGGGCATCACCGGCGTATCGGCGCGCGCAAACGGCTGGAAATCTTTCTCGACAACCATCCGCGCGACGAAATCGGCGCCGATTTGCTGCCGCTCGATTTCCTCAAATTTCGCGATGAGAAAAAATACAAGGATCGCTTGAGCGCCGCGCAGAAAGCGACCGGCGAAAAAGACGCGCTGGTGGTGATGCGCGGGCAGGTGAAGGGCTTGCCGCTGGTCGCGGCTGCCTTCGAATTCGAGTTCTTGGGCGGCTCCATGGGCTCGGTGGTCGGCGAGCGGTTCGTGCGCGGCGTCAATACCTGTCTGGAGGAGACCATTCCGCTGGTGTGTTTTTCCGCGAGCGGTGGTGCGCGCATGCAGGAGGCGCTGACCTCGCTGATGCAGATGGCCAAGACCAGCGCGGCGCTGGGTCGCCTGTCGGAACGAGGTATTCCTTTCATCTCGGTGTTGACGGATCCCACCATGGGCGGTGTATCGGCAAGCTTCGCGATGCTGGGCGACCTGCATATCGCCGAGCCCAACGCGCTGATAGGCTTCGCGGGACCGAGAGTTATCGAGCAGACAGTGCGCGAGACTCTGCCGGAGGGCTTCCAGCGCGCCGAATTTCTGCTGGAGCATGGCGCCATCGACATGATTGTCGACCGCCGCCAGCTGCGCGACCGCATCTCGTCGCTGCTGTCGATGCTGAGTCAGCACGCGATGCGGCAGAAGATCGCGGAAGCATCCGCCATGCCGGAAGCACAGGATGCGCCTGAGCCGGAAACTGACGCGGCGCAGCAGCAGGCGTAGCCATCCAGTCCGGTCACACAAGTGCGTTTCGGTAAACTCGAAGACTGGCTGCGCTGGCAGCAGTCACTGCATCCGCACACCATAGAGCTGGGCCTGGAGCGGGTTGGCGACGTTGCCCGTCGGTTAGGGCTAGCAAAGCCGCCACACAAGGTCATCACGGTCGCAGGTACCAATGGCAAGGGTTCGTGCACCGCGATGCTGGAGGCGATTCTTGTCGACGCTGGTTACCGGGTGGGTAGCTATACCTCGCCCCACCTGCTGCGTTACAACGAGCGCGTGCGCGTGCAGCAGGTGACTGTCTCCGACCTTGCGCTGTGCCAGGCATTCGATCGCATCGACCTAGCCCGCCAGTCCGTGAGTCTCAGCTATTTCGAATTCGGCACCCTGGCGGCCATGCTGATCTTTGCGGACAGTGGTCTGGATGTCGCCATCATGGAGGTGGGCCTGGGCGGACGCCTGGACGCCGTCAATCTGCTGGATCCCGACCTCGCGCTGATTACCAGCATCGATCTGGATCATACCGAATGGCTGGGCACCGACCGGGAGGCGATCGGCTTCGAGAAGGCCGGCATCATGCGCGCGGGCCGGCCCGTGGTGTGCGGCGATCCCGAACCGCCCGCCAGCATTGCCGCTCATGCCGCCGCGGTGGGCGCCCGGTTAAGCCAGCTCGGTGCGGATTTCAGCTACCGGCGCGAAGATGGCGGCTGGACCTGGCAGGCTGGCTTGACTGAGTATGCACAACTGCCTTTGCCGGCGCTGCGCGGCGAGATTCAACTACAGAATGCCGCTACGGTGTTGGCGGGGTTGACGCTGCTGGCCGCATCATTGCCGGTCGATCAAGCCAGCATCAGCAGCGGTTTGCGGCGCGTTTCGCTGGCCGGGCGCTATCAGCGGCTGGCCGGAACACCTGAAGTGATCCTGGATGTCGCGCACAATCCCGCCGGCGCCAGGGCGCTCGCGGCCACCTTGCGCGCCGCGCCGCCCGCGGGGCGCATGCACGGCGTCTTCGCGGTGCTGGCCGATAAAGACGCCGCCAGCATGGTGGACGCACTTGAGGGCCAGGTCGACCATTGGTACCTGGCGGCCAATCACTCCGAGCGGGCGTTGCCAATTACCGAATTGCAGAAGTTGTTCGGCCAGAGAGCAGCCGCACGCGTGGAATGTTTCGACGGCGTCGCGCAGGCGTATCGCGCGGCTCGCGCCGCCGCCGCCGCGCGCGATCGCATTATCGTGTTCGGCTCCGCCTTTACCGTGGCGGAAGTGCTCGCCCTGGACGTATAATTTACTGGATATTCTCTCCGCAACTTGGTAAAAAGAAAGATTAAACCCGATCTCACGATCGCCTTAACGCAGGGGGGTAACAAGCGTGGACATCTCACTTAAGCAACGTCTGCTCGGCGGGGCCCTGTTAGTGGCTATGGCCGTGATTTTCCTTCCCATGCTGTTCGATGGTTCGGCGCGCGAAGAACCGGTGACTCTGGATATGGATGTGCCGCCGGAGCCTGCTTACACCTTCGCGCCATCTTCCAGCCCTACGCCCAAAGCTGAATCCGAGGCAAAAGCCGATGTCCGGCTTGCGCCGCCGGCCGCTCAGCTCAAGCCCGCGCGAGTGGCCACTCCAGACAACCCGGCGACGGATTCACCCGCGTTACAATCGGCGGCTCCGGGTTCGACGCAGGCGGACATGCCCGACAAGCCAAAACGCGCTAAAGCTGATCGGCCTCTCAAAGCGAAGCCGCTCGAGAGAACGGTCGCCAGGCCGGTCGAGAAAACGGTCGCCAACAAGGCGGCGACCGAGCTCGCCGCCGTCGAGCCACCTGCGGAACTCCCGCCGCCTGCAGCCGAGCCCGCACCGCCATCGGCTTCGGCGGCAGCGGAACCGGCTGGCGACGATGCGTCCGCGCTTGGCGCGTGGGCGGTGCAGGTTGGCAGTTTTAGCGAGCATGACAACGCGCAGAGTCTGCGGGATGAGTTGAAAGCGTCGGGCTTCGCAGCCTTCGAAGAAAAGGTTCAAAGCGGCGGCCAGCAGGTCTTCCGGGTGAAGGTGGGCCCCGAACCCGATCGCGCGCGCGCCGAGGCGCTGCGAGACAGGCTTCAGAGTCAGGAAGACCTGCAAGGGATCGTGGTCAGTCATCCGCGCGACGCCGCACCTGTCGTATTGCGTGGGGGCGGCTGAACTACAGCGCGGCTTACTGGCCAGCGCGTGGAGCCGCGCGACACGGTGACTCATGACGTGGCTTGATATCATCATCGTCCTGGTCATCGTCATCTCGGCTGCGATCGGGTTCGCGCGAGGGTTCGTCAAAGAGGCGGTTTCGGTCATCACCTGGGCGGCTGCGATCTGGCTGGCGGTGGTGTTTTCCGACGCAGTGGCGGCGTGGCTGCCGCAATCACTGGAGCGCGCCGCGTTTTCGCTGGGGGGTACCGACTTCGAGATCCGCAACATGCGGATTGGCATCGCGTTCGTCCTGATCGTGATCGCCACCCTGATCGCGGGCGCCGCCGTCAACCTGCTGTTGGCGAAGGTGACGCGGGCCCAAGTGGTCAAAGGTGCGGACCGGTTCCTGGGGCTGGCCTTCGGCATCGTGCGCGGTGCCGCGGTTATCGTCATAATGGTGCTGGCCGCGGGGCTCACCAGGGCGCCGCTGTCGGACTGGTGGCGCGAGGCGCGTCTGCTGCCGCCATTCGAACAAACCGCCATACGTATCGTCGAGCTGCTGCCCGCCGACATCGCCCGGCACTTTTCGTGGAACGGAGAGGTCTGAACTGTACTCAATGACTGGAGCTTGAAGCCAAGTGTGCGGAATCATCGGCATCGTCGGCCGTCAGCCCGTCAATCAGGCTTTGTATGACGGATTGACCGTGCTGCAACACCGCGGCCAGGATGCCGCCGGTATCGTTACCTGCCATCAGGGGCGACTGTTTCTGCGCAAGGACAACGGGCTGGTGCGCGACGTGTTCCAGGCCCGCCACATGCAGCGCCTCAAGGGCAACATCGGCATCGGTCAGGTGCGCTACCCCACCGCCGGCACGTCGGCCTCCGCCGAGGCGCAGCCGTTTTACGTCAATTCTCCGTACGGCATCGCGCTGGGCCACAACGGCAATCTGTCCAACGCAGTGCAGCTCAAGCGCGAGCTGTTCAAGCAAGACCGGCGTCACATCAATACGGACTCGGACACCGAGATCCTGCTCAACGTGTTCGCGCAGGAGCTGCTCCGCCAGGATAAGCTCAAGATCGGCGCCGACGATGTGTTCGCCGCCGTGGCAGGTGTGCATCGGCGTTGCCGAGGCGCGTACGCCGTCGTTGCGATGATCACCGGCTACGGCGTGCTGGCGTTTCGCGATCCATACGGCATTCGCCCGGTCGTTTACGGCCGGCGCGAAACGCCGCACGGGTCGGAGTACATGGTGGCCTCCGAGAGCGTCGCGCTGGACATGCTGGGTTTCGATCTGATCCGCGATCTGGCGCCGGGCGAGGCCGTATTCATCGAAAACGACGGCAAGCTGCACACGCGACAGTGCGCCGAAAACCCCGTGTATTCGCCGTGCATCTTCGAATACGTGTATTTCTCGCGGCCGGACTCGATTATCGACGAGGTGTTCGTGCACAAGGCGCGCATGCGCATGGGTAAAAGGCTGGGCCAGAAGATCCTGCGCGAATGGCCCAATCACGGGATCGACGTGGTAATCCCCATTCCCGACACCAGCCGCACCGCCGCTCAGGAAATCGCCTTTCAGTTAAATGTCAAATACCGTGAAGGCTTCATGAAGAACCGCTACATCGGCCGCACGTTTATCATGCCGGGCCAGGAGCAGCGCGAGCGTTCGGTGCGCCAGAAGCTCAATCCGCTGGACATCGAATACAAGCGCAAGAACGTGTTGCTGGTCGATGATTCCATCGTGCGCGGCACGACGTCCAGGGAGATCGTGCAGATGGCGCGCGAGGCCGGCGCGCGCAAGGTGTTCTTCGCCTCCGCCGCGCCGCCCATCCGGTTTCCCAATGTGTATGGCATCGATATGCCGTCCGCCAGCGAACTGATCGCGCATGGCCGCACCGAAGAGCAGGTGTGCGAGGCGCTGGGCGCCGACCGGCTTATTTATCAGGATCTGGACGATCTGGAGCAGTCGGTGCGCAAGGGCAACCCCAGGCTGCAACACTTCGACTGTTCGATATTTACCGGCGAATACGTCACCGACGTGAGCCGCGACTACCTGGATTCGCTGGAACGCCAACGCAACGACGCCAGCAAGCAGAAACGTGCCAAACAGTACTCGGATATCGACCTGCACCACAGCGCGTAATGTTAACCCGTGGCTTTCGGTCGTTGTAGTCGTCTTAAGCTGCGCGGCGCTGCCCGTCAACGCCGCTCGAACCCCTGCTGAGCTGATGCCGCGCGACCCGCTGCTCGACAGTATCGAAGCGTTGAAGCAGCGCTTTTCCGTGCCGGCGCGCAAGGCCGTGGCGATTGTGAGCCTGTCGGATCAAACGCTCTCGTTTTATCGCGATGGTGCGTTAGTCAAGACCTATCCCGTGTCCACGTCAAGATACGGTGCGGGCAACAAGGACGGCAGCTACATGACGCCGCTGGGCGTGCACAGCATCAGGGAGAAGATTGGCGACAGCGCGCCGTTCGGGACGATTTTCAAGGGCCGCAGGAACACGCATCGGGTGGCGCAGATCGTCAGCGATCAGACCAAGACGCCGCACGACTTCATCACCTCGCGCATTTTGTGGCTGGAAGGCCAGGAACCCGGCGTCAACCGCGGCGAGGGCATCGACAGCTACGCGCGCTATATCTACATCCACGGCACGCACGAAGAGGGTCTCATCGGCCAGCCGGCTTCCATCGGCTGCATACGCATGCGCAACCGCGACGTCGTCGAACTCTACGACCAGATGCGGGAGGATGATCTGGTGGTGATTGTGGAGTGAGGTGATCTGGTTACAACGAATTCCCCTGGCCATAACTCCTTTCCCAGGGCCCGCGCGGACTTAACAGCAATGAACTTCTGCAGGCGTTTGGCCAAGAAATCAGGACGATTTGTCAGCGCCACTTCGGTTCAACGTGGCTGCTTTAGATCAAAAATGGTGTGCAGCAAGTGTAGCGTGTGCCGCGCGCACGCGTTGTGGCGAAGGCATAGCATATCTCAATAATCAGAGACACATATGGCTAAACAACTAACCGCAATCATCGAGCGCGAGGGTGATGGATACGTGGCGTTATGCCCGGAGCTTGATATTGCCAGTCAGGGAGATACGGTAAACGAGGCTCGGAACAACCTGAAGGAGGCGTTGGAGTTGTTCTTCGAAGCAGCGGCTCCGGAAGAAATCAAGGAAAGACTTGACAGCGAGGTTTACGTCACCCAGGTTGAGATAGCGGTTGGCTAGGGTTAGGCTTCTGTCCGGAAAAGAGGTGTGCAAGATTCTCGAGATGCACGGTTTCGTCGCGGTGCGCCGCCGAGGAAGCCACATCGTGATGCAACGAACGCAGTCTGGTGGTAGCACTATCACGGTGTTCCGGATCACAAGCAACTCAAGAGAGGCGCGCGCCTATCAATCATTCGGCAATCCGGAATAGCGCGTTCAGATTTTGAATGGCCCGCCTATTTCGATCGGCCCTCATTTGACAATTCACCTGTGCTGACCTAACGTTAGTGAGCAGCGCCGATTTGATCTCAGATTGCGGGCGCTTGATAAATGCGGCTAAAGAGAGGATTACGATCCCCGCTTTAGCCGTAGGGCTGGCGGGTTTTTTGTGCCCGTCAAAACGGTCGGATTGCTGCGTCGCCGCGTCTTTTGCGGTGCTCATTAACTATCGGTTGACTGCGCGCCGCAAAAAGCCACGCGCCTTGCACTCGCGCAAAATCTCTCGCTTTGGATGGTATCCGAACAGGGCATTATGACAACAGACAATCCACACGACTATCGCTTCGAAACCCTGGCGGTGCGCGCCGGGCAGGTGCGGACACATGAAGGCGAGCATTCGGAGCCGATCTTCCAGACTTCCAGCTTCGTTTTCGAGAATGCGGCGCAGGCGGCGGCGCGTTTCAAGGGTGAAGAAGCCGGCAACATCTATTCGCGTTTCACCAATCCGACGGTGCGCACGTTTCAGAACCGTCTCGCCGCACTGGAAGGCGGCGCCACCTGCGTGGCGACCTCCTCCGGCATGGCGGCGATTCTCGCGACGTGCATGGCGTTGCTCAAGAGCGGCGATCATATCGTCACGTCGCGTGGCGTGTTCGGCACCACCACCAGCCTGTTTAACAATTATTTCCTGAAGTTCGGCGTGGAGGTGGACTTCGTGCCGCTCACCGATCTCGACATCTGGCGCGAAGCGATCAAGGCAAACACGCGCCTGCTGTATCTGGAGACGCCGTCGAATCCGCTGGTGGAACTGGTCGATATCCGCGCGCTGGCCGATATCGCGCACGAGCGCGGCTGCCTGCTGGTAGTGGACAACTGCTTCTGCACGCCGGCCTTGCAGAAGCCGCTGGCGCTCGGCGCCGACATCGTGATCCATTCGGCAACCAAATATCTGGACGGGCAGGGCCGCTGCGTGGGCGGCGCGGTGGTCGGCGATGAAGAGCTGGTGGGCAAGGAGGTGTTCACGTTTCTGCGTACCGCCGGGCCGACCTTGAGCGCCTTCAACGCGTGGAATTTCACCAAAGGGCTCGAGACCTTGAGCCTGCGCATGCGCGCGATGTGTGCAACCGCGCAACAGCTCGCCGGATGGCTGGAGGAACAGCCGCGGGTGACCAGGGTTTACTATCCCGGGCTTGCCTCGCATCCTCAGCACGAGTTGGCCGCGCGTCAGCAGAGCGGCTTCGGCGGCATTGTGTCGTTCGAGATCGATGGCGGACGCGAAGCGGCCTGGCGGCTGATCGACGGCACGCGCCTGATTTCCATCACGGCGAACCTGGGCGATACCAAGACCACCATCACGCATCCGGCCTCTACCACGCACGGGCGGCTGACCGACGAGCAACGGGAATTCGCGGGCATCACGCCCAGCCTTTTGCGGATCGCCGTGGGGTTGGAAAACGTGGACGATCTCAAGGCGGATTTGCAGCGCGGCTTCGACGCGTTACAGTAGACGCGATCCAAAAATAACACGGGCACTCCAATGGACAACGCAGTCCGCAACGATCTGCTGCGCATTTATCAGGCCGCGCTGAAGCGTGTATCGGGGTTCGATGCCGTTAAACGGCGCCTCGAACAACGACCGTTGCAGGGCGAGCATCGGCTGATCGCGATCGGCAAGGCGGCGGCCTCGATGAGTCTGGGCGCGCTGGCGGCGGGCGGTGATCTCATCAAGGCCGGCCTGCTGATTACCAAGCACGGACATCTGGAGGCGAATCTTGACCGATATCCACAAGTGCACTGTCTGGAATCCGATCATCCGGTGCCCGGCCAGGCCAGTCTGGCGGCGGGCGCCCGGTTGCTTGAGTTTATCGAACAATCGCCGCCGGACGCGCGGTTTCTGTTTCTGATCTCCGGCGGCGCCTCGAGTCTCGCCGAGGTCCTCACTGAGGGGATGGATCTCGAGACCTTGCGCAAGCTGACCGACGCGCTGCTGGCCGGCGGTCTGAGCATCACCAAGATGAATCAGGTGCGCCGCAGCATATCGCGCATCAAGGGCGGTCGGCTGGCGGCGTACCTGAAAGGACGCAAGACGCTGTGCCTGTTGATTTCCGACGTGCCCGGCGACGATCCCGCGGTGATAGGCTCGGGTCCGCTGGTCCATATCAGGGGCGAATCGGCGCTCGAAGGCTTACCGGAAAATGTCACGCGCCTGCTTGCAAAAACGCAACTGGTCGCCCCACCCGACGAGCGTGTTTTCGAGGCGATCGAAACCGACGTGATCGCCAAGCTCGAGGATGCGAAGATCGCCGCCGCCGCCGAGGCCAAGCGCTTAGGCTACGCCGCCAAAGTCTATCCCGAATTTCTGGAAGGCGACGCGGCGCAGGCGGCGCAATGGCTGAGCCGACGACTGATCGATGCCGCGAACGGTGTGCATATCTGGGGCGGTGAGACGGCGGTGACCCTGCCGCCCGATCCGGGCCGGGGTGGGCGCAATCAGCACCTGGCGCTATCGGCGGCGGTGGCGTTGCGGGGCAGGCAAGATGTGTATCTGCTGGCGGCGGGCACCGACGGCACCGACGGGCCCACCGAGGACGCGGGTGCGCTGATCGACGGCGACACCGTATCGCGCGGCGAAGAGAGTGGGCTATCGGCCGAAGATGCGCTGCGCCGCGCCGACGGCGGGACGTTTCTGGAGGCCAGCGGTGATCTGATCCGCACCGGCCCTTCCGGCACCAATGTGATGGATCTGGTGATCGGCCTCAAAAAGTAGATTTTGGCGCGCGTCCGAATTCGGCGGGGCGCCGCGCGACGCAACGCTACTTGCGCAGGGCCATCAGTTCGCAACCCTGCGCCGCGCAGCGCAGGACACTGCCTTGTTCATACCAGTCGCCCAACACGTAGCGGGTCGCGGGCAGACCCCCGATGTCCAGCGTATGCACCGCGGGCCGGTGGGTGTGGCCATGGATCAGGCGACGAACGCCGTGCCGGCTCATCGCATCGCGCACGGCTTGTGCGTTTACGTCCATGATCTCCGGCCGTTTCCCGCCGATGGCCTGCCGACTCTGCCCGCGCAAGTGGCGCGCCAGCCGGCGCCGCACGTTGACGCTCAAGGACAGCAGGATTTTTCGCACGAGGGGATGACGGATCTTCGCGCGAAACGATTGATAGGCTTTATCGTCCGTGCACAAGGTATCGCCGTGCATGATCAAGGTCGGCTCGCCGTAAAGGTCGATCACGGCGTCTTCAGGCAGCAATTCGCACCCGCTTTGTCGCGCGAATTCCTGGCCGATCAGAAAGTCGCGGTTGCCATGAATGAAATAGACGGGAACGCCGCGCGCGGTGAGCGCCGCAAGCGCGGCGATGGTCGGCTGTAATGCCGGCGCCGAGGCGTCGTCGCCAAGCCAGTATTCGTACAGGTCGCCGAGGATGTACAGCGCGTCTGCCGCGCTTGCCTGCGTGCGCAGAAACTCAATGAAGCGCTCGATGATGTGCGGCCGCGCGCCGTCAAGATGCAGATCGGCGATAAACAGCGTCGCGGCCACGGGCCGTGGATCGCTTACTCAACGACGCTCACCTTCTCGATGATCACCGGCTCCTGGGGCACGTTCTGATGCGGTCCGTGGTTGCCGGTGGCGACCGCGCCGATCGCCTTGACCACGTCCATGCCATCGGTCACCTTGCCGAACACCGCGTAGCCCCAGCCCTGCGGCGTCTTGGATTGGAAGTTCAAAAAATCGTTATTCTCGAGATTGATAAAGAACTGCGAGCTGGCGGAGTTGGGATCGGGTGTACGTGCCATGGCGATCGAGCCCGTGGCATTCTTGAGTCCATTGTCGGCTTCGTTCTTGATCGGCTCGCGGGTGTCTTTTTCAGACATGTCGGGCGTGAAGCCGCCGCCCTGGATCATGAAGCCCGGAATGACGCGGTGAAAGACCGTGCCGTCATAGAAGCCGTCGCGCGCGTAGGCGACGAAGTTCTCCACCGTTGCCGGGGCCTTGTCTTCGTAAAGCTCCAGGGTGATGGGGCCTTTGCTGGTCTCCATCTTGACTGTGGTATCTGCGTGGGTCATGTCATTAACTCCGAAGCTTAAGCCGAGGGCGCCCAATAGCAGCGCGCCATGAACTGGGTTCTTCATATCGGGTAAGGTGGGGTCGGTCGTTGGCGATGCGCGTATGATAGCGGCGCGCTGCGCTGCGTGAAAGCGCGGCGATTTTTAGCGGGCCCCGTTTTCATTTACCATTCGCCCCATGGCGCAGAACCCCATCAAGACCCGCTTCGCGCCCAGCCCCACCGGCTATCTGCACCTCGGCAATGCGCGCACGGCGTTGTTCAACGCGCTGGCGGCGCGCAAGCTGGGCGGCGGGTTTCTGTTGCGCATCGAGGATACGGATGCGCAGCGCAGTCAGGACACCTACGGGCAGGCGCTGATGGACGATCTGCGCTGGCTGGGTCTTGACTGGCAGGACGGGCCGGGCAAGGAGTTGCGACATGGGCCGTATGCTCAGTCGCAGCGCGGCGCCATTTATCGCAGGCACTACGACGCAGTCATTGAGCGCGACTGCGCGTATCCGTGCTTCTGTTCCACGCAGGAATTGAAGCGGGCTCGCAAGGCGCAGCTCGCCGCGGGCCAGCCGCCCCGCTATCCTGGCACCTGCGCGCGCTTGGGTCCGCAGGACGTCGAGGAGCGGCTGGCGCAGGGTCTCAAGCCCAGCCTGCGGTTTCGCGTACCCGAGGATGACACCATAGAATTCGATGACCTCGTGCGCGGTCCGCAGCGTTACCGTGGCGGCGATATCGGCGACTTCGTGATCCGGCGCTCGGATGGCACGCCCGCGTTTTTCTTCTGCAACGCGGTGGACGACGCACTCATGGGCGTGACCCTGGTGTTGCGCGGCGAAGATCATCTCACCAACACGCCGCGCCAGTTGTTGCTGTTGAAGGCGTTGGGCTATGACGCACCGGCGTACGGCCACATTGCGCTGCTCACAGGTCCTGCGGGCAGTCCGCTGTCCAAGCGGCGCGGGGCGCGCAGTGTACGCGAGCTGCGCGAGTCGGGATATCTGCCGCAGGCCATCAACAACTACCTGGCGCGGCTGGGGCACGTTTACCCGGACAGCGGCTTTTTGTCACTGCGCGAACTGGCGGATCAATTCGAGCTCGCGCGCCTGGGGCGCGCGCCGGCGCAGTTCGACGAGAGTCAGCTGCGGCATTGGCAGAAAGAGGCGGTCATGCATACGCCGGATGCCGAGCTGTGGGACTGGCTGGCGGCCAGCGATGGCGTCGACGGGAACCGCGTGGCCGATCGCGTGCCCGCCGAACGGCAACTCGACTTTGTGCGCGCGGTGCGCGACAACATCGAATTGCCGCCAGACGCGTCCAAGCTGGCCTGCAATTTGTTCGGCGATCAGCTTCAGTTTTCCGTCGAAACGCAAGAGACGATCCGGCAGGCGGGAAAGCCTTTCTTTCAGGCCGCGTTAGCCCAACTACCGCCGGCGCCGGAGGATTTCAGGGCTTATGCGCGCTCGGTCGGCGAAGCTGCCGGGGTCCAAGGTAAAGCGCTTTTCATGCCGCTGCGCGCGGCGCTGACGGGCGCCTTGCACGGCCCGGAGATGGCGCGCGTGTTTCCGCTGATCGGTATTGCGCGGGCGCGGGCGCGGCTGCAGGCGGCGCAGGCCATCGCTGAAGATTAAGACGCTAATGCTGCACATCTACAACAGCCTCACCAAACGAAAAGAACCTTTTCGGCCGATCGACCGCGGCCGAGTGCGCATGTATGTGTGCGGCATGACCGTCTACGATTACTGCCACATCGGGCATGCGCGGGTATTGATCGTTTTCGACGTGGTTTTGCGCTATCTGCGCGCGCGCGGATTCGATGTCACTTACGTGCGCAATATCACCGACATCGACGACAAGATCATCCGTCGCGCGCAGGAGAACGGCGAGCGCGTTGAAGCGCTCACCGCGCGATTCATCGATGCGATGCACGAAGACGCTGCCGTGCTGGGCAACGTGCCGCCCGATTTCGAGCCTCGCGCGACGGATTTCATGCCGCAGATCATTGCGATGGTGCAAAGCCTCATCGACCAGGGCTACGCGTACGTCGGCGCCAACGGCGACGTGTATTACGACGTGTCGCGGTTCGAGGGTTACGGCAAGCTGTCCGGCAAAGACCCGCAGTCATTGCGCGCCGGCGCGCGGGTCGAGGTCGCCGAGGCCAAGGACGATGCGCTGGATTTCGTGCTGTGGAAAGCCGCCAAAGCCGGCGAGCCCGCCTGGGATTCGCCCTGGGGCCCCGGTCGTCCCGGCTGGCACATCGAGTGCTCGGCGATGTCCACGGATCTCTTAAGCGCGCACTTCGACATCCACGGCGGCGGCATGGATCTGCAGTTTCCGCATCACGAGAACGAGATCGCGCAGAGCGAAGCGTGGTCTGGTCAACCGTTCGTCAATTACTGGATGCACAACGGCTTCGTGCGCGTGGACGATGAGAAAATGTCCAAGTCGCTGGGCAATTTCTTTACGGTGCGCGAGGTGCTGCGGCGCTACGAGCCCGAGGTGGTGCGTTATCTCATTGTCGCCAGCCATTATCGCAGTCCGCTGAGTTACAGCGACGAGCAACTCGAAGGGGCGCGTTCGTCGTTGACTCGCTTATACACCGCATTGCGCGATCTGCCGGCTGCGGAACCGAAGCGCGGCAGCGACTATGAGCGGCGGTTCCGTGCGGCGATGGATGACGACTTCAATACGCCCGAGGCGTTGGCCGTATTGTTCGATCTGGCGCGTGATATTAACAAATTGAAGCAGGCCGATGTCACCGCTGCGGCCGCGCTGGGCGCACTGCTCAGGAACTTTGGCGATGGCTTAGGTCTGTTGCAGGATGACCCGGACCGCTTCTTAAAAGCATCGGCATCTGCTTCGTTTGAAATCACAGGCAATGTGCCGGCGGAGGGGAAAGCCTCTTTGTCTGAGCCGGGCATCGAGCAACTGATCGCCAAGCGTGCGAAGGCTCGCCAGGATAAAGACTGGGCAGAAGCCGATCGAATACGCAACGAGCTGGAGAGCGCCGGCATCGTTCTGGAGGACGGCCCGGGCGGCACAAGCTGGCGGCGACGTTAGCGCCCACGTTGACCGTTCTCGATCACCTACGTACCATACGCCGCCTTGCTTGGTGCCCGCTTCTGAGGGATCATAAGGCCCGATTTATGTTGATTACTTCGGGGTATGGCGCAGTCTGGTAGCGCACCTGCTTTGGGAGCAGGGAGTCGGGGGTTCAAATCCCTCTACCCCGACCAGTCATCTGCGCGATCGGCAGCGGCGACGCGGAAAGCGTTGTTGCAGCGGCGGCCGGGCTTGACAGAATGGTTGGTTGGCGGGAGAGAGTTTGCGCCTGTAGCTCAGCCGGATAGAGCAACGGCCTTCTAAGCCGTGGGTCGCAGGTTCGAATCCTGCCAGGCGCGCCAATGTGTATTTCCGCCGCCGAACGGCCCGTCAAGGGAGACTGGGTGTTTGCCAAATGCAATGAGTTCCGTCAGGGATGAGTCATGTCGTCCAGCTATGGTGAGCGTAGCTCAGTTTGGGCGAGCCGGATTAAGAAATCGATCCGGTGAATCGATTTCCCGGCGAGCGCCACGCCACGGAAGGCGGGGCTGGTGTGTCTGGCATCACCGTGTTATCGCCAGGGATGGGTTATGTTGTCCAGTTATGGTGAGCGTAGCTCAGTCGGGTGAGCCGGATGAAGAAAACGACATTTGACATGTCGTTTTCCCGGCAAACGACTCGACACGGATGTCGAGGCTGGTGGTCGTAGACTAGATGAGGCTGCGCCAGGGATGGCAGGTATGTAGTCGATCAATGGTGAGCGTAGCTCAGTCGGTAGAGCCCCGGATTGTGGATCCGGTTGTCGTGGGTTCGAGTCCCATCGCTCACCCCATTCTCGCCGGGCCGTTAGCTCAATTTGGTAGAGCAGCTGACTCTTAATCAGTAGGTTGTAGGTTCGAGTCCTACACGGCCCACCAATAAAAACAATAAGTTGTATAGCGATTATCTCTTCTCATTTCGGTGAGAGTCACCAATAAGTCACCAGCCGGAACCGTTTCGGGCTCTTTTTTATTCAGTTCCGCGACCGCAATTGAGGCATCAGCCCGGCTGTCTGTCGTGCTTGTAGCTTGCGCGGATCGCGTCTATGAAACTCAGGCCAACCCCGCCGCTCATTTCCACCGCCTTGCGCTTAGGCGCGACGTACTGAGCCAGCTCCTTGAACATCTGCGCGCGGACGCCTACTTCGACAGTCTGATCCATCGCAATCCGCGCCATGCCTTCGATCGGGTCACAGCCAAGCGCCTCTAGCCGGTCTATGACAGCCTGAGTCTGCTTGTTCTTGGTTCCTTTGGGCCTACCGTTCGGCTTGCCCGATTTACCTTTACGTGATCCGCGGAGCCCCCAACGCGCGATTACATGAACGTCTCGATGGCAAATGTAAGATAACGCCGCATCGATTTAGGATTTTCCGGCTTGATCATTTTAACGATGCGTTCCGCCTCCCCGGCGGTCGGGCAGTAAACGGCTAGGAATCCGGCGCCCTGCTCAGCCCACTTTAGAAGCACGCCTCCGACCCTACTGAAAACGTTTGCATGAGACGGTCCAGCCAACTTGCATCCGTAACGCGTTTTTTTATGTCGGCCCTCACATAATCACTGTCCACCACATCTACGTCATCTTCGGCATAACCCGCCGCGCGTATTTTCTCTTCGGCACGTTGTGCTGTTTCAGGTGAATCGAAAACTGCTATAAAGTAATCGGTGGGATAAAAGATCCCGAATGAAGTATCGCTGCCCTTGAAAAACGGCCTTTCTTTGCTCATGTAAAGCCTCCGGTTGTCGACGGGTCGGCTATTTAGGTAACCGACTTGTCTGCTGAAAACGCGCTGGTTATGAGCGGTAAGTGCTCGTTCTTCAATAATACTGCCAGCAACCTTCTCCCTGCGAGTACCGTTACATTCAAAAGCTAAGTAATTGATCTTGAAGGCTGCCGTACAACTCATTTTCCCGCGTGCGTCACACTTACCCGGATCCGCATCCGGTATGCTGATCTTGCAGCGTGGATGCCGCTGCAGATTGAACTGTTGCGTGGATTGCCCCGCTTCGGCGGGGCTTTTTATTGGTAGGGTCTTATCGGGATTGGCCTGGTTGTTCCGCCAACGGCTCGGAACTATGCTCGTACTCGTAGCTACCGCGGATCGCATGGGGTAGGCTCATCTGAGCGCGGCCGGCCGCCACGACAGTTCGTCAGAACTTACTTATTTGAGGGTCGGTCGGCTGCAGCCGCAAGCTAGAGCTCACGCCTTATGCCCATGTGAGTGAAGGCGAACCTGAATGTCTGCCTCTATCGACTTATAGAGTGGTTCTATTTCCTCCTTAATTTTCGTCCAGCCCTCGCGTTGCATCTTGTAATCATTGGCCTCAGTTCCGACCTCCATTGAGATGAGGGCTGACCACAGCATTTCGGAGATGCTGGAGAACTTATGCTTAAGAGCAGCGGGAAAGAAAATCGCGTTACGAGCAACAACCCTTTGGAGATCTGCGAATGCGGATTTAACCTTATGCAAGCGATGCCAAAATACAATGTCCCTGTAAGAGGCTACTTTATTCTGAGCAGCCCTCAGCTCATCCTTTTGTGTCTCCGGGAACTCTAACATGGCCAGAAACTCTTCGAGTTGCTCTTTGTTCAACCTGTCAAGATTCGGATATTCCTGCATTGGCGAAACCAGCCAAGACACCAATCGGTGCGCTTCGTCTAGTTTTTCCCAAGCTTCAGGAAGAACTTGAAACTCACGCTCCTGGAGCTTAAGGGCTCCACTCAGCAGCGAATCAATCTCTACTCGTAGGCGCTGCAACTCCAGTGCTTGTTGATGTCTGAGCTGATCAAGCTTTTGGGAGAACTTATTCTCGATCCAAGTCTTACCGAGATACTGGAACAATAGATACGAGATTGCGGCAGCTCCGCCACCATATGCCACCAACTCCCAAAGAAACTTAACAAGCTGATCCATGGGCGCCTCACCTTCCAGCCGAGTAACTCTCCAGTCTCCTTGACACTCGGAGGCTTCGATAAAGAGGTAGTGCCACTCCGATTTCCCTCTCCAAGTTGGTCAACCGGACCCGCGCCACCTTTCAAGTAATGGCGGCGAAACCCTTCTGAGTTGACCGGTGCAGTCCGCAAGGCCCCAGGTTCATGGCCGATAACATCCTCTATAAACTGTTTATCTGCCCGCAAGAAGGGTCTGAACTCGCGCTCCCGCGTGGCAGGATTTTCGATACGCGAGAAGTGGCCTTTTTCGACGTGTTCTGCGGCATGAGCGACAAGTTTATTTAGACAGTCGTCAGTGCCGCTGCAGTCGAGGCCAAACATTGATTGCAGATCCTGGCTGAACCCCAATGACGCCTGGCCACTTTCTGAAGAAAAGCAGCTCTCAAGAGGCATCCGGCTTATATCATTGGCTCGCGACACGGAAAGCACCGGAGCACCGATATTGCCGCACCAACGCACCTCTGTCACAAAGCCAGGTACCGGCTTTTTCACGACCTCTTCGAGTACCTGGCGAATGTCATTCGAAGTCAGGTCTGAGCGGTTTGACTTGTATCCCAGGGCGCCGACCAAAAACGGTAGCGTGATCCCGTACTGCCCCTTACCCTTGGCTTTCCACTGTTGGATTAGAAGGAACCATTCAGGTTTATTGCGATCCTTGGCCAGATCAGACATAACGAGTCTGTAGAAAAAGTCTGTTCCGAAGCGGGTTGCTTGTCACCAATTGGTTTACTTGGTCTGGGGTTGTGCTGGTGGTGTTCTCATTGAAGCGGCTTTCACTCACACGACGCGCCTGCCTAATGTAGCCGGTAAACCCACGCCATGCCGTCGCAGTCAGATTCTGTGTCAGAGATCCTTCTGTTCGTCCGCTTATGCGATGCGATCCGCTGCACGGTACAGGCCATAGGTGGGATCATCGCTGACTATATGGTGGCACAAGCAATGCCGTACGCCTACTTGTTTGCAGCGGTCAGGTCGATGATAAATCTGGGCGGCGCCATATTCATGTCGGCTTGCATGTCCAGCGCCCTCCGTTTCGGTGCGACGTACTGCGCCAGTTCCTTGAACATCTGCGCCCGGATGCTTAAGTCGACCGTCTTATCCATCGCGATGTGCGCCATGCCGGCGATTGGATCGCAACCGAGCGCCTCTAACGTTTCAGTCACGGCCGCGGTTCTCTTGTTCGGCGTGCCCTTCTGCCGCGCACCCTCCACCCCTCCCGGTCTTTCCGGTCATACCCGGAACCCCTTGCGGGCCTGTTCTTGCTCCCTCAGTAGCCGCGCCAGTTCGCGCAGCAGCAACCTGGTTCCCCCTTTGTAGGCATTGCGTGAGGCTTTGTCTTCACCCTGGGGAGTCTTAGGGCCGGTTGACCGCTCCCACGGTCGCCATCGACGGATCAGCATCGCTTGCCGCGCCCGTCTTTCCGAAGTCCAGCCGTTCGCCATCTTTCGCCTCCAATAGTTCGTTTTGCAGATTTTCATTTTCTCGCGCGCGCGGGATATCTGTCTCCGGGATAGTCGCGTTGTTCACTTGCTGAGGCCCATGGGCGATGTTGGCTTGCTTTACGTACCCAACCAACGGCGGATTCTTGATGGTTGCCAAGATTTCCCACGTTGCCCTCAAACGACACCGGTGGCTGTTACCTATGTCCCGGACTCTTTTGTTCTATCTCCCCGACCGGTCACGCCTTGAGCCTATTGCCTAACGCTACTCGGCAAAGTGCTGTCGAACCTTCGCCGCGATCTGACGATCCGTCATCTTGTCAACTGTTTCAACACCCACGACGCGTCCAGCGAGGTTATTTCCTTCAAGACGTTGTTTCAGTTCATCCTTTGCCTCGCCAGGACCAAATAACAGAATGGACTCTGCATCACGAATACACGCAAAGCGACACCCTGCACCGAGCACGCGCCGCAGGCGCGGCGCGAGGGAAGTGAGGCGTAGCCGCGAAGCGCGATTGAGCAGGTACATTTTACCGCACCGCGCCTTGATCAAGCGCGATTTTTGATCGGTATATATGGGCCAGACTGAACACCGGCCGAAGCTTCCAAGGTAACTATGGTCACACGCTCACAGTCATTCTGCACTGCCGCCATCTATAGGCTGTCTTATTGTGACCTTTGCTGAAGGCTAAGGTAATTGCTCGCCCGGAGTGGGCCTCTTCCTTGTTACTCCTCGCCTTGACTTACAGCGCCATACGCGCTATGCTGCAATGCAGCAAATAAGGAAAGGCGCAATCCGGTGCTTTTCAAGCAGTACCCTCCTAGGAGGTAGTAATCATGGCGAACAACAACATCGAACAGTTTGCAAACAACGCTCAGGATGTCGCGCGTTCCGTTTATGGCGCTATGCAAGGAATCGCTGAAGTGCAGTTCAACATTATGCAGCGCTTAGGCGAAGTGCAGCAGCGCGTTATCCGGCAGGCTTATGAGGCCAGCAATGAGCAGTTGCAGCTCGTTAGCCGAGTACGTGGTCCGAAAGAGTTTGCCTTTGCGCAGGCAGAACTGGTGAAGACTCACGGCCAGCGCTACGTCGATAGCGTCAAGCAGGCCACCGACGTCACCGCGGAAGCCTGGCAGGAATATGGTGATCGGCTGGAGCAGGGTGCGAATAGCATTGCACACAAGACGCAGCGTGCCGCTTCACCAAAGAACGGTACCGCTTCATCCAAGAAGGCCGCCTAAGTTAATTAGCGAAGGAACCTCACGGAGAGCACAGGTGTAGTAACCAAGACTTCATCTGACAGTCAGTGTAGGTGATTCAGTTTCACGTCGATGTCAGATGCCGCTTAAGCGGCGATCAGTTTCTCCCGTGCCAGCGGCAGACTGTCCTTGAA
>JBOIDC010000031.1:0-43657 GCA_050740315.1 Gammaproteobacteria bacterium | reverse complement strand
GTTGTGGGGCCGCACCCACGACAGCCACGACAAGGTGATGCTGGCCTTGCAGGAGTGGTGTCGTCAGGCCGAGGCCACCGGCCTTGAGGTGCTGCAGGACTTCGCGCGGCGACTACAAGGGTATTCGTTAATGACTGGATAGACGCTGTTCGCAGGGGAACAATGCCTGCAAGCTGATCTGGTGCAGGCGGGGGCCAAGGATTTGCCGCAAACACCCGGCACTGGGCCGCGCGGCATGGTCAACGCTTGCGTCTAAAGTGATCGGCTGCCGCTGTGGCCATTCCTGGGTATTGCCGTGGTGCAGCGGGGTGTGTCCCTGACCAACTTCTGACTCCCGTTGACGCACCGCCGCCACCCTTTCATCGCCTTGCGGTGGCGCGTCAAGTCCGGCATCGCATCCATGAATAGCGCGAAGCGCCTTTCTGGCGGCAGCGTTCTTGCGTAAACTCAAGAGAACCTAACAGCAGACGCGAGAGCACCCATGGCGCGATACCTGGTTCGGCGCGTTTATCACCAGCATTCTGTTCACCTTCGGCAAATTCCTGATCGGCCTGTATCTGGGTCAGGCCGGGGTCGAGTGGTGCTGATGGTGTGAATCTACTACGCCTCGCTGATCCTGTTTTCCGGCGCCACGATCACCCTGGTGATCGCGCGGAGGCGCGGCGCTAACATCAAGCCCAGCGCGCACGCTGAAGCGATAAGCTGAATGGCTAAGCCCGCAAGGATCGCTGGCAAGATCGCGAAAATGGGGTCTCCTCAGCTTGGTCGCACTCATCGCTTGTGTGGTGCTGCTGGCAACGTTCATGGACTGGAATCGGCTCAAGCCTTATATCGAGAGCGCAGTCAGCGAGCGAACGGGCCGGGAGTTCGCGATCGCGGGCGATCTAAGCGTCGATGTATGGGCTTGGCGGCCGCATCTGCGGGCCGAGCGAATTGGCTTCGAGAACGCGCGCTGGGGCCATCCCCGGCGGATGATGCGGCTGCGCGCGTTCGACGTGAGTATCGATCTGGTGCAGCTTATCAAGGGGCATCTGGTTATTCCCCAGCTTATTATCGACAAGCCTGTCGTTCACCTCGCAAGGTCGAAGCAGGGAAGGGGTAACTGGCAGTTGAAAAGCAACGACGCCGTTGGAGAGACGCCGCAGACGGCCGAGAGCGGGAAATCCCAGGCGCCCACCGAACTGCCCGCTATTCTCAAGCTCGTCGTGCGAGACGGCCGGGGCACGTATCACGATCCCGCTGCGAAGCAAGAAGCCCTGAGGCTCACGATCGCGAATATATCAGGCTCCACGCGCGGGCCAGGCGGGAAGCTTACGCTCGATGGCCATGGGCGGCTGCAAGATCGGCCCTGGCGCCTGGACTTCGAGGCCGGCGCCCTGGAGAAACTGCTGGCGTCGAACGCGCCGTACCCTGTCAATCTCAAGTTCGACATGGGGCGCACGCGCGCGAGGATCAACGGCGCGCTTGAGCATCCGGCGCAACTCGCCGGCGGAAAGGTTGATTTCGCGCTACGAGGCCCCGGTCTTGAGATGCTCTCTGCATTCTTAGGTCCGGAAGGGCCGCGGTTGCCGCCTTACAGCGTGGAGGGCCGCGTAAGCCGGGCGGGCCAGACCTGGCAAGTGCGTAAATTCCAGGCCAAGGTTGGTAAAAGCGACTTGCGCGGCGAACTTGCCTTCGACACCGGCGGTAAGCGGCCGATGCTCAATGCGGATTTGTCGGCGCGCCGGCTGGATTACGCCGATTTCGCGGGGCTGACGCCGCCTTCCAAGAAGCCGGAGAAGCCCAAGCCGCTGGATCTCAGCGCGCTTAAAACACTCGACGCAATGGTCAATGTGCGCGGTGATGAGATTCTCACGCCCACGGTGGTGCTGCGCGCCGCGCGCGCCGCGATCAGGCTCGAAGACGGGCGCTTGTGCGTGCAGCGGCTCAAGGTTGACGTCGGTGGTGGAAGCGTGCGTGCGCAAGCCTCGGTGGACGCCAGCGCGCAGCCATTCCAAGCATCCCTGCAAACGGCCGTCCGACGAGTGAACTTGCGCGAACTCGGGCAGAATGCGCAGACAGCGCAAGGCCTCGCCGGTATCGTCGATGGCCGTGTCAAGGTGTCGGTGACCGGCGCATCCAAGGCGCAGATCGCTGAGCACCCGCAGGCCCGTGCGCTGTGGTTGATCGACAGCCTGGTCATCGAGGACAGCAGCGTGCAATACGCGCTCCCGAACGCCGAACGCGGCTTGAAGTCACTGCCGATACCGTTACGGCAGTCCGACCTCGCCAGCTCGCAATGCAGGGCAACGGGCGCTATCGCGGCGAGCCGTTCGAGCTGGCCATACGCAGCGACCCGCTCTTGGAACTAGCCAATACGGCGACGGCTAAACCGTACGCCATCAGCGGGAAGGTCAGCGGCGCCAATACCGAGATCGCGTTCAAGGGCGCGCTTAGGCAGCCGCTGGCCCTCAAAGACGTCGATGTGTCGCTGTCCGTCAACGGCGATGGCACGGACCGTTTGGCGGCCGCGCTCGACCGGTCGCTGCCCAATCTCCCTGCGTACAAGCTTCGAGGACGTCTACGGCGTCAGGACGCAACCTGGAAGATGAATGACTTCGACGGCCGGGTGGGCGAGAGCGATCTCAGCGGCGACGTTGCGATCGACACGGGCAACGAGCGCCCGTTCATCAAGGCCGAGCTCGTCTCGCGTCGGCTGGATCATGCCGATTTTGCCACCGTGCTCGTCGCTGAACCCGACGGTCAGGAAACGGGCCAGGAAGCCGAAGAGCCCACAAAACCCGCGGCGGACAGGCCCGCGGAGCCGCCTTTCGACCTCGCGCCGCTGCAACGCTTCAACGCGGACATCAGCTTCGAGGGCAAAGAGATCATCGGGCCGAATCTTCCGCTGAAAGACCTCGCGATCGATCTCGCGGTGCGGGACGGTCAACTCACAATCGAGCCGTTCGCGCTTGGCATCGGCGGCGGCACGATCAAGGGTGCGCTCAGCGTGGATGGCGCCACGCCCATCCGTGGTCATTTGACCACGACCATCGACCAGGTCGACGCGCAACAGATCGTCGAGCCTTTCGATCTCAAGTCGACCTTCGGCGTCCTCGACGGTCACGCGGAGATCGCAATTGTCGGCGCCACCGAAGCGCAGATCGCGGCCGCGGCCGAGCAGACGGCGCTCACGTTCATTCATAGTCTGGTCATCGAGGATACGCGGTTCGCCTATGTCGATCCGAACAGCGGCATCGACATTGATCTATCCATGCGCACCACCGAGACCGCTAACGGGGCCGAGCCGATCACGATCGACGGCAGCGGGCGCTATCAGGGCGAGGCATTCAGCCTGAACGTCGGCGCGGGCTCGCTGCTGCGACTGCTCGAAGAGGTACGGCCGTATCCGGTCGAGGCGCGCGGCGAGGTCGCGAAGACCAGGGCCAGGATCAAGGGCGAAGTCACGCGACCGCTGGATCTCAAGGGCTTGAACCTAAAGCTGGCCCTCAAAGGCCCCAATCCGAGCAGGCTGGAGAAACTCGCCGGCCTGCCGTTGCCCGATCTGCCGCCTTATTCGATCAAGGGAGAAATCTCGCGCCAAGGCGCCATCTGGCGGCTCAATAACTTCGCGGGCCAAGTTGGCGACAGCGATCTGGCCGGCGACATCTCGGTAAAGACCTTGCGAGACCCGCGTCCGCTTCTGACCGCGGAGCTCAAGTCCCGACAGCTCGATCTGGATGACTTGAGCGGGCTGATCGGCGCCGCCCCGGACACGGGAAAAGGCGAGACCGAATCTGTACAGCAGGAGGCGGAAGCTAAGACCGAGACGCGAACCAAAACGGTGCTGCCGCGCGACCCGATCGATCTGAGCAGTCTGGGCGCCATCGACGCGCGGGTAAGTTTCAACGGCAAGCGGGTCGAGACTGGATTGCCGATCGACGACCTGCGCATCGACGCACATTTAAAGGGCGGCCGGCTCGCATTGACGCCGCTCAACTTTGGCGTCGGCGGCGGGACGATCAAATCCCGCCTGCGGCTTGACGGTAGGGCTCGTCCGGTAGAAGCAGACATGGTGGCCCGGGTCAGCCGAGTCAATCTAAGAGAACTCCTGCGCGGCTCGGGGTTTGCTCAACAAAGCGTCGGCAACATCGGCGGACGCGCCAAGCTTAAGGCAGCCGGTGATTCGATAGCGGATTTGATGGCGACCCTCGACGGCCAACTGTCGTTGATTATGACCGGCGGACAGATTGACAGCCTCTTGATCGAGCTTGCGGGAATCGACATCTCGGAGTCGGTAACCGCGCTGGTGGGCGATGAGGAAGCCGTGCCGATACGCTGCGCCTTCGCGGACCTTAAAGCGAAGGATGGGCAAGTGGGCGTGAAATCCTTTGTGGTCGACACCGTGGATACGAAATTCATCGCGCGGGCGCGATCGATCTGGACAAGGAAGGCATCGACTTTGTCATAGTCCCGCATCCGAAGGACATCAGTCTGTTCACGGCGAGATCGCCGCTGCACATCGGCGGTCGTTTCGGGGATCCGGCGTTTTTATGTTGAACCCTCCGACGTGGCGGGCCGTGCCGCGGCCTCGGTGGCGCTGGGGCTGGTGGCGACTCCTCTCGCCGCTCTGATCCCGTTGGTCGAGACAGGGCCTGGCGAGAACGCCGCCTGTCGATCTCTGCTTGATGATTCGCAGGATGAAGCGCGCACCGCCAAATCGGACCTCCGCCGTACGAAAGAACAGCCGCCGCCGGAAGGAACGTTTATCAGGCCTGGCGCTTCGGAGTGACACTGCCTGCCGCGCGCCACCCGAAAGCTTACGTGGTTTGCGCCGGCGCGATGCGAGGTTACTACCCAAGCGCTGAGCTAGAAGCCAGCCGCAAGCCCGCGAAGATATGCCGTTTGTCTGGCGTGTAGAAATTCCGGAAACTCGCGCGCCGCACCGCCGGCCGCGTAAAGGCGCTTCCCCCGCGCAGCGTGTAGTGATCGCCGTCGAACCAGGGTAGCGAGTATTCGTCGTACGGAAAAGGTCTGAATCCCTCGTAGGGGTGGAAGGCGTTGTCGCACCATTCCCACACGTGTCCGGTGTCCTGTAGCGCGCCCAGCCTGCAGGCGATCTCCCATTCGTATTCGTGCGGCAGGCGCGCGCCTGCGTAAGCCGCGAACGCCTGCGCCTCGTGATACGAGATGCCGCACACCGGCCCATCGGGCGGCAACTCGAACGCACCGCGCTGGTCGATCGCCAACCAGTGACCGCGGCCGTTCTGGCGCCAGTGCTTTGGATGTTGGCAGCCGGAGTGCTGCCGCCACCGCCAGCCGGCTTCGCTCCAGTGCGCGCGTACCTTGTAACCGTCGTCTTCGATGAATCTCAAAAATTCCGCGTTGCTAACCGGGCGCGCGGCGATGCCAAATGCCCTGGCGTTAACGCAGTGGGCCGGCAGTTCGTTGTCGAACGCCTCGGGCCGTTCGCCGCCGATCCGATAGTCACCGGCCGTAATCGTGACAAATGCCGGACGTACGGGCGCGGATATCAGCGGTGCCACGGCGCGGAAGTGGTCGTAGCCATTTTTGAGCGCGCGCTGATTGCGCGCCAGGTTGATGGTTTCCAGGTGCTGGCAATGATGCTGCGTAAGAAACAGGGGCAAATAATCGTCTTGGAGCAGCGGATGCCGCGGCGCGCGCGTGGCAGCCTGTGCCAGCAGCCGCAGATTATCCGCCTGCTGCCGCCGCACCGAGTCCAACAGCTTCTCCTTGGGCGGCAGCCCTAAGCCGCGTTGCGGCTTGGGGCTGCGGGCGGGGACATAGTAATGCGCCAGCGGCGCGGTCAGGCGATCATCGCCATGCACCACTTCGCGCAGCCAGTAATTCTCGATAAACGCGCAATGCCCCAGATGCCAGCCGACTGGACTCAAATCCGGATGGAACTGCGCGCGGTAACTTTCGTCGTCCAGGTCCTCGACCAGCGCGCACAAGTCCTGCTGGACGGCGCGCAGTTCGGCGGCGGGTTCGCGCGAGGTCATAGCCGGATCAGCTCAGGCGGCTGTTCCGGATCCAGGATCAGTAGATGATGTTCGGGCACGGGCTGCCAGAACTCGCCTTCGGTCAGCCGCTCGGAGGCGATCAATTGCGCGCCCTCGTCGAAATACTCGTCGTCGGTGGTGAAATAAAGGCTGGGACATTCGGCGTTCAGCGCGTGGCGCGTGGCGTACAGCCGCTGGCCGTCGGTCAGCAGCACATTGAGCAGCGCCTTGCGCCCGTGCAGCCACTCGTCGATCAGTGCGAGCCCCCCGCGGAGCGCGTTTTCCAGGGTTAATTCATCGTCGCTCGCCAGCAGCTGGCGTAGCAGCGCGAAGATGTATTCCGAGTCGGTGTTGCCGCCGATGCCGGCTTCGATGGTGGTGCTCATAAAATGACGGATGCGCCCGCGCAGGCTGTGGTCGAAGTCTTCCACGTAACCGTTGTGCATGAACAGCACGCCGTCGTGAGAAAACGGTTGCATATTGGCGAGGCCCGTGCGATACGGCGAGGTCGCGCTGCGCACCATCGCCATCCACAGGGGATTGGACAGCGAACGCGCCAGCGCTGGCAGATTGCAGTCGGACCAGATCGGCATCTGGTTCACGTAGATCGCCGGCTTACGATCGGCCGAATACCAGCCGACGCCGAAGCCGTCCGCGTTCAGGCGCGCGAAGTTCAGCTCGTGCGGCGCCCAGGATTGCTCATACAGACTATGTTTCGGTTCCAGCAAAAATTGCTGCAACAAAACCGGCGGACCCAGGTAGGCGGCTAGGCGGCACATTAGTCTCGCTCGCTGCAAAGCTTCGACAGAGATTCGACTGCATGGTAGCTTTTTTGCATACTAAGCGCATCCCGACGCTGGACAGAGACCAAGACATGCAGATGCCCGCCGAGCGCGAATTCGGGAAGTTTACCTGCCAGCATGTTCCACCCGAGCGTTCGCTGCCTACCTTGGCGGAAGACACGCGTGCCGGTCTGCTGACTCCGCCGCGTTTCCTGTCTCCAAAATATTTCTATGACAGCTACGGCTCCGAGCTGTTCGACCAGATCTGCGTGACGCCCGAGTATTACGTCACGCGCACCGAAGACGCGCTGCTGGCGGCGCGCGCCAGGGCGATCATCGACGCTAGCCGGCCGGATCATATCCTCGAACTGGGCAGCGGCGCCTCGCGCAAGACGCACCATCTGCTGACGGCTTGCGAGACGCGCGCCATGCGATGCACGTACTGGCCTTACGATGTGTGCGAATCCATCCTGGTCGAGGCGGGGCAGCGACTGATGGGGGCTTACCGCTGGCTGGACGTCAACGCGCTGGTCGGCGATTATCACGCCGGCCTCAAGCATTTGCCGGACCCCGCGGGCAGACGCCTGTTCGCATTTCTGGGCAGCACCATCGGTAACTTCGAACGCCCGCAGGGGGTTGCGCTATTGCGCGAGCTGCGCTCCCGGCTGCGCGCCGGCGACACCCTCCTGCTGGGCGCGGACCGGGTCAAGGACAAATCCGTGCTGCTGGCGGCGTACAACGACGCCGCCGGCGTGACCGCGGCTTTCAACCTCAACGTGCTGCGCGTGCTCAATCGCGAGCTGGACGCGGACTTCGACCTGGAGAGTTTCGATCACCACGCCCGCTACAACGAGCACGCACAGCAGATGGAGATGTATCTGATCGCCGGCCGCGAGCAGACCGCGCGGCTGCGCGCCATCGACGAGAAGCTGAGTCTGGAGGCGGGCGAGCGCATCCTCACCGAGATCAGCCGCAAATTCACGCTCGAAGACTTGACGCGGCTGCTGCATGAGGCAGATTTCGACCTGGCGGCGCATTACGAGCCCGACAACGGTTATTTTTCGCTGATTCTCGCCACGCCTCGTCAGGAAAGCGCTGCTCCCGTCGTTCCGGCGCCGTCACCCCGGACTTGATCCGGGGCGACCCGGTCGAGGTTCACTGGATGCCGGTTCGCCGGCATGGCGCGCGAGTCGCTGGCGCCGCGCTTCGAACAGGCATACCCCGGCGGCCACCGAGACGTTGAGACTCTGCGTCGCGTCTGCCATCGGAATGCGCGCGAGGTAATCGCAGTGCTCGCGGGTCAGGCGCCGCAAGCCCTTGTCCTCGGCGCCCATCAGCAGCGCCAGCGGGCGGTTCAGATCGAGATCGAACAGCGACTGCGCCGCGCCCCCGTCGGCGCCGACCAGCCACACGCCGCGCTGTTTGAGGTCGAGCAGGCAGCGTGCGAGATTGGTCACCTGCGCCACCGGCAGGCGCTCGGCAGCGCCGCTGGCGATCTTGCGCACCGTGGCATTGATCGACGCCGAACGATCGCGCGGTGTGATCACCGCGGTCGCGCCCGCGGCCTCGGCGGTGCGCAGGCAAGCGCCCAGGTTGTGCGGATCGGTGACGCAATCCAGCACCAGCAATAACGGACACTCCGTGCTCTCGATCAGCGCGGTGAGACCCGGTTCATCGAGCGTGGGCGCGCTGCGGTAAAGCGCGGCGACACCTTGATGATGCCGCGTCCGCGCCTGCCGCTCCAGGGTCTCCGCATCGACTTCGCGCAGCGGGATGTTGAGCGTTTGCGCAAGTCGGCGCAGTTCGTTCAGCCGCGCATCCTGCCGGCCGCGATCCACGCGCAACTCCTGGACATTGCCCGGATCGTTGCGCAGCGCGGACAGCACGGCATGAATGCCGGAGATGACCTGGTGCGCGCGCATCAGGCGCGGGCGCGCGTGCGACGTTTTTTGCGGATGCGTTGCTCGGTCGGCGCTCGCATTTCCAGCGGTTCGAAGTCGATCTTGCGTTCGTCCAGATCCACGCGCGCCACTTTCACGCGCAAGCCGTCGCCCAGACGGTACACGCGCCCGCTGCGCTCGCCGCGCAGGCGGTGACCGACGGGATCGAAGCGGTAATAGTCCTTAGGTAAAGAGGTGATGTGCACCAGGCCCTCGACGTAGATCGCGTGCAACTCCACGAAGACGCCGAACGAGGTGACGGAACTGATCACGCCGTCGAACTCCTCGCCGACCCTGTCCTGCATGAACTCGCACTTGAGCCAGTTCACGGCGTCGCGCGTGGCCTCGTCGGCGCGGCGTTCGGTCATGGAGCAATGCTCGCCCAGCGCGACCATCGCGTCGTGGCCGTGTTCGAAACTGCCCGGTTTTTCCCCGCGCAGCAGATGACGGATCGCGCGGTGCACCAGCAGATCCGGGTAACGGCGAATGGGCGAGGTGAAATGCGCGTAAGCCGGCAGCGCCAGACCGAAATGGCCATCGTTGTGCGGCGAATAAACCGCCTGCGACAGCGAGCGCAACAGCACGGTCTGGATCAGATGTGCGTCCGGACGCGACGCGATTTTGTCCATGAGCTTCGCGTAGTCTTTCGGGCCGGGCTCATCACCGCCGGTCAGGTCAAGGCCCATCTCCTTGAGAAAATCGCGCAGGTCGGTCAGCCGGTCCGCCTGTGGTCCTTCGTGCACGCGGTAAAGCGTCGGTATCTTGCGCCGGGCCAGAAACTCCGCCGCCGCGACATTGGCGGCGATCATGCATTCCTCGATGAGCCTGTGCGCCTCGTTGCGCTCGGCCGGGACGATGCGTTCGATCTTGGCGTCGGCGCCGAACTGGATCTCGGTCTCAACCGTATCGAAGTCGATGGCGCCGCGGCGCTCGCGCTTTTTGCGCAAGCTGCGATACAGCGCGTAGAGATCGTCCAGGTGCGGCGCGAGCTTGGCGTATTTGCGGCGCGTCGCCATCTCGCGCTCGACCACCATGGCCGCGACCTCGGTGTACGTCAGCCGCGCGGCGGAACGCATGATGCCCTCGTAGAAACGCGACTTGCCCATGCGCCCATCGGCGCCGATGCGCATCTCGCACACCATGCACAGGCGATCCACGTCAGGATTGAGCGAGCACAGGCCGTTGGAGAGCGCCTCGGGCAGCATGGGAATTACGCGGCCGGGAAAATACACCGAAGTACCGCGCCAATGCGCCTCATCGTCCAGCGGACTGCCGGGCCGTACGTACGCCGATACATCCGCGATCGCGACCAGCAGTCGCCAGCCCTTGCCCGTCGGCTCGCAATACACCGCGTCGTCGAAATCCATCGCGGTCTCGCCATCGATGGTCACCAGCGGGAGATCGCGCAGATCGGCTCCTCCGGCGCTCGCGTCTTGTGCTACCTCCGGCGGGAAGCGGGCCGCCTCGGTCAACACCTCTGCCGGCCATTCGTGGGGCAATGAATGCGCGCGCACGGCGATGTCGATCTCCATGCCCGGCGCCATATGATCGCCCAGCACCTCCACGATCTTGCCGATCGGCTGGCTGCGCCTGCTGGGTTGCTCGACAATGGCGGCGATCACTATCTGGCCCTGGGTGGCGCCGCCGGTGTTCTCGGACGGAATCAGAATGTCCTGATGCAGGCGCTTGTTGTCCGGCACGACGAAACCGATGCCGCGTTCCATAAAGAAACGACCCACGGCCTGGACGTTGTGACGTTCGATGACCTCGACCAGCGCCGCTTCTTTGCGGCCGCGGCGATCGATGCCCACCACGCGCACCACCGCGCGATCGCCGTGCATCAGCATGCGCATCTCGCGCGGCGACAGAAACAGATCTTCGTGGCCTTCGTCCGGCGCCAGAAAACCGAAGCCGTCCGGATGTCCGATCACGCGGCCGCGGATCAGGTCGCGCTCGTCCACCGGCAGGAATCCGCCGCGGCGGTTGCGCACCAGCTGCCCATCGCGTTCCATGGCGCGCAGCCGCCTGGTCAGCGCCTCGATATCGTCGGGTTCAGAAACGTTCAGGCAGGCTATCAGTTCGGCCAGCTCCAGCGGCCCGGACTGCTCGGCCATCACGTCCAGAATCATCTCGCGGCTGGGCACTGGCCGCTCGTATTTGCGCGCCTCGCGCTCCGCGAACGGGTCGCTGCGCCGCCCGGTTTTTCTCATGGCGAGCGGGCCGCACGAAGGCTGCGGCGGGGCGTCCTGCGCAAAATTGACAATCGTTTTGACGGTAGGTACATTGCGGCGTCCCTGAAGCGCATCATTGAAGCTCTCGGCCGAGGTGGCGGAATTGGTAGACGCGCTAGCTTCAGGTGCTAGTGGGGGTAACCCCGTGGAGGTTCAAGTCCTCTCCTCGGCACCAGACCTTATCCAGATTTTCCTTCCCTGTTCGTGAATTAGGCCGTCGCCTTCGGGCGTCCTGCCATCGACTTTGCCGCGACTTTTGCCGGCGGCGACGCCTGATTCAGCTCATCGAACAACGCGACGAATTCCTGGGTCAGCTTGTGTTTCGGGAACAGGTGAATGAGCGGTTTCGACTGCTCGTGCGATTCGCGCATCTTCACCGAGCTGGACAGCCTGCTGGTCAGCATCGGCAGCCCTTCATTCTGCAGCTCCTCGACCAGGCGGGCGGGCAGATTGGCGCGGGCCTGATACTGGTTCACGATGATGCCTTCGACGCTCAGACCGGCGTTGTGATCGCTGCGCGTCTCCTCCACGTTTTCGATCAGGTTGTATAGTGCGCGACGCGAGAAATCGTCGCAATCAAACGGAATGAGACAGGCTTCGGCGGCGATCAGCGCCGAGAGCGTGTAAAAATTCCATGCCGGCGGCGTGTCGATATACACGGCGTCGAACTCGCGCTCGAGCTGCTGCATGGCCTCCTTGAGCTTGTAAATCTTGAAGCGGTTTTCGAGCTTCGATTCTATTTCGGTCAGCTCGGGCGCGGCGGGGATCACATACAGATTTTCATAGGCGGTGGCGTTCACATAACGCATGGGATCGTCCAGCGGCGCCAGACGGAAATACAGAAACTGCTGGAAAAAATCAGCGATCGTGGTTTGTGTTTCACCGGCCTGGTCGCCGAGCAGATAGGTGGTGCTGTTGCATTGCGGATCCAGATCCATCACCAGCGTGCGTTTTCCCTGCCGCGCGCTGATGGCGGCCAGGTTGACCGTAATACTCGATTTGCCCACGCCGCCTTTTTGATTGAAGATGACATATCGCATGCCTATCGCCCCCGGTTAATCACGCCACAATGGCCGATGGTAACACCACCGGCGCCAGGCGTGTAGAAAACCGGCGTCGGCCCCTTTGCGTTCCGTGGCCGGCCGCAGCTTTGTAATTAGCGTCATCGCGGCGTGTAACTATTACAATCAATCGGCGCGTGTCGCTGCCGCCGGGGGAGGTCAGATTTTTTTTACGGCCCAGTAAACGGCCGACCCCGCACTTCGCGCCGCGAGCGCCGCGCGCGAAGTATGGGGTTCGAATAGGATTGTACGCTGGCGGCCGACTCAACCGTCGTTTACCGCGGGAGGCCTCGATTATTTGCCCTCAGCCTCCTTGGGCTTTAGCGCCTTTTTCTGGTGCGGTGTGGCCTCGAAGGCGCTGAATTCCTCTTCATCCAGCTTATCGTCCTTGTTCTTGTCCAGAACGGACCACTGATGCTTAAGGGCTGGATCCTTGACATCGCCTGTCTCGATGTAGCCGTCCCTGTTTGCGTCCATCTCCTTGAACTCAGGAACCGGGGCATCCGGCTTGGCGCCCTGGCCCTGCATGCCGGCCCAAACAGCACCCGTCGCGCCCAGGGTGAGTGCGATTACCAGTGCAAGTATCGATTTCATAGACTGCCTCCTGCGAAAATCTTGAGTGCGAGGGATGCGCATAGCGCTTGAACATGCGTAAAGCGGGCAATGTCTGTGCCATGTTTCTATTGCCGCGATATTCCTTCAGCGCCACCGCGTTATTGAATTTTGTCCCCCTGGCCGCGAACAACAGCGTCAGCGGTTGTTCGCGCGCGCTGGCGGCGAGCTGCTCGATCGCCGCCTGGTTGTTGTCCAGCTCCTCGAAATAGCGGCGCTTGAAATCCGCCCACTTGCCGGGATCGTGCTTGAACCATTTTCGCAATTGGCTGCTGGGCGCAAGCTCTCTGCGCCATGCGTCCACCCGCGCCTGTTCCTTGCGCATACCGCGGGGCCACACGCGATCGATCAACACGCGGTAGCCGTCGCTGCTGGCGGGTTTGTCGTAGATGCGTTTAGCTTGATGGTCATGACCTATACGTACTGTTCCAATAGATGCCGGCTGGCGGCGCAAGACCAGCGGGCCAGGCGGCCGCTGGGCCCAGGAGCTCTATGGCGCCGCCGGTGGCCTGCCCGATCACGCGCAGCACGGTCACCGTGTCCAGCGACCACTGCCGCCAGCTCCTTTGAGGCGCTTGCACCTCTGCTATGCGGCGGTCGATCAGCATCACCAGTCCGGCGGCGTAGCGCAGGCCTTGATCCAGGTCCGGTTCGACACAGGCCCGCACGGTTTCCCCCGACTTCAACGGCGCGGCCACTTGCGTCTGCCAACATTGAGGGACGAACGGGTAAGGTTTGTGATTACGATTCAATGCGGGTCCAAGGTGTATCGCAAAGACCTTACTGACACGTGCAAACAGCAAATATTCCGTTACACCGTCGCGCGTGGCAGCATCAATCTCGACGCGCTGTTCCGGCACGCCTCGGAGGGCTGAATAATAATGGCCTCCAATAAGCTTTTGAGAACCGAACCCGTAGCTGTAAATGCGTCTTCGCAAGGGTTTTCGGGCGAGCCATCGTCTGCTATTCCCCGCGACAAATAAGGAATAAGCTAGCGCATCGGGCATGCGAACAACAAGGAGGTGCCACGATGAAACTGCGACGGTCCGCCCTGAGCCGGAACGCTCAGGATTCAGCCATGTTCTCCGTCTGGCGCGCGCAGCTGGCCCCGACGATCCCAGGCGTGTTCCAAATAACGGTTAAGCGACGGCCGGAGCTGTTGCTCGCCTTTGCGGCCTATTACACCTCGCTGCAGGAATTGCCGCGGCGGGCGCGGCGGCGCCTGCCGCGCCAGTTCCGTAGCAGAGTTACGCACCGGCAAGCCGTGCGCACAGCGTACCTTGGGGGCGACGGAATCGAGGCCTGCGACATCGGCGCCTTCGAGCTGACCCTCTGCGGCGGCAGGATTCCGACCCGCGTGGGCACGGTACGGCGCGACGTGATTAACGGCACGGCTGGCATCGATGTGATTGAGGGTTTGAGTGGCAACGACACCCTCAACGGCTTGGCGGGAAACGACGTGCTTTGTGGCAGGTTTGACAACGATGCCCTGAATGGCGGCGCGGGTATCGATACCGCAGCGTTCGCAGGCATCCGGCGCCTCGTAGGTGTCGAGGGCGTGGCGGTCAATCTCGCCGTTGGCGCGGCGATCGGCGAAGGATCGGACAGCCTGACGGGTATAGAGAACGTAACGGGCTCTGTGGGTCCCGACACTATTACTGGCGACGCCGGCCCGAACACCTTGATCGGTGGCGGCGGCACTGACGTGCTCAATGGCGCCGGCGGCAACGACCGTCTGCTGGGCGGTACCGGCGACGACGCAATGAACGGTGGTGCGGGAGTCGACGCCTGCAATGGCCAATCTGGTGTAAACGATACCGCCACGGCATGCGAGACCGTCGTCGGGGTGCCGTGATGATGGCTGGCTAGCGAAGCATCCTCGCGCTCAAACGGGACAGCCCCGGTGAACTGCGGGCTTACCGGCTGATCCAGCTTGGCATTCAACGGGAGGCAGGTAAATGAACACACGGCAACAGTCTGTTCGGGCATCCGGTCAAACCGTGCTATGCAGCTGGCGCGACCAACTGGCCGAGGCGGCGCGGACGCCCGCGCTACAGCAGGAAATCGTCGTCAGGCAACGTGAGCTGCTACCGAAGTTTGCCGAGCATTACCTGAGGCTGCAGGCACTGCCGCGCCACGTGCGGCGGGACCTGCAGCGGCGGTGGAAGCGGTCGCTGGCGGGTGTCGCCTTGCTGCTGGCGCTCGGCCAGACGCCGGCGTTGGCCGCCACCATCAGCGTCCGCGGCGGTTGCTCGCTGGCAGACGCCATCACGGCGGCCAACACCGACAACGCCATCGGCGGGTGCACCGCCGGCAGCGGCGCCGACACACTGGTGTTGACGCCGGGCAGCACCCATACCCTGACGGCGGTCAATAATCCGACCTATGGAGGCAACGGCTTGCCGGTGGTCACGAGCGTGATCACCATCGCCGGCAATGGCAGCACCATCCAGCGAAGCCCAGTCACGGGGACACCGGAGTTTCGGCTGCTCTTCGTAGCCGACACCGGCAGGCTGGCCTTGCAGGGCCTCACGCTCACCAACGGTAATGCGAAATACGGCGGCAGCGCTGTGGCCACGCGCGCGGGCACCGTGACCATCACCAACTGCACCATTACGGGCAATACCACGCCCGGCCGCGGCGGCGGCTTGCGCGCGTTCTATGGAAGCACGGTGAAGATTACGAACAGCACGGTCTCCGGCAATACGGCCGGCGTGCGCGGCGGCGGCATGTACAGCAGGGGCACCGTGAGCTTCACCAACAGCACCGTCTCGGGCAACACCGCTGGCTTTGATGCGGGTGGCGTGTACAACTTTCGTGGCAGCCTGACCTTTACGAACAGCACGGTCTCCGGCAATTCCGCTGTCGTCAACGCAGGCGGTGTGTGGAACATCGGTGGCCGCGCAACCCTCACCAACAGCACGATCTCAGGCAATTCGACGGGCAACAATGGCGGCGGCTTGACGAATAGTAGCGGCATTATGTCCCTCATCAACAGCACCCTCTCGGGCAATACGGCGGGCAGAGGCGGTGGCGTGCACAGCGGTGGCCGCTACGGCGACGTCAGGAGCGACGTCGTTCTCTTCCGCACCTTGATCTCCGGCAACACCGCAGGCAAGGGCGCAGAGGTGTATCAGGTCGATGGCGGCGTCATCAGCGCGAATCACTTCAACCTGTTCGGCCACAGCGGATTGACCAATGCACAGGCCTTTGGCGGTACAGGCCTGATCCTCTCCGGCCCCTTCGATGGTATCGCAACTTCGGACGGCGCCACACCCACGCTGCTCGCGTCCATCCTCGACCCAGTCCTGGCCAGCAACGGCGGGCTAACCCACACCCATGCCCTGGTCGCAGACAGTCCCGCCATCGATGAAACTAATAGTTGTCCGCCACCGGACAGAGATCAGCGCGGGGTTCCAAGACCGCAGAATGGGAACGCCGACCCTGCTTTGCTCTGCGACGTCGGCGCCTTCGAGCGGGTGCTCCCCGGGGTAGTGGCTTGCGACCACATACCGGCTACCATCATCGGCACAGCCATCGGCGAGACGCTCACCGGCACACCCGGCCCGGACGTGATCCAGGGCCTGGACGGCAACGACGTCATCAGTGGTCTGGGAGGGAACGACGTCATCTGCGGCGGCCTCGGCAACGATCGCCTAAGCGGCGGTCTCGGCAGCGATAGGCTGTTCGGCGACGCCGGCACCGACCGCCTGAGCGGCGGGATAGGTTTCGACCGCTGCAACGGCGGTCCTGGGGGCGGCGGTTTGACCGCGGGTTGCGAGCAGCTGAGCAATGGGCCGTAAGCCTGGGCGGGCGCGTTTATAAGGGCGGGCGGCCCGCGAGGGGTTCGCGGTCAGCAGTTCGCCTGAGCTTTCCTGGGCGGCGCGGTAGCGTGGTTCTGATTCATGCCGGCTCAAATGACCCGTAACAATTGAAAGGTCGTTTCCATGGCTATACCCTGGCACAGGTCGTGTAAGTTCTACAATAGGGGTTTGTAAGTTCTATCGCGGATCACCGCCGTAGAGCGATCGCTTGCTAGCGAATCGAGGCCGCATGGATATCGCCCAGCTGGAAAAGCCCGTGCGCATGGCCGCGTTGCTAAAATTGCGTGTATCGACCCCAGCCTCACGCGCCATGCCTGGCGCACAACCGGCGCAGTCGCCGCCGGCTACGCTGCTATTCTCACGTCTGCCGCCGACGGCGTGCGTTGGAACGATTTATCGCTCAGCCGCGCTTGGCTTGCCTACGACCGCCCTTCTTCTCATATTTCTTTTCAACGGCCGACCAGGCAACCCGATGCGCGACCTCTTCGCGCGAAGCGTCCCCGCGCCGTTTCTTGGGGTCGCTGTATTGATCCCAGGCGTTGTTAAATGCCTCTTTGTAGATCTCCTGGGCACGCTTGGGCAGATTGTTCTTGACGGAATCGGGCAGCTCCGTGATGCGATCGTAAGGCATGATGGTCCCTCCTGCGCTGTTGCCGGGGTCAGTTATTCAAGCAAGCAGACCCTATGCCAGGGTGGTACGCTAACATGTCGCCATTACCTGTATCCGCTTGGATCCGTCGCTTGCCATGTCCAGTTCGATCACGTCGCTAACGCAGGCCACGGCGGGCGCGTTGCGCGCGCGCGGTCTGAAGTTGGTGACGGCTGAGTCCTGCACCGGCGGCTGGCTGGCGAAGGTCTTGACCGACCTGGCTGGCAGCTCGGCCTGGTTCGAGCGCGGCTTTGTCACCTACAGCGACGAAGCCAAGATCGAGCTGCTGGGCGTCGATCCGCGCACCTTGCAAACGCACGGCGCCGTCAGCGAGCGCACCGCGCGGGAAATGGCCCTGGGCGCGCATCGTAACAGCCGCGCGCATATCGCGGTCGCCATCACGGGCGTCGCGGGACCTGATGGTGGTACGGCGGCCAAACCGGTCGGCACAGTATGGATCGCTTGGCTGTGCCGCAGCGACGACGTGGTATGTCTGCATCATCGCTTCGAGGGCGACCGCGAGCGCGTGCGCCATCAATCGGTGGTGGCGGCCTTGGAGGGAATCCTGCGGCTTGTCAGATAACCACCCACGTACGCGGCGGATTTTCTTCGCGCTGTGGCCAGACGACCGCGTCCGTCAGTCGCTGGGCAGGCTCGCCCGTCGACTGCCGCGTCGGCGCGGACGGCCGGTGCCATTGGCCAATCTGCACATCACGCTGGCGTTCGCCGGTTCAGTCGACCCGGACACACACGATAGCCTGGCGTCATGCGCCGCCGGCATCGGCACTGAAAACTATCTGCTGCGCCTCACCCGGGTCGGATACTTCGCGCGTGCGCGCATACTGTGGGTCGGTGCCGATGAGTGTCCGGCAGCGCTGACAGGCTTGGTGCATCGGCTCAATGAGGGGCTCGCGAGATGCGCGCTCAATCCCGCAGCGAGACCTTTTCGCCCGCACGTCACGCTGATGCGGGACGCCGCGCCTCTGCTTGCCGACATCGAGGTAACGCCCGTCGAGTGGCGGGTGGGCGGCTTCTGTTTGGTCGAGTCCCAAACGGATCGCGACGGCGCCAGGTACACGATTCTGCGCCGTTACGGCGCGCCCTGAAATCAAGCTGTTATCGCGTCGCAGCGCTCCGGTCTTGGTTCTTACCCGTGCGCTTATATGCGATAATCGCGCCGTACTCGTGCAATGGTTGCGCGAGTTATTTCGGAGTAGGTAAGTGGACGACAATCGTAAAAAGGCTTTGGCCGCCGCGCTGGGGCAGATCGAACGGCAGTTCGGCAAGGGCGCGGTCATGCGCATGGGCGATTCCACAGCCGCGCGCGACGTAGCCGTGATTTCCACCGGCTCGCTGGCGCTGGACATCGCGCTGGGCATCGGCGGCCTGCCCAGGGGGCGCGTGGTCGAGGTTTATGGTCCGGAATCCTCGGGCAAGACCACGCTCGCATTGCAGGTGGTCGCGGAGTGTCAGCGTCTGGGCGGCGCGGCGGCGTTCGTGGACGCCGAGCACGCGCTGGATCTCGATTATGCGGGCAAGCTGGGCGTGAACGTGGACGATATCCTGGTTTCGCAGCCCGATACCGGCGAACAGGCACTCGAAATTACCGACATGCTAGTGCGCTCCGGCGCGGTGGACGTGGTGGTGGTTGACTCGGTGGCGGCGCTCACGCCCAAAGCCGAGATCGAAGGGGAGATGGGCGACTCGCACATGGGTCTGCAGGCGAGGCTGATGTCGCAGGCGCTGCGCAAGCTCACCGGCAACATCAAACGCTCCAACACCATGGTGATCTTCATCAATCAGATCCGCATGAAGATCGGCGTGATGTTCGGCAATCCCGAGACCACCACCGGCGGCAATGCGCTGAAATTCTACGCCTCTGTGCGTCTCGACATTCGCCGCATCGGCGCGATCAAGAAGGGCGACGAGGTGATCGGCAACGAAACCCGCGTGAAGGTGGTCAAGAACAAGATGGCGCCGCCGTTCAAGCAGGCGGAGTTCGAAATTCTTTACGGTGAGGGCATCTCGCGCTATGGCGAGTTGATCGACCTGGGGGTCAAGCACGGCATCATCGACAAGGCCGGCGCGTGGTACAGCTACGGCAAGGATCGCATCGGTCAGGGCAAGGACAACGTGCGCGAATATCTAAAGCAAAACAACGAGGTCGCCGCCGAGATCGAGTCCAAGCTGCGCGCGCAGTTGTTGCCCGGGCGCGCCCCGGCGGAAAGTGCGGCGGAACCGGCCGAACGAGCCTGACGCGGACACGCGTGACATCGCGCTGGGCCTGCTCGCGCGGCGTGAGCACTCGCGCGATGAGCTGCGCCGGAAGCTCGAAAGCCGCGGCTTTGACGCGGGCGACGTAAACTCACTGCTGCACAAGCTTGCGGCCGAGCGCCTGCAAAGCGACACACGCTTCGCAGAGAGCTATATTCGCGCGCGCGCCGCACGCGGCTTCGGGCCGGTGCGCATTCGCGTGGAACTTAGAGAACGCGGCGTCAGCGACGCTCTGATCGATGAATATTTGGACGAGCACGCGCAGCGGTGGCGCGACTCGTTGTACGCGCAATATCGCAAGCGGTTCGGCGATAAGCCGGCGAACGACTATCGCGAGCGCGCGCGCCGGGGTCGGTTCCTGCAGCAGCGCGGATTCTCCATCGATATGATCGGGCGACTGCTGGATGAGATGAATGGCTAGCTCCCGTCGCAGTCTTACGGGTTAAGCGTCCATTGGTGTGGTTTATGGTTGTGACGATCTTTCGCTCTCGCCTGAGGCCCGAGCACGAACAGGCTTACCTTGAGATGGCCACCCGCATGCGAGCGCTCGCCGCCGGGATGCCGGGCTTCTTGAGCTTCAAGACGTTCCAGGCAGAAGATGGCGAGCGGGTATCCGTCATTGAGTTCGAGTCCGAGCAGGCATTGGGCGCGTGGCGGGAATATCCGGACCATCGGGAGGCACAAGCGCTGGGCCGCGAGGCGTTCTACGCGGAATTCCAGATTCAGGTTTGCTCGATTATCCGGCAGTACGGTCTTAAGTCACCGGACGTCCGACGCGCCCGGCGATGAGGTCTATCTAAGTTCAATATGTCGAATATGAACAGCAGCGCGGCCTTACGCGCCCGGTTTCTAGCGTTTTTCGAGGCGCGCGATCATGAGATCGTGCCGTCCAGCCCGCTGGTGCCCGCCAATGATCCGACCTTGCTGTTCACCAACGCAGGCATGGTGCAATTCAAGGAGACGTTCCTCGGCCGCGAACCCCGTGCCTGCCCGCGTGCGGCTTCGAGCCAGCGTTGCGTGCGCGCCGGCGGCAAGCACAACGACCTGGAAAACGTCGGCTATACGGGGCGCCATCACACCTTCTTCGAGATGCTGGGCAATTTCAGCTTCGGCGATTACTTCAAGCGCGAGGCCATCCAATACGCCTGGGAGTTTCTGACCCGCGAGGCCGGTCTGCCGCCCGAGCGCCTGTGGGTGACCGTCTACGAGGAAGACGATGAAGCCGCGGATGCCTGGCTCAAGGACATCAAGGTCGATCCCGCATGCTTCAGCCGCATCGGCGCCAAGGACAATTTCTGGTCCATGGGCGACACCGGTCCCTGCGGTCCGTGCACCGAAATCTTCTACGATCACGGGCCGGGAGTTCCTGGCGGGCCGCCGGGTTCGGAAGATGCCGAGGGTGACCGCTACGTCGAGGTGTGGAACCTGGTGTTCATGCAGTACGATCGGGATCAGAACGGCAATCTGAAGCCGTTGCCGAAACCCTCGGTCGACACCGGGATGGGGCTGGAGCGGCTGGCCGCGATCCTGCAAGGCGTGCACGACAACTACGAGATCGACCTGTTCCAGCATCTGATCCGCGCGATTGCGGATCTCGCCGGTGACCCACAGCCGCGCGGGCCGTCTTACAAGGTCATCGCCGATCACATCCGTGCCTGCGCGTTTCTCGTCACCGACGGTGTGCTGCCGTCCAACGAAGGACGCGGTTATGTTTTGCGGCGCATTATCCGGCGCGCGGCGCGCCATGGACATAAACTAGGTCTGACAGAACCGTTCTTTTACAAGCTGGTGCCCGCCCTCGCGCAGGAAATGGGCGAGGCGTATCCGGAGCTTGAAAGGTCTCAAGGCCATGTCGAGCGCGTGCTCAAGAACGAGGAGACGCGCTTTGCCGAGACCCTGGAGCAGGGCATGCGGATTCTGGAAGCGGATATCGCGAAGGTGGCGGGCGAAGTCGTGCCGGGTGACACGGTGTTCAAGCTTTATGATACCTTCGGCTTTCCTGTTGATCTGACCAACGACATCGCGCGCGAGCGCGGCCTCACCCTGGACATGGAGGGATTCGAGCGACACATGGATGCCCAGCGCGACCGGGCGCGGGCGGCCAGCCAGTTCAAGGTCGGGAACGTGGGCGCCACGGACGCGGCCAATGAGGTGAAACCTTCGGAATTCACGGGCTATGATCGATTGGTGGACGAAGGCACGGTCACGGCGCTGCTGTATGAAGGGACCTCGGTCGAGTGGCTGACCGAAGGGCGGGAAGGTGCCGTGTTTCTCGATCGTACGCCATTCTACGCCGAATCCGGCGGCCAGGTCGGCGATACGGGCGCGCTGGAGAACGATGCCGCGCGTTTCGAGGTGCGCGACACGCGCAAGCACGCCGGCGCGCACGCGCACATCGGCAGGCTCACGCACGGCGCGATCGCGGTCGGTGATCGGTTGACCGCGACGGTCGACGCCGAGCGCCGCCAGGCGACCGTGCTGAATCATTCCGCCACCCACCTGCTGCACGCCGCGCTGCGTAAGGTGCTGGGCGAACACGTCACGCAGAAAGGCTCGCTGGTGGCGCCGGATCGCCTGCGTTTCGACTTTTCGCATCCGCAGCCGGTCACGGCAGAGCAGCTGGACGAGATCGAAACCCTGGTCAACGATCAGATCCGCGCCAACGCCAAGGCCGATATCCGCATCATGGCGATGGGCGATGCGCTGGCCGAAGGCGCGATGGCGTTGTTCGGCGAGAAATACGGCGAAGAGGTGCGCGTGCTCAGACTGGGCGATTTCTCGACGGAACTGTGCGGCGGCACGCACGTGCGGCGTGCGGGCGACATTGGCGTGTTCAAGATCGTCGGCGAAAGCGGCGTGGCGTCGGGCATCCGCCGCATCGAGGCGCTCACGGGCCGCGGTGCGCTTGCGTGGCTGGACGAGAACGAACAAAGGCTGGACCGGATCGCTGAACTGGTGAAAGGCTCGCGCACCGACGTCGAGCAAAAAGTGCGAGCGCTGCTGGAGCGCAGCCGCGCGGTCGAACGGGAACTGGAGCAGCTAAAGACCCGGCTCGCGGCGACCGCCGGTTCCGATCTTGCCTCGCAGGCGGTGGACGTCAATGGCGTCAAGGTGCTGGCGGCGGTAATCGCCGATGCCGATCCCAAATCGCTGCGCGATACGCTGGATCAACTGAAGAACAAGCTAGGCAGCGCGGCGATCGTGCTGGCGGCGGTCAATGACGAAAAAGTGAGCCTGGTGGCCGGTGTGACGAAGGATCAGACGGATAAAATCAAGGCCGGCGAGCTCGTCAACGTGGTCGCGCAGCAGGTCGGCGGCAAGGGCGGCGGGCGGCCCGACATGGCGCAGGCCGGCGGTAACAATCCGGCGGCGCTGGATGCGGCGTTGCGGTCAGTGCCCGAGTGGGTGCGCGCACACGTAGTCTAGACACCACGCAGTCGTTTATCCTTAGGGAACCCCTGATTGATTCAGAGGTTCCTGCGGTACAGGGAAGTGCCGCCATTTTCGACGGCCGTAGGCCGTTGAAAATGAAGGAAAGTGAAAACCACGTTTTTCGCTTTCCGTGCTCTGAAAAATCCAGGATGGATTTATTCAGAGCTTCCTTAGATTAACAGGTCGCAAATTAGCGCTGTGGGGCTCGTAAACGCCAAGCTGTTGCTGAAAAACCCGCGAATGCCGGATCTCGGCGCGGTCGAGACGGTAGCGCTTGCCGATTCTGGCGCGTTGCACCTATGCATTCCTCAGCACGTACAGCTGCAGTTGAAACTGGAGGCGATTGATTCCAAAGAAGTGACCCTTGCCGATGGATCCAGGAAACTGGTTCCTTATGTCGGTCCGCTGGAGTTGCGATTCAAGAACCGGGTGGGCTTCGCGGGCGCGCTGGTTATGGGGGATCAAGTGCTGCTGGGTGCCATCCCGATGGAGGATATGGACCTGATCGTCATCCCGAAGACGCGCACTTTGGATGTCAACCCAGACAATCCAAACATCGGGTCGTCGATCGTTAAATAGACGCAAGAACTAAGCGGCGGCAGATTCGTGCGTAGTCACTGATCTTCCCTGACGCAACCAGGTATTGTTTAATGCGCGCCTTCACCACAGGTATTCCATGTCCCTGATCGTCCAGAAATACGGTGGCACCTCGGTGGGTTCGGCGCAGCGCATCGAACAGGTCGCGAATAAGGTCAAGCGCTGGCGCGACGAGGGTCATGCATTGGTGGTCGTGACCTCGGCGATGTCAGGCGAAACCGACCGGCTGCTGGGACTGGCGCGCGAGATCGACGCTCTGGCGGGCGGTCGCGAACTGGACATGTTGCTCGCCACCGGTGAACAGGTGGCCATCGCGCTGCTGGCCATGGCGCTGGAAAAACTCGGCTGCCCGGCGGTTTCGTACACCGGCGCGCAGGTCAATATCCTGACCGACAGCGCGCACAACAAGGCGCGCATCGTCGAAATCAACGGCGCGCGGGTGCGCCGCGATCTCGCCGATGGCAAGGTGGTGGTGATTGCCGGGTTCCAAGGCGTGGACGAACATGGCAATATCACGACCCTGGGCCGCGGCGGCTCCGATACCACCGCGGTCGCGCTGGCGGCCGCCTTGAAGGCGGACGAGTGCCAGATCTATACCGACGTGGATGGCGTTTACACTACCGATCCGCGCGTGGTGCCGCAGGCGCGCCGGCTGGAGCGGATCACCTTCGAGGAAATGCTGGAGATGGCGAGCCTCGGCTCCAAGGTGTTGCAGATCCGTTCCGTGGAGTTCGCCGGCAAATACAGTGTACCCTTGCGCGTGCTCTCGACCTTCGAAGACGGCGCGGGCACGCTGATCACTTTCGAGGAAACAGCGGCAGTGGAACAGGTATTGATCTCCGGGATCGCCTTCAACCGGGACGAGGCGCAGCTGACGATCGCCGGCGTGCCCGATCAGCCGGGCGTTGCGTATGACATCGTCGGGCCGATCTCGGACGCCAACATCGAAGTGGACATGATCGTGCAGAACGTGGGCGTGGACGGTACCACCGACTTTACCTTTACGGTGCACCGCAACGACTTCGACAAGGCGCACAAGATCCTGCTGCGCACGTCGCAGGAGTTGGGCGCGCGCAAGGTGGACGGCGATAAAAAGATCGTCAAGATCTCGCTGGTCGGCGTGGGCATGCGCTCGCACGCGGGCATCGCCAGCACCATGTTCAAGGCGCTGGCCGCGGAGGGCATCAATATCCGCATGATTTCCACCTCGGAGATCAAAATCTCGGTGGTGGTCGATGAGAAGTATCTGGAGCTGGGCGTGCGCGCGCTGCACGATGCGTTCGAACTGAGCGAGCCGCCCGGGCGGGCCGCGCAGAGATCAGCGGACACAGGTGGTGTCGATTCGCGTCAATAACGCATAGAATACGCACAGCCGGGTTGCGGCGCAGCGAGCGCGGCGAACTCGGTTTCGTGTGCCGGAAGGGTAGTCAAACGCATAATAAAAATAACAACAACTGAAGGAGAGCCAGGAATGTTGATTTTGACACGTCGTGTAGGAGAGACCTTGATGATCGGTGACGAGGTAACAGTGACCGTGCTCGGTGTGAAAGGAAACCAGGTGCGTATCGGCGTGAACGCGCCCAAGGAAATCCCCGTGCATCGCGAGGAAATTTACGAACGCATCAGGCGCGAGCGCGAACAGCAGGCTCAAAGCAACTCGCAAACGGGCTGAACGCGGGCCGCGTGTCCCCACCAGGCTATGTTGCGGTGATGGATTTTACGGAGAGATGGCCCAGTGGGCGAGCCGGATTGAGGCAAATGTCCAGTGAACATTTGCCCCGGCGAGCGACCCGCCATGGAGGGCGGGGCCGGTGTTTAGCAGGCTACGATTTCGCGCCATGGATGGCTACGCAGGCATTATGATCAAGGAGAGGTGGCCGAGTGGCTGAAAAAATCGCCGGGAGCGATTTTGAACCGCCGAAGGCGGGCCCGAAGGGCGAAGGGCAGGGATAGCCCTAAGTAACGCGCTCCCCTGCTAAGGGGGCGAGGCGGGCAAAGGCGAAGCGCAGCTTCGTCCCGCCGAGCGGGTGCGCCACGGAAGGTGCGCACCGGGATTCTTAGCGAAGCAGGAAGCTGAGCTTAGAATCATTACGACCGATTTGCGCGCGGAATTCGATTAACGACTGATCTGGAGAGGTGGCCGAGTGGCTGAAGGCGCTCCCCTGCTAAGGGAGTATGGGGTTAATATCTCCATCGAGGGTTCGAATCCCTCCCTCTCCGCCAGTTTTTATGACAATTTGTTGTTGAGCACCATGCTAGCAATTGATTGATGGGAGGGCGACAACCCTCGCGGGTTATGCCGCCGCAGACGGACCCGAAGGGCGGAGCGCATGGATGCGCGGAGTAATCCCTCCCTCTCCGGCATCTAAAGACCAGAAACCGGAGACCAGCTAACGAAACGTGCGGTATCAGAAAATCTGGATGTGCGGCCCGGCGCTTCAGAATGCTCGCAACAGGGATGCCAGGCAAGCTTTATAAATGCGCCCGTAGCTCAGTTGGGCGAGCCGGATTCAGGCGAATGTCCAGTGAACATTTGCCCCGGCGAGCGCCTCAACAGGGAGGTTGAGGCCGGAGTTTATTAATGATTGAGCGCTTCGCCAGGGACGGCATATCGATGCGCCCGTAGCTCAGTTGGATAGAGTACCAGGCTACGAACTTGGTGGTCGGGAGTTCGAATCTCTCCGGGCGCGCCATATTTCAAAGCCCGCCTGTGAGCGGGCTTTTTTGTGAGTCGCGTTCTCCTGGGTTGATGAATGATTTCCAAGCCAATAGAAAGTGGAAATCGGCGGAGTGAATGTTCGTAATGCCGGTCAAATCGCCGGGAAGCAACTTTGGCCAACCATGCAGTTCACCGGCTCAGGAGGCAAACCTATGCAAAATTATCATCCGTTAACACTTGCGCCCTATTGGGCGGCCGCGCTGACCTTGTGCATGGTGATCGCGGCCACGCCCGCTGGTGCCAAAGAGCCGCCGGCTGATCCCGAGGCGTATCGTCTGTTGAATCGCGCGGTGCAGGCGCGCGCGGTTTGGGATGAGGCGTTTCCCGGTTTTACCGCTGATATCAGGCTCAACTATCAGGGCCATGTGCAGCGCGGCGCGCTGCGCGTGTTGGCCGACGGAACGATAAAGCTGAACGGTCTTGACGACCAGCATAGCGAGGCGCGCGCCTGGGCTTACGAGTGGCTGGGCGAGATGGTGTTTCATCGCATGGGGGCGCAGTCCTCGCCCGAGCAGTACCGCGAAATCCGCTTCGCCGGCTCCAAGAGTGATCCGCTGGGGCCGATGCTGGTGACCGGCGATGACTTCAATTCCAGCTTTCGGGTCGACGGCAAGGTGATCCGGCAGGTCAATCGCGATCTGGCTTCGCCGGGCGCGCGGCACGAAGGCCCGCAACGGGTGCGCATCAACGTGCTGGCGACGGCCACCACACCAGAGGGCGGGGTGCTGCCCGTTCAATACGTCATCAACTATCTGGACGAAGACGGCCAGCTCACCGGCGTCGACGCGGTCAGCAGCCGCTTCGTGCGGGTCGGCGATTATCACGTCCCGCAATGGCGGCGCGTGATCACGACCGGCGACAATGCGATTACGACCGGGGAGCTGACTTTGTCGAATCACCGGTTGATCGAGGCGTCAGAAACGGCATCCAGGTAAGTTCCGGCGCGCCAGAAAGGGATTTCCGACCTACCGATTGGCGCCACAAGTGCCTCTTACAGGCCACCGGGAAAGTTCCAACTCCGAACCTGTCAGCGCAATTTTCTCTCTTTTATTAGGGGCTTGTACTATACTCCGGGATGGAGCCGGTCCGATCGCACGCGGGCCGGGTGCTCGTTCCCGCAGTTCGTATTTACTCCATAATCGCTGTGCATGTTCTGCAAATCTGAGGAACTTACGATGAACAAAAAACTTACTGCTCGTACCTTGGAGGCTGTACTGCTTGGAGGCTTGTTATCGGCATCGACGCTCGCGTCCGCCGCGCCAGACTGTAAAGGTCTGCCCTCGCACGCCGCGCTGCGGCTGGCGCTCAGCAGCGTGGTGGCCGGCGGCGGCAACGCAGGCCTGGGCAATAATATGTGGGGCACTGTGGTCAACCGTGATGGTGAGGTTTGCGCCATCGTGTTTTCGGGGTCGGATCGCGATGATCAATGGCCGTTGAGTCGAGTGATCTCGGCGCAAAAGGCGAACACCGCAAACGGCCTGAGTCTCGACGGCTTTCCGCTGTCGAGCGGAAACTTAAATGGCGTCGTACAGCCGGGGGGCAGCCTGTTCGGTTTGCAGCACAGCAATCCGGTCGATACCGGTGCGGCTTACGGCGGACCCCAGCATGCGGGTGGCAATGCCAGCCAGTACGGGCGACCCGGGGATCCGCTGGTCGGCCACTTCGTAGGCGGTGTCAACGTGTTCGGCGGTGGGCTGGCGCTTTACACCGCGGGCGGCCGTGTGGTGGGCGCGCTGGGCGTGAGCGGCGACACGTCGTGTACGGACCACATCATCGCCTGGAAGACGCGCGATGCCCTGGGACTGGATAACGTCCCGGGCGGCGTTGGCGACAACGGCACGAATGATAATCTGATCCTCGCGGATCCCGTGACACCCAACACGTTTGAGCACCCGGTGTGCGGCTTCGGAGAGGAAGGCATCATTCCGCAACTCGCGACCACCAATCCGATCGGACCTAACTAATAACATCGACTGCCCGGCGCTCCGGGCAAGGCGGCTCTCGCGGCGGCTCATCCCGGCCGCCGCGATTCTGTCTCTGCGTCCCCGGCAACACGCGGCTGCGACGCTTGGCATTCAAACCATCACCACGTCTTGTGGTCAGACATATAGCTCGCCGGGCTGCGCGGTCGGTTGAACGTTATTGGAGATAACCGGGGTTACGCAGTGAGAAGCGCTGTCCTGTCCGTAATGGTTGCGTTAATGGGTACCGCAGTGCTTAGCGGTTGCGCCACGCCGCGTCCGGTGTTGTACCCGAACGAGCAGCTTAGACGCAGCGGCGCTGCGCAGGCGGAGCGCGCGATCGACGGCTGCGTTGAACTCGCGCGAAGCCACGGCGCCGATCCGGGCAGCGTTGGTGGCGATGTGGCGAGACGTACCGCCGAGGACGGCGCCGTAGGTGCGGCTTCGGGCGCCGCGATCGGCGCGGTGCTGGGGGATGCAGGTACCGGTGCGGCTGCGGGCGCGGCCGGCGGCGCATCCAGAGGACTGATCCGGGCGTTGTTCGACACAAACGAGTCCGATCCGGTATTTCGTAACTTCGTTGACCGGTGCCTGCAGGAGCAGGGTTACGAGTCGATTGGCTGGGAATAGGGCCCGCACGGCGAGCCCGATGCCTGCCGGTCATGGCAACATGTAGATTCTTCTTTAGACACGGGTTCTTCGTCTGAAAATTGTCCGATGCTTGAGGATCGAATCATGAGCTCCATATTCAGCAAGACAACCGCGGCGCCGACGCCCGCGAACGCGTTGCCTGGCCGTCAAGAACCGATGCCGGTGCCCGCGCGGCATTTCGTCAATGGCAACCCGCTGACGCCGCCGTTTCCGGCCAACATGCGGCAGGCGCTGTTCGGGCTGGGCTGTTTCTGGGGCGCCGAGCGTGTGTTCTGGGAAACCGACGGCGTGTACACCACGGCAGTGGGCTACGCGGGCGGCTATACGCCCAACCCGAACTATCGAGAAGTGTGCACGGGCCGCACCGGCCACAACGAGGTGGTGCGCGTGGTGTTCGATCCGGCCATCGTTACCTACGCGGAGTTACTGCGCGTGTTCTGGCAGGCGCACGATCCCACCCAGGGCATGCGGCAGGGCAACGATGTTGGTGCGCAGTACCGCTCCGGGATTTACACTTATGACGACGCGCAACAAAAAGACGCCGAGGCTTCGCGCGATCACTATCAGCGGGCCTTGTCGGCGGCGGGTCGCGGCCGCATTACGACCGAGATTCTGCCGGCGCCGGAATTCTATTACGCCGAGGATTATCATCAGCAATATCTGGCGAAGAATCCGGGCGGCTACTGCGGTCTGGGCGGCGCGGGCGTGCCGTATCCGGCCTAGACTTAAGCGCGCGCCGTTCTTCGGGCGCGTTGTTATCCGTCACGATCAGGGAGCTGCGGCATGAAGCGTTTGCTGGTGGGTTGCGTTTGTATCTTTTTCAGCGTAGCAGGAAATTTTGCCGGAGCCGATGACGCCGAACGCCCGCGCCTGGTGGTTGTGACGGGTAACGGCGAAATTCACGCCGCGCCGGACAAGGCGATCGTCGCCATGGGCGCGCAGGCGATCGAACCCGAGCTTGAGGCCGCGCGCGAGAAAGTGACGCGCGCGGTGCAGGCTTTTCTCGAGCTCACCGGGGAACTGGGCATCGCCGACAAGCACGTCCAGACCTCGCAGCTGACCGTGCGGCCGGAATACGAATGGAACCCGAAAACGCAGCGGCAGCGCCAGACCGGTTATTTCGTGGAGCGTCAGCTGAGGGTCGATCTGCGCGATCTGAGCGAGCTCGGTGCGTTAATGGAGCGGGCCGTATCGTCCGGCGTGAATATCGTATCCGGGCCCGAGTTCGGTTCCAGCCGTGAGGACGCGCTGCGACGCGAGGCGTTGCGGCGCGCGGCGCTGGATGCCCGCGCCAGTGCGATGGCTTTAAGCGACGCGCTGGGCGTCGAGCTGGGGCCCTTGCGCCGCATCACCGCCGGCTATCAGGGCTTCGAACCGCCGGTGCCTTACGCGATGGCGAAAATGGAAGCCGCCGACACCGCCGGCGCCGCCCAGACGTATCAGGTCGGCGAGATCAACATCAGCGCGCAGGTGACGGCCGAATTCGATCTGATCACGCGCTAGGGGACATCTGATTAATTCAGAGGTGCCCTGCGGTACAGGGAAGTGCCGCCATTTTCGACGGCCGCAGGCCGTTGAAAATGAAGGAAAGTGAAAACCACGTTTTTCGCTTTCCGTGCTCTGAAAAATCCAGGATGGATTTATTCAGAGCTTCCCTAGTGTGCTGTCCCGTAAACAACAGATACATGTCCGGACTCGTCATTCCGGCCAGGGATTGGCCGGAATCCAGCGCCAGGGAGGGACTTCTGGATTCCGGCTTTCGCCGGAATGACGGCGAAGTTACGACAGTTACTAATGGGACACAACACTAGGTAAAGCGGGCCGATCTGACTTAGGTTCGCTCGGTTACGCCTGCCGCGCCTGCGTCTCCAGGCTCGCCTTGAGCGAGGCGTCCAGCTTCAGATTGCGCGCGAGTCCGTCCAGATAGGCGCGCTCCATGTAGTTCTGGTCATCGACCATCATCAGGCTGACCAGATACATTTCCGACGCGATTTCCGGCGACTCCGCCGCGGACGCGACTTCCGCCGGATCCAGCGGCTTGCTCAGCTCGGTCTGCAGCCACTGGCGCAGCGCCGCGTCGTCGGAAACCTTGCCCAGTTCTTCTTCGATCAATTGCCGCTCGCGGTCATCGACATGCCCATCCGCCTTGGCGGCGGCGACCAGCGCTTTCAATATCGCGCGGCTGTGCGTTTCCGCCTCGGCGCCCGATAGGCGGTCAACGGTGCGCGGCATCCCGGTCGGGGCGGACCCGGCGTTCTGTTTCTGCCAGTCGGAATAGGCGCGATACGCGAGCACGCCCAGCGCGGCCATGCCACCGTAGGCCAGACCCTTGCCGCCAAGTTTGCGCAGGCGCTTGCTGCCCATCAGCATGCTCAGCGCGCCCGTTGCCAGCGCGCCTTTGCCCAGGCCGCCGAGCTGGCCCGCGAGCCCTGCGCCGGAGGCGCCGCCATGATGCATTGACTGCGACGACGATCGGTTTTGCAGCAGGGATTGTCCAGATTTCAGCAATTGATCGAGCAGGTTTCTGGTGTCCATAATTCTCCAGCGACACTAATGGTTGAAATCTCCAGTCGATAGACTGGACTGGTCGCGGAGAATTCAATTTTTCGGCGGGGGCCGCATGCTGATGACAGAGCCCGCGGCGACGAACGCACAGGCCGATGCGCAGGCGGCCGGTATTAAAAAGGGTGGGTGGCAGCCCCATAACCGTTCGGAGCGCGAACAGGACATGCCCCCACCAGCTTCAGACTTGCTGCAATTCCTCAGACGCCTTGGCTTCGCCTGCGGCGATTCGCCTGTTGGGGCCAAGAGTGGCATATCAGGTGCGGGCTGAGCTACGACCCAAGTCCCGTGAACCGATGGGAATTTTTCACGATTTAAGTTCGATAAATGCCCGCTTTCGTGAAGTTTCAGTAGGGTGGCGCGTGCCGTGATTCTCCGATGGTTGTCACACGGCGCGCGGCGGCATTGCGGTCGAGATGCTGTGCTGATGGCGGCGACGTGCGATTGACCGGCATTTCTATCTTGACGCGAAGTCCGCCTTGCTCCGCCCGCTGCAGGGCGAGCGAACCGCCTAGCGCGCGCACTCTTTCCCCCATGCCACGCAGCCCGAATCCCGGCCGGCCGTCCACGGGCATGCCTGTGCCGTCGTCTTCCACACAAATGCGCAGTTGGGCGCTTGTGTCGGCCGCATCCCTGTGCGTCTGAACAGAAACCGCGATGCGTGCCTTGCGGGCGGCGGCGTGTTTGACCACATTGGTCATGCACTCCTGCACGACGCGGTACGTGGTGACTTTCAGCGTATCGTCCAGATCTTCGATGGCGCCGGCGGTCTCCAGCGTCCATTCGATGTCGCCAAGCCGATCGCGCCACGAGGTCGTGAGGTCGTGCAGCGCGGCCTCGAGTCCAAGCTCGTCGAGGGTCGCGGGGCGCAGCCGCCGCAACAGGCGTCTTACCCCCTGTTCGAGCTCCGCCACGGTGGTGGCGATCGCCTGCAATCTGGCGGCCACCTCGGCATGGCCGGGCGCGGCGGCCAGGTTGCTGGCGGCGGCGATATTCATCTTGATGCTGAAGACATACGGCGACAGTTCGTCGTGCAGTTCGCGCGCGAGGCCCAACAGCTCTTCCTCGCGCAGCACCACCATGCGGCCGGCAAGCTCTCGGTTGTCCCGCATGGTTTCGCGCAGCACGCCGGACATCCAGTTGAAGCGCCGGTGAATGTGATGCAGCTCCAGCACCACGTCTTCGCGCACGCGGCCGGAAAAATCGCCGCGCTCCAGGCGCTGCAGGCCGGCGGTCAGATCCGCCAGCGGCGCCAGCGAGTATCTCACCGCCGCGTACAGCAGCAGCCACATGACCGCCACCAGCCCCGCCGCCAGCCACAGCAGCGGGTATACGTCGGCCCACACCTCGTCGATCTCGTCGGCGGGATCGGTCATGACGACCAGACTGCCCAGTTGCGGTCCCGCGTCGATGACCACCCGGTAGAATTCTTCCTGGCCTGTCATCATCAAGCGCGCGAACCAGCCGGGCGCCTCCGGCGCGGTCGGCAGCGTGTCGATCGTCGATGGATCGATGTGTGCAGCCACGCGCACGATCCACACGTGTCGCATGCTGTTTAAGCCCGCGATCAATTCGTCCAGCTGCTGGCGCCCGAACGGATCGCCGGCCCCGACCGATAGCGCGCGGCGTAACATCTGCACCGAAAACTTGGCAAAGCTGTCACCTTCCGCGCGAATCGCCTCGCGCCCATTCTTTACGATCGAAGCGGAAGCGAACAACAGGCCGAGCAGCACGATGCCCGTGATGAGGCGCAGCAGCCGCCACTTGAGGGACGGCCGATTAGCTTGTGACTCACCGCTAAGGGTCATCAGATATCCACCTATTGTTTATGGCCCGTGGCGTCATTCGATCGGTGAGGGTCCGTCGTCGACCGGGACACTTTCGCGCGCGCAGATGCTCCTGCGGAGCCATGCAAAAGGATACGCCAGCGCGCCTTCATCATCAGGGTTGCAAGTGCTGAAACGGGTCATAGCTCCTCAGACAACCATATGTCGAACCTGATCCACCGTGCACAACGATGCTCAAAAATGCGATGGATAGCCAAGTCATCGGCTCCGGCGCGCCCAGCAACGCTCGTTGGTGAAGGACGTTCACTGCGAAGACGCGAGTGCTCGGGATTATTTCCTGCTCAGATCGGGAAATTCTGACCTATGTCTAGGCCCCCGACGGCAGGAAACTCGGCGGTACCCGACCCTTCGGCAACGAATGCGAGTTGCTGAATAGTTCGAACAATTCTGGTCAACGTCCGTGACGGAGATGGCGTCTTGGATCCTAGGCTCAAGATTCTCGTATTGGCTTTGATTCTCCCCGTAGCGTTCGCGATTGCGTTTGCGCTTATCGCTGCTTTGGCAGATTCGCTTCTGAGTTTCCTAACTCGCCCGGGGGGAAGAGGCATAAGGAAAGCTCTGATCGTAAGGGCTTTACCATCGATTGCGTCGAGCCGCCCTAGAACGATCCGAGCTATCACGGAAGCCGAACTCGAGCGAAGGCGCTCCGCTGGCGGGTTCCCTGCACCACACGAGCAATCTGGAAACCCTTGGTTGCGACGGGCATGAGAGCGCGTGTGATCCCGGAGGACTCGAACTGTCCTAGGGCCTTCTTGACGGAGCGATTGTCAGTGTAAGCTCGGTTTCTTGGCGGACGCTCGTTCCCGCTGGAGCCGCGGTGCCCCGGACAGTGACTGTAGCCGAGACTATCCAGATTGGCCGGATCGACAACGCCCCGAACTGGCGCCTCACCGAGAACCTTATCGTCGTCGACCAGCAGCAATTTTTGCCCCAGCTGCCCATTGGGGCGGAAGCTCATGTCCGCACCCTTGTGGCCATCGAATACTAGCTTGGTGTTGAGATGTTCGAGCAACCTCTCCGGATCATCGGTGGGCGCAATGCTTTCCGTAAGCATCTTCGCCGCCGCCCAGCCTGCCCAGGCCTGTTCATCCATTGGCCGCTGTGATATCTGCTCGAAGCGGCGGTTAAGCCGAGCGGCCCCGTGTTGCTCCAGACTGCTATGCCAAGCCAGTGCTGCGCGGCCGCCACTTCCGCGATCTCGCCCACGTGCAGCGCCGCTTCGACCCTTGGCGTCACTGCTACAACTGCGAACGCCCCCATCAGGCGCTTGGCTTCGAGACGCCGATCAAGCGCTATCGGCCTAGTCCAAGATCCTTTCCCGAGACACTGCCGTCCATCGAGTACGCGCCCGACGATCAGATACGGCGGGTGCGGGATAAAGGCGTCTTCAGCTTCCATGGACATCGACTTAAAATCAGCCAAGCCTTCCGCGGCTATCCGATCGCGCTGCGCCCCACGACCACCGATGGCTGCTTCGACCTCTACTTCTGCCGCCGCCGCATCGGCGCCATCGACCTGAGATTGCTCGAATGAGCTATACAACTCCATATCCCCAGATGTTACCTATCTCTCCGAACACCCGTTACCCTTGTGTCCGGGCCATACAAATACAGGGGTGGCGCCCGATGTAAAGTCGGGCGCCAAGTCCCCAAGGCGCGATACCTCTCCTGATTTCTCGCCATTCCATGAACGCCATCCAGGCGTTTAGGGCACCACTTCGTAATCCATTCCCTCGAAGTCATATCTCGGGACCTGTATCCAGTTGCCATCCACCTTCTTGGGAACCTTATGGATGCGTACCTCGCCGACCGAGATCTCGCCGTTCTCCTCGTTCAGCCAGAAGTCGATGTCGTAGTACTGATCTTCGGTACCTTGCTTGCGAAAGTCCGTGCACGCGAAGTAGCGTCCGCCTTTCTCCAACCGGCGCACCGGCTGATGGATGCCGATGAATTCCAATGCGACCTCTTTGCCGGTCTGGCTGTCTTTAAGCCTGTAAATCCCGTTATTCTTCGCCCGCTCTTTGATCACGTGCGCGTCGATGGCCGACATGATTTCCCAGCCGCGCTTCTGCTCGCTTTCGCCGGGATGCTCCGAGGCCGGGATCCACCACCAGGGTACCGGCTGGCGCGTCACCAGTTGCCACTCATCGCCTTGTTGGCTCGGCGCCTTGTAGATACGCGTCTCGAAACACGGCGAGCTCGTCGTCGCCCTTCGGCTGCACCCAAAAGTCGACCCAATACTTCTTCTGCGGGTCGTCCTCGGCGTGGAAGACAACGTCGGGAAAAAACCCGTAGCCGTGCAAGGTGCGCACAAGCTGGATCTCATCAAACACGAGTTCGAGACGGGTATCGGTCACCGGATCGTGGAGCGCAAAGGAGCCGTTGTTCCGGTCTGCCGCCGCCTTGATGTAATTCTGCACGAACTCTTGGACATCCTCGCTCGTGTAATACTGCATACGCTCGGCCCGCGCCTCGGTAGCGCTGACCGTGCCGAACTCGCGAGCGAGCACCAGATTGCCCTTGGGATCTTTAAGGAAGCGGGTCTTATCGTTTGAGGTGGCGAAGCAATAGGTCTTGCCGTCTTCGCTCCGCCACGTAATCGAGCAGTCCGTCGGAACTTGGCGACCCTCGGCCATGTTCATGGCGCACATCCCGCCGAATTCGACCGTCTGCGCCGAGCTTATGGATGCAGCGGCCATGAGCAGCAGGAGGACGGCACACAAAGGCGCGTGCCCGCGCCTTCGTTTGGGCCTCATTTTGGCTGCTCGTATAGTGAGTGGATCCAGGTGATGATTTTCCACAAGGTTCTCCTCTGCGTCTTGAGTCGCAGCGCTCTTCGTAGCTACTGGTGTAGTGAGTGGATCCAGGTGATGATCTTCCACAGATCGTCTTCGGTCTTGACGGTGACATTGCCTTGCTGCGGCATCGGTCCAACTACGCCCTCAGTACGCTCACGGGAATAGCCCTGCGCCTGCAAGCCGTCGCTGCCTAAGGCGATGAGCCTGAACAAGGTGTCATCGTCGGTGCCATAAACCCAGACCTGGTTGGTGAGCGCCGGACCCATGCCGCCGCCGCCAGTGCCGCCGTGACAGCCGTTGCAGCCACTGTCCAGGAATAGCTGCTGCCCCTCCTGGGCGACCAGCGCATCCGAGGGATCGTAGGGATTCTCCAACGAACCTTTCCTCGCGCTGTTGACGACGTCTAACGGTTGCTTATGCGAGCCCGCGCCGGGCGTGCTGTCTTCGATCGCCTCCGGATCCTTGTTCGTCCATTGTCCGGCCGCGATCATTTCCTGCACTTCAAGGAACTCCACGCGCGACAGAGAGCCATCGCCGTTGCTGTCGGCCGCCTTGAAGTTCAGCTCCGGCGCCACGGCCCTGACTTCATCTTCCCGGGCGTACATGTCCATGTTTTTGTCCAGTGCCTCGAAGGTGTCGGGAATCTCGGGTCTGACCGCTTCCTCCGGTGCGACCCTGGGGGCGGGTTTTTCGGGTTCGCCAGCGCCGCCGGTGGGGGCGGCCTGTGCACCGGCTATGGTTAAAGCGACGGTGGTTGCCAGTACAAATGTGCTTGCGCGGTTCATTTCAGAATCCTCCTTTTGTATCGGAATAGCTGTGTATGGCTCTGCCGATGACGACGTGTTTGAGCCTGTTGTCGCTGAACGAATTTCTAGCGCGGTTCGGCGCTGTCTGCGTGCTTATCGCGCGCGAGAAAGGCCCGGGCGCCGCGAATATATCTCTCGGGGTTGCCCATGAAATACGCCTTGGACGTGAGGCTGTTGAAGCAGTACAGGTGGCCGGTCTCGGTCGAGATCCAGTAGATCGAGCAGTCCACGGCGATGCGCGTGCCGAAGGTCAAGCCGTACGGGTCCTGCGCGCCGAACTGGGCCTGCGCCTTGTCGGGCGGCGGCGGTGATTTCCAGATGCCTTCGCGCAATTGCTTCGCGGTGGGCTCGACGGTCCAGCACACGCCGGGTGCAAGCAGCGCCAGCAGCGCGGCTACGATTCGTGTCCGCATGAACCTTCGTACCTGTTGATCCTCGTTTACGGTGCGGTCAAGGCGTCATCGCGATGCCCCAGGGCAAACGGCCCACGGGCACCGATTGCTCGGCCTCGAGACTCTCGACGTCGATGATGGTCATGTCGTTGGTGAGGCCGTTGGCGACGTAAAGCTTGGAGCCGTCGGGGTGGATCTCGATATGCCAGGGACGCTGGCCGACCAGGATGTATTCCTCCACTTCGAAGCTCTCGGTGTTGATGACCGCAACGTGATTGGCCGGCCCGAGCGCGACGAACGCAAGTTCGCCGTCTTTCGACATGCGCATGCCCACCGGCTGGATCAGTTCCGGGCGCATGCCCGGGATCTCGAAGCCGATCTTCTCGGCGATCGCGTGCGTGTTCACGTCGATCACCGACACCGTGCCGCCGATCTCCGACGAGACCCACACGTGTTTGCCGTCGCGCGTATATTCCGCATGCCGCGGTCTGGTATCGACCAGCACGTTCGCGGTCAGCTCCAGCGACTCGTTGTCGATGAAGTGCGCCATGCTCGTCTCTTCCGACGTGGCCACGGTAATGCGGTTGTTCGGGTGCACGCGCATGCCTTCGGGTTCGACGCCGACCGGTATCGTGGTCAGCACCTTGCCGTCTTCAACTCGCATGACAGTGACCAGGGCGTCGTCCTCGTTCGCGATGTAAATGCGTTCGCCCGCGGGGTCGATGTCCAGCAGTTCGGGATCCGGCCCGGAATCCAGATGACGCGTGACCTCCAGTTTCTCGACGTCGATGACATCGATCTGGTTGTCGTCGCCGGCGCACACGAAGACCTCCTTGTAATCCGGGCCGATGATGATCCCGCGCGGGCGGCGCGCGGTGGGAATGGTCTTGACGATTTCCAGCGTCTCGCTGTCGATAACGGTGACGGTGTTGTCCCGCTCGTTGCTGACGAACAGCGTCGCCGCCCGCGACGGCTGGGTTGAGACGGCCAGCATCAAGGCGATGCAAGCAGCGGATGTTTTCAGCATTGGGATACCTCAGTCGAACTCGCACTCGCTTTCCGCTTCGTCGAAGCCCAGCGTGTCGGTGAGATAGGTCGGGTGCAGGAAGCCCTCCAGCGGCGCCATCGACACCAGCGCCTGCGGGCCGGATATCAGCGTGGGCTGGCGCAGTTGCTGATCCCAGGCGCGGAAGTTCATGCCGCTGCCCTTGTAGCCCGCGAGCTTGAACTCGTCGGCCAGGAGATAGTCGCGAACCCTGGCGACGTCGTCGCTGCCCGTGCGCACCACGGCCTCGGCGAACATCTTGATCGCAAGCCACGCCAGGTAGTCGCGCTCGGTCATGTCGCGGCCGGCGAATTCCTCGAAGCTGTTCTGTACCGACATGCCGCCGTACTGCTCGAAGGAGCGGTGCCAGGCGGTGGCGACCAGTCCGTGGGTACCGACCACCGGCCGTGGCTCGGCGGTTCGGAACAGCAGATACAGGCCGAACGATTCCATCTCGTCGGCCGCGAACACCACGTCGTGCTCCGGCGCCCCGCGCGTGAGCATCGGCATCTGCGTCTGGATCTGCTGGTGTCCGGTCTCGACGCGGCGCGCGCCCGTTTCAAGCTGATACGAGCGCTCGGCGACGATCTCGGCGCCGAAACGTTCGGCGGCGCGCTTGACGGCGCGCGCGTAGGCGATGTCCTCGGGCTTTTTGCCGGTGACCAGAAACCATCGGGACCAGCGTTTCCAGGTGAGATACTGCGCCAGCGCATCGGCGCGCATCACGCGGCTGGGAATCATGTGCAAGACGTTGGCGCGGCACTGTTCCTGGCGGAGCCGGTCATCGCTCGCGCGGATATTGGCGATGATCGCGTTGCGGGCTTTCGGTAAGTCAGCCACGGCCAGCAGATCCTGCGGCTCCAGGTCCGCGACGATGAATCTGTGTCCCTGGTCCAGAATCTCTTTCGCCTTCGCAACCACGTTCGCGCGTTCGGGCACGCGCGCTTCATCCAGTACAAATTCGCGGCCCAGCAGCCGGCCCATGAAATTGTTGCCCTGGTTTGACAGCCGTGCGCCCTGGATGCCTTCGTCGGTCAGGATCTCTTCGAGCAGCGACAGTGGCGGCAGCTCCGGGTAATGTTTGCCAAGGTATACGTATCGGGTGGTTTGCGGCTCGCCGCTCTCTGTCGATGATTGTTGAGCGCCGGCGAAAGTCACACTCACTATCGATACCACGAGCAGTGTTATGAGCGTTGAGCGCGCGCGTGTCATGGCCGCTGCTTCGCTTCTTCAGTCGCCGCGCCTTGATTCGTCGAACCCTGCTGCGGCGCGAATTGCTCGAACAGTTCCAGCGACTGAATCGCCGCCTCGCTCAAGTTATCTTTCGCGACATCGAGTGCGGTCTTACCGGCGTCGGATTGCGCGTGCACGTCGGCGCCGCGTTGCACGAGCAGGCCGATCATGGCCGAATTATCGTAGCTGGCGGCGATCATGAGCGCGGTGACGCCGGCCCTGGTCGCGGCGTTGACATCCGCGCCGCGCGCGATGAGCAACTCCGCCATCTCGATCGGCTCCATGCCGCTGGCCAGATAGCTTTCGCGCTCGGCCGACTTTTCGTGCATGGACACCAGCATCAAGGCCGTTAATCCCTGGCGGGAGGAGGCGTGATCGGCATTGGCGCCGGCCTTCAGCAGGGCTCTGGCGGCCCAGAACTTGTGTTCTCCGACCGCCAGTGTGAGCGCGGTGTAGCCGTCGGGTGTCGTTGCCTCCAGGTCGCCGCCGCTTTTGGCCAGCAGCTTTATCGAAGGCACATGATCGCGAAACGCGGCGTGCATGAGCGGCGTCCAGCCGTCGTCGTCGCGCGCATCGGGATCCGCGCCCAGTTCGAGGAGCAGGGCGATCATGTCGGAGTCTCGCGCGCTGGCCGCCTGATGCAGCGGCGCGTAGCCCTGCGTGTCCTGTTGATTGACATCCGCGCCGTGCGCGGCCAGAAACCTTGTGCGCTGAAGATCGGAGGCCAGCACGGCGTTGGCCAATTCCTGGTCGATGTCGGCGCCGTTTTCGAGCCACTTTTCGAGGCGCGCGTCGGTCACGATCTGATCCGCTGTCGCGCGCGATTCGTCCAGCTCAATCTGATTCCTGTCAAGCGGCTCCAGAAAACGCTTCTGAGCTTCCTCGATGAAGGATTGCGCATACGAGCCATGAGACGGCAGCTCGCCCTGCACGACGCAGTCGCTGCAATTCACCAGCGGCACGCCGAACTCTTCGAGAATCGCCTTGACCTCTTTTTCGCGCGCCTTGAGCGCGTTGTCGAGTGCGTATTTGAGCACGACATCGTTGGGACGCATGCCGATTGCCAGCGAAAATTCCAGCGGCGTTACGTCTTCCATCACGTTGGCGGGCTGCAGCACCAGCGGGCCATCTTTTTTTGCCTTGACGTAGCCGGCGAACGGTCCCCATACGCCGGCGATGTCCAGTTCACCGTCCACCACCCGCTGCACCTGACGCCACTGCTGATTCTCAGGGACAACATCGGTGTTCTGCCGGATGATCTGGATGTCGAGATTGTTCTTCACCCCGTGGCGGGCCAGCGCTTCGCGCATGCCGGAATGCTGGTAAACGCCCACGCGCAGTTTTTGCAGCTCCGGATCGTTCAGATTCTCGATGTGTATCCCGCTGTCTTCGCGATACGCGAACACATAGGTGCTGCGATAGATGGGGATGGTGGTGAGAATGTCGCTATAGTCTTCCGGCATGCCCAGCAGCAGGTCGCATTCGCGGTTCGCGAAAGTCTCCCGGGTCAGGCCGCGTTCCAGATACGGCCGCCAGAAAAACGACACCTTGGTGTTCATCTCGCGCGCCAGCAGCTTGACGATGCGGTTGTCGAAGCCCGCGCCGCGTTTGTTCGACAGGGGCATGTTGCCGGGATCGGCGCAGGCAACCAGCGGGCGGATCTGCTCGGTCTTGGCGGCTTCTTTTGCGGCGGTGTGCTCGGCCTGAGTAAGCTCGTCGAAATCCTTTTCGAGCCGGTACGTGGGTTCCTGCGCGGCCGCGGCGGCGAGCGACAGCGCTATGAGCGCCGCAATCCAAAAAGCCAAAGTGCGGGTCCGATGCTGCATGTTCTCCGATACGGTCATGAAGAAGATGGACTGAGTTCCTACGTCGCCATGTCGGCCAACCCCGTGTCGGCGCGCGAAAATTCCCACTGGATTCCGGCGTGCGCCGGAATGACGAATCGCGGGCAGAGAGGCAGTCAACGAGTTGCTTGTCAAAAAAAACGTCGGGGTTGGGCTAGCGGCCCAACCCCGACGGAGGCTTCGCAAACTGCTAGTGGCTGGCGGCGCTCAAATCCGCTTTGGTCGGCCGTGCCTGTGCCTGTTTGGCCGTGTCGGTCATGGTGTGGGCAGCGTCCCCGAGCCTGAACGTGTACAGCATGCCGGCCTGCGGGATCTTGTCGAGTCCGGTGGCCTTGGCCATGGCGGTCGCGCCGATCGCGCCGTACTTGTCATCCATGTCGAGACCGGCTGTGACCGGCAAGCCGATCCAGCCGCCCAGACCCGCGAACACCGACACGTACTGCTTGCCGTCGATCTTGTAGGTGATCGGGTTGCCGATGATGCCGGAGCCGAGCTTGCGCTCCCACACCACCTTGCCGCTGTTGCGATCGACGGCGCGGAAGTGACCGCTGTTGCTGCCGTAGAACATCAGGCCGCCATCGGTCACCAGGGTGCCGCCCCAGTTCGGGTACGGATCGGGAATCTCCCACATCGTCTTGCCGGTCAGCACGTCGAACTTCTTGATCTTGCCGGTGATGCCGGGTTTTTCCGGATACATGTACACGTTGGCGAACACGTACACGGTGCCCTGCTGCGTGTGCGTGCGTTTCTGAGGCTCGTCTTCCATGCACCAGTTGTTGGTCGGGCAGTAGAACATGTTCGGCTCTTTCGGATCGACCGAGCAGGGCTGCTGATCCTTGCCGCCCATGGCCGACGGACAAGCCTGCACGTTCTTGCCCACCTCGAACGGCGAGTGGCTCTTGACCTTGATCGGGCGACCGGTTTTGAGATCGACTTTCTCGGCCCAGTTAACGGTCACGAACTTGTTCGCGCGCAGCAGATCGCCGTTGCGGCGGTCGAGCACATAGGCGAAGCCGTTGCGGTCGAAGTGCACCAGCACCGGGGTCATCTCGCCGTCGACTTCCATGTCGACCAGCATGTTTTCGTTGACCCCGTCGTAGTCCCACTGATCGAACGGCGTCATCTGGTAGGCCCACACCACCTCGCCGGTATCCACCTTGCGGGCGAAAATGGTCATCGACCACTTGTTGTCCCAGGTGCCGTCGTTGCAGTTCTCGTGGGTGAGCTTGGCGCCCTCATAGCCGCAGCGATACGACGGGCTCCAGTGGCCGGGATTGCCGGTGGAGGCGTACACGAGCTTGAGTTCCGGATCGTAGCTGAACCAGGCCCAGGGCGCGCCGCCGCCGATCTTCCACTCGCCGGGCGGATAGGAACTGATGCCCAAGTCCTTGCCGGCGGTGCCGTAGTGCGGATTGTCCTTGTTGCTGTCCTCGGTCAGGCATACGTCCTCGTCGGAACCCGTCGAGTGACAGGTCCAGACCTCCTCGCCGGTCTCCAGATCGTAGGCCACCAGGCGACCGCGCGCGGCGAACTCGTCGCCGCCGAAGCCGGCGATCACGAGGTCTTCCGCGATCAGGGTCGGGCCGGTGTGCGTTTCGCCCTTGGGCGGGTAAGCGTGCTTGGTGACCCACAACTCCTCGCCGGTCTTGGCGTCCAGCGCGATAACGAAGCCGTCCAGCGTGTGGAACACCGCCTTGCCGTCGACGTAGTTCAGGCCGCGATTGACGGTGTCGCAGCACGCGCGCGGCACGGCGGATTCGTCGCGATCCGTCATCTTTTCGTAGTTCCAGACCTGCACGGGATTGTCGGGATCGGACATGTCCAGGGCCTGCACGATGTTCGGCCAGGCGCTGATGAAGAACATCATGGGTGTGCCGTCGACGTCGACCACGACAGGCTGGCCTTCGTGGCCGCGCAATGCGCCGGTGGACTGACTCCATGCGTATTCCAGGTCGGCGACGTTTTTGGTGTTGATGTCTTTTAACTCGCTGTGGCGCGTGAGCTGGTTGTCGCGCCCCGGCGCCGGCCACATATTGGGGTCCTGCGCGCGTTCCTCGATCTCGTCGTTGGCGTAACCGTTGCCCGCGCCCAGCCCCAGAGCCGCCGCAGTGATGCAAACGCCTAGCCAGCGTTTTGCCTTCGAAAATTTATGAAAATGCATGTGATTTGCCTCCTTCCAGCCTTCATTATTTGGGATTACTCAAGTGACCGACTTGACAGGTTTGCGTGACCTCCTGCTGGCAACCGCGTTGTGGAGGTAATAGCCGTAGGTTCAGGAATCAACCGCTACGGATGCAGAACAAATGATGAGCGTTAAGCTCGAACTGGAAGGTGCCACATGGCTGACATCGCAGGATAGATAGGGAAGCCATCCGGGGCTACGGGAATGTTTCCCG
>JBOIDC010000030.1:0-45103 GCA_050740315.1 Gammaproteobacteria bacterium | reverse complement strand
CGCCGGCGCCGCCGCCGCGCTCGCGGATCACGTCATCATCTGTGGCTTTGGTCGCACCGGCGGGAATGTCGCGCACTTTCTCAAGCGCCAGCACATTGCCTGCGTGGCGATCGATAACGACATCGACCGGGTGCGCGCCGGTCTGGAAGCCGGAGCGCTGATCTTCTACGGCGACGCCGGGCACGGGGATCTGCTGAAGGCAGCCGGGCTATCGCGGGCCCGCGCACTGCTGGTGAGTTTTGCGGACGATCGTAACGCGCTCCGCATCGTGCACACCGCGCACACGGAACGCCCGAACCTGCCCATCCTCGTTCGCGCGCGGGACGAAGCCGCCCTGGAGCGGCTGCTGGAGGCCAGCATAATGCTGGCCACGCAGCTGCTGCTGTTACTGGGGCTGCCTTCCGGCGAGGTGTTCCGCGCGATGAACGCCGTACGCGGCGAACGCTACCGCCTGCTCGCGGGCCTGTTCACGAGCATGCGCGGCGCGGACGAATCGGACGATCCGCGTCAGTTGCACACGATTGTGCTACCCGCGGACGCCTACGCGGTCGGCCGTCGCCTGCAGCAGCTGGAACTCGCCGCCAGTGGCGTGGCGCTCACGGTGCTGCGCCGGGGCAGCCGTTACGGCACCTCGGCAGCAGACTTCGTGCTCGCGGCGGGCGATGTGCTGGTGATGTACGGCAGCCCCGACCAGCTGGATGCGGCGGAGAACCGCCTGTTCAACGGCTGAATGGGCTTGCCGATAGCAGCCGGCTGCATTCGATACATGACAATTTCTACGCCAGGTTCGGCGGCCACAGTAGACCACGCGCGCGCAGCCCATACGTGGATTGCGCCCCATCCAGGCTACAGCTGCTCCCAATACGATAAGCCCACGATACCGAAGCGCTGATGGTGATTGGCGCACGGCAGAAGTTAGCCCCGGCATGGCGCCGGTGCTACCATCAGGTTCACGATCGATTGGTTCACCTGTCCCGCCGTCGAACGGGATCCACAGTGCATGCCCAGCGCGTACTTTCGATTTTACGAAGAGCTGAACGACTTTCTGCCGCTCGAGCGGCGCAAGGTCGGCTTCGAGTATGCGTTTGCCGGCCGGCCCGCGGTCAAGGATGCGATCGAGGCGTTGGGGGTGCCGCATACCGAGGTTGAGCTGATCCTCATTGACGGCGAGTCGGTGGGTTTTTCCGCATCGCTAAGCGACGGCGCCCGCGTCAGCGTTTATCCAATGTTCGAGTCGCTGGATATCACTCCGCTGCTGCGTGCGCGGCCGCGCGCGCTGCGCGTCAGCCGCTTTGTGCTGGACACGCACCTGGGGCGTCTTGCGCGAAACCTGAGGCTGCTGGGTTTCGATGCCTGGTATCGCAATGACTACGACGACGCCGAGCTCGCGCGCATCTGTGAAACCGAGCGTCGCATTCTGCTGACGCGCGATCGCGGGCTTTTGAAGCGCAGCGCCGTCAGCCACGGTTACTACATGCGCGAGACACAGCCGCGGCAACAGGCGCGTGAGGTGCTGCGGCGTTTTGATCTCTATCGCGCGGCGCGCCCTTTTACGCGCTGCCTTGACTGCAACGGTGAGGTCACGCCGGTCGATAAAGACGAAATCGCCCATTGGCTGGAACCAAACACGCGGCGCTACTTCGACCGGTTCTGGCGATGTGAATGCTGCCGACGCGTCTATTGGCGCGGCAGTCACTATGCGCGCATGCGGCGCCTGGTGCAGGCCTTGCTTGAACAACCCGCGGACGATCTTCGCGCCATCGACTGATACGGAGGTCGTATGCCGCTGACACTTGCCTCGCCCGCTTTCCAACATAACGGCGAGATCTCCAACGCGCCGACTCATCGGGACTTACCAGCGCCGCAGCGCTCAACGCGCTGCGCGGTGGCTCAACACCAGTCGAAACGGAAACAGGCGCTTCACTTCCCACCCCGGCGGCGCAATGCTTGCCAGTTCGTCGAACGTGTAGCTGCGCCGCAGGGAAGCGAGGCCGTCATGGCGGATGAACGATTTGCGGAAGAACGGCCGCGTGCCGGCGGCGAACAGCAGGTAGGCCACGCCGCTGCGCCTTAAGTCCACGAACATCACGAACCGCTTGCTCACCCTGGCGGCGCTTTCGAGCATCTCGCCGAACTGCCGCGCATCGAGATGATGCAGCATGTGATTGGAGATGACGAAGTCGAAGTGTTCGCCGCTCGCCGCCAGGTCGTGGACATCGGCCAGCCGGAACGATACGTTGTCCGGCCACTTCAAGGTGTGCACGTAGTCGAGCGCCCGGCCGTCGAGCTCGATGCCGGCGGCGTTCAACCGCAGACCGTCCCGCTGCGCCCAGCGCGCCATCTGAAAAACGATGTCGCCGCCGCCGAAACCGATGTCCAGTAACGAAAAGGTCTGCTCCGGATTGGTCCGCATCGCCGGCCTGACCCAGCGCCGGTAAATCCACTTCGAACGCGAGATCACGTTCACGTAACGGAACTGGCGATAGGTGTTGCTCAGCCTCTCCGGATCACAATCGGGATCATCCATGATTTCGTGAGCTTCAGGTTCGCGCCTGGCAAGCATGATGGGCATGGGCATGTTCCTCATCGCGTCTTGCGCGCGGCGACGATGCCGTAGCGCATGGCGCCCAGATGATAGGCCGCGAGGATGCGAAACATCGTCAGGAGAAATTCGCGGTTGCGCATCCGGGCGTTCAGCAGGAATTGCCGGTATCTGCGATCGACACAAACCGCTTTGAGCGCGCGCGCGATGCAGATCGCCCAGGTGCGCCGCACCTCGCGGCTCACGTCATCGAACTGCCGTACGTCGAACCCCGCCTCCGTGAGCAAGCCACGATATTCGGTCTCCGTCGCCAGACCGGTCAGCCGGCCCTCGCGGCAGATAGGCTCCAGCAGATGTCGCACGCTGAGGCCGTTCGGATGATCGCCCGCCAGCCACACGCACATCACCAGCCGGCCGCCGGGCTTGAGCACTCGTGCGGCTTCGGAAAGCGCGTGTTTTTTGTCGGCCATGTGGGGCATGCTCTCGATGGCGATTGCGGCATCGAAGGACTCGGAGCCGAGCGCGTTGTTGTGCCAGTCGCGCAGCAGATACACTGGATTATCGCCGCCCGGATTCCGCATTGAGGCGAATCGATGCTGCGCGGGCGTCACGGTCAGCGCAGTCACCCGCGCGCCGCAGTGATCCACCAGCCATCGCGCGGTGGCGCCGTAGCCGGAGCCGATGTCGCAGACCTCATCGCCCGGCGCAATGCGCGCAAGTTCTGCGACATGCTCCAGCAGCGCGAGCGTGGCCTGCTCCGCTGTTTCCCTGCCGCTGCGCCACAAACCGTGATGCACGTGCTCGCCCCAGATCTCGCGATAGAAGACGTCCAGCTCGTCGTAGTGTGCGGCGACTGCTGCGACGTCAATTTCCCGCTTTGGGGCGATCATCGGGTCGTCGTCAGTTCGGCTGATCTATGGATCGCGCCCGCCGTTCAGACCCGCCTCCGCCCACGCCACCGCGCGGAACATCGCGCGGCGCTTGCTGATGGTTTCTTCCCACTCCAGCGCCGGCACGGAATCGGCGACAATGCCGCCGCCGGCCTGCACGTGCAAAATGCCGTCCTTGATGATCGCGGTGCGGATGGCGATGGCGGTGTCCATGTTGCCACTCCAGGACAGATAACCCACCGCGCCGGAATACACGCCGCGCTTGACCGGCTCCAGCTCGTCGATGATCTCCATCGCGCGCACCTTGGGCGCGCCGCTCACCGTGCCCGCGGGGAAGGTCGCGCGCAGCACGTCGATGGCGGACATGCCGGGTTTCAGCCGGCCGGTGACGTTGGAGACGATGTGCATCACGTGCGAATAGCGCTCGATCACCATCTTGTCGGTGAGCTTCACGCTGCCGGTCTCGGCGACTCTCCCGACGTCGTTGCGGCCCAGGTCGATGAGCATCAGATGCTCGGCAAGTTCTTTCGGGTCGGCCAGCAACTCATGCTCCAGGGCAATATCGGCCGCTTCGTCCGCGCCGCGCGGGCGGGTGCCGGCGATAGGGCGCACGGTAACCACGCCGTCTTCGAGGCGCACGAGGATTTCGGGTGACGAACCGACGATGTGGAAATCGCGCAGGTTCAGGTGATACATGTACGGCGACGGGTTGAGGCTGCGCAGCGCGCGATATAGATCCAGCGGCCTGGCGTGATATTCGATCGACATGCGCTGCGAAGGGACGACCTGCATCACGTCGCCCTCGACGATGTAGCGCTTGATACGTTCCACCGCCGCCTCGTAACCCGCGCGCGAGAAGCTCGCGGTGAAATCGGACTGATCGACGCGGCGCGGGTGCGCGTTCGGCGCATAAAAGGCGCGTGGCGCGCGGAGCTTAGTCTCCAGCTCATCGAGGCGTTGCTGTGCGCGTTGCGCGGCATCCGGACTTTCTGCATCGGGGTGCACGATGAGATAAATCTTGCCGGCCAGATTGTCGAACACCACCACCTCGTCGGACACCATCAGCAAAACGTCCGGCGTGCCGATCGGATCGGGCTTGTCGCTCCCTGCAAGCCGCGACTCGATGTACCGAATCGTTTCGTAGCCGAAATAGCCCACGAGTCCGCCGGTAAAGCGCGGCAGCCCGGGTTGTTCGGGAATGCGATACGCGGCCTGATACGCCGCGATCCAGGCGAGCGGATCGTCGACTTCGCGTGATTCAATGACCGCGCCATCCTGCTCGACGACGATGGCTTGACCCGTAATCCTGATCACGCGCCGGCTGGGGAGCCCGATGATGGAATACCGGCCCCACTTCTCACCGCCCTGCACCGATTCGAACAGATACGAAAAAGGCGCGTCGGCCAGCTTCAGATAAGTGCTCAGCGGCGTATCCAGATCGGCGAGCACCTCGCGCACCAGCGGCGCGCGGGCGAGGTTCTTATGGTGTCTGGAGGTCATGGCTCATTTCCGGGTTCGGCAGTGATGGGTGCGATCGACAGCGAACCTCAGCGCCATCGCTGTCCATAGAACCCGGAAAGAACCTGGAAGAGCATACGTTTCAATAGCTGAGTGAAAAATCTTCGTCATGCCGGCGGAAGCCGGCATCCAGAAGACGGTGTTTTTAACTGGTTTCCGGCGTCCGCCGGAACGGCGGACTCACACAGCAGTGATCGCACAGGCCTCACTGCTATGCCGCCCGCGCCAGCAGCGCCGCCAGCTCCGTCAACGAATCGATCACCGTATCCGGTCGGGCGGCGCGGATGTCCTCACCGTGATTATACCCATAACTCACGCACACGATCTGAAAGCCCGCCGCGCGCGCGGCCTGCACGTCGTTCTTCGAGTCGCCCAGCATCAGCGCGTGCGCGGGCGCAACACCCAGTACATCGGCGGCATGCAGCAGCGGCAGCGGATCGGGCTTTTTCTTCGGTAAGGAATCACCGCAGACGACAATTTCGAAGTATTCGGCCAGGCCCATGCGGGTCAACAGCGGCAAGGTGAAACGTTCGGGCTTGTTGGTGACTGCGCCCAGGCGATAACCCGCGTGGCGCAGATACGCGAGCCCTTCTTCCACGCCTTCGTAAAGGCAGCTGCGGGTGCTCACGTTCTGCGCATACAATTCGAAAAATACTGGCGCTGCGCGCTGATACAGGTGCTCATCAGGTTCGCCGTCCATCCGTCCGCTCAGCGCCCGCTTGAGCAGCGGTTCGGTGCCGTTGCCCACCCACAGCCGCACCTGCGCCGCGCCGCGCGCGGGCATGCCCAGCCGCGCCATCATCTCATCGATGCAGAACGCGAGATCGGGCACGCTGTCGATCAAGGTGCCATCCACGTCGATGAGGATCATTTTTGGGTTTTTCATTGTCATGAGTATTAACGCAAAGTACGCAAAGGCGCGGAGGTCGCAGAGGATTATAGGTTGTTAACGACCCTATGAATTCCGTTCTTTAACAAAACCATATTGAAATTCAGCAGCAGGCCAAGCTTAATTTCGGTCAAGCGAAGATACGTAAGCAACTGAGCCTTATGCGTCGGCGTGACGAGATCTACGGTCTTCAGCTCAAGCAACAGCTTGTCTTCTACGACAAAGTCCACTCGATAGGCGTTGTCGACGATTAGTCCTTTGTAATGAACCGCTATTGACCTTTCGCGTACAAAACTGATTGCCCGCAACTTCAACTCGTGCGCCAAACAAAGCTGATAGGCAGATTCCAGCAATCCAGGCCCGACCGACTTATGCACTTCGATGGCCGCCGCAATTACATGGTTCGCCAGCGTATTCTCGTCCAAGGAATTCTCAGCGTCCTCCGCGCCTTTGCGGCCTTTGCGTTATTCGCTTGCCGTAGCCAGCTCCGCACGCATCCGGGCGATCGTCGCTTTATAATCGCCGCTGCCGAAGATCGCCGAGCCGGCGACGAATGTGTCCGCGCCGGCGCGCTTGATCTTGGCGATGTTGTCGATTTTGACGCCGCCGTCGACTTCCAGGCGGATGTCGCGGCCAGAGGCCGCGATGCGTTCGCGCACCGCGCGCAGTTTCGCCAGGGTGCCCGGGATAAAACTCTGACCGCCGAAACCGGGGTTCACGGACATCAGCAGGATCATGTCGAGCTTGTCCATGACGTGATCCAGATAGTTGAGCGGCGTGGCCGGGTTGAACACCAGTCCGCACTGGCAGCCGTGCTCGCGCACCCGTTGCAGGCTGCGGTCGAGGTGCTCGGTCGCCTCGGGATGGAAGGTGATGTACGACGCGCCGGCGCCGGCGAAGTCCGGGATGATGCGATCCACCGGCTTGACCATCAGATGCACGTCGATGGGCGCGGTCACCCCGTACCTGCGCAGCGCCTCGCACACCAGCGGGCCGATGGTGAGGTTGGGCACGTAGTGATTGTCCATCACATCGAAATGCACCATGTCCGCACCCGCCGCCAGCACGGCGTCCACTTCTTCGCCCAGGCGGGCGAAGTCGGCGGAAAGGATAGAGGGGGCGATGAGATCGGGTTTGGGCATCGTTGTCTTACGGCGCACCGCGGATGCAACGGCACTTTACCCCAGCGCCGCGAAAAATTCACCGGCGCCGCCTGGCTCGACACCAGGGGACCGGATTCTATCTGCGCCGAAACCGCGCGAGCCGCCCGATCCAGGAGAGCGCAAACCCTATCGGCAGACCGATCAATGCGCCCGCGCCCAGGGCGTAGGCGAGATGTCGATAGGCGAGTTTTTCGGGCAGCAGGTCTTGTATACTTTGCCGAAGGCCTTTTGGTTCCGCATCCACCAGGAGAAAGCGCGTGACCGCTTCCGCCTGGGCTTCAGTCAGCCCCAGGTTGGGCATCGTGGAATAAAGGCCGTCGAATCTCGGTTCCATGATCCGGTATTTCATCCAGGTCCTGACCCGCTGTAGACCGTGCGCCTGGGCCACCTGGTCCCGCGCCTGCTTGTAGCGATTCAACGGTTCCTGGTCCAGGGCGTCCAGCTCCTTTAGGGATTCGAGATTATTCCTGCGAGCTGATTCGCTGCAATATCCTATCGACCATAGGCCCGTCTCCCTGGTCCAGCACCGGTCCTTGGGTGCCGCCCACTTCGATAACGTCTTTGAGACGATGACAACCGAAACAGCCCTTCTCTTCCATGAGGTTCTTGATATCGCGGGGAGCCAGGCTTGCCAGTTGCGCCAGGGTAACCGGATGAGGATTTTCGGGCTCGTACTTGACCTTCAGCACCGCGCCCTTGTTGCCTCTCACCGGGTATATGGGCGCGAAATAGAGCCCGTCGGGGCCAAAGGCCAGGCCGACCAAAGGATGCGAACGGCCGCCCTCGCCATGTTTAACGAAATCCACCGGCGTGCTGAGCAGCCTTCCGTCCTCAATCCCGTAGCGCAGACGCGCTACGCTGGAGCCGCTCGACGTGGCCACATAAAATTGATCTGCGTAGCGCTCCGGGAATAGCGATGCCTCTGCCGGCAGATAATCCATCTGCACGGGGCCGATGCTGTCCAAAAACACGTAGGCCGCGTTCGCGGCGAGGCTGTCGTCCCTGCCATTCCACAGGTAGTTCTTCCCTGCTCAATTTCCAGAAACCGGTCTATGCCGACGCCGTTTTCCGCAACCATCACGTGATCATCGACGATTTCGAGACTGAATGGATTCCGCAATCCGTAGGCCCACACGTAGTTCCTGCCCTTGTTGATATCGTCATCTTCGTAAAACGGATTGGCCGGCGCCGGTTTCCCATCCAGGGTCATGCGGATGATCTTGCCTCGCAGCGTGTCGAGCTGCTGGCTGCCCAAATACTTGTATCCGTCTCCGACACTGACGTACAGCATCCCGTCGTCAACCTTGCACGGTCCGATCTGATGTGAGAGACCCGACTCGTAGGCGGCAAATACGTCGGTGAAGGCCCGCCGTGATTCGGGCTTGACAGAAAACTTGCGGGGCGCGGTTTTGAAGCGGATGACGTTATTGCGCAGCACCTTGTTGTCATCCTGATAGGTAAAAGTGATAAACACATAGCCTTGCCTCGGTGCCAGACAGATGCCGGCCAGGCCGAACTCCGCGTTCCCGCGGGGGCGCTCGTCGTGGAACTCCGACTGCAGAAAATGCTCGGCGAAGGTATGTACGGTGCGGTCGTTAGTGACCACCTTTACCGTTCCACGCAGCTCGGTGACAAAATAAAGCGGGTCCTTCGGGTCTTGGCCTGGATTCGGCACGAAGGCGATCGCGGTCGGATAGTGATAGCCCTCGGTGTCGATGCTGATGGAAAAGCCTTCCGGCACGGCCCATTGTTCCACCCAGTCGGAAGGCGCCTCGGAGGCATCCTCGTTGGCTTCGGATTCAACGAGACCGAGCTCGGCCCTGACGGCTGGCGGTGCGGCGAGCAACAAGCCGGTTACAACAAGGCGCCTGAACGCTGGCCCAAAAGCCGCGTACACAATCATCGGGCGGAAGAAGGCAGATTGTTGGCGGTACGTTTAAGCAAAGCCGCAGTCATACGATCTTTAAGCTTTCGAGGTCCACGTCAGACACGCCGCCGCGACACCAAGCGCGCGAGCCGCGACAGCGCAAACCATACCGGCAGGCCGACGCACAGCCCGGCCACGAACGCGAGCGCGAGGCGGCGCTGTTCGTTCCGGAACAGCCGCTCCTTGAGCTTGTCCACGAATCCCTTGTCCGCCTCGCCCAGCAGAAAGCCCGTGATGGCGTCGGCCTCACCTTCGGTCAACCCCAGGTTGGGCATGGCGGAGGCGGGGCCGTCGAAGCGCGGCTCCAGGATCTGATACTTGACATACAGCCTTACGCGCTCCAGCCCCTGCGCTTCGGCGAGCCTGTCACGGGCCTGCTCAAAACGATTGAACGGCGCTTCATCGCGCGCATCCAGTTCTTGCAGGGATTCAAGGAAGGCTTCGGAATTGACCCGCTGCTCAACGCGCCTGACCATCGCGTCATCTCCCAGCACGGGCCCCTTCGTGCCGCCGCGACCTGGCACGCCCTGGACCTTATGGCATCCGAAACAACCGCGTCTGGCCATTATGGACTCGCCATCCGCGACCGAAACCTCGGCCTCGATGAGGTCCCTCAAGGTGATCGGATGGGCATTGCGCGGTTCGTATTCGAGCTTGAGCACGGCGCTCCGCCCGTTCGCCAACGGCAGTATGGGCGCGAAATAGAGGCCGTCCGGCCCGAAGGCCAGACCCGTCAGCGGGTTGTAAGCGTCCTGCGCGGCCTGCAAGACGTACTCCGGAACCGCGGTCATGCGGCCCTCCTGGAACCCGTAAGCCATGCGGACAACACCAGCCGTCTCGGGGGTCTTGGACGATAAGGCCAGGTAAAACTGGCCTCTGAACCGCTGGGGAAACAGGTGCGAGGCGGGCTCAAGAAAACCCATCTGGGCGGGCCCGACGCTCTCCAAGAAAACATAATCGGCATTGGCGGAGATACTCCGGTCGCCGCCGTTCCACAGATAGTTCTTTCCCCGCTCGACGTTCAGGAATCGATCCGCGTTGACGCCGTTTTCCGCCACCATGACCCGCTCGTCGATCACGTTAAGACTGAACGGATTCCTGAATCCATAGGCCCAGATGTAATTGGCCGCCCTGCCAATGTCGTCGTTTTCGTAGAACGGATTGTCGGGCGCTGGTTCGCCGTCCAGGGTCATGCGAATCACTTTGCCCTGGAAGGTGTTGAGCCGTTGCGCCCCCAGGTGGGAATTCCAGCCATCGCCCACCCCCACGTACAGCATGCCGTTGCTGATCGCGCACCCGCCGATCTGATGGGAAACGCCGGATTCGTACGGCGCGAACACTTCGGTGAAGGCGGTTTGGGATTTCGGCTTGAGCGCGAACGTGCCCGGCGTGGTCTCGAAGCGAATGATGTTGTTGCGCAGGTTTTCGCCGTCCTGATAGGCGAAAGTCACAAACACGTAACCTTGTTTCGGCGCCACGCAGATGCCGCCCACACCGGATTCGGTCTGATAATTCAGTTCCTCACCGAAACCCGTTTGCAGAAAATCTTCGGCGAAGGTGTGGACCGTGCGGTCGTTGGTCACCACCTTGACCTTGCCCCGAAGCTCGGTCACGAAATAAAGCGGGTCTTTCGGATCCGGGCCGGGCTTGGGGACAAAGGCGATGGCGGTCGGAAAATCGTAGCCCTGCGTATCCATGCTGAGCGCAAAGCCCTCGTCGACCGCCCAGTTTTTTTTCCAGTCGGAGGCCGGCTCGCCCGCGGCCTGTTTCGCGGCGGATGCATCTTGATTGAGCTCTGCGCGAGCCGCAAACGCGGCCGCGAGCAGCAACATGAGACCGGCGGTCAGCCATAGATGCCTGCGCCGGAATCCCGCCACGCTGCCCGGCCACGGATCCCGCTGGCCGGCCCCGGCAGACGAACCCGCAAGCAGCCATTTGGCCCTTCGAAATGGCGTCATTGCATCTCCCCCTTGATCCTCCGCTTATGATGATCGAGCGTGCCCGCACTCGGCGGCGCGGTGCTGGACCGTTTAGATAATCTCTGATTAATTCAGAGCTTGCCCAATGAGTCAAGGACAGAATCGAACTCGACCCGCCTGTGCAGCCCGGTGGTGCGCGCCGCGCAACCCGCGCGCGATCCGCTGCCGTGCCGCGTGTGGGCCCGAACTCATTGCGCCGACACCCACGGTAGCGATATCGGGACGAACGGTCTGACCCGCGCGAGCGAGCAGGCCCGAAATCGTATTTGCGCCCGCTATACTATCTCGACTCACAGGGGAGTTGCCGGCATGTCGCGCGGGATCGCAGTGCTGCTTATCTTGGCCTCTACCGCGACACCGGCGCTCGCGGCGGAGATCTACACCTGGACGGATGCGGATGGGATACCGCATTTCAGCAACGAGCGGCCCGCGACCGATCAGGATGCGAAGATCATCATCGTCGAGCCACCGCCGCCCGCGGACGATCCGGCCGCCGCGCACGCGCGCACCATGCAGCAGCTCAATCGTCAGCGCGAAGCGGTCGAGGCGTTGCGGCGCGCGCAGAACCCGCCGCGTGGCGCGTCGTCCCGGGCTTCCCCACCCGCGATGTCCGCACGCGAATACGAACAGGCGCGGCAGGCGATCCACGCGGCGTGGCAAAGAAAAGAGATCAACAAATCGCAGGAGGCCGCGCTTTATCTGGATCTGGAACGCAAGCGCCTGGGATTGACGTCGAATCACAAGGGACTGCCCCAGGTTCCAATCCCGAATATCAGTCACATCACCGGCCGCGCTTATGTCATCGACGGCGACACCGTGGACATCGACGGCACGCGAATCCGCCTTTACGGCATAGACGCGGTCGAAAGATCGCAGCATTGCGCGCGCAGCTACGAACAGTGGCCCTGCGGCCAACAGGCGGCCGCCGCGCTGAAGCAGCGCATCGGGTCAACCATGATCCAGTGCCGCGCCCGTGACCGCGACAGCAACGACCGCATGGTCGCGGCATGCGATGTCGCCGGCGAAGACCTCAGCGCGTGGATGGTGCGCCAAGGCTGGGCGGTCGCGTATACCCGTTATTCCGCGGACTACGTCTCGCTGGAAAAAGAAGCCCGCGCCCTGAAACGCAATATCTGGAGCGGCACGTTCGTGATGCCGGAAGCGTACCGGCACAGCGCGAGCCGAATGAGCGGCAAGTAGGCTGATTGGATGAACGGCGTCCCGGCTCGCGCCCATTGCCGCCCCCTCCCTCGCCCTCCCCCGCAAGCGGGGGAGGGTTGGGGTGGGGGATCGCTGCGCTCGGAATGACCAACGCCACGGAATCGTCGGTCGCAAGCGGTCAGTCCGGCGTGTTTCGTCGCAGCTCCTCCAGCCACACCGTCGCCTCGGAATCCGAAGGCGCACGCCAGTCGCCGCGCGGTGACAGCGAGCCGCCCGATCCGACCTTGGGCCCGTTGGGCAGGCACGAGCGCTTGAACTGGCTGATCTTGAAAAAGCGGTAGAGAAACACCTCGAGCCATTTCTTGATGGTCGGCAGATCGTATTCCCGGCGCTCCGCCGACGGCAGCCACTCGGGCCAGTCGTTGCGCGCTTTGTCGCCCCAGGCGTGCAGGCTCAAAAACGCCACCTTGCTCGGCCGGAAGCCGAAGCGCAGCACGTAGTAAAGATTGAAATCCTGCAGCTCGTAGGGGCCGATCCGCGCCTGCGTGCTCTGCGCGGGCCGATCGGCAATGTCGCCGGGCACGAGTTCCGGCGAGATCTCCGTGTCGAGGATGGACTGCAAGGTATCGTTCGTTTTCTCATCGAATTGCGCCGAACGTATGACCCAGCGGATCAGGTGCTGGATCAGGGTCTTGGGAACGGAGGCATTCACGTTGTAGTGCGACATGTGATCGCCCACGCCATAAGTCGCCCAGCCCAGCGCCAGCTCGCTCAAGTCGCCGGTGCCGAGCACCAGCGCCTGATGCAGGTTGGCCAGCCGGAACAGATGCGAGGTGCGCTCGCCCGCCTGCACGTTCTCGAAAGTCACGTCATGGACCGGCTCGCCCGCGGCGAACGGATGGCCGATATCCTTGAGCATCTGCAGGCACGAGGGCTTGATATCAATCTCGGCCGCGGTCACGCCCAGCGCGCGCATCAGCTTGTGCGCGTTGTCGCGCGTGCTTGTGCTGGTGGCGAAGCCCGGCATCGTATAAGCGAGAATGTTCGCGCGGGCAAGCTTGAGGCGATCCACAGTCTTGGCCGCCACGATCAGCGCGTGCGTGGAATCCAGCCCGCCCGACACGCCGATCACGATTTTTTCGATGCCGGCGCTGAGCAGCCGCTTCATCAGACCGTGAACCTGGATGTTGTACGCCTCAAAGCAGCGCTCGTCGCGCGCGGCGGGATCATCAGGCACGTAGGGAAAACGCTCGATGCGCCGCATCAGCGGGACTTCGCCCGCGGGCGCCTCGAACTCGAAGGGAACACGGCGCATGCGGCGCACGCGCTCCAGGTGTTCGCCCACCGCGTCGTTGAAGCTGGTCATGCGCATGCGCTCCTGCGCGAGCCGTTCGAGATCGATGTCGGCGGCGATGATTTGCTCATCCGCCGCAAAGCGCTCGGCCTCGGCCAGCAGTTCGTTGTTCTCGTAGATGATGGCGTGCCCGTCCCAGGCTAAATCCGTCGTAGACTCGCCGGGCCCGGCCGCCGAGTAAAGATAGGCCGCGAGACATTTTCCGGATTGCGAGGCGCACAGGTCGCGCCGATAGTCGGCCTTGCCGATCGTGATGTTGCTGGCCGAAAGGTTCGCCAGCACCGTCGCGCCGGCCAGCGCGGCGTAGGTGCTGGGCGGGATGGGCGCGTACAAGTCCTCGCAGATCTCCACGTGCAGCGAGAAATCCTCGACGTTCGCGGCGTCGAAGATCAGATCGTTGCCAAACGGCACGCGCACACCCAGGCATTGCATCTCCGCGCCGACCGCCACCCGCCCCGAAGTAAACTGGCGCTTCTCGTAGAACTCGCGGTAGTTGGGCAGATAGGACTTGGGCACTACACCCAGCAGCCGCCCGCGGTAGACGACCAGCGCGCAATTGAAAAGCTTGCCCTCGAACCGCAGCGGCGCGCCGACCAGCAGGACCGGCGAAAGCTCCCGGCTGTCCGCGACAAGGCGCGCGAGCGCAGACTCTACCGCGTCGAGCAACGCGTCCTGATGAAACAAATCTTCATTGGAATAGGCCGAAATGCCCAGCTCCGGAAACAGCGCGACCGCGGCGTTCAGGTCAGAGGCGCGGCGCGCCAGGCCCAAAGTCCGCTCGACGTTGAACGTGGGGTCGGCCACGCGCACGAACGGCACGCACACGGCTGCGCGGATGAATTTGTGCGTGTAGATCGAGAGAAACGGTTGTCGCATGTCACAAACCTTGCTGTGGCGAGGACGCGTGTGCGATGCCTAGTTTCGGCTTTTATGCGCCGCGCGTCGATACTGGTTACCGGGTCATCGAGCTAGTGCTCGTTCGTTGTATGGCTGCGGGCGACGCTCGTCGATGGCAGCCCGTCTTCCTGGCATCAGCCTTGCTCATTAATCGATAGCTGGGTAAGCGTACGGAAAAGACACTATGACCGAAGACGACCTTCATGGAAACGCACCCGACAGCGCCGGCACCGCGCTGCTGATCGTGGATGTGATCAACGATCTGGAATTTCCGGGCGCCGACCGCCTGTTCGAGTCCGCGCGCGACATGGCCACGCACCTGGCCGAGTTGAAGGCGCGCGCCGGCCGCGCGCGTATACCGTGCATTTATGTCAACGACAACTTCGGCCGCTGGCGGTCCAGCCTGGAGACACTGGTGTCGCACTGCCTGGAGTCCAACGTGCGCGGCAAGGCCATCGTCCAGATGCTGCGCCCCACCGACAGCGACTACTTTATCCTCAAACCGAAACATTCCGGCTTTTACTTCACGCCCTTGCATCCTGCTCGACCACCTGGGCGCCAGGCGCCTGATCATCACGGGCCTGACCGCGGACAGCTGCGTGCTGTTCACCGCCAACGATGCCTACGTGCGGGGATATGAACTATGCGTGCCGACGGACTGCGTTGCCTCTATAGAACCGGAGTCGAACGAGAAAAGTCTGCGACATATGCAGAGGATATTGCGAGCCGATATTTCGTCATCTACGGAGCTTGATCTGAGTGTGCGCGTGAGCGGTGCATCGAACGATGCGGCATAATCGCGACAACTCGAAAGTTACATTACACGACGACAGACTGGCAACGCGAACAATATGCTGATTCCGTGCGGGCGCAGTGCATCGTTCGGCTCCTCATGCCGCCGGAAACCGTCTGCGCGCCAGGGCTTTTGTCAGGCCGCCTCCTCCGATCCTTCTGCACGGCGGTTGATGCTCCGGACAATACGTACGACCTTCTCCGCAGCGTCGCCGGGAAACAGCCCATCCAGCCCTTCGTAATGCAGGCTCGTGAACGGCGGCTCGTACAACTGCCCCGGTTTCATGGATCCCTGGCGGGTCAGATGGTCGATAATCATCTCGACGAAGCGTATCTGTCGGCTGTTTAGCTGCGTGTCGGCCATAATTTCCGCAAACGCCTCCTTGGCCGCGGCACGGTCCAGCCCCACCAGGGAGCGGATGAACAGCGTCAGTGGTTGCTCCGTACCGAAACAGGCCTCGAATCGCTCACGGCCGCCTACCTCGCCGGACTCATAGACGAAACGCTCAAGTTCCTCCAGGTCCTGCGGAGTAAGCGGCCGGTCGTGCTTGAGCTTGGCGATGGCCACATGGTTTTCGTTTGCGCGGATGAAAGCCTCCACCTTCTTGCGGTACTGGGCCATGTTCACGCCGGTCTGGAAGCTGCTTAAGGATACCTCGGTGACTTCGCCCATCTCATCGTCCAGCGCTGAATAAACGGGTTTGCTGCGGGTCTTGTCGATGAACTGAATAAGACCCCGCAGCCGGCGGCGCAGGTTCTCGACCATGGGCAAGGTTATACCTTTCCAGAATTCCTCCTCCTGCACGGCATGGATCAGCTCCAGCTGCGCCTTCACGGCCGGCACATTGCCAGCCGCTTCCAGCGCGCTAGCCAGCTCTCGGATGCGGTTGATCAGTTTCTCGATCAACGCGGTCATCCGCTCAATCAAGGCGAGCTGCAGATTCAGACAGGTCAGGTCAAACAACCGTGCAGTGATGTGCTCGCCTTCGTGCGTGCTGGGCAGGCCGGCCACATGGTGGACCAGCACGCCCATGGCCTCGTCATCCAGCATCTGCCAGTTCTCCGGCTGCCCGAAGCGCTCCACGTGCTCGCGCTGAGGACGAACGATGAAATTATCGACGTTCATCGCCTGCACTTCGGATAAGAGCGTATGGGTCAACGCTGAGCGCAATTCAGCTTCCGACTCGATATTGCCATGCGGCGGGGCGTTGATATCTGCCACCGCCAGAGTCTCAGACTCCTGCCGGCCAAGCCACGCCAGGAGTTCCAGTCGCTGCCTGAACAGCCGCTTGCCCAGCGGCTCTGGCGCGGACGCCTCGCGGCCGTCCGGCTGCTCGTTGAAGAACTCGAAGTTGCCGCAGTAATCGAAGATCAGGAATTCGCACTTGTGCTGGCCCGGTCCGAACAGGTCCTCACGCAGACGGGTGCCGCGACCAATCATTTGCAGGAACTTCACCTTGGAGCGTACGGGCTTGAAGAACACAAGGTTCACCACATCCGGCACGTCGATGCCTGTATCCAGCATATCCACCGAGATGGCGATATGCGGCGCCCTGGTGGCGATGGAAAAATCATCGATCAGTGTCTGCGCGTAATTGACCCGAAAGGTGATCATTCGCGCAAAGGCGCCCTTGTACTGCGGGTAGTGGTGGTCGAAACGCTCCGCGATAAAGCGAGCGTGGTCGTTGTTGCGGGCAAAGATGATGGTCTTGCCCAGCCGGTCGCCGCCATCCACCTTCAGGCCGTGATCCATCAGATATCGCAGCATCCTGTCCACGGTGTCCTCGTTGAATAGCCACTTGTTGACCTGCGAGGCGTCTACTCCGCCGGGCACCCCATTTATAATGTCCTCGCCGACCTGCTCGCCCCAGTCCAGCGATTCCCAGTGCTCCTTTTCCTCTTCGCTCAGCTCGTCGTACTTGATGCCCTCGCGCACGAACTTCAGCGGCACGCTCTGCGCGCGGGGCGGCACCAGGTAACCGTCCTTCACGGCGTCCTCCAGCGTGTAGGCGTCCGTGGGTACACCCTTCTCCAGCCCGAAAAGGTCATAGGTGTCGCGGTGCACCTCGTCGCGCGGCGTGGCGGTCAGACCCACCAGCAGGCTGTCGAAGTAATCGAAGATGGCCCCGTATTTCTGATACACGCTGCGGTGGGCCTCGTCGATGATCACCAGGTCGAAATGCCCAACGCCAAAGCGCCTGATCTCGCCGCCTTCCGCAGCCTGGCCCTTGTCGATCAAACCCATCATGGTGGGATAGGTGGACACGTACACGCGGCCCAGCTTGTCTTTTTCCGTGACCAGATTGACCGTAGTGGCTTCGGGCAGGTGCGCCTTGAAGGCATTGGCGGCCTGATTGACCAACGCGATGCGATCGGCCAGGAACAGCACGCGCTTCACCCAGTTGGCCCGCATGAGCACGTCCGCCAGCGCGATCGCGATGCGCGTCTTGCCCGTACCCGTCGCCAGTGCCAGCAGGCCGCGCCGCTGACCGGCATTGAAGGCTTCGCACAGTGAGGCGATGGCGCGCTTCTGGTAGTAGCGCTCGACGATGCTGTTCCTGGCCGGACGGTCCAGCGGATTCTCGGCGATGGTGCGCCGCTGCACCGCCAGCGACAGTTCCTCGCGCGTGTAAAAACCCTGCACTTCGCGGGGTCCCGCGCGACAGTCGTCCCACAGCCAGATCTTGTAGCCGTTGGTGTAGAAGATGACGGGGCGCTGACCTTTCTCCTGTTCCAGGCAGTTGGCGTAGAGAAGCGCCTGTTGCTGGCCCACATCCGCGTCCTTAAGTGTGCGCTTGGCCTCGACCACGGCCAGCGGCAGGCCGTCCTGGCCCCACAGCACATAATCGACAAAACCCTCGCCCTTCTCGTTGGGCATGCCGCTGACCGGGTATTCCACGCTGGCGTTGGCGCCCGCTGTCCAGCCGGCTTCGGCCAGCAGCACGTCGATGAGCAGCTTGCGAGTCTGTAGTTCGTTGTAGTCGTGGGTGTCCGGAACCTTGAGATTCTTCTGTTTGGCTTCCGCCAGCTCGGCGCGCACCCGCACGAGCTCGGCGTTGACTCCGGCCAGGGCCGCTTCCTGTTCGTCCAGGCTTCGAGCCTGCTCGGCGATGGCGGCCTCGCGACCGTCCAGTCCGGCGCGCTCCTCGGCCAGCTTTTGCGCAAACTCTTCTTCCTGCTTCTTGAGCGCCTCGCGGGCCAGGGTCACCGCCTGTTCGCTGGAGACCAGGCGTGGGATCAGTGCTTCGTCAAAGACGGCTTCGAGGGTCTTGGGGTCGGATTTTCGAGTATAGGTGCGTGCCAGCCAGAAAAGCAGATGGAACAGCTCGCGGCACAGCCGCAGGGCATCAAAAGCCTGTACTGGCCGCGACGAATGGACGGCCTGGTTGCCCAGCTTCTGGATCAATCGCGCCTTTTGGTAAACGGGCGGCGGCAGCAGTTGCTCGAAGTCCGACTGAGTGAGCAGCGCATTGAGGCTGCGGTCATACGGCCGGCGCAGACCGCGGTCGTAGTCGTACAGCCAGTGCACCGCCAACTCCAGCGCGTGGCGCGTGCGAAAGCAGGAAGAGCGCGGATCGGAGTGGACCAGTTTCTCCGCGCTCACCGCCGGCTCATAGAGCGAGGCGAATTCAGAGCGGAGGAACCGGAAGTTGCTCATGGTTAGAGCTGGCCGTTGAAGGCGCGTTGTTGGAGCGAAGAGAATAGTTGATCACTCGTTCTGAGTCCGGCATCTGCTTGTACGCCCGCGTTACGAACCTGGTCGACGACGGCTTGGAAACTATGCTGAATGCAAATAGGCGGCTTCATGACCTCGACCTTGTTGAGATTGCTCTGGTTGATCCCGGAGATAGTCGACTTCGTAACATGCATCAAGACATACTTGGATTTTGCTCTGGGGTTGGCGAAATAGTGGTGCAGATAAATTGGCAGCATTTTGGCTGGGTCAGGTGTAATGCGGATGAGAGACGATTCGAATATGAGCGCTTCGTCCATCTCCTCGATCAGACAAGGCTGGGCTGCACCTTCGTATTTCAGTGACCGCCGAGAAATCAATAAATCGTCACAAGTTAATGCGTATTTTTTTTGGTCGGACGGCGATGCCAACACTCGTTTGAGGCTTTCTTTCCGTACTACTCCGTAAAATGCGTCAGACATATGAACCATTGGTATACCGCCGGCATCCGTATATTTTTCTTTCGGATAATATGCTCCGTTTATTGGTTTTCTTGATAATAGCTCAGCAAGCGGAGCAAACTCCCACCCCTTCGGATTTGTAATCGGGTCCCCGAACATCTCCAGAAAAACGGACTGAAACAGTTGATCGAGCTTGGCGATGGCCTCGCGGCGCTTCTGCCGCAGCGCGTCGGCCTTGTCCAAAATCGCCGCGATGCGCCGTTGTTCAGGGAGCGGGGGCAAGGGGATCTGAATTTGCTTCAGCTTGGCTTTATTTAGTGTTTTTCCTTTCGCTGCTCTATCTGTGTACGCAAGCAGGTCGATACGTTTCAATGCCCAGTAAAGGTAGTCCCGGTCTGCGTCCACCGAAAGGTCGTTAAGGGCGGCTATCGCTTCATTGGTATAGAGAGGCCGCTCGGCAATACCCACTTTGCCAATGCTCAGCTTGAAGCTGAGGAGAAGAGTTCCCGCTGGCACTTTTTTCATGCGTGAGGCAAGTATGCCTGCCTCTGAGACTTGCTCCTTGCTGAATCGTACAGTCCGTCCCTGGTTCAGATCGGATATCGTTATCCAAGGCTCTTCGACGCCAGGCGACCAGTATTCCGGTTTGCCTCGCGCAGGCGTTTTACCAATGTCGATATCGCAGATATCCGACAAAGCCACGATCGGCCAACTCATCGAGATGTCTCAGTCAAAACAAACCCCCGGATTCAGCTCAGCCGGCGACTTCCAGTCGATCCCGTATTTTTTCTTGAGAAAGCGCTTCTTCACGCCCCAGCGGTAATGACAGGCGCCAAGGCCGTCAATACCCATTTGCCGAAGCTCTCGCTGCGCCTCGGCTTCGGCTTCGGCTTCGGCTTCGGCTTCGGCAAGTATTTCGGCATAGCGCGGATCGGACTCGATTGGGTCTTTCAGCAAATCGTTCAAGGCGGTCTCGTCTTGCATTCTATCGGCTATTGCATAAGTCATTGGCAGGCCGGGGAGCTTGCCATTCTGAGGCTGAGGGCCGAAGAATCTCCTGTTTCCAAACGAAAACCAGATCCTTCGCTGCGCTCAGGATGACAGATAGCTGGTTAAGTGCGTATGCAAGAGTCTATCGCACCCTCCCCAGGTTCCTCCGAGGTGCTCCAGCCTCTTCAGATCTCTTGTTCAGCATGCAGCGCCGGCCCCCGCCGGTAGAATGCTTTTTTTCCGATTTTTCTCGTAACCGCCAGCATGTTCTTCGCCGCCAGTTGCAGCAGGTCGTTGCGCGCCGTGGCATACGCGATATTGTGGCTGCGCCTGTGTGATTCGATAGTGTATTCCTGCGTAGGGTTACGCAACACATGGGCGATGAGCGCCCGCTGGCGGTGATTGAGGCCGCTGATCTCCCGGAGTTTCGCTTCGGCGTCGCGGATTTCCCGTTGCTTGCGGGCGAGATAAGCATCCAGTGCGTCCAGCGACCGGCGAATAACTTTCAGCTGGTAGGCAATAAAATACGTCAGATCGTTGCCGTCCGTTTCCGTGTAGAGATACGAACGCGCGTACTGCGAAGGCGCCTTGCGTAACAGACTGGAGATCGAAAGATACTCGAAGAGCCAGTAACCCTCGCGCAGCATGGCCCAGTAAAATAATGCTCTCGCCGTGCGGCCGTTGCCGTCCTCGAACGGGTGATCGTAGGCGAGCCAGAAGTGCAAAATGATCGCGCGGATGACGGGATGCAGAAAACCCTTGCTGCCGATTTCTCCATTGGCGAAGCGGCACATGAGTTCCAGCCGTTCCGGCAGTTCTTTAGCCGGCGGCGGCGTGTGCAGTAACGTGTTGTCGCGAGGGTCAAATACCTTTATTCGCTTATCTTCTTGCGTTTGCGGGCGGCCGGCGGCATCGGGGGTGTTCATGGTCTCACGCGCGAGTATGCGGTGCAGTTCCAGCACCATCTCGGGCGTCAACCGATGCTTGTCCAGTGCCAGGATGTGCTGCATGGCGAGATAGTTGTTCAGGATCATGCGCTCACTGTGGTCGCGAGGCTGGCGGCCGGAACGCAACATTTCGACGGCTTCTTTTCTCGTGGTGGCGGCGCCTTCGAGCTGACTGGAGGTAATGGCTTCCTCGATCAGCGAGCTGACCATGTAGCGATTACGGTCGCCCGCGTCCGTAACCTGTTCCGACAGCGTTATGTTTCCGCGCGCGCGGCTATCGATGTCGTGGACCGCCGCCAGTACCATGTCGGGCAGGCAATAGTGGAACGGTTGGCCGTCAATGCTGCGGAACTGCTCAATGTCGCGGGCGCTCTGCAGGCGGCCCATTTTAAGCGCGGCCCACCATTCCTCGTGGTTGAGATCCGCTGGCGGATCGAGCTGGCGGAGTTTGTCCCAGTGAAGGTAGCGGCTGTCAGCAAGTTGACCCGCATTCTCGAACACGACATTCAATCGCTTACGCGGGATGGACAACACCAACCCGGGATAGGGCGGCGGGGTCAAGGGTATTTTCATGTGCAATTATCAAATTGATAATGACTGATAATAAATTGATAATTGGCTTCAGCGCTACCCCCCGAGACCGTTTATTATCAAATTGATAATAACTGATAATAAATTGATAATTGCACTCAACTCTCCTGTAGCATCGCCTCCAGCTCGTCCAAGCCCTTCATGATCTCCGTCTCCAGCGCCCGCAGGTCGCCCAGAATCTTCTCCGGCGGGTCGTACTTCACCTCCTCGTAAACGATCTCCCTGTAGCGGTTGATGGAGAGGTCGTAGCCGTTATCGGCGATCTCCGCCTTCGGCACCAGAAAGCTCTGGTCCGTGCAGGCGCGCCCGGTCTCACCGTCCAGGTTACGCCAGCGATTGAGGATATCCGGCAGGTTGTTCACGGCGTGGACGTCGCCATTCTTGGGCGACAGCGGGGTGCGCTTGTCGTCCAGTGACAAGCCATCCGCCTGCATGTTGTAGAACCACACACGGTCGGTGCCGCCCGAGTCTGTCCTCGTGAAGATCAGGATGGCGGTGGATACGCCGGCGTAGGGCTTGAACACGCCCGAGGGCATGGAAACGATGCCGTCCAGCTTGTGATCTTCCACCAGCGCCCGGCGCAGACTCTTGTGTGCCGTGCTGGAGCCGAACAGTACGCCGTCCGGCACGATTACCGCCGCCCGGCCGCCCGGCTTGAGCAGGCGCAGGAACAGTGCCAGGAACAGCAGCTCGGTCTTTTTGGTCTTGACCACGGACAGCAGATCCTTGGCGCAACTCTCGTAGTCCAGCGAGCCGGCGAACGGGGGATTGGCGAGCACCAGGCTGAACTGCCCCTCCACCTTTGCGTGGCCCTCGCTCAGGCTGTCGCGGTTTTCGATGGCAGGGTTCTCCACGCCATGCAACAGCATGTTCATCGAGCCGATGCGCAGCATGGTGCTGTCGAAATCGAAGCCGTGGAAGGTGTCATGATTGAAGCGACGCGCGGATTCCGCACTGGCGTAAATCTCGCTCTCGTAGTGCTGGAAAAGATATTCGCTTGCCGCGATCAGATAACCGGCCGTGCCGCAGGCCGGGTCGCAGATCGTGTCGCTGGGTTTTGGCGCCATCATCTCCACCATCAGCTTGATGATGTGACGCGGTGTGCGGAACTGACCGTTCTGCCCCGCCGCGGCAATCTTGCCCAGCATGTACTCGTATACGTCGCCCTTCGTGTCGCGGTCGTCCATCGGCACGGCGTCGAGCATGTCCACCACTTTCGCCAGCAAGGCCGCGGACGGGATGGTGAAACGCGCGTCCTTCATGTGGGCGGAGTAGGTGGAGTTGGCGCTGTCGGCGCCGCTGCCTTTGCCATCTCCCAGCGTCTTGATGAACGGGAAGACCGCGTCGGCAATGGTGGCGTAGAGCTTGTTGGTGTCACCCAGTGCGCGGAACACGGACCAGCGCAGATGTTGCTGCCCCGGCCCGAAGATCGGCCGCTCGATCTTTTCCCTAAACCGGAGAGCTTTCTTTTCGCGGGCGGTGTGTATCTCGTCCAGGCGCTTGATGAAGAGCAGATAAGTCATCTGCTCGATAACCTCAAGCGGATTTGAGATGCCACCAGACCAGAAGGCATCCCAGATGCGGTCGATCTGGTTTTTGATCTCGCCGGTGATCATGAAACTTCTATCCCCTCGTGATGCCGGGCCGTCCCAGCTCATTCGATAGCGAAAACTCTAATTTTTATGGTACCGGAAAAGCGGCGTTCGACGGTTCCTCAAAGGTCGATTCCGGCCGTGTGGCACCGGCCTAACCTTGCTAACAGTTAGTGCGAAGACTCAGTTTGACGTCGCATACGAGATTGCCCGTAGCTTTTTCTCGCGATTCAGTCACGGATAAGCCGCCAAGCCTTGGCGTTCGCAACTAATACCTTGACAAGCCACTCCGAGCTTGATCAATCAAGTTGCATTTATGTTTCTGTATATCGTATTATGAAACGCAAGTGTTTATTATTAGGGGAAGAGGCGTAATGAGTAACGTAGTCCAACTACATCCGAAAGCAAAGCGGATCGAACATATCGTTCGTGTCGGACACACCGGGCATCGGACGTTAGAAAATCTGCATACCGCAGGGCGAGTTCCTATATCTCATGCCGTTGTTCAAGCGAGTCATGTGTTGACTCAGAAAGATCTGGTGCATTCCCTTTCTGAGAGTAACGCCGAGATTATTTTGGATACTCAATCTGCAGAGTTGGCAACACCGGCTGGAATCAACTCTAAGGCCCGGACATTGCCTTGGGCTATACCGGACCGCTGTAGTCAGCCAAGTGACTGGAGCGGTAAAAGCGGGGCTTTATTAGCAGATCGGATTGCTGAGTTCGCCGTGAATGCTGGGGTAGACGCAATACTGTTACCCACTCATTTCTTGCTAAATGCTAGCTCGCCTTGGTTAATGGTAGACATTTCATTCGCCGTAGCTTTGCGCAAGTCTCTGGACCAGCCTGGCGGAGGTCATATAAGGATTGATTACCATCTTACCGTGCCAGTGTCCTTGCTAAGGAATCACGAACTGGTTCATCTTATTGGTGAGAGATTAGTTGATGCTCCTGTCGGTAACGTCTGGCTGCGGGTCTCTGGTTATGGCATGCGCGGCTCCCCTACTGCAACTAAACATTGGATCGAAGCAGCGTGGCAATTAGATCAATTTGGAAAATCGGTAATTGCAGACAATGTGGGTGGCGTTTGCGGCATAAGCTTGGCGGCATTTGGCGCTGCAGGGGGGGTCTGCCACGGAGTAGCCGAAAAGGAGAATTTTAACGAAGCCGCTTGGCGTACTAAGCCTAGTGGCGGCGGGAGCGTTCGGCGAATCTATCTGCCGCAACTCGATCTATACCTTAACCAGAATAAAGCTGAAGTATTTTTGAAGGGCCATGGAGCGAAATCTTTGGCCATGTGTAAGGATCCGGCTTGCTGTCACGGGCCGGATGACATGATTAGTCGGTCCAAAGCTCATGCTCTAATCCAAAGCCATCGGCAGATCCACATGCTGAATGCCGTGCCAGAGCTTAAGCGAGCCAATTACCTTATGGGTGATTTCTTACCAAAAATTGGCCTAGGTTTAAGGAAAGCGAAAAAAATGAAGTTAGGCGACCCAACGCTCACGAACCAGCTTGAGAAGATGAGCAATCGAATCGATTTAATGCAGCATACTTTTGACAACATGTTCAGTGAGCTAGGAACGATTCCGGTTGCACGGCCACCCTTAACAAAAGCTCAAGCAAACAAAAACTTCGGACACAAGAATGCGTGAAAACGTAATTATGAAGACCATTGAAGACCTGAAGGACAGAGGCAAATTGAGTGGCGTAGACGTGGCCAACATAGCCGATGTATCTAAGGCGACGGTCTCCCGGTGGACGACCGGTAAGGCTACACCACATCCGAAAACCCAGCTCGTTCTGTCGGATCTACGGTACGTCGTTGACCGACTTGGTGAGTTTTACGATCCAGCAGAGACCCGAGTTTGGTTGTATGCTCGAAACGAGTTGTTAGATGGCGCTCGTGCTATCGAGCTTATTCACGAGGGGCGAACTGACGAAGTATTGCAAGCCATCGAGCGGCTCGGGGCGCTCACATATCTATAAAAATCGGCTAGTCTACGCCGCAGCTTTTCCATAACGTGCTAGATCCGATCTTAATTGATGCCATCGATGCGATACCCGGCGAACCCTATGAAGGCTCCGCTTATCGCGTTACCTGGAAAGGTCGCGATCCACTCGCCGGAAATTTAGGAGGAGGGCGTTGGTCTCCCGATGGCAAGTTCGAGGCCCTGTATTTGAATCTTGAACGATCCGGCGCCATCGCGGAGGTTTATTACCATCTTTCGCAGGCCCCAGTATTTTCCTCATCCGACGTCTTACTGAATGAGGTCAGCGTTAGTGTATCCAACATTTTGTCCCTCGACACTGCACAGCTTAAACTTCTAGGCATCGAGGATCCGCTAGCTAAGCGAATAAGTTACGAGCGGAGCCAATCAATTGGCGCAGCCGCATACATGCTGGACTTTCAAGGTATGATCATTCCAAGCGCACGTTGGGATTCTATGAATCTCGTATTGTTCCTAGACAGGGTAGATTTGAATACTCAATTGGCATTGGTTACCAGTGAAGATGTCAATTGGCCTGCGTGGATTGAACAACTAAATGCTAAACGATCGAAAAGTAGTAAACGTCGCCCTAGGTCGTGACACTACAATATGTGCAGACAACATGCATGAGGAGCCTGATCCACCTACCGCAAAAGCGAAAGATTGAAAATGGTGTAAGTTTTAGGGAGTGGTGGCCAGGGACAGAATCGAACTGCCGACACGCGGATTTTCAGTCCCGCCAGCCACCACTGTTAAGCTTATTTATCAACAACTTACCGAGATGCCCGTTGCTCACTTTTCCGCACTGCGCCTCACGGCGCTGGGCTCATTCCCGCAAAAATCACGCAGTCTTCAATCCCTCTCACGGGTAGTAGACCGCTCGCGAACTCTTCAGGACGGTAGCGCGCAAAATATACTGACTTAAGCGGTACGGGGGAGGACTTGTGTCCGACCTGCAGGGGCAGTGGGTGCATCGACGGCAACCGTGCGAGAAGTGCAAAGGCACGGGCCGCATCAACGAAGGTATTGGAGGCGCCTGAATACAACCAATTTCAAGCCGGCCGGATGAACAAGGCAACTGGAATGGTGCTTGGCAAGATTGTCCAGCGAGCGGCCGGCGCCATGACGCACTCTATCTCGTCGATCCGACCTTTTGAAGGAGGAAGCAATGACCCAACCACGACAGCAACAGCAACCCCCGGGCCTCACGCGGCGGATGCGGCCCATACCCGACCACGGCGAGGAGAGCTACCGGGGCTCTGGACGGCTGTTTGACAAGGCTACCGTCATCACCGGGGGCGACTCCGGCATCGGCAAGGCGGTGGCGATCGCCTTCGCCCGGGAAGGCGCGGACGTCCTGATCTCCTACCTCCCGGAAGAGGAAGAGGACGCCCAGGACACCAAGAAGTGGGTCGACGAGGCCGGCCGCAAGGCCGTGCTCGTGCCGGGCGACATAGCCGACCCGGCGCACTGCCGGGCGATCGTCGCCAGGGCGGTGCAGGAGTTCGGGCGGGTCGACGTACTCGTGAGCAACGCCGCGTTCCAGATGTCGCGCAACTCCCTGGAGGAGATCCCGGACCAAGAGTGGGACCGCACCATCGCCGTCAACATCTCGGCGATGTTCCACCTTTGCAAGGCCGCCGTGCCGCACATGCGGCCGGGATCGTCGATCATCGGCTCCACCTCGGTCAACTCCGACATGCCCCCGCCCATGCTGCTCCCGTACAATGTCACCAAGGCCGGGATCGCGAACATGGCCGGGAGCCTGTCGCAGCTCTTGGCGGACAGGGGCATCCGCGCCAATAGCGTGGCGCCCGGCCCGATTTGGACGCCCCTGATTCCCGCGACCATGCCCCCGGAGCAAGTGGAAAGCTTCGGCCAGCAGGTGCCGATGAAACGTCCGGGCCAGCCGGCGGAGCTGGCCCCCGTCTACGTCCTGCTTGCCTCCGACGAGGCCAGCTACATCTCCGGCGCCCGCATCGCTGTGACTGGCGGCCAGCCGATCCTGTGAGGGTGGGCTCTGCATGGACTGCTATCCGCTGAGGCGGACCACGCCGAGCAACCGCTTGTGTTCGGCGGCCGCTCATCGCAGAGGGACTAGGCCGCGGCGGACTCCCTGACGGGGGCATAGGCGAAACATGGGAGATCAGCGGCGTCGAGGGCATAAGCGGCGAGGTGAGGAACGGGCCGCTGGCTGGGCGCTCCCTGCGCGAACTGCCCGAGGATTACTCCGGACGAGCTGATGGGCCGTGGCTGGACCGCACTTCCTCCTTAACCCGGCCCCGGTTCGAGGCTATGCGCAAGAATAGGAATTGACTACCGACTTTGACCCTGCCCTTCGTACTCATTTCGCAGGCTGCTCGCCTCACGATTAAAACCGTGCGCCAAATTCTCAAAATATCGCCACCGCCACAATGAATTGGACACCAAGAATGCCAAGTTTTGTGAGTCGTTCCGACCCCGCGGGCAGCCCTTTCACGGAATTCGAAGAGCCGGTCCGCGCTGAACTGTTTAGCGCCGAACGCCTTGAGCAGCATGCGGAAAGCTTGGCCGCGGCACAAACAGTCACTGAAAATCCGCGCAAGGGAATCAAGCTTAGGCCGCGCGTGAGCGAGAACGGGCGTGTCCTGCTCGAATCGTACCGCGCCATCGCGGAGAGCGTGCACCAGGGGCGCTCGATCACGCCGGCGGCAGAATGGCTGATCGATAATTTTCACCTGGTCGAGGAACAGGTAAGAGATATAAAGGACCATTTGCAGCCAGGATTTTACCGAGAACTGCCTAAACTCGCGGACGGACCGCTACGGGGTTATCCGCGCGTGTACGGCGTAGCGTGGGCGTTTGTAGCGCATACCGACAGCCGGTTCGATCCCGATCAGTTGCAACGGTTTATCGGCGCCTACCAAAGAGTGCAGCCCTTGACCATCGGGGAATTATGGGCAGTAGCGATTACCTTGCGCAGCGTCATGGTCGAAAATCTGCGCCGCTTGAGCGTGCGCATCGTTGGCTCGCAGATCGCGCGCCAGCAGGCAGACAGGATCGGCGACGGCCTGTTAGAACTGAATGGGCGGTCGCCACAAGAAGCCGAAGCGACCTTGGCAACGCTTCCGGATAACCCGCTGCTGCCGGCGTTAGCAGTGCAGCTCTTGCAGCGTCTGCGCTTCCAGGATCCGGACACAACACCGACCTTGCGGTGGCTGGATGAAAAGCTCGCTACACGGCATACCAACGCGGACTCTGTGGTAGCGCTGGAGCACGCCAAACAGGCCGCGGGTAACGTCACGGTGCGCAATATCATTACCAGCATGCGCCTGATGTCCGCATTCGACTGGCAGACGTTTTTCGAACAAGTCAGTCTCGTCGACCAGGTGCTTCGCGGCGCAGCCGGGTTTGCATCCATGGACTTTATCACCCGCGACCGCTATCGCCACGCCGTCGAAGAGCTCGCCAAAGGCACGCGCCGCAGCGAAATGGACATCGCCCGCGCCGTGCTCGCCAAGACCGAGCGCGTGCGCCAGGCAGCAGCTAAGCGCGGTGAAGCCGTCGACGCTCGCCGGTTTGATCCAGGCTATTACCTGATTGCCGGCGGTCGCGCGGAATTCCAGCGAGATGTCGGTTTTCGCATGTCGTTGAGCCAGCGTTTGGTGCTTGGCCTTTTCGCGCACACCGGTGCGGCATTCACCGGCAGCATCGCGCTCATCACGCTCGGCCTGCTCGCATTGCCCCTTTATACGAGCGTGCAGGCCGGAGTCGAACCTTACGGTTTGCTGCTGCTCGCCTTGTTCGGCGTGTTTCCTGCTTCCGACATCGCGCTCGCGCTCGTCAACCTGCTGGCGACAAAAACCATCGGTCCGCGCCACTTGCCGCGCCTTGAACTCGCGGACGGCGTGCCTCCTTCTCTGCGCACCCTTGTCGTGATACCGACGTTGCTTATCGATGAAGATCAAATCATCCAGCAGATAGAACAACTCGAAGTTCATTATCTCGCCAACCCGGAAGGCGACGTAGGCTTTGCATTGCTGTCTGACTGGGTGGATGCCGATAGCCAAACCCGCCCCGAAGATGCGCGGCTTCTGGACATTGCACGCACTGGCATTTCCGAACTCAACGCACGCCATAGCACGACCGCCGACGCAACCCGATTTTTCGTATTCCATCGCGGGCGCGCATGGAACCCGAGCGAAGGCAAATGGATGGCATGGGAACGCAAGCGGGGCAAGCTGCATGAGCTTAACCGTCTGCTGCGTGGAGATACGCAGACCTCGTTCGTCTCGATCGATGGCGAAGCTCCGCGGACGCCGCATGGCGTGCGCTACGTGATTACGCTCGATGCCGATACCAGGCTGCCCATAGGCGCGGTGAGGCAATTGGTCGGTACCCTCGCCCATCCTCTGAATCGGCCGCGCTTCGAGCACGAATCTAACTGCGTGGTCGAGGGCTATGGCTTATTGCAACCGCGCATTACGCCATCGTTGTCCTTGCGGCGCGACAACTCGATCTTTCGACGACTTTTTTCCGGGCCTTGCGGAATCGATCCCTATGCTTCCGCGATATCGGACGTCTATCAGGATCTGTTCGGTGAGGGCAGCTACACCGGCAAAGGCATTTACGACATCGATGCGTTTGAGACCACGCTGGCCGGCCGCATGCCGGAAAACGCCTTGCTAAGCCACGATCTATTTGAGGGAATTTTTGCGCGCTGTGGCTTGGTCAGTGACATCGAGTTCATCGAGGACTTTCCTGCCCACTCGGAAGTTGCCGCGGCGCGCATGCACCGCTGGGCGCGTGGCGACTGGCAGTTGCTGCCCTGGATTTTCTGGCGCAAAGACCAAGGCGTCAGCGCGATCGGACGCTGGAAGATGCTCGATAATCTCCGCCGGACGCTATCCGCGCCAGGAATGTTGGCCGTTTTGCTGGCGAGTTGGCTGATCCCCCAGGCGTCGCAAGTCGTATGGATAGGTTTCGCACTGACCGCGCTCGCCGTGCCGGCCTTGCTGCCTTTTCTGCAGAACATCCTGCCACGCCGCGCCAAAATTACCACGCGGAGTTACCTGCGTGCGCTCGCCAATGATTTCGTGTTGGGGTGCGGCCATATCGCGATTCTTTTGACCTTGCTGGCGCACCACGCCTGGCTCATGCTCGATGCGATCCTGCGCACCTTGGCGCGGCTTTTCATCACGCGGAGCAAACTGCTCGAATGGACCACGGCCGCACAATCGAAAGCGAGCTCCAGCGGTTCTCTCAAGACCTTTTTCTGGCGTTTCCGCGGCGCCGAAATCATTGCCTTCGCGTGCGGCGCCCTGGTACTACTCATTAATCCAGGGGCAATCATCGCGGCCGGGCCATTCGTGCTGTTATGGGCCGCGTCGCCGGTGGTGGCATGGTTTATCAGTTTGCCGCCGAAGCCGGATAAAACCGACCCGCTCAGCGCGAGCGAAATCATATTGCTGCGCCTGACCGGACGGCGTATCTGGCGGTTCTTCAGCACCCTTGTGACCGTCGAAGACCACGCGTTGCCGCCCGATAACTTCCAGGAAGACCCGGAGCCGGTCATCGCTCATCGCAGTTCGCCGACCAACTTCGGGCTTTATTTGCTATCGATTGTCGCGGCGCGCGATTTCGGCTGGATTGGACTGCGGGAAAGCGTCGATCGGATCGAAGACACATTGATCAGCATGCAAGGGCTCGAGCGCTTTCGCGGCCATTTTTTCAACTGGTATGAAACGCGCGAGGCGCGCCCGCTCGATCCAAAGTATATCTCGTCCGTGGACAGCGGCAATCTCGCCGGTCATCTGCTCGTGTTGGCGCAGGCCTGCGGCGAAATGGCCGAACGTCCGATGCTCTTAACGTCATCCGCGGGACTTCAGGACACCGCATTGCTGCTGCGCGAATCGCTAGACGAATCCCATAATGACCATCCCGAAGCAACGATCGCGGTGAATGCGCTGCACGAAGCGCTAACGGGATTCGAGCAGCTACTCGAACACCGACCTGCCACGTTCGCTGAGCTTGCCTCGCATTGGGATACGTTGCAGAGCGACGCCGATGCGGTGCTTGATCTGGCGCATGCAATCGCCAAGGAGCGCGGCGAGACCGAGACGGAAGAAATATACGCGTGGGCAAAACGCTTACACGCGGATGTCCAAAGCCGTGCAGGCGACTTGACCGAGTTGCTGCCTTGGGTACATGTTTGCAAGCGTGTCGGCGGGACAACTTCTGAAGAAAGCAGGATTGATCAAATCCTGCTTAAGGTATTTCCGCTGGATGTTGCGCTGTACGATGTTCCAAACCGCTGCGCCGCGGCTATTGCGCAGCTCACTCAACTTCACAACAACACGCGCCTCAGGAATCCCGTCGATACGACTACGCTCATCGCCGCGCTACAACGCTCGGCGCAGGCCGGTTCGAGTCTCATCGAGCGGCTCGACACACTTGCCAAAAGCGCGCGCGAGTTGTTTTACGCGATGGATTTCACCTTTCTTTTCGACTCCAGCCGCAAGCTTTTTTCGATCGGCTATCGCGTGAACGACGATACGCTCGATCCTAGTTACTACGATTTGCTCGCCTCCGAGGCGCGGCTTACTAGCTTTATCGCAATCGCCAAGGGCGACGCGCCGCCAGCGCACTGGTTTCGCCTGGGCCGCGTCTTAACGCCGGTGGATGGAAGCGCCGCGTTGGTTTCGTGGTCTGGATCGATGTTCGAGTACCTGATGCCATCGCTGGTACTGTTTACGCCGCGTGGCAGCCTGCTGGAACAAACTTGCTATCTGATTATTCGGCAGCAGATTCATTACGCCAGCGAGCACCAGGTGCCTTGGGGGATATCGGAATCGGCGTGCAACCTGCGCGACCTCGCGTTCACCTATCAATACTCCAATTTCGGCGTGCCGGGGCTGGGGCTAAAGCGCGGGCTGGGCCAGGACCTTGTCATCGCGCCCTATGCCACGGTGCTGGCGGCGATGTACGATCCCAAGGCGGCGGTAAAAAATCTTGAGCGCCTGCAGGAAGCAGGCGGCCGCGGCTGTTACGGTTTCTATGAAGCGCTGGATTACACGCCCACACGGCTTCCGATCGATCAAAAGGTCGCTGTGGTGCGCGCCTATATGGCGCATCATCAAGGGATATCTTTGCTCGCGCTCGCCAATGTTCTATACGGCGCTGTCATGTGCCACCGTTTTCACAACGAACCGGTGGTGCAAGCGACGGAACTGTTGCTGCAGGAGCGTACCCCGCGCGACGTGGCCGTTGCTCACCCGCGTGCCGAGCAAGTGGAGGTCAGTCACGTCAAGGGCGCGCTGCAACCTGTTTTGCAGCGCTTCGATTCACCTCACCTCGCGGTTCCGTCTACCCACCTGCTCTCCAACGGCCGCTACGCGGTGATGATCACCGCCGCGGGAGCGGGGTACAGCGCCTGGCTTAATCTCGCGGTGACGCGCTGGCGTCCCGATGTGACGCGCGACTGCTGGGGCAGCTATTTATTCTTGCGCGATACCGGCACCAATGACATCTGGTCGGCGACGTATCAACCGACCGGGGTGGAACCCGACCGGTACGAAGCGGTTTTCGTCGAGGACAGGGCGGTGATAACCCGCCAGGACAAGACGATCGCGACTCGACTGGAAATCATTCTGTCGTCGGAAGACGATGCCGAAATCCGTCATTTGTCGCTGACCAATACGGGTGCGCGGGCACGCGAAATCGAGGTGACCTCGTACGCCGAGATCGTGCTGGCACCGCCAGCGGCGGATATAGCGCATCCGGCGTTTTCCAATCTATTTATACAAACCGAGTATTGGCCGGCGATCAACACCTTGATCGCGACGAGACGGCCGCGCTCCGCAAACGATGAGGTGCTGTGCGCGGCGCACGTAATCGCGCTGAAGGCCGTTGCGATCGGCGCGATCGAATACGAGACCGACCGCGCGCGCTTCCTGGGCCGTGGGCGCACCGCTCGTAATCCGGTGGCGGTGCTCAGCGGACAGCCTTTGTCGAACACCGTCGGCGCGGTGCTTGATCCGATCGTGAGCCTGCGCGTGCGCCTGCGCATCGCGCCGGGTGCGACCGCACGAGTTGCTTTTTCTACCATTGCCGCGACCTCGCGCGAGCAGATCGTCGATCTCGCCGACAAGTACCACGATCCGGCGACCTTCGATCGCATCTCCACGCTTGCCTGGACGCAGGCGCAAGTGCAATTGCATTACTTGAGTATCGAGCCTGAAGAAGCCTATCTGTTCCAGCGCCTCGCGAACCGTATCCTTTACTCCGATCCGTCGCTGCGTCCTTCGAGCGAGGTGCAACAGCGCAACACACTCCCCGTATCGGGATTATGGCCGCACAGCATTTCCGGCGACCTGCCGATTATTCTGGTACGTATCGACGATGCGGACGATCGCGGCATCGTGCAGCAACTGGTGCGCGCACACGAATACTGGGGCATGAAACGTCTGGCCGTTGATCTGGTGGTACTGAACGAAAAAGCCTCGTCCTATGCGCAGGACCTGCAGGCATTCCTGGAGGGGATCGTGCGTGCCGGGCGGGCTACGTCAGAGCATTATGCGCACGAGCCGCACGGCGCAATTTACGTGCTGCGCGCCGACCACATTCCACGCCAGGAGCGCGATCTGCTGCACACCGCAGCGCGCGCAATCTTACTCAGCAGGCAAGGTAGCCTATCCGAGCAGGTCATGCGTATGCGCAGCCTTGCAGCCGAGTCGCCATCTCCGGCGCGTGGCCCAGCGCGGGCCTCCAGCGATAATCTGCTGCCGCTACCCACGTTGGAATTCTTTAACGGCTTAGGCGGCTTCGCCGAAGACGGGCGCGAGTACGTCACCGTGCTGGACCAGGATCGGTGTACGCCCGCGCCGTGGATCAACGTCATCGCGAACCCGCATTTCGGTTTTCAGGTGTCGGAGTCCGGAGCGGGTTATACCTGGTCGGTCAACAGCCGGGAAAACCAGCTCACGCCATGGTCGAACGACCCGGTCAGCGATCCGACCGGCGAAGCGTTTTACATTCGCGACGAAGACACCGGCGAGTTATGGAGTCCGACGGCCCTGCCGATCCGCGTCCAAGACTCACGTTACATCGCGCGCCACGGTCAGGGTTATAGTCGCTTCGAGCACCTATGGAACGGCGTTGGCAGCGAACTCTTGCAATTCGCGAGCTGGGAAGACGCCATAAAAATATCGCACCTGGTCCTACACAATCGCTCGTCGCGCACCCGTCGGCTGTCCCTCACCGCTTACATCGAATGGGTGCTGGGTTTTTCACGCGCCACCTCCGCGCCTTACATCGTCACCGAAGTCGACGAAGAAACCGGCGCTTTATTCAGCTCCAATCCTTTGAATACCGAGTTCGGCACAAGGGTCGCGTTCGCTGACTTCGGCGGGCGGCAGACGGCCTGGAGCGCCGCCCGCACCGAATTCATCGGCCGCAACGGCAGTCTCGAACAACCGGCGGCGTTGACGACACTTGGCATGCCCTTGAGCGGAACCGTCGGTGCCGGTCTTGATCCATGCGGGGTACTGCAGACCAACATCGAACTCGAACCCGGCGAACGCGTTGAACGCGTGTTCTTCTTGGGTCAGGCGCAAGACCGCGCGGCGGCGCGCGAACTCATCAGGTGTCATCGAGAGAAGGACGCGAACGCCGCCTTCGCCGAAGTACGTGACCACTGGGAAGCTATCCTTGGCAAGGTTCAGGTGCAAACGCCCGACCGCGCCATGGATTTACTGCTCAACCGCTGGCTCTTGTATCAAACCCTGGTGTGCCGCTTCTGGGCGCGCGCGGCGTTTTATCAAGCCGGCGGGGCCTATGGATTTCGCGATCAGTTGCAAGACGCCATGGCGCTGGTGGTGGCGCAACCGGAGCTGGCGCGCGCACATATCTTGCGCGCCGCTGCACGGCAATTTGTCGAAGGCGACGTGCAGCATTGGTGGCATCCGCCTGCCGGTCGCGGCGTGCGCACCCATTTTTCGGACGATCTTGTGTGGCTGCCGCACGTAGTGTCGCATTATGTGAGGGTGACCGGCGACTCAAGCGTACTCGACGCATACGTGCCTTTTCTGGAAGGGCAGACGCTAACACCCGAACAGGAAGATGCGTACTTCGAGCCGCAAACGTCGGAACACCACGCCACCTTATTTGAACATTGTGCGCGTGCGCTAGAGCGCAGTCTAAAGGTCGGCGCGCACGGCCTGCCGCTCATAGGCAGCGGGGACTGGAACGACGGGATGAATCGCATCGGCCAGCAGGGGCGCGGCGAAAGCGTTTGGCTTGCATGGTTTCTACACGGCACCTTGTCGAAATTTGCGAAATTGGCCACATCCCGCGGCGAAACGGCTTATGCGCAGCGCTGGCTACAACATGCGGCCGCGCTGAAATCGGCGCTGGAAAAGAAAGCATGGGACGGCGCCTGGTACCGGCGCGCCTATTTCGACGACGGCACGCCTGTAGGGTCGGCCTCGAGTGAGGAATGCCGCATCGACTCCATCGCGCAAAGCTGGGCGGTGCTGTCCGGCGCCGCCGATACCGCGCGCGCGCGACAGGCGATGGATTCCGTTGAGGAACATTTGATCCGCCGACGCGACGGGCTTGCGCTTCTGTTTACGCCGCCGTTCGACAAAACGCCGCTCGATCCTGGCTACATCAAAGGCTATCTGCCCGGCGTGCGCGAGAACGGTGGTCAATATACGCACGCGGCGGTCTGGTGCGTAATGGCCTATGCCGCCCTGGGCGACAGCGCAAAGGCGCACGAGCTGTTTGCCATGCTGAACCCCATCAATCATACCGATACAGAGATTAAAACGGATACGTATAAAGTCGAGCCGTACGTGATCGCCGCCGACGTTTACGCCCTCGCGCCGCATGTCGGACGCGGCGGCTGGACCTGGTACACCGGATCCGCGGGGTGGATGTATCGTGCTGGAATCGAATCGATTCTAGGTCTGCGCGTGCGGGGCGATTCTCTGACGCTCGACCCCTGCATCCGACCCGATTGGCGGGGCTTCAAAATCTGTTATCGACACGGTGCGGCGCGCTATGAAATCAGCGTAGAAAACCCTGGCGGCGTCGCACGTGATGTGGCAAGCATTGAGCTGGACGGCCTAAGGTTGCACTCAGAAAATCAGGCCGTGCCACTTATCGACGACGGTAAAGTTCATCATGTGAAGGTTACACTGAGTTGAACGGATAAGATGACGAGCTAAAGAGTTCTAGTGGCGCTCACGGCGCGGCTTGCGGAATGCGTCTTCAAGACGCACCGAGGGGCGGGCTTGCCCGCCCTTTTTGTTTGGCGTCGGAGCACGGCACGCACAATTTTGAGGCGACAGTACCCCAAGCGGCACCGGCGCACTGTCGGCGCCGCGCGCCGCTTCGATGAGCGCGCAGGCATCGGCAGGGTCGGTCTGGTTGCGCTTCACATAGGCACGCACATGCTACCGGCAGGAGCCGCACATCAATGTTCACATTTGTTCAGCCACCGCGCCCAGTAGTGCCCGCAGGCTTCCATGATGACCAGAGCCACCTCGCGGTTGCCGAACCACCGCTCTAACTGGCTGCGTGTCAAGCGATGCCGTTCCACCACGCGCCAATTTCGCATCAGCGACCGCCAGTTGGAAGGCGTTCTTTGCCAGATCCACCGCCATGGTTGTAGCATTCATTCCGGACTCCTCCTGTTCATGGCAGCCGCAACGACCATGCCTAAGCTTGGCACCATAATGCCGCACAAAGAGCGGGGGGCCCCATCCCATCATTCAAGCGGACGTCTGATGGCGCCACTTATTTCAAACGTTATGCGTCCCATGGGAAATCCGTACGTTTCTGATGTCCTCCCATAAAGACGGTCATGGGCATCGTCCAGCGAAACCTATCAAACACGTTCCAGGAATTTTTCGACTCGGAAAAGTCGAGCGGGATTCTGCTGATTGTCTGTACGGTAATCTCGCTCTTGATTATGAATTCCTCAAGCGGCCCAGATTACTTGAGTTTGTGGCATACGCGTGTCGGAGGTCTGAGCCTTGAGCACTGGGTAAATGATGCGCTGATGGCGATTTTCTTTTTGCTCATCGGCCTGGAACTCGAACGCGAGCTTTACAGCGGCGAACTGTCCAACGTTCAGAACGCCCTTCTTCCGATGTTCGCGGCCATCGGGGGAATCGTCGCACCTGCACTAATTCATTTCTCACTCAATGCGGGGACGCCAACACAAGCCGGAGCCGGAATTCCGATGGCAACGGACATCGCGTTTGCTCTTGGCGTTCTGGCCATTCTCGGAAACCGTATCCCCGCGTCGCTGAAAGTGTTTGTGGTGGCGTTCGCCGTCATAGATGATTTGAGCGCAATCGTCATCATTGCCGCATTCTACACGGCGCAACTTTTGGTTGGGTATCTTGCTGCTGCTTTGGCCGTTTGGATCCTGCTCTGTGCGTTGAATCGGCTCTTCCGTGTGATGTCCCTGGCCCCTTATCTGCTGGGCGGCGCGTTGATGTGGTTTCTCATGCTCAAGTCAGGTGTTCACGCAACGGTTGCCGGCGTGATGCTGGCCTTTGCCATCCCATTCTCCGCTAAAGCGGACGACGAACAGTCGCCCTCACACAGGCTCGAACATTTTTTACACAAGCCCGTGGCGTTCATCATTTTGCCGATTTTCGCACTGGCCAACACGGCGATCTTTGTCGGCGCGGATTGGATGCAAAACCTGACCAGCACGAACAGCGTTGGCATCACCGCGGGTTTGGTCGTGGGTAAACCTCTGGGGGTGACGTTCCTTTGTTTCGTCGCCGTTGCAAGCGGCATATGCCGCTTGCCGCCTGATCTGAATTGGCGGCACATTTTTGGCGCAGGGATTCTTGGCGGCATCGGATTTACGATGTCAATCTTCATTACCAATCTCGCTTTTGCTGGAAATACGGAGACCATAAACGCTTCAAAAATGGCAATTCTTTTGGCGTCGCTGACGGCGGGAACAATCGGCTTTCTGTGGTTCAAACTTTTAGGCAAACCTGAAGCGGTGAACAGTCAAATGGACTTGGAGCAATCGAGACCAACGCAGTGAGGGACGCATAACCAAGCGGTTCCAGCCGACAGTCTTGCCTCTGCTTCGCTCCGGCAAGCCCGCAGCTGAACCTAGGCGTTGATATGACTTTCTGAGCGATCCTTAACCGTCGTACTATAATGCTCTTGCATGACGGACACCGCGAAGCTTTGATCTAACCGATGTAGTCATGGTGGAAGACTCGAAAACCCGTATTATCCGGCAGCCCAGCTTGCAAGACTTCGCGTCCATGCGACAGCGGGCTTCGCTGGTGCACATTTATCCGCCCGGTCCGGAAATCGGCAGGCGGTATGACCTGTCGGGGTTCACGGAGGCCATTATCGGCCGTATCCCTGAATGCCAGATCCGCATCGATGCAGATTCCGTATCTCGGCGTCACGCGAAGATCACGCATGGCGCGGACGGCTGGCAAGTGCACGATCTTGGGTCGACTAATGGCAGTTACCTCAATGACGTACGGATAACGCAACATGCGCTGCAAAATGGCGATCTATTGAAGATCGGGAATACCATCTTCAAGTTCCTGGTCGGCGACAACGCCGAAGCGGCATATCACGAGGAAATCTATCGCATGACCATCATTGATGGTCTGACGCAGGCGTTCAACAGACGTTATTTCGATGAATGTCTGCGTAAGGAGGTCATCCGCTGCAATCGCTATCGACGTCCGTTGTCCCTGGTGATGCTGGATGTCGACCATTTCAAAGCAATCAATGACAGCCATGGCCATGTTGCCGGAGACCGCGCGTTGCAGGAATTGGCGCGGCGTGTGCGAGCCAACGTTCGCGGGATTGAGCTTTTTGCCCGTTACGGTGGGGAAGAGTTTGCGGTGATGCTTCCGGAAACCCCGAGCGAACGGGCGATGATGCTTTCAGAACGGCTGCGCTGCGTGGTCTCCGGGAAGCCATTCGATCTGGAGGGTACCAGCACGCGAGTCACCATCTCGCTCGGCGTCGCGACGGCCCTGCAAGAAACGACTCCCGACGCATTGATCAAAGTCGCAGACGATAATTTGTACAAAGCCAAGCGCGCGGGGCGCAACAAGGTGGTCGCTTAAACGACTGCTCTAGTGTGAAAACAGTAGCGTCATTGGGCTGGCTACACTTGATGGGCCAGGCAACCCAAACAAAAGCCCCGCCAGTTAGGCGGGGCAATTGCTTGGGTCACCTGCGTCATCAGCGGAGGAGTAGTAATGACGCAGGGCCAAGCACTCTCCGGGTGACTGGCCTGTCGTTCCACCAACGCATCACTGAAAGGCGCGCTCCAAGTGGCAAACGGTTCCCGTGACAACACTTGCTATCGGTGCTTTATCTGCTGGCCACACCAGCACTAGCCGACACCCTTACCGGCCGCGTGGTAAAGATCGCCGACGGTGACACCCTTACTCTTCTGGACGCCAGCAATAGCCAGCACAAGATCAGGCTGTCCGGGATAGATGCGCCGGAACGGGCCCAGCCGTACTAGTAACCGCAGCAAGAGACCGTCGGACAATGCCGTATAGTCCAGTCTTGCATTAGCGGTACAGAAACCCCGATAAAGGGTATTAGCCAAGAGACGCGAGGCGTGTAAAAGTCTCACAATGGGCAGTTACGCGTAGGATCTCTCATAGAGGGTCTCCGTATGCCTGTCGGAGTGATCGGCATGACCGCCTAACAAAATCGCCGGGGACAACAGTGGGCGAAGCCGTGCAGCTAGCCTAGACACCGACGACGCACGCGGCGCTCAACAGCTTTTCATATTCCGTCTCGCACGATCTGCGCGCGCCACGACTGCAGACTGCGGGTCGTATCGTGCAGCGGCACGGCGGAAAGTGTGGGCAGAAGCCAATGTCGACAAAGGCGCCACTTTTCACTTCGCGGTTCCACGAGCAATGGAGATGTCCCAGGGAGCACTAACAAGTGCAACTTCGCTAACCACTAGACTTTATCTTTGCCCCATAACTACAGTCATCGGCAAGTTGAAAACGGCCCCAAAGCCATATTCGCCGTAGGATAAAGGCCGATCAGCGGGCAAGAGTGATTCCGACCAGTAAATAGAGTGGACGTTGACGAGCATAAAGCGATGACTACAGAAATTCGCATCCTGATCGTGGAAGATGTTGCTATGGACGCCGATTTGATCGAGCGTGAACTGCGTAATGCCAATATCGCATTCACGGCCGAATGCGTGAAGCGCAAGGAGGCATTCGTCAGCGCGCTGCGCGACTTTATGCCGGACATCATTCTGTCGGATTATAACCTGCCGCAGTTCAATGCGCTGGATGCCATTGCTCTTGTGAAGGGGCAGCAGGCCGATGTTCCGCTCATTCTGGTCACCGGCTCGTTGACCGAAGAGGTAGCCGTCATGTGCATGAAGGAGGGCGCGTTTGATTACATCTTGAAGTCGAGTCTCAAACGCCTCCCTTCGGCAGTAATGAACGCGCTTTCTCATAGAGACGCGGCCCGGAAAGGAGCAAAGGCAGCCGAGTCGCTGCGAAAGAGTGAAGAACGCTTTCGACTCGTATCTCGCGCGACCAATGATACGGTCTGGGATTGGGACCTGGTCGCCAACAAGATATGGTGGAGTGATGCATTTCAACCCATGTTTGGCTATTCACCAGAAGAAACTGGGAATGATTTTCAATTTCGGAATGAGCGGGTACATCCCGATGACCTTGAACGGGTTACGCATGGCATCCATGACCTTATCTATAATGGCGGGCAAACCTGGTCAGGCGAATACCGCTTTCGCCGCGCCGACGGGTCCTATGCCTTTATCGTGGATCGGGCCTATGTGGTGCGCAATGACCAGGCCGAGCCGGTGCGTGTGCTCGGATCAATGATGGATGTCACGGCGCGCAAGGCGGCAGAGGATAGGATCCAAGCCATGAGCACCAAGGACGAAGAATTTCTCCAACGACTGCGGGCGACTTTCAAAGTCGAGGCCGACGAGCACTTGCAGGCGCTCTCGACAGGCTTGCTGGAACTGGAAAAAACGCCGGCTCCAGACGCGCGCCGCAAGATCGTGGAGACGGTGTTCCGCGCGGCGCACAGTTTGAAGGGCGCCGCACGCGCGGTGGGCTTCACCGAGGTCGAATCGCTGTGCCAGTCGGTGGAAGACGTGTTCGCCGCCTGGAAGCGGGGGGAAAGCGCCCCGTCTCCCGACGCGCTGGACACGCTGCACCGCACGCTCGATGCCATCACCTCGACGCTTGCCGCGCCTGCCGGTTCACCCGGCACGGGCGCACAGCTCGATCTATCATCGCTGCGCCAGGCTTTGCGCCGGTTGGGCGGCTCCGCAGCATCGTCGCAGTACCAAGGAACTTCCGCGGCGGCACCCCCGGCCGAGCTCGCTCCGGTCGCTCCGCCGGCGGCGGAGCAAACCGTCCCCGAAGTAACCGTGCGTGTCGCGGTGGCGAAGCTGGAAGCGCGGCTGCTGGAGGCAGAGGAAATGCTCACCACCAAATTGACCGCCGGCCAGCGGGCGGCCGACTTGCGTGAACTCGGCGGCCGCTTCGAAGCATGGCGGAAAGCCTGGGCGGTGGTTGAGCCGGAGGCGCGCCGGCTCCGTCAGTCGCGTGATCCTTCATCCGCGCAGGGGGAACACCACGCTCCTCCGAGGCTAATGCGGCTGCTGGATTTTTTCGATTGGAGCATGGATTACTTCAAGGCGGTTGAGCACAGGACGGCCACGCTGGGCCGAGCGACGGAGCAGGAGAGCTACGCCGTGGGCAAGCTGGTCGACGATCTGCTGGAGGGATCCAAGAAGTTGCTGCTGCTGCCCTTCGCCACGGTTTCCGCATCGTTCCCGAAAATGGTGCGGGAGCTTTGCCGCGATGAGGGCAAAGAAGCCGACCTTACGATCCTCGGAGAGGATGTCGAGATTGACAAGCGCATTCTCGAGGAGATGAAGGACCCGCTTACCCACCTGCTGCGCAACAGCATCGACCATGGCGTGGAACCCCCAGGGGAGCGCACGCGGCGCGGCAAACCGGCCCGGGCGACGATCACGCTCGCGGTGTCACAAGTTAACGGCAGCAAGGTGCAGCTGCTTGTATCCGACGACGGCGCGGGCATCGATACCACTAAGGTGAAAGAGTCGGCAGTCAAGCACGGAATCATCTCGGCAGAGGAGGCAGTCCGGCTCGCCGAGCCGGAGGCCCAGGCGCTGATCTTCGGCTCCGAGGTATCCACCAGCCCGATCATCACGCAATTGTCCGGGCGGGGGTTAGGACTGGCGATCGTACGGGAGAAAGCCGAAAAGCTGGGCGGCGAAGTCTCGGTCGAAAGCCGGTTGGGTCTAGGAACCGCCTTCTGCGTCATCGTGCCGGCGATGCGGGCTACGTTTCGCGGCATCCTGGTTGAGGCCGCCGGGCGGCTACTGGTGGTGCCAACCGCGCAGGTGGAGCGGGTAGGGCGCGCCAGGCCCGAGGACATTAAAACTGTCGAAGGGTGCGAAACCATCTCGTTCGACGGGCGTGCGGTTGCCCTGGTACAACTGGCCGACGCACTGGAGTTGCCGCCCGTACAACGAAAAGACAAACCGTGCGGTGGTGCGCCGGTCATTATTGCAGGGAGCGGCGACCAGCGCGTCGCGTTCGCCGTGGATACCGTCGTCGATGAACAGGAGGTGCTGGTCAAGCCGCTGCGCAAGCCTCTGTCGCGCGTGCGCAATATCGCCGCGGCCACGGTGCTGGGTTCCGGTCAGGTGGTGCCCATACTCAATGTGGCGGACCTCTTCAGGTCAGCCCGGAAAATCGCCGGCTCAGCAGCGCGCATGGCCGTCGCGGCGACGGCGCAGCAAGGCGAGACCAAGCGAATTCTCGTCGTCGAGGACTCCATCACGTCGCGGATGCTGCTCAAAACCATCGTCGAGTCGGCGGGCTATAACGTGAAAACGGCGGTGGACGGAATGGAGGGATTCATGTTGCTGCGAGCGGAAGCTTTCGATTTGCTCGTTTCTGACGTGGAAATGCCGCGGCTGAACGGCTTCGACCTGACTGCGCGGATCCGAGCCGACCAGAAACTCGCGGAGCTGCCGGTGGTGCTGGTGACGGCGCTGGAAACACGGGAGGACCGCGAGCGCGGCATCGACGTGGGCGCCAACGCCTACATCGTCAAGGGCAGCTTCGATCAGAGCAACCTGCTCGAGGCGATTCAACGGTTGATCTAAACGAGTGAACATTCCATGACTGACCGCAAGATCAACGTGCTGGTGGCAGAGGATTCAACGGTGACACGCATGTTCCTCGTTCACCTGCTGGAATCGGACCCGCAGATTCGCGTCATCGGCGCCGCCGGCGACGGCCAGGCCGCGGTGGATTTCGTCTTCAAGAACAAACCGGACGTGGTGCCTCCGGCTGCAGCCGGAGGCTAGTGAACGTATTGAGCCCGCCGGGACGGGTTTCTTCTATAACGCCCTGAAACCTAACAATAAAAGCCGGCCTGGGGCGGCTTTGAACGTAGCGGCGACTACCGAATAATTATCGTAAGGTATTGATATACCGAGCACGCATGCACGACTCGCAGTTCACCGAGGTCGAGCCATAGCGGTAACGTCTTGAACCAGCCAATGGTATCCGCATAGCCTGCCGGGTCGCCCGCATACGCGTCCAGAAACACCTGATGCTGAGCGGTGTTCTCGTCCGAGTGCGCGCAGGTATTCGCCGGTCCCGGCATCATGCGTGGCATAGGCAATCGCATTGAACTCGTGGTTGCCCATGATCGACTGTGCTGTGCCCAGCTCGATCATCGGTCGTACGATCGCAATGACCTCGCGCTGATGCGGCGGCACGGCTGCAGGGACGACAGGCACTAAGGATGGGCTCCAGCAACGACGTCGGCAGGATCGCCGAAGGCTAAGGACGGCGGTCAATCGTACGGCGTGTCAGATGACGCAAAGGGACTTTAATCGGCGACGGATCGCCGAGCGGGCAGGGAAGCCCGCCGCAGGATGCGTAGGCTGGTATCTGTTTGGACTCACCATAGTCCACGCTCACGCCGTACGGTCGCCTTGAGAAACAACACGTGCGGCGCGATACTTTCTGTTGCCTCGCCCGTGACCCTTGCGGTTGGCACCGGAGGACGCATAAGCGCCCTGAGTTGAGCTGATTCCTCCAACGCCGGGAAAAATACGGGACAGGGCCGGAGTGCTTTGCGCATCCGGCCCTTCTTATTGTCTGGCTTGGTCGTCGCAACTGACGGCGCTTTGCGGCAAACTCCGGCGGCGTTAGTGGATATGCGCTGGATACCGTGAATTCCCTTTCCCCGCGGGGCGTAAAACTACCATTTGGTGGCCGTGAATTTTGCTTCAACGCGCGTGCTGCACGCTCCAAGGCAGTAGCGAGACTCAGGTATAGCCTGGATCAAGTAACCGATCAAGCGCGGTCAAATTCTCGGGCGCACAACAACATCAGGGCCTCGCATCAGGATCGATGATCACCGGCGCGCTGGGCGCAAAGCGATTGTTCGGCGAATCCGGGCTGTAAGGACTACCGTATTTTCCGTAGGGGTTGTTGATCGAGTCCGGACTGTAGGGACTGCCGTAGCGCCCGTACGGGTTGCTGGTCGAGTCCGGGTCGTAGGGATTGTCGCTCAAGGTGCCGAGGTACTTGCCCGTCTGCGGGTCGACCAGTATGGGCGGATTAGCATACGCTGCGGATGCCATGATCCACAGCATGGCGGACAAAACGGTTCCTTTATCGCGCTTGCTCC
>JBOIDC010000029.1:0-45156 GCA_050740315.1 Gammaproteobacteria bacterium | reverse complement strand
CGTTGAGTCTGTAGAAAAAGTCCGTGGATTGGCTTATTTCTCGTAAAATACGGGAGATCGCTAGACGCAAGCGAGCATCAGGCCGGTGAGTTAGTAGGGGGATCGATGGCGCGGTACAAAGACTATTGCTACGCACAGACCAAGTTACTTCCCATCTCTTTTTCTCACCAGATTCTGCCTGGCACTTTCGAATACACGCTGAGTTATCTGATCGAGCACGAGGTTGATTTATCGCCGTTTGAGGATCGCTATCAAAATGACGAGACGGGGGCACCGGCTTACGATCCGGCGCTTCTGCTGAAGATCATTCTGTATGCGTATTCACGAGGCATAGTCTCCAGCCGCCGAATCGAGCGCTGCTGTCAGGAGAACGTTATCTTCATGGCACTGTCGGCCGATACGCAACCACATTTCACCACGATCGCCGAGTTTGTGGCCGTCAACACTGAGGCGGTTACCGCACTGTTTCGTGATGTGCTGTTGATCTGCGATGAGCTGGGGCTGATTGGGCGGGAGCTGTTTGCCATCGACGGCTGCAAGCTGCCATCGAATGCCTCGAAGGAGTGGAGTGGCACCAAGGCCGATCTGCGCAAGAAAAAGCAGAAGATGGCACAAGCGGTGCGCTATCTGCTAAAGCGGCATCGCGAGATGGATCTCAAAGGCGGCCAAGAGGATCCTCGCATTGAGCGTGAACGCCAACAGCTCAAAACCCTGCGCGCAAAGATCAGGAAGCTTAAACGCTGGCTGGATGACAACGACGACAAGCCCGGCAAGTCAGGGAGACCCAAGCAGAGTAACCTCACGGATAATGAGAGTGCGAAGATGAAGTCCTCGCATGGCGTGATTCAGGGCTATGACGGCGTAGCGATGGTCGATGCCAAGCACCAAGTGGTGGTCGAGGCGCAAGCGTTCGGTGAGGCGCAAGAGCACGATCTATTGGCGCCGATGATTGAAGCGACGCGGGCGAACTTCCAAGCCATTGCTCGCGACCAGGACGTTTTTGAGCATGCGAGGCTCACGGCCGATGCCGGCTTTCACACCGAGCAGAACATGAAAAGGCTGTTCGAGGAAGGGGTTGATGGCTATGTGGCCGATAACCTATTCCGCAAGCGCGATCCGCGCTTCAACACTGCCGCCCGTCATAAGCCGAACAAGGCAAAGCAATCCAAGCGCTTTGGGCCGCGAGACTTCATCTACGACCAAGACACCCAGACCTGCATTTGTCCGGCCGGCAAGCGGCTCTATCTCAAACAGCGCCACGTGATCATCAGGGGTTACCAAGCGATCTGCTTTATGGGTCCTAAGCGCGACTGCCTGCCCTGTCACTTACGCCAGCGCTGCTTGCAAGACCCGCATCAGAAAACCACCCGTCAGGTGTATTTCTTTGCCGGCCGCGCCAAAGACGCGCCCGAGACCTACACCGCCAAGATGAAAAGGAAGATCGACTCGCTCGCGGGTCGGCACATCTACAGTTATAGACTGGCGACCGCCGAACCGGTGTTCGCGAACATCACCCATGCGCTGGGGCTCAAGCGCTTTACTTTAAGAGGCCAGCGCAAGGTCAACGGCCAATGGAGGTTGTTCTGCATGGTGCACAACCTGCTCAAGATCCACCGTTACGCGCCGGGATTTACCTGATGGCGCCAAGCGCGGGCGCCCTGAGCACTAAAGACAACCCGCAAAAGCATCACCGCTGGAGCCAGCCGCCCACCGAGCAACACCACCAGCACAACTCCAGACCAAGTAAACCAATTGGTGACAAGCAACCCGCTTCGGAACAGACTTTTTCTACAGACTCGTTGGGCGTCACCTGTTCGAGGCGATCCGTGGCGTTGACCGATCTTGAGAGGAAGCGCTGCGAGCGCGATCTTGCAAAGTTCATGGAGCGCCGTCGTCCTCCGCCGCACATTAGATCTGAACTCGACATCGGATACAGAATCTCCGGGCACAGTGTAGAAATCTTCGAGATCCGGCCGGACTGGCAGAACCCAAAAGAAACAATGGAGCACCCGGTTGCGAAGGCTACCTTCATGCGGACGAAGAATCGATGGCGCGTGTTCTGGATGCGCCGCGACCCAAATGGCACGGATACGAGCCAAATTTGGAGGTCCACAGCCTCGAAGCGTTCCTGCACGTCGTCGATCGAGATGAATACTGTTGTTTCTTTGGATAGGTCCATGTCGCCCAACTTAGACGTTAGATGGTAGCCGTGTCATCGATGAGCAAACCAGTTGTTTTCTATGTCAAGTGCAGTCCGCAGGACGCGGACGCATGGCCGATTGCACGTGACCATAACATCGTGTTTGTCGGGTACCCACCGTTCAGGGATTACGATTCATTCAAAAACGCGAAGGCGGGGTTTGGACAAGCGCTTTACGACATCGCCAAAGACCCCAACTGTGCTCGACAGGTGAAGGATGTTGGTAGCGGTGCTCGTAGGGCTATATCCCATAATGCCAGCCTGGCAGCATCAGTGTCGCCGGGCTCATTCGTTATGGTTCCTCGGCCGAAGCATGGCGTATGTTACGTCGGCGACATAACCGATTACTTTGCTTTAGTTGATCAACCCGCTTGGGCCGACGAGTATCTTGCGCTTAGACGCAACCAGGGGTTGCCCATTGAGCCTGTCGGTGGTCACGTTGCGGACACGGTTCAATGCTGGACTGTCGGGAAGTGGACTGAGTGTTTGTTTGGAATAATTCCACGCTGGATTATGTACAGGCTACTCAGCCGTAACACCTCAGGCATTATCTATGACCATCAACGCCTTGGGCTTTTAGTCCACCCAACGGTAACGTCGCTGCATCGTTCATCTGTCACTCCTCTTGAGAATACTGGGGATTTGGCGCTCGTGGCTCAGCGCCTGGTCCATTTTTTGGGGCCGTCCGCTTTTGAGCACTTGGTCGTTCATCTACTACAGGTTGAGAGCGCGACCGCTGCTCGCTGGCATCACATAGGCGGCAGTGGAGATGGAGGCGTTGACGGAATCGGGATGCTGCCTGATGGAACTGTGATCGGGATCGTACAATGTAAGTGGCACTATGGAGGCGACTTAAATGGCCTCGCTGCTCAGGTGCTACAGATTCGAAGTCGGTGGCCGAAAAGCGAGGTCGTGATCGCTGTGCTCTTGGGCTCTGACGCGAAGCCTACGAGTGTTCAAGACGGAGTACGATTCCTTTTGCTCGATGATATAGCTGTTCTCGTGAAAAAACATTGGCAGCGACTTCCTATCGCACAGAGTCTGGGCATCATTGGCTGAGCTAACATTGCGTATATGGACTCCTCCCGCAAGTGTGCGGGTGAAGCCAGGTGCTGATTAGGCGTTGAAGATCGGTTGCAGTCGTATATTCGGCCTGTCGTGGACTCGGGGGTCCTGGCCTTCATGGAATCCGCATCCGGAATGCCACACGCTGCCAACGAGCTGTGGATGCTCAGCAATGCTATCGGCTTGGTTCCGGCACGGTCCGACCGTAACGCCATGATCAATCGCTTACGCCTGCGCAACCGCCGAAAAGGTGCTTGGAAAGATTCGGTTCGATGCCTATGGCACGGCTGATGCGGCTCGACTAGGATCGAAGTCTCGCTCATAGCGCCAGGCCGCCCAGGCGATTCTTGCAAGCTTGTTGGCCAGGGCGCAGGTCGCTTTGTTATGACCGGCACGGCGTTCCAATGTCAGTGCCCAAATCTGGAGGCGGTTCAAGGCCTGCCCGGCCTTGTACATCTGCTGGGCGCGACCCAGCACCGCCCGCGCCCCGTGGGTGAGCAGCGTTCGCACGTAGACATCTCCGCGTTTGCTGATGCGGCCCAGGCGCCGGGTGTTGCCGCTGGAGCGTTCTTTGGGCGTCAAGCCGATTCCTAAGCGGCCAGAGGTCGCCCGCTCTTGAAGTGCTTCGCATCCCCGACGCTGGCATACAGCGCGGTGGCGGTGAGCAGGCCGATCCCACTAATCTGCCGCAGGCGTTTGACCTGAGGGCACCTCGCGCGTGAGCGCACCCAGTTGACGCTCCACCGCGATGATGCGGGCGTCGAGCTCTCGGATCTCGGCCAGCAGGTCGTGCAAGCGCTCGTGTAGGGCCGCTGGCACCGCTGCATCGGCGATGGCTTCGGGCAGCAACTTCAATGCACGCACCGCGCCCACCGGCAGCGCCAGGCCGAATTCCCGCAATAGCCCACGCAGTACGTTGATCCGGGCCGTGCGTCGCCATCCACTGCGCACGGATGCGGTGCAGCCCTTGAATGGCCTGGGCCTGCACATGCTTCACCGGCACCGGCACAATCTCGGGGTTCCTCAACACCTCCAGTAGCGCCGAGCAATCCGCCCGATCGGTCGTGTTGCGCCGGCGATAAGGCCGCACGTACTGCGCCGGTAGCAGCCGCACATCATGGCCCGCCGCGCGGGGCGACCCGTGCCCAATGGTGGGCGCCGCCGCAGGCATCCATCACCATCCGGCTCTTAGGGTGGGTCGCCAAAAATACCGAGAACGCCTTGCGCCCCACACGCCGACGCTCAACCACTCGTCCCGCCCTATCGGCCACCGCCAGTTCGATCACCTCCTTTGCCAGATCCACCGCAACGGTTGTAGCATTCATCTCGGACTCCTCTCGTTGGTTACGCTGATGATTAACACCTCCAGCTTGGCACCTCGATGCCGTTCAAAACAGCGGGAGGAGTCCATTCCATCATTCAAGCCGACGCCGCTCCGCGGGTCGGCTTAATCCTGGCGTTAGACGGGGATCTACTCATGCGCGACACGAAAGGTTTCTGGGTGGGTGAGATGAACGGAGCCTTCGTCTTGTATGATCCTTCAGTTCAGCACGATGGTTCATACTGGGTAGTACTATTCTTCCCGATGCATAAACGCTTTGTACTCTACGTCAAATCTGATGCGAGGAGTAAGGTCAAGGCAGTAACGCGCCACGATCCTAACTATCATGATGTTGTACAACAGTACCTTGATTGGTTTGAGGAAAAAGGGCGCGATGAGCTTCCGCGTGTCGCGGAAGAGATAAAGAAAAAGGATCAAACCTACGTAAGAAAAAGAGAAAGAGTTCGTGCACTGCACAAAACTCACATGGACACTAACAACTTCAAGTATCTCGGAGTGACCGATCCAACCGGGGGACCAAGAACAAGAGTATCCGTTTGCTGGTCATGTCGGGAGACAGTTGCTAACGACATCGTCAGCCCCGAATGCAATGCGTGTCACTGGATGGTGTGCGAACATTGCGGGGCTTGTGGGTGCGGGTACAAACGCAGATTATCGGCTAGCGTATAACATGGCGCTGCAGCGGACGCGGGGTCGCGAAGGTGTCCTTCTCCACATCCGTGGCCCGCGCCGCTGAGGCCGGTTAGCTTTGACGTTAGACACCAGAGAGCAGCGCTACTATGGCAAACCCAGAACATCTCTCGCAACTCGAGAAGGGCGTCAATGCGTGGAACGAGTGGGTGCGCATCCAGCGGATTCAGGGTGCACCAAGCACGCGCCACGTTGGTTCCCGCGTCGAGACTGGTAGCTTCTGGGCAGACCTCGCGGGCGCAGATCTACGCGCGTGGGACCTCTATCAAGGCAAACAAGGCGGTGGTTCCGAAGGGATCGACTTGGTGGGCGCAGACCTCCGAAACGCGAAACTATTTCGCACAAATCTAGCGTGGGCAAATCTGACGGGCGCTAGCTTCGCCGACGCCGATCTAGAGCACGCAGCCCTTAGCAATTCACGCCTACACGGCGCCAATATGAGCGGCGCCAGGCTCACCGACGCCAATCTTGCCGGGGCGAATCTCTTGATGGCCAACTTGCGAGGCTGTGATCTCTCTCAGGTGAATCTCTACGAGACTACGTTCGCAGATAGCGATCTGACGGGGGCGACAGGTCTTGAGAGCTGTGTTCATAGCGGACCTAGTACCATCGACCATCGAACGCTCTTCAGCTACGGGCCTTTACCTGAGGCTTTCCTTCGTGGTTGCGGGCTGTCAGACCAGTTCATTTCGTATATCCCGTCGCTCCGATCTGAGGCGATTGCGTTCTACACATGCTTCATTAGCCATTCGAGTAGGGACGCAGCCTTCGTCCAGAGACTTCATGCCGATCTCCAGGCGCATGGCGTCCGGTGCTGGTTCGCGTCCGACGATCTGAGGATCGGCGACAGGCTCTGGGATGCCATCGACAGCGCGATCCGCATTCATGACAAGCTCCTCTTGGTCTGCTCGGAGAACTCGATCGACAGCGAATGGGTCGAAGACGAGGTAACTCGCGCCTACGCCCTGGAGCGAGAGCGACGCAAGTTGGTACTATTTCCTATCCGAATCGACAATGCCGTGATGTCGACAGATGAAGCATGGGCAAGCAAGCTACGACACAGTCGCCACATCGGCGATTTCACCGCCTGGAAAGATCACGACGCCTATCAGACGACCTTTGCGCGGCTCCTTCGAGATCTGCGCGACGCCTAACCCTGGCTTGCAGCGGACGAAACCGACGGTGTTCAACTCGGAACCTGTATGCATCGAGGGGCTCCGAGCTTCCTGGTAGAATCCACCTTCAGCGGGAGGGCTTCGCAGCTGATGCCCAGGCCGTTAGCGAGCAACCGGAGGGGAAATGGCGTTCTTACTGTTTGATCGCGTCAAGTCGGGCGGAAAAACCGTGCTTCACGCAACCTCTGAGGCATTTTCTCTCGCTGGCTACAATCTCATCTATCTTGCCTGGCAACGGCGGGGTATGCCACTTGATGACGGCTGGCATGTTACCGCCGATGAACTTATTCGTCTTCATTCTGGGGACGCACAGACTTGCCAAACGAAGTGCCTCGTTATTGACTTCGATCCGAAGTCTAAGCGCAGGATTGGTCTAGTCGAACTTTTGGATGTTTACGCGTTTACTTGGGGTGACGGTTCGGGAGCACCGTCGTGGACGCCCGTCATGCTTCGGATGCGCGATTTGTTTTACACCGAATATACTATTCCCATTGACCAAGCAAGCAAAGACGCGATTCTGGCTCACCTAGACGAGCCGAGTCCCGATACTCCGGACTTCATTGAATTCCTGTATCTCAATGGTCCAATGTACGGCTGGAACTGGGGCAAGAACGGGATGACGAATGCGGTTTTCCTGCAAGGGGTTGCTCGTGATTATTTCCGTCAGTTCTTTTAGGCCCCGCTAACCTGTCGTATATAGACTCCTCCCGCAACCACGCGGAGAAGCTTTTGTTGTGATCAAGGCGTTTGTGGGATCGGTTGCAATCGTATATCCGGCCCATTTGTAGACGCTAGAGTCCTGGCCTTCATGGAATTTGCATCCGGAATGCTACACGCTGCCAACGAGCTGTGGATGCTCAGCAATGTTATCGGCTTGGTTCCGGCACGGTCCGACCGTAACGCCATGATCAATCGCTTACTCTCTGCGCAACCGCTGAAAAGGTGGTTGGAAAGATTCGGTTCGATACCTATGGCACGGCTGATGCGGCTCGACTAGGATCGAAGTCTCGGCATTATGATCCCGTTGCTCGCCCTTCAATTCACCCTGCCGCTGATCCTGGTTGCCTGGATCGGAATCGCGCCCCCGCGCAACCTGCTGGGTTACTGCATCCAGGTTGTCGGCACCGCTACCACCCTGTTTGTTATTGGTCTGATCGGCCTATGGACATTTCTACCATGGTGGGCACCATACGGATTCGGGTGTCTCCTGTTGATAGCGATGCTGGTTCGGTTGCATCGAAGGCAACCATTCATATCTGTGCTTCCCTCGGGCATTGGGGGATGGATCGTCGCCGCTTTGTTTCTGGCACTCGGAGGACTGGCGGCGGTCCAGGCGGCCTTGGCGCTTGCAGGCGCACGCCGCCGCCGGGCAGGTTGGTAGACTCAAGTCCCAGAGACAGACCGTGCCCATATGGCTGGCAATCATGTAACGCTGCGTTGTGGCAATGCTGACGTACTGCTCGGGCATTTCCGACCCGGCAGCCTCAAGGTTGCCAGTAGCACTCGGGTGGACGTTGGCGACCTCATCGCCGAAGTGGGCAATTCAGGCAACAGCGACGAGCCGCATTTGCACATTCATGCTCAAGCGCCCGGATCGGCTAATGAACCGATGTCTGGTGAACCCCTGCCGATGCGCTTCAATGGTCGCTTCCTCGTGCGCAACGATCGCCTTACAGTACCTTGAGCGGTATGCGAATGCATGAGGTGCCGTGGTAACGGGCATTCGCTTGTGGCCCTCGAAGCACGTCGCCGAAGTTACTCCCGGATTCTGTGGTTTCCAAATGTCAGGCTGGCCGTGACTCCCACGTTCAGCCTGATCGCCGCCGCGCGGCTCCGGCTCCGCTTATGAGCTTGGGTTTACGCTCCGAATCAGCGACCTGCAATCAGGCTCTTTTCAGTTCGTCAAAAGGAATCCTGCCTGATTCATCCGGGAGTTTTAGGCCGCGTTGAACGACGGTGGGTCGTGTAACCGCATGAATGTAACCGCAGCTTTGACATGAGAGCTGGCTTGGACGACACTGAAGTAACAAAAATCTGTCGCCTATATTTCGTTGGGTGACACAAAAGGGGGGCCTATGTCAGCGGTCTTGGTACTGAGCTACACACTCTTTAGCTTCTTCTTGTTCTATCAGCAGCTCCACATCAAGAACTTTCGCGGTGCTAGCCAAGGCTTTTTGAGCCTGCTCACGCTCTTCGCGTTTGTGGCAATGCTTGGGGGTTTTGGCTTCCTCATTTACTACGGCTACAAGGTTTCGTGGCTTGGAGCCCTCGCTTTCTTCGGCATCTCATTGGCGGTCAAGTTTGTGTGGTTTGGCATCGAGGCCAAGCTCGGCCTTAGAAACGCAGCATCATTTATCAGCATCGCTGGCTTCATCGGCATTCCGGTCTGCGCTTACTTCATGTGGTGGGGCTTCCCACAATGAGCATGTCACCCAACAAGGCGTTCAACCGGACGTCCACGCCTCCGCTGCGCTCCGGCGCGGCCGCCGGTTAACTTGGGCGTTGTGCCTCACAGAACTACTGAGGAGCCTGCATGTTCGGCCTGACACTTCGGGAACGAGCGGCGGAAGCCCTTCGTCGCGGGGCGCGCGCGGCCATGACGGGCGCGTACTTCCATCACACAAAGGTGGCGGAACTCGGCCTCAATGATGAAGCGTCGGCTTGGTTGTATACCGAGGGCTTGGCGCATCAGATCTACGCCCTCGGGCTCGTGTACGGAAAGGCTTTCGTCGGTAAGGAGAAATGGGCCACACCAGATTTCTTCTTCGCTTCGGTAGGTAAAGGGCTGGCTGAAGCGGACAAAGAGAATGGTCTACCCCCTACAGCCACATCGTCTTTCGTGTTCAAGCGCTTCTTGGAAATGGAAGCATTGTCAGGTGAGGAGCGCCACAAGGGCGAGCACTTCCGACAATCCGTTGTGGCAGTGCAGAAGAAAGATGCACGAGCAAGTGCGCAGCAAATCATCCAAGCGCTAGAAGCTGCTTCGTCCAGTTACTTCCAGGACGTGCGCAAGATGTTCTTGGTATGAACGGCTTCCCGAGTGAGGCAGAACAAGCGTGCCCGGGCGACGGCCTGACCTTGCTTCGCTCGGCCGCGCCTGAACCACAGCGCTGGGCCCACAAATGACCAAAACGAACGCATCCGATTTCTCAAGTTTTGAGGTCCTGCTTCTCCGCAGCAATAATGAACTAGGCACGTCAGTTCTGCTCATCCTTGCATGGCTCGCGGCGAGCGATGGATCCATTGATCAATCTGAAGCGAATAAGCTTGCGCAGATATCGGAAGCCTCCAAGCACGGGCATGACATACAACCTATCCTGCGATTAGCCAAGGAGCGCGATCTCGACGCGCTTCAGCTTGCTGCGGAAATAGTGCAAAAGCACTTTCGTGGAGAGAAAGGCAAGTTGTTTATGGAAATGGCTGTAGGCATGGCAATAGAGGACGGCTACCTACTACCCAGCGAAAACTACATACTCCGCTTCTTGGCAGATTTGCTAGGGCTTAGCTCCGCAGAGTTGAACGCTGCATTCACTGAGGTCACGGATCGTGACATGCCCGATCCATCTGATCCAAGCGAGGCAGACTATTGGAAGGCTCGGGAGGAGAACAGCCAGCGCCAGTCGCGTTCGGGATCAGGCTCCTCACATCATCACGCGTCTGCGCCAAGGTCCGAGAAAGCCATCCGAGCTTTCGCAACCCTTGGCCTTGAGTATGGAGCCTCTACGGACGAAGTGAAGCGAGCCTATCGCCATCTAGCTCAAGTACATCATCCTGACAGATTTTCTCCTCTCGGTGATGAATCAGTGGCAGTCGCAACCTCGACATTCCAACGCATCAAAGCGGCCTACGATTACTTGATGGCTAATGCGTGATCTATACAAAAAACTAGGAGTAAAGCCCTCAGCTTCTACTCGTGAGATTGAATCGGCCATCAATGATTGCAAAAACGCTGCATTGAGGCGTGATGCTTCTGCTGTATTACTCGTCGAACGCCGTCGGCAGAGTTATGATCGCTTGCATTCATCGCTCGCCGACATAGGTAAGTTGCGCGGGCGGTTAGGATTGAACCATGCCGCAAACTGGCACGGCAATGCGGCTAACGATTTCACCGTCGCTTCGGAAAGCCCACGGTCCTTGCATGACGATTTAATCCGTAAGGTAGAGAAGGCAACACGCCAGCCGCTGTTTCAACGTTTCCTGAACTCAATAAAGGAGCTTATTGCAGGTATATTTCGGTTCGCTGCAGGTCTCGCGGCTGTATTCGGCGTATTGTGGTTTATAGGCGTGCTACTTGATAGTCAAGACTCCACGACATCACCACCCGCTACATATCAATCCGCGCAGCCATCGCGGCCGGCTTTTAATCAGCCAATCATGCCCTTGCCCGCGAGTGGGACTGTAAGAAACTATACCGACCAAGAACGAGTTGCCCCATTTCAGATCAATACGAGCGCCGGGGCCAATTACTTGGTCAAGCTTGAGGAAGTCGGAACCAGCCGTGACGTGGCGGATATCTTTGCAATAGGCGGTTCCACCGTCGAGGTTCGCGTCCCGCTCGGAAGCTATATCGTTAAGTACGCCTCGGGGCAGAATTGGTACGGATATGAGTATTTATTCGGCCCAGAAACGTCATATAACAAAGCCGACACGACGTTCCGATTCCGAGACGATGGATACCAAATCAGCGGCTACACAATCACGCTGTATAGGGTTGCGCATGGAAACATGCAAACCAGGCAAATCAGCGCCTCGGACTTCTAGACTGTGGCCCAATATTGCGCTGCAGCGGGCAGCCGGCGAAAGTCATACCGTCTAGACCGCCGCACGGGAGATCCTATGTGGCAACTGAGATCCATCTGGCTGGCTCGTCCTTGCCTCACTCTCTGGGTTGCCACGCCAAATATCTTCAGACAGGAGCCTATCGCATGAAGCTCAAGGTAGTGCTAACAGTCTCGGCGATTTACCTGGCCGTCCTTGGCGTCGGGTTCATGTTTGCCCCATGGGAGATAGGTATCGATGCCGTTCCAGCGGATGCCTCCCCCGCACTGATCGCCTATCTCCGCCTTTTCGGCGGCCCCTTTCTTGGGATTGCCGTTTTGAACTGGATGGCTCGGGATGCGGGGCCTTCTGCGGCGCGTAACGCCATCGTCTTTGCCAATATCGTTGGGTTTGGTTGCGCAACTTCCATGGACGTATGGGGGGTGTTCAGTGGTGGCGCACGCCAGGTAGCGAAGCTGTTTCTTGTGATTCATCTGCTTATGACTGTCGCCTTCGTCGTGGCAGGGCGCGCCAGCATGCGAGCACAACGAAGTTAGGCAGGCAGTTGCGTGGGAAGGCTGGGCCGCGATCGAGTTCAGCTTGATCTTCGCCGCGCGGCGCCGGCTCCTTTGTAACCCGCGCTTGGTAGGCATTTGCACGCCGAAATCACGGACACCCAATCAGCTTCTTCAGTCCGTCAAAAGGAACGCGGCCTTCCGATTCATCCGGGACGTCTTAGGCCGCCTTAAACGACGTGGGTCGTGTAACCGCATGAATGTACCTGCATCTTTGACATGAGCGCTGGCTTGGACGACACTGAAGTGACAAAAATCTGTCGTCTATAACTAGTTAATCGGCAACGGCCAATGAAGCAACAGTATTTTGGAGACGTTAACGATTACCTGAAGTACGGGGTTCTTCGTTGCTGTGTGACATCAGGTTTTCGGCTCGGTGTGTGCTGGATGCTCACTCCCCCAGATGATCGAACAGACGGCAGAAAGCTTGTGTATCTGGAGCGGCCAGACGAATGGCGGCCGCATGATCCCACGCTGTTCGATCTGCTACGGTCCACGCTTAAGCGCGCCGGAGGAAGGCACGTGCGCCACGCAGAACAAAAGCTCTTGCAAGGCTCGCACTTCTTCGGTGACGTTGTGCCAGACGCCCTGAATGCACGAGCCGAATGGTTCCGCGCCGCTCGCGCCAAACTGGCCAGCTCTGATTTGATCTTCTTTGATCCGGACAACGGGATCGAAGTGGCCTCCAAAGCCTGCGGCCGAAAAAACTCATCCAAATACGTTTATTGGCACGAGCTCGCCGCATCGTGGAACGACGGAGCATCGCTTCTCGTGTTTCAACATTTCTCGCGCTTAAAGCGTGACGAACACATAGCTCAACTACGAAGCCGGCTCCTGGCACATGCTCCCGCTGCCAATGTGGTGCCGTTACGATCCGCAAATGTTTTATTTCTTCTCGCGTACCGGAAAGCCCATGCGACACGTGCTAAGCGCATGATGAATATGCTTTCGTCCCAGTGGTCCGGACGGATTTGGAATCACGTCGCCGCTTAACCGCCCGTTCGAGTCGGACGCTTGTCAGCGGCGCTGTGCGCCGCTCAACCCGGCTGATGGCAGAACAGCCTGGTGCCAATGACGCGGCGGTTTATGCCGCTGTACCATCGAAACACGATGAGTTTTCTAGCGACGAGGAAACTCTCGCCTGGGAGGCGGATGGCTGGGAGGACTCTGATTGAATCGGGGCGATATCCGGTGGTACACATTCCGCTTGCCGGACAAACGTCGCCCACTTCTGATTCTTACGCGTAACGACGTCATCGATCGCCTCAACGAGATTATCGTTGTACCCGCAACGCGGACGATTCGCGGCCTCAAAAGTGAAGTGGTCCTGACGGCGCAAGATGGTATGCCGACGACTTGCGCCTGAACTTTGATCACGTTTCTCTGGCGCAGCGCGGCCGCTGGTCGGTGTGGATAAATGGAAGTTGGCGCCTAACCTTTGAGTTCAGAGACGGACACGCGTATGTCCTAGACTATGAGGATTATCACTAATGGCTATGCACAATCCTCCTCATCCCGGTGAATTCATCACTGAGGTTTATCTGAAGCCCAACAATCTGAGTGGCCGCGAGCTCGCGGCCACCCTCGGGGTGTCTGCTTCCACGTTGAATCGCATTCTTACCGGAAGTAGCGCCGTCAGCCCCGAGATGGCACTGCGCCTTTCCAAAGCGTTGGGTCGCTCTCCCGAAAGCTGGCTAGCCATGCAGTCCAACTACGACTTGTGGCAGGCGAGGCAGCACGTGAAGCTTGGTAATGTCGGCAGGGTCAAACTCACAGCTGCCTAACATACATCGCCATCAGCCGACATGCGAAGACGCACGCGCCTGGGCGCTGATATGTGCGCTACTGGCTCGGTGAGCTACACTAAAGCAGCAGAAATTTGCGAGGTTTTGCGATAAACACGAAACTGCTTGAGCTTTCGATCGATGAGCGCATAAAACTTGTCGAGCATTTGTGGGACAGCATCGCTGCGGAGCAGGAGGTGCTGCGCCTCACCGACGAACAGAGGGCGGAGCTCGACCGACGTCTCGACACTTACGAGGCTGACGGCAACCGCGGCCGCTTGGCGATTGACACTATAGCTGAGATCCGAAGCAAGCTGTGACCTTCGAGTCCGACTCCGCCCGGAGGCAGAACAGGACTTATCAGATGCGGCGTTTTGGTATGAAGGGCAACGGCCGGGGCTTGGAAAGCAATTCCTCGACGAGGTTCTTGCGATCTTCTCAACGATCGCCGAGACACCAGTCATGTATCCGATCGTTCATAGAAATACACGACGCGCTGTGATTCACCGCTTGCCTTTCAGTGTCTAATACCGAGTCGAGGATGCAGAGATAGTCGTCGTCGCATGGTAGCCGAAACCCGCGCCGTTGGAAGAGCCGCACATAACAATGCCTTGCAGTGGACGCGGCAAACAGCACCGCGCCGCTGAAGGCTGGCGTTTAGCCCCCACTTTTCTGACGATCACCATGCGAGTTCACGTTCTGCAACATGTTCCGTTTGAAGGTCTCGGCAGTATCGAAGGCTGGCTGGTCACGCAGGGTGCTTCCGTGACTTACACGAGATTCTACGAATCCGCGATCCTGCCTAATGCGGAAGACGTCGACTTCGTCATTGCCCTTGGCGGGCCGATGAGCGTGAACGATGAACACGAACTCCCGTGGCTAGTCGAGGAGAAGCGCTTCGTTGCCTCGGCAATTCACGCCGACAAAACAGTCCTTGGCATCTGCCTGGGCTCCCAGCTTATCGCCAGCGCGCTCGGAAGCGGCGTCTATCCCGGCCCGTTCAAGGAAATCGGCTGGTTTCCAGTGAGGGGCGAGCCTCCCACTTCCGGGAGCTTTCGCTTCCCCGCCAGTGTGAATGTCTTTCACTGGCACGGCGAAACTTTTGACCTTCCGCCTTCGGCCGTGCATCTCGCAAGCAGCGAGGCCTGCCGCAACCAAGCGTTCCAGATAGGCCGCCGCGTGTTCGGGCTTCAGTTCCATCTTGAGACAACGCCCTCGAGCGCAGAAGCGCTTATCTCCGAGTGCTCTCACGAACTGATCACAGACCGGTTCATTCAAACTGCTGAACAACTGCGAGCTGTCCCCGCAAGCGAGTATGTCAGTATCAACACTCTGATGGACAGTGTTCTTTCGTACCTCACCCGCATTGTGGCTTAGGGCCCAAGACTTCCGGCTCTCCGCAGTTCTGGCTATAATCTGGCCAGAATGCGTCATGAGATCATTCTTGCTCCGGAGGCCGTCGAGGACCTCAACGCGCTGAAAGCTTCGATCAGGGCCGCCGTCAAGAAGGCATTGGAGACTCACCTGCGGTATGAACCGACAAAGATCAGTAGAAGTCGTATCAAGCGATTACGAGGCCTCGAACGTCCACAATACCGACTCCGAGTTGACGACATCCGAGTGTTCTATGACGTGGTAGATACAGACGTAGAGGTACTCGCGATCGTGCCGAAATCGGAGGCAGAGAGATGGCTAGAAAGGTACGAAAAAAGGACCAAATGAAAGAGGTACCGTTGTCGGAAGTCAAGGATGACTTCTCGCGGTACCTGCGTGAGTCTGAGCAGACGGATATCGTGATTACCCGGCACGGCAGGCCGGCTGGGGTTCTCATCGGATTCAAGTCGGAAGATGACTGGTTCGACTATCGTTTGGAGAAGGACTCCAGGTTTCTCGAACGAATTGAGAGGGCGCGCTCGAGTTTGCGAGGCGGTCGAGGCGTCCGGCTTGAAGATCTCTGACATCCCGATGGAGCCGACGTTATACAGCCAGAAGCCGTCCGGCATCGTGGCACCGGCCGACGGATTGATCCACAATAGCAACGCCTTCGGAGAGTCGCCATGGTGAAGCAGATCAAGATCATCGTCGAGAAGCATGCTGACGGGTACGTTGCTTATCCCGTAGGATTGAAGGGCGTCGTAGTTGCTCAGGGCGATTCTTACGAGGCCGCATTGTCAGAAGTGAGATCGGCCATTGAGTTTCACCTCGAGACGTTCGGGCGAGAGGTATTCGAGGAAGGTGAACTGGCCGAAGAGGTGTTCGTAGCGGAAGCCGGCGTGACGGTCTGATGCCGAAATTTCCGGTCGATGCGCGACGGGAACAGGTTGTCAAAGCCCTTCAAACGCTGGGATTCGAGCTGGTAAGGGAGGGTAACCACATCGCAATGGTTCGGGAGAATGCGGATGGTACGCGGACACCGCTAACGATGCCGAACCACCGAACGATAAAGGGCTCAACGCTGAGAACTATCTTGCGGCAGTCGCAAATCGGCCGCGATGCGTTCCTCGAGGCATATAGGAAGGCGTAGCGATTCAGAGGGCTGTAGAACACGGTGTTGGAGCGTACCGTGAAAGCTCACCGCAGGGCGCTCCGCGGTCGCAGCGAGGCATTGTGCGCCCGCGCCGCGCCGGACATCTCCGTTGCGCGGCCGCTCAACACCACGTTTAGGCGGCGGTGGGAGTGCTCGAGTCCCATAGATCTTTGACTCAAAGAGGAGCGAGCGTATGCGGGCTGATTGGCTCGTAGCTGCATTCAAAGCGGTCTCCTGGAAGGAGATCGGCGATTTTGTCATCCCTCGCGTGATCGAGGGTGTGCGTCGGAAGGGCGGCCGCTTGATGGCCGATGGGCCCGACATTCCAGACCAGCCATCGCCCGAAGCACTTCGTGCCGTCGAAGCACGAATCGAGCGCGTTGAGCAGCTCTGTTCCGCGAACGCTGAGGCTATGGAGCAGCTCGCTCAACAGCTCGAGTTGGTATCAAAGGCCATTGCTACGCTCCATGGTCGCCTACGCTTGGTCATTATCGTGGGGTCTGCCGCAGCAGTTGTGCTGTTTGCGCTCCTCTTTGCCTTTTTCAGCTGACACAAAGGTCCTGTCCGCCATGGCCCGGCAATGCTCCAGCTGTAGGGGGTACGGGCAAGGAGCACCGCTAGCTGGCTTGTGCCGGACCGCCGCCTAACTCAGAGTCCGTTACACCCTCCATGCCTCCAGTCTTTTGCATCGCGTACGGCTCGAACCTTCATCCCATTCGACTGGGACAACGAGCCCCGTCCGCGCGCGCCATACGCGTTGTGGAATTGCCGGGGCTGGCTTTGGCGTTTCACAAGCGCAGTGTTGACCGCTCTGGAAAATGCCTCTTGTACGCCGCACAGGCCGATTCCAGCAAGGCCTACGGCGTGCTGTATGAATTCAATCCCGTTGATAAAGCAGCACTCGATAAGGCCGAAGGCAATGGGAAGGGTTATTTCGAGCGGCAGATGCGCGTGCCACTCAACGGGACCGACTACACGGCCTATCTCTATATGGCTTCTTCGACACACATAGATACCAGTCTTGCACCATACCACTGGTACAAAGACCTTGTGCTTGCCGGTGCGCGGTTCCACGGTCTGCCGCCGGAGTATATCGCGACCATTCAGTCGATAGCTTCAGTTGAAGATCCGAACACTCAGCGGAGGGAGGAAAATGAAGCATTGCTTCGCCGAATGTGATGGGTCTGACCCGGCGCTCCGGCGGACCGTCTTCGGCGTCCGCTGATCTCTGATGTCGGAGGCAACGATACGGCCCCAAGATTTTCGACCTTCTCTTTAAGGACGATCGGGCGTTCGGGGAGCGTTAATTGCCATCGTCCATGAGGATCGTTGGGGCAACTCACTCACTGGGTGATGGCTAACAATTTATTCAAGCCCGCTTCGCGGCTCAGCAAGTGACCGGCTCGAGAATGCAACAGGATGCCTCGCAAACGCGCACAGCCCATGCTGGCTCTGTCCGGGAAGTCTTCGCTACCTTCCTAAAGCTCGGACTGACCTCGTTCGACGGTCCGATCGCGCATCTCGGCTATTTCCGGCAAGAGCTCGTCGAGCGGCGCAACTGGGTCGGCGAAAGCCAGTACGCGCAACTGCTCGCGCTCTGCCAGTTCCTGCCCGGTCCGGCGAGCAGCCAGCTGGGATTCAGTCTGGGCCTGTTGCGGGCCGGCTGGGCGGGCGCCGTCGCTGCTTTCATCGCGTTCACGTTGCCGTCCGCATTGCTGCTGTTCGCGTTTGCCGCGTTGTTGCCGCAAATCTCCGGCACGGCCGGCGACGCCGCGATTCACGGGCTCAAGCTCGTTGCGCTATCGGTCGTCGCCCAAGGCGTACTCGGTATGACTCGGCAGCTGTGCCCCGATGTCCCGCGCATGACGATCGCGACGCTCGCCGCGGTAGTCATCCTCGTGTCCGGCCAAGCGTGGGTACAGCTTCTCGTCGTCGCGCTCGGCGGGGTCGCGGGTCTCGCGTTCTGCCGCGGCGTGCAGCCCGTCGCCGGTGGCGGCTTGCACCTACGCTACGGTCCGGCGCTCGGCTGGATGCTGCTCGCGGTGTTCGCGCTGTCGCTCGTCGGCTTGCCGCTTGCGGCACACGGGCGCGACGGCCTTCTTGCGGTCGCGGAAGCGTTTTATCGGGCAGGCGCACTGGTATTTGGCGGCGGCCATGTGGTCTTGCCCCTTCTCGAGGAGGCTGTCGTCAAACCCGGGTGGATTTCCTCTGACGAATTTCTGGCCGGGTATGGCGCCGCACAGGCGGTGCCAGGGCCGATGTTCACGCTCGCCGCTTACCTGGGCGCGCGTCTTCCGGGCAGCGACGGCGGCATGGTCGGCGCGTCCATCGCGCTCGGCGCAATTTTTCTGCCGGGGTTCCTCCTCATGGCGGGCGTCCTTCCTCTATGGCGCGCTATCGCCGGCCGACCAATTGCAGCGCATGCCATCGCAGGCGTCAACGCCGCCGTGGTCGGGCTCCTGGGGGCGGCGCTTTACGATCCCGTCTGGACCAGCGCGGTGCGTGGGCCGGTCGATATAGCCATTGCGCTGGTTGGTTTCACGCTTCTGGTAGCGTGGCGCGTGTCCCCGCTCCTCGTCGTGATGTGGTGCGTCGTTGCCGGCGTCGCGGGTTCGATATTGCTCTAGGGGCAGGTGAGCGCGAAGATGAAGCTCGGTACAAAACTGGTGCTCAAATACCCCACGCGGTGCAGCGCAGAACCGGCTAAATTACGTTAGATGCCGAAGGAGGAGACAAGATGAGCATCGAAGTCACGCGCAACTTTCTGCTGTGGTGTACAGTCATCAACTACGGAATATTGCTGGTGTGGTTTCTGTTCTTCGCGTTTGCGCACGACTGGATTCAGCGCATCCATGGCAGGTGGTTTCGTCTGTCCGGCGATCAGTTCGACACCCTTCACTACGCCGGGATGGCGATCTTCAAGCTAGGAATCATTCTGTTCAACCTGGTGCCCTTTGTCGTTCTGTGTATCGTCAGCTGAAGATGTGGTTACGCGAATTATGCGGAGTATCCTGATGAGCAATCGAAACGCGCGAGAGTATGTAATGCGGCATGACCAGTCATTGCAGCAGACGCGGCTCGCGAACGCGTTCTTGATTGCGCCCGTGGCCATGCATCGCCAAGTTGCCAGTGTCTTTCTCGGTATCTTACTGTCGCTCACGTCCGCCGGTTTGACCGCCGCTGCTCCAGATGGACAGGAACCGTACTTTCCGGAAGGCGTACTTGTGCCGGAGTCGGCCGAGTTGGACAGTTTCAGGAACAACTGGTATTCCACTCACCTGAGGGCCATGTCTGAGCCCATCCTTCGGCCGAGCCCAGTCAGCCGCACCTACCGTTTTACATGGCTCCGAACGTTTCATCATCCCGTCACCGTCCGAGTCGTGAATGCGGGCGATAAGGTCATGCTAGTCGCAACTGAGCTCAGCGGTGCTGGTGGCTATGAGCCTGGGCACGTCCTTCGCCGAAAAGAAGTCAACCTCGCAGCTGCCCAGTTCGCCGACATCGAGGCATTCGTCCAGCAGCAGGGCTTCTGGAACCTGCCTGCTCACGAGAAGACATTTGGATTGGATGGTTCCGAGTGGATCGTCGAGGGTGCCACAGACAAGTACCATGTCGTCAGCCGGTGGTCGCCCGAGTCCGGGTCCATTCGAGCCATCGGCGAGAAGGTCCTCGCGGTTGCGGGCTGGCAATTCAAAGCAGACGAGACATACTAGTGTTGTGTCCCATTAGTAACTGTCGTAACTTCGCCGTCATTCCGGCGAAAGCCGGAATCCAGAAGTCCCTCCCTGGCGCTGGATTACGCAGACCATCCGTGGTCTCCGCCCTGCGGGCCAGCCTGCGGCTGTTCAAAATCGTTCCCGACGATTCTGTCCGGCCAATCCCTGGCCGGAATGACGAGTCCGGACATGTATCTGTTGTTTACGGGACAGCACACTAGGGTGGCGCCTAACGTAAGGAGCTTCCCGTCAACTCCGCGCACATGACGCCGTGACCTGTTGCTTTCAGGCTGTTGCTGATCACGGTTTGTCCTGCGTGTTGCTTGCCAGTGCGATGCGGCTCAACGGATGCCAGACTGCATTTCCGTAAACGGTCTTGTTGAGCCGCTGGTGCTGGCTCGGACCTGGGTATAAACCGCGCCCGCAGACCTCGTTCATTCATCGGTATCGCCGGTGTTCTGGGGATCAGCCAATACACGCGATGGCGACCGGATTGTTAGTCAGGTTTTCTGCGGGTGGGTCTGACCCGTTGGTACCACTTTGCTCTGGTAATGAATCGAATGCTTCGATATCAGGTCGCCTTGGTGGCCTGATGCATGGGGTGCCCAAGGCACGCATGCGGGTCATAGTCCACCTCATGGGCGAGCATGGCCCACAATTGCCGGGCGTGCTTGTTGGCAATCGCGACGAGCAGCTTGCCGAACGGCAGGCGGGTGGCCAGTTGCTGGATCCAGATCTGCTCGGGCGTGGCCTTCTCCCGGCTCACCACTTTGGCGCGCTGCAGACTGCTACGCGCACCCTGGATCAGCAGCGTGCGCAAGTAGCCGTCTCCGCGACAGCTTATCGCGCCCAGCCGGTTACGCCCGCCACTGGAGTGCTGGATCGGCGTGAGCCCGAGCCAGGCGGCCCAGGTGCCGGCCATTGCGAAAGTCCTGCGCGCTGCCGACCGTCGCCATCATGGCGTCGGCGGTGAGTGGGCCGATACCTGCGAGTACCCGTATACGCTGGCACCCCGCATCCGTACATGCATGCGATGCAATCCTTTTGTCGCAGCCCGCGATGCGTTCACGCAGCTGTGACCAGTGACCGTTCAAATCATCCAGCAACGTCACCAGCATCGTTGGCAACCCCGACTTCACAGCATCATCTGCCAGCACGTGCCGCAAGGCATGGTCGCTCTTGGCGGCGATGACACCAAATTCGGCCAGCAAGCCGCGCATACGGTTGCTGAGCGCCAGTGCTTCGGCCTTGTAGCCTTCGCGTACCCGATGCCAGCTCAGGCGCGCTTGCTGCTCCTCGGTTTTTACCGGCACAAAGCGCATGTTGCCCTGCCGCGCGGCGGTGGCAATGGCCTCGGCGTCGTTGCGATCGTTCTTGGTGGTCCGGCTCTTGCGGAACGGCTTCACGAACTGTGCGGCTATCAATCGCGGCTGCAATCCGTACTCGATGCAGCGACGTGCCCAATGATGCGCCCCGCTGCACGCTTCCATCGCTACCACCGTGCCCGCGGGCACCTGCGGCAGCCAAGTGGCGAATGCGTTGCGCCCGTAGTCCTTGCGCTGCCGAACCCGGCCGGTCGCATCAACCTCACACACCGAAAACGCCTGCTTTGCCAGATCTATACCAATGGTTATAGTGTTCATGGAGACTTCCTCTTCGTCTGATGGATGTGTTGCAACATCATCATGGCACTTTGATGCCGAGCGGCGTGGCCGCCGAGGTGGGAAGTCTCCTTTTTACTCATTCAAGTCGAAGCCGCGCGCGCCGGTGAACTCGGGCCCCCGCCGGCGCGGGCATGGTTTCGACCTGCCTGTTTGCAGCCTCTGCCTTGTCTATACTTGCGGGAGGACAATGCCTTACTCAAGAGAGGATGACGATGAAGATTCTTATCCCTTTGAAGATCGTTGTTGCGTACCTGTTTGGTGTCGGCCAGGCGCGCGGCGAGTATCGATCGGTACTGATCGTTGTCACGCACGCCAGAGAGGCCAGACCCCAGGTCACGATCCGCTCCGAGTTGGAGGACGAGCAGGACGAGCAGAAGGAGTCGATGTCGGTTGATCAGGCCTGCAAACTCATCAAGAAAATGGCCGGGTCGATGAGCGCCATCGAAGTTTCGGTGGTGTTGGAGGGGGGGCTGGCAGGGCGCGACGCCGAGAAGTTGCTCAAGGCGATCTTCGACAATGCGTGGCTGACCCTCACCTACCTGGGACCAGACATGCCGAAGGAGTTTCCCGCGATTGCGCTAAAGGCGAAGTGAGCCGCGTGCGGATTCCAGCGTCGCCCCAGGCCGGGGCCCAATGGAAAAGCGCGATGGGAGGATTCCGCGCCTCTCAGCCGAACCGATCCATGCGCTATTCCACGCGAGCCTTTCCTTCTTATCGCTTCGTGCCCGGCAAGGCGCCGCATCCAACGCGCGATCCGCAAGGGCATTCCTATGGTCGGGACGAGCCCCATGTTGAGGACTTCGGCGAGCACAATTGGCTGGAAACGGATGCGTATCTGTATGCCGTCGATCTGTTCAACCACGGCTACTGGTGGGAGGCCCACGAGAGTTGGGAGGCCTGCTGGGTGGCGGCCGGCCGCCGCACCCGAATCGGGTACTTCGTGCAGGGGCTGATCCAGATATCGGTGGCCTGCCTGAAGCGGCACCAGGGCCTCATCGACGTCGGCCAACGCGTGGCGCGCGAAGGCCTGGAGAAGTTTCCCCGCAACGCACGCTGCTGCCTCGGGATTGGCATTCAGGAGTTCAGGGCAGCGGTTGAAGCGTGCTTCTTCGGCGACCGAAGGAAGCCGCCCGTGATCCGCCTCGATATGGGCCAGAAATGACCCGCTAATTCAGGCTCGGCGAATTACCTCTTGCAAAGCAAGCTATAGGATCATGCTGTCCCGACGTATAATTGCTACACGACTCTTGAAGGCACAAGCGAGGTGACACCAACAATGCCGTCGAGCGGACTCGGTAAACTTGCTGGCCCTCGGGTAGGTTGTGGTGGCGAGCTGTCACCCTCTCGTTAGGCAAAACCGCCCAGTCGTCAACATAAGCCTAATTACCGGAGGATTACGCATATGAACATTCGCACCTGGGGTATTATGGCAACCACAGTATTCTTCTTAGCGACAAGCGGAATGGCATTTGGGATTGTTGCTGGGCCATCGGCCAGGACCACATTTTTTGCTGTCCTAGTGGGTGGTAACGAGGTTAGCAATGAGGCCCAAGCGAATGTCGGAGACCCAAACGGACGCGGATCCGCCACAATTATTATTCCAAACGCCAGGACGCTCTGTTTTGCCACTCTCGTCACCGGCATCGACACGCCAGTGGCAGCCCACGTCCATAACGGGCTCGCCGGGCGAAACGGCCCGATAGTAGTCACACTGACGGCACCAGACCAGGGGAATCCAGGCAACTCGAGTGGTTGTGTAACTAATCTTGGTCCCGCGCTGCTCAACGCGATCACGCAAAACCCTGGGGCTTTCTACGTGAATGTTCACACCGGATTATTCCCTGATGGGGCTTTGCGGGGTCAGTTATTTTAAGCCGACTCTTTGGCCAACGAAGGCATGGAGGGGCACCGTCCCTCCTCGCGCTCCTCATGCCGAGTCGTTGAGCCGAGATTAGACGAAAAAGCGAAGACCCATATCTGGGCAGATGTTGTGATAAGCCAGAGCCGGGATGTGCTGTCTGAGGTGTGAAAGGAGGAAGATATGAAAACCTTGTCTCAGGTGTTGTTCTGGTTGGGAATCGCGTCAATTCCGCTGTCGTGGTTGATGTGGTATTTCGGTTCGGACATTGAAATGGGGCGGCAGGTCATCGGCAATGTCGCTGAGCCTGCGCTGCAAGCGGCCCTAGAGGAAGCTCACGCGGAACGGTGGGGAATCTTTGTAGGACTTTGGCCGGTAACGCTCTTCGTGTTGAGTTATGTCCTTGAACAGAAAAGCGCACGCGACAAGGGATAGAAAGAAACGCGGCCCAATGTTGCGATCGAGCGGAGGCCGACAACCGCGGCCCTAGGCGACATCGCCGGCGGCGCCGCTGATCGCAGCGTTAGCTGGAGCAGTTTTCTGCTCTTGGTGCGAAGTTGGAATGCTTGCCCAACCATTATTGCTGGGATTTTCCTGCCATGGCTTTCGGTAGCAGCGCGTCCGAGTGGCGGGTTGAGGTCGGGGCCGAGGAGACCACCGCGGTCTTCGAGCCTGCCATCGCGCCCGCGAAAGGCAGCCTTTTTGTCTGCGCTCACGGGGCCGGCGGCCACATGGCCGATCGCGGCATGCTCGCGCTGGCTGAGCGCCTCCGCAGCTGCGGAATCCACATCGTTCGTTTCAACTTCCTTTACCGGGAAAAGAGAGCCGGCCGCCCGGATACGATGCCTGGCCTCAAAGAGTGTATCTCCGCCGTCGCGTCGCGCGCCCGTCACGAGGTTGGGCCGGAACTGCTCATCATCGGTGGACGCTCCCTGGGGGGACGAGCGGCCTCGATGCTCGCGGCCGAAGGATACCCCTGCGATGCGCTCCTTTTGCTGGCCTATCCCCTGCATCCGCCAGGCAAGCCGGACAAGCTTCGCGACGCACACCTCGCGCAGATCAAGGTTCCCGTTCTCTGCCTAAACGGCACCCGCGACAATTTTTGCAGGCGCGACCTGATGGAGAGCGTTATCAGTGGCCTCACCGGGTGGACCATGCACTGGTTGCAGGCAGCCGACCACGGTTTCCATGTACCCAAGAGGTCGGGGAGATCCGACAGCGACGTGTTGAACGAGATCGGAGACGTCACGGGCGCCTGGGAATCCAGATTGGTTCGCAGGAACGGATAATCCCGTTCCGGCGCTACGCGGGCGATGTTTGACCAGCTCATGGGGCACCGCCTTGAGCGACTGTAGGGTGGATAAAGCGTCAGCGTATCCACCCTTCGACAGGCTCAGGGCAGGCTCTTCCCCTGGTGGATTCGGCGCTGCGCGCCCCCGTATCGGGGTACGGGGCAGGCTTAATCCACCCTGCGCGGTTGCGCTCGGGCTGTCATGCCGCGTTTCAAATCGGTTCCACTTCTCCGAGGAGGTAGATATGACGCAAGCCATCCAGCCACACAATGCCAGGGCAGCCGCGACCTGGAACGCCGGCGGGCAGCACTACGACAAGATCAGCCAGACCATCGCCGACTCGATCGAACATTGCGTCATCCGCCTCGCGCCGAGGCCCGGCGAGCGTATTCTTGACGTGGCCACCGGCACCGGCTGGACAGCGCGCCGCGTGGCCGCTAGCGGCGCCGCGGTCACCGGCATCGATCTGGGCGCGGATCTCATCGAGGCCGCGAAGTCTGCCGCCGCTGAGGCCCGGCTGAACATCGACTTTCGAATTGGCGATGCCGAGAAGCTCGCCTTCGAGGACCAGAGTTTCGACGCGGTCATTTCAACCTGCGGGGTCATGTTCGTCGGGAACCCGCAGGCGGCGGCCGCAGAGCTGGCACGGGTTTGCAGGAAGGGTGGTCGGCTTGGTCTGACGACCTGGCCTGCCGACGGCGCCATCGCCGGCCTGTTCAAGGTCATGAAACCCTACATGCCGGAGCCTCCGTCGCCACCCCCACCGTCTCCCTTCGAGTGGGGGAACCGGGAGCGCGTCAGACAACTGCTCGGCTCGGCCTTCGACCTGCGCTTTGAGACCGGCACGACCGTGCTTCGCGAGCCAAGCGGTCTCGCGGTCTGGGAGTTGTTCGTGGCCGGATATGGCCCGACGAAATCGCTGGCGGCGAACCTGGAGCCAGAGCGTCGCGAAAGCTTGAAGCGCGATTTCATTGCTTACCATGATGGCTTCAAGACTGAGCTGGGTATCGCCATGCCGCGCGACTACCTCGTAACGATCGGCATTCGCAAGTAGCGTGCGTCGGGGGATCTGGCAATAGGACGCGCCCCAAGCGTGTCATGCACCTTCCGCGCCTGGAAAAGTAATGAGAGGAACTGATGCAAGTTAGCCGGTGCCGTTGTCCCTGGGTTGACCTTACCAAAACGGATTACGTCGATTATCACGACACGGAATGGGCTGTTCCCGTTCACGATGACCGGCGCTTGTTCGAATTCCTCATCCTGGAAGCCGCCCAGGCAGGGTTGAGTTGGTACACGGTGCTGCGCAAGCGGGAACAGTACCGCATCGCCTTTGATCACTTCGATCCTGAAAAGGTGGCGCGCTATGGCGCGCAGCAGGCGGCATCGCTCTTGGCCAATCCCGGGATTATCCGCAATCGGCAGAAAGTGCTTGCCGCAATCCATAACGCCCAGCGGTTTCTCGAGGTGCAGGCAGCATTCGGCAGTTTCGCTGCCTATATGTGGCGGTTCGTTGATGGCAAGCCGGTCGTGCATGAAATCAGAACGTTGAACGATTATCCGGCTACCAGCGCAGAATCGGACGCGATGAGCAAGGACCTGCGTCACCGAAAGTTTAAATTCGTGGGCTCCACGATTTGCTACGCCCATATGCAGGCCACGGGTATGGTGAATGATCACGCCGTGGACTGTTTCCGCAGACAAGAGATCATTGCCACCTATGCGGCGATGGGTGCATAAGCATTGTCGATCTCGGGCTTGCGCGGACGACTAGCTGATAGTCACGGTCATCCTCGTCCGTGATCAGACCCGACCAGGAGAAACACCATGCAGAACAGTCAAAAGATCACCCCATGTTTGTGGTTTGACGATCAGGCCGAAGAGGCCGTTGCGTTTTATACCGCTATCTTCAGAAATTCAAAGGTCGTAAACATTGCTCGATACGGCGAAGCCGGACATGAGATCCACGGGAAACCGGCGGGAACGGTGATGACCGTGGCATTTGAACTCGATGGGCAGGCGTTTACCGCACTCAACGGCGGCCCGATATTCAAATTCAACGAGGCGATCTCGTTCCAGGTCAATTGCGAGACGCAGGAAGAAGTGGACTATTACTGGGAGAAGCTGTCTGAGGGCGGGGATGAAAAGGCGCAACAGTGCGGCTGGCTCAAGGACAAATACGGCGTTTCGTGGCAAGTCGTGCCCAGGATTTTGATCGAAATGGTCAATGACCCCGATTATGAAAAATCCCAAAGAACCTTCCAGGCAATGCTGCAAATGAAGAAGATCGACATTGATGAATTAAAGCGGGCCTACGCTGGGTAGGGCGGCAGAAGACCAGTTGAAGAGCCGCGCATGTTGCGCAAGCGTGTGGGTAGCGCGTGATTACTATCAGAGAAGATGACAGCATGAACTCACAAATTACAGGCCTACGAGTGGCAAGTATCGTGTTCGGCCTGATGGCCATCGCGCAACTGGTGCGGCTGGCGATACGCCCAGAGGTGCTCGTGGCCGGTCATCCGATGCCGTTGTGGCCAAGTGTGCTGGCCTTCATCATCTTGGGCGGTCTGAGTCTTTGGATGTGGAAACTCGCTCGCACGCCGACCAGATGAACGAGGCTGGAAGCAAGCAGCCTGACGAAGGCTCTATGAACCGTCATGGCACCCGGCAACTCATCCACTCGCTTGCGCCATGGGCGTGAAATAAGAGCGTTCCCATAAGTCACCGCGCGGCGTCAGGCGTAGTCGATGGCTCGTACTCTCCATCGGAGGATCGCGTGAACAATCAAGCGCGCGAGCCCCACGGTTTACATAATAAAAAACTGATATAATAGAATAGCTTAACAATACCGGCGGTCGCCGTTAAGACTTGTAGAGCAAGCGAAGATTCCGGCGCCGTCGCGATAGCCCTGAGCTTCACGCGCCGCCGCGCGGTGCGGGCGGCTGGAAGTTTTAGGCGGAACTATAAGAAGGCTTGGTATCAAGCCGTCGGTGTGCTGAGGGGGCTCTAGTGTGCTGTCCCGTAAATAACCGATATATGTCTGGGCTCGTCATTCCGGCCAGGGATTGGCCGGAATCCAGCGCCAGGGAGGGACTTCTGGATTCCGGCTTTCGCCGGAATGACGGCGAAGTTACGACAGTTACTAATGGGACACAACACTAGTTATGACTACCAAAAAGACTGGGCGGTCCGCCAGTACCAACGCCAGCCCAGAAGACTGGCTCGTCGGCGGCGGGGAGATGGGCAAGCTGATCCGCTCAATGGACTGGAGCAAGACGCCGCTCGGCCCGATCGAGTCATGGCCGCAGAGCCTGCGCACCACGGTCAGCCTTTGCCTTGCCTCCAATTTCCCTATCTCGCTCGCCTGGGGACCCAGGCACGTACAGATTTACAACGACGGCTATTGGCCGATCTGCGGCGGCAAACATCCTGGATCCATGGGACAGGCTTTCAGCGAGTGCTGGGCCTCGCCACACTCTGTTATCGGCGACGCGTTCGAGCGTGCGCTCGCCGGCGAGACGGCTTATGTCGAGAACCAGCGCATGTTTCTCGACCGCAACGGTTACCCCGAGGAGACCTTCTTCACCTTCTCTTTCAGCCCCATCCGGGACGAGACCGGTGGCGTCGGTGGTCTATTCCATCCTGTGACCGAGACGACGGGCCGGATGTTGAGCGAGCGGCGCACATGCGCCCTGCGAGCGCTGACCGCCCACACCGGTAAGGCGCAGGCGATGCAGGAAGTCTTCACCTTGGCGGCGCAGTCCCTGGCGGACTCGGACCTGGACCTGCCTTTTACTTTGTTCTATCTGCTCGATGAAGACAACGAGCAGGCGCGGCTGATCGCTCATACGGGTCTGGCGCCCGGCACTGCCGCGAGTCCTTCGGTCCTGGATTGGAACGCGCCACGCGCGCGGACGTGGCCCTTGCCGGAAGTCGTGCGCTCGGGCAAAACGCAACGAGTCGATGACCTTGAAGCACGCTTTGGGCGGCTTGCGTGCGGTCCGTATCCGGAGTCCCCGCGGGTGGCCCTCGCCTTGCCCATCGTGTTGCCCGGTTACAAGCGTCCCGCCGCGATCCTGTTGGCTGGCGTCAGCGCCCGGCTGCCGCTCGACGAAGCCTACAGCGCCTTCTATGACTTGCTGGCGGCCAGCGTCACCAGCGCGGCCGCCAACGCCCGCGCCCACGAGGAAGAACGCAAACGGGCCAATGAGCTTGAGCGGGCGAACAGGGACCTGAAGTCCTTCAGCTATTCGGTGTCTCACGATCTTCGTGCGCCGCTGCGGGCCATCGATGGATTTTCCCGCATCGTGATCGAAGAGTACGCCGCGCAACTTCCTGCCGAAGCTCAGCGACGCCTGGCCCAGGTCCGTGAAGGCGCCGAGCGTATGAGCGCGCTGATCGATGGCTTGCTTGAGTTCTACCGTGTGGGGCGCCGTTCGCTGACAAAGCGCACCGTGGACACGGAACGTATCCTGCGCCAGTGCATCGCGGAACTACTGCATGAACAGGATGGCCGCCGCGTGGAGATCGAGGTCGGCGCCCTGCCGGCCTGCGAAGCGGACGACACGTTGCTGAAGCAGGTATTCATGAATCTGCTTTCCAACGCGCTCAAATATACAAGAACCCGCGAGCGCGCGTACATACAGATTGACTGCGATCCGCAGGACCGCGATCACGTGTTCCGCATACGCGACAACGGCGTCGGCTTCGATATGCGCTACGCCGACAAACTGTTCGGCGTCTTCCAGCGTCTGCATCACGCTGAAGAATTCGAAGGCATCGGCGTGGGCCTGGCGATCGTCGATCGTTTGATCAATCGTCACGGCGGGCGCGTGTGGGCAGACGCCGAGCAGGACAAGGGCGCAACCTTCTACTTCACCTTGCCCATCGCCGGGCGCCCGCAAGCCAGCGTCTGATGCGCCTGGCCGCGCAACCATAACGATCTGCGGCGACAGCGCTATAGTCGGGCAGGCCACCGGCAAAAGGCGGCAAGTTCAAGCCGGGGTGCGCATCGTTTCGGCGGCCGCGGCTCTGCCCGTGCGCTACAAATCCACCTGAATGCCCATCACCACCACTCTGTCGGACGGTATGTCGTAAAAATCCGTGCGCCGCGCGGCGTTGCGCGACAGGAACGCGAACAGGCGCTCGCGCCACAGGAGCATGCCCGGCACCTCGCCGCTCGGCACCAGCGTCTCGCTGCCGATATAAAACGTGGTCTTGTCCAGATCGACGTGCAAATCCAGACGCCCGGCCATGCGCAGCGCCACCGGCAGATTGCAGGTCTGCTTGAAGCCGACGCGCACGATCACGCGGTAAAAGCCCTGCCCGAAGTTCTTGACTTCCAGCCGCTGGGCGGCGCTCACCCAGGGGATGCGCTCGGTCTGTACGGTCAGCAGCAAGACCTGCTCGTGCAGCACCTGATTGTGCATGAGATGATGCAGCAGAATCGGCGGCGTACATTCGCCGCTGTTGGTCATGAACACGGCGACGCCCGGCACCCGCGGCGGCGGGTTGTACGCGATGCGCGACAGAAACACCATCATCAGCTCGGTCTCCCCGCGCAGATGCGAGCGGACCAGATCATGTCCCTGCCGCCAGGTTACCATCACGAAGAATACCAGCGCACCCACGGCGAGCGCATACCAGCCGCCGTCCGGGACTTTCAGGATGTTGGCGCCGAAAAAAGCGAGATCCACCGCCAGCAGCACCGTGATGAAGATTCCCAGCAGCACCGGATGCCAGCCCCAGCGGCGGGCGACGAAAAATGCGAGCAGGGTGGTGATCACCATGTCCGTTGAAACCGCGACGCCGTAGGCCGCCGCCATGTTGCCGGAAGACTGAAAACCAATCACCAGCGCGATGGTCGCGACCATCAGCATCCAGTTCATCACCGGAATGTAGATCTGCCCGTACTCCTCGCGCGAGGTCTGCGTGATGCGCATGCGCGGCAGCTGGTCGAGCTGCATGGCCTGACGCGTGAGCGAGAACACGCCGGTAATCACCGCCTGCGAGGCGATGACCGTGGCCAGCGTCGCGAGGATGACCAGCGGATAAAGCCCCCACGAAGGCGCCATCTGGTAAAACGGATTATGGCTGGCCGGATGATCGAGCAGCCACGCCCCCTGACCGAAATAGTTGAGCACCAGCCCGGGCAATACCACGAAAAACCAGCCGAGCTGAATGGGCTTGAGCCCGAAATGTCCCATGTCGGCATACAGCGCCTCGCCGCCGGTCACCACCAGAAACACCGTGCCCAGCACGAGGTAGCCGGCCAGTCCATTGTTGAAGAGAAAATGACCGGCGTAATACGGATTTGCCGCGGCCAGCACGCCGGGCTCGGCCGCGATCATGTCGAGTCCCAGCGCGCCCAAAGTGACGAACCAGATCAGAATCACCGGCCCGAATATCTTACCGACATCGGCGGTGCCGCGTTTCTGCACCATAAACAGCGCGATGAGGATCGCGACGGTGATCGGCACCACGTAGGGCTCGAATGCGGGGGTGGCCACCTTCAGCCCCTCCACCGCGCTGAGCACGGAGATCGCCGGCGTGATGGTGCCGTCGCCATAGAGCAGCGCCGCGCCGAACAGGCCCGCCAGCATCAGCAGATAATAGCCGCGCCGCGACTCGGCCTGGGGATTGATCAAGGCCACCAGCGCGATGATGCCGCCCTCGCCGCGATTGTGCGCGCGCATCACGAACAGCAAATACTTGATCGAGATGATAATGATCAGCGCCCACAGGATCAGCGACAGCACCCCCAGGATATTGGCTTGTGTGGCGGTGATGGCGTGCTGGCCGTGGAACGCCTCGCGCAGCGCGTACAGCGGACTGGTACCGATATCGCCGAACACGATGCCCAGCGCGCCCAGGCACAGCAGCGCCAGGCGGCTTTCACTGACTTTCGATTCGTCGTTGATGTCGGTCGCACGCGCGCTCGCGGAACCGGGGAGGCTGGAATCGGCCACGATTGATCGATCCTGATGCGGGAAACGCACAAGGTAAGCGGCAGCGCCACCATGTGCAAGCGTGGGGGTTGTTCGCGCTACATCGAGACCGGTCGCCGCGCGACCGCGCCGGGACTACGTTTTGGGGAGTCGCGTTTGAGCTTTAATGCGTGCGGATCGCCTCGCCGCCTTCCGCGCGGGCGCGCGCAGCAGGGTTGTAGGGTACCAGGCGCTGTTTGATGTCCGGCACGAAGGTACCGCGGTTCAGCGGCCAGGTCGAATGATCGTAGTGCGGGAACAGGCGGGGCGTGTATGGAAAATGGGGCATGTGTGGATAATACGGATAGCGGTAATAGCCACCGGTGCGAGGATACATAACCGGATAGCCCACATTGTCATCCGTGTACTGGGTCGTGTCGGTGGTCGTTGCGGCCTGTTGCGCGCGCTGCGTCGCCTGTTCCGCGCGCGCCCGCTCCCGCGCCAGCCGGCTTTGTTCCAGCCGCTCGGCCACATCCAGCAGGGTTCGGTAATCGCCGGCCGAAGCGTCGCCGGGCCTGGGGGCGTTATCGATTTCGAAGGTCTCCAGCGAGCCGATATCGGCGGCCTCGGCGCGCGGGCGTGACTCGCTGTAGTGCACCACGCCGTCTTCGTCGGTCCACTTATAGACCTCCAGCGCACTGACCGCGAACGGAAACGCCAGCGCAAACAACGCGAGCAGGACGGCGAGATTGATGACAAGTCTGTGTGAAATCCGCATGGGCGCGAACCTCCGGGGGTGATACTTGCATCGGACTGACGATTCGGCGCTTCGTTCCGCCGGTATGCGCGCGACGCCAGCGCGATTCTTCAACCCGTCGCCGCCGCCTGTTCCGAAGCGTGAGAACGCTCGCCGGCTTCCTGTTCGCGCAAGCTGCGGCGCAGGATCTTGCCCACGGCCGTTTTCGGCAATTCGGCGCGAAATTCGATGAATTTCGGCACCTTGTAGCCGCTGAGCTGAGCCTTGCAGTAGGCGCGCAAGGCCTGCTCGGTGAGGCTTGGATCCTTCCTGACCACCACCGCCTTGACCGCTTCGCCGCAGGCGTCGTCCGGCACGCCGATTACCCCAACCTCCAGCACGCCGGGGTGCGCCGCCACCACGGCTTCAACCTCGTTCGGGTAGACGTTGAAGCCGGAGACCAGAATCATGTCCTTCTTGCGATCGACAATGCGCACGAACCCGCGCGCGTCCATGGTGGCGATGTCACCGGTGCGAAACCAGCCGTCGGCGCTGATGGCTTTCGCCGTCTCCTCAGGCTGATTCCAGTAGCCCTGCATCACCTGCGGCCCGCGCACGCACAGTTCGCCCGCCTCGCCCAAGGCGAGTTCGGCGCCGGACTCGTCGCGGATCGACACCTCGGTCGACGCAATGGGCAGGCCGATGCAGCCGCTGAATTTCTTCGAGTCCACCGGATTGATGCATACCACGGGCGCAGTCTCGGTCAACCCGTAGCCTTGAAGCAGCACCACGCCCGTGGCCTTGTGCCAGCGCTCCGCCACCGCCGGTTGCACCGCCATCCCGCCGCCGATGGCGAATTTGAGCCGTGAGAAATCCAGCTCGTCGAAGCCTGGGGTGTTGAGCAGTCCGTTGTACAAGGTGTTGACGCCGGTGATGAAGGTAAAGGGTATCTTCCCAAGTTCCTTGACGAAGGCCGGCATGTCGCGCGGATTGGTGATCAGATGATTGTGGCCGCCGATCTTGACGAACAGCAGGCTATTCACCGTCAAAGCGAAAATGTGGTAGAGCGGCAGCGCGGTGATGACCACCTCGCCGCTCTCGTCCAGCACTCCGCTGAACCAGGCCGCGGCCTGCCCGGCGTTGGCGACCAGGTTGCCGTGCGTCAGCAGCGCGCCCTTGCACACGCCCGTGGTGCCGCCCGTGTACTGCAGAAACGCGGTGTCCTGATGATTCAGATCGGGTTTACGCAGCGCCAGCCTGGCGCCAGCTTTCAGGGCTCGCCTGAAATTGATCACGCGCGATATTTCATGTGCCGGCACCAGTCGCTTGACGCGCTTGACCACAAAATTGACCAGCACCGATTTCGGCATGGGCAGCAGATCGCCCATGCGCGTGACGATCACATGCTCGATAGCGGTGCCGGACAAGACCTTCGCCAGCACGTGCGCGAAGTTTTCGAGAATCACGATGGCCGATGCGCCGGAGTCGCTGAGCATGTGTTGCAACTCGCGCGCGGTGCACAGCGGATTGACGTTCACCACCACCAGTCCGGCGCGCAGGATGCCGAAGGTCGCCACCGGATGCTGCAACAGATTGGGCAGCATCACCGCCACGCGCACGCCTTTTTCCAGCCTCAAGTCCTGCTGCAGATACGCCGCGAAACTTGCAGAAAGCCGATCGATGTCGGCGTAAGTCAGGGTCGCGCCCATGTTGCTGAAGGCCGGGCGCTCCCGGTACCGATTGCAGCTCTTCTCGATCAGCTCGGGCAGCGATCGAAATTCATGGACATCGACCTCGGCGGCCACACCCGCAGGATACGACTTGAGCCATACCTTTTCCATAGACTCCTCCACGTGCGGCCGCGCGTCTAAGCCGAACTTATAATTTCTCTTTCACCCCGTCTGGCGCGCGCGAGCAGTGCGCTCTTTGGCCGAGCGCCGGAGGGCGCGTGATGGATCACGCGCGTCGCCTGCGGCACAGGGATGTGCCGTCTGGCGACTGCCGAGCCAAAGACGTGCGGCGCAGCGATTAAGCGCCTGCCGGGCGGCCTTCTCTTTGGTTCCTTTCTCTTGGCCGCGCAAGAGAAAGGAACCCGTCGCGCGGGGGCGGAACCCCGCAATCGGGCAATCAAATACGACGCAAACCCCGCCACAAACTCGTTAGTCAACTCACCGCCTCGAACACGCCGGCCGCGCCCATGCCGGTGCCGACACACATGGTCACCATCCCATATTTTAGTCCATGGCGCCTGAGTCCGTGGACCAGGGTGGCGGTGCGGATCGCGCCCGTCGCGCCCAATGGGTGTCCCAAAGCGATCGCGCCGCCCAGCGGATTGACCTTCGCGCGATCCAGATCCAGCTCGCCGATGACCGCCAGGCTTTGCGCGGCGAACGCTTCGTTCAGTTCGATCCAGTCCAGCGCGTTCTGGCTGATGCCGGCCAGCTTCAGCGCCTTCGGGATCGCCTCGACCGGGCCGATGCCCATCACCTCCGGCGCGACCCCGGCGACCGCATAGCCCAGAAAACGCGCGACGGGCGAGGTTTCCAGTAGCTTTAAGCCGCGCTCGCTCGCCAGCAGCACGGCTGCCGCGCCGTCGCTCATCTGTGAGCTGTTGCCCGCGGTCACGCTGCCGCGCGCGGCGAACACGGGCCGCAACGCCGTCAGCGCTTCAGGCGTGGAATCGGCGCGCGGGCCCTCGTCGGTGTTCACTTGACGGCGCTGGATTCTCACCACGCCTTGCGCCGCATCAGGAAGCCCACGCGTGACCTCGTACGGCAGTATCTCGTCGCTGAACTCGCCCTTCGCGATCGCCGCCAGCGCGCGCTGGTGGCTCTCCAGCGCGAATTGATCCTGCGCCTCGCGGCTGACCTTCCAGCGCGCGGCGACTTTCTCGGCGGTGATGCCCATGCCATAGGCGATGCCCACATTGGCGTCGCCGGCGAACAGGCGCGGATTGAAGGCTACCTTGTTGCCCATCATGGGAATCAGACTCATGCTCTCGGTGCCCGCCGCAAGCATGAAATCCGCCTCGCCCAGCCGGATGCGATCCGCCGCCATCGCGACCGCCTGCAGGCCGGATGCGCAGAAGCGGTTGACGGTGACGCCCGGCACCGAATCCGGCAGGCCAGCCAGCAACAGCGCGATGCGCGCAACATTCATGCCCTGCTCGGCTTCCGGCATCGCGCAGCCGACGATGACATCGCCGATCAGACGCTTATCCAGTTGCGGATAGCGCGCCAGCAGGCCGCGGATCACATGCGCGAGCAGGTCGTCGGGCCGCGTTTGTGCGAACATCCCGCGCGGCGCCTTGCCCACCGGAGTGCGCAGGGCGGAGACGATATAGGCGTCTTGGGTTTGCTTGTTCATCGCAATATTCCAAATATTGAAACTAAGGACATTGCTTACGTGGACGTTAGAAAGTCAGCGACATGCATGCCAAATTTATGCGCCGCTCCGTAGTTGTTCACGCATCCTGTCGTTCAGCTCATCGAACTGATCTATCAAGCGATCGCACGAAGCTGCATTGGCTTCACAAAGCACCTGCATGTCTATGTAAACTTCGCCGTTCTTCTCGAAGACCCTACGTTTTACTGCTGACGGATGAGCCGGATGCGCATCAGGTGTAAATGACCATATGACATGCTCTTTATTGTCGCTGGCGATTATCCAGCCATCTTGACGGCCAATTTTCATGCCTTGCTGCATTTGAACAGAGTGCAGCGCGGCTGCCACCGACGCATAGCCGATTTTGGACTTCCGTTCTGAGCCTTGCGCTATCGGCTCGCCCGAGGGAGGCGCGGCACATGCACAAACAAGAGCTACCACGGCAATTATTAGAGTTTTTCGCATAGAACTTCTTCGTAATAGTGAATTCTTCAATTCCGCAGCGGCTTTCCGGTTTGCAGCGTATGAAGTATCCGCTGCTGCGTTTTTTCCATCCGCAGCAGTTCCATGAACGCCGTCCGCTCCAGCTTCAGCAGCCATTGCTCACTGACCTTTGTGCCGGCGGTCACTTCCCCGCCGCACATGACGTAAGCGAGGCGCCGCACGATCTCGTAGTCGTGCGGCGAGATGAAACCGCCTTCCAGCATGTTCACCAGTTGCGCCTGCAAGGTGGCGATACCGGGCGCGCCCGCGACCGGGATATCGTTGCGCGGCAGCGGTGGGCGGTACGCGGCCTCAAACAGCGCCAGCGCCTCGTACCTGGCGACGTGCAATAACTCGTACGGATTCAGGATTACCTTGTCCGCCGCGCGCAGATAGCCCCAGTCGCGCGCCTCGACGGCGCTGGTGGCAACCATCGCTTTTGCCGCGCGCTCGAAGTAACGGGCCAGGAACGGCAGCAGATCGCCGCCCTGCGCCGCGTCCGCCGCGCGCAGCGCCAGTTCCTTGCAGCCGCCGCCGGCGGGGATCAGTCCGACGCCCACCTCGACCAGCCCGATATAACTCTCAAGCGCCGCTACCGTCCGGTCGCAGTGCAGTAGAAACTCGCAGCCGCCGCCCAGCACCAGGCCCTGGCAAGCCGCCACGGTCGGGATCACCGAATGACGCAGCGCGAGACTGGTCTGCTGAAACTTCTCCACCAGCGTCTCAATGTCGTCGAACTGGCCTTTGGCCGCTGCTTCGGCCAGTTCGCGCAGATTGGCGCCGGCGCAAAACGGCGGCTCCGGATGCCAGATCACCAGTGCCTTGAAATCGCGCTCGGCGATCTCCAGCGATGCGTTCACGCCATCCAGCACGGCCGCGCCGATGGTGTGCAGCCGCGTCTTGAAGCCCAGCACGGCCACTTCGTCGCCCGTGTGCCACAGGCGCACTGCGTCGGTCTCAAGAACGGTTTCCCGGCGCGGTTCCGGCTCGCCCAGCACCCGCTGACGGAATACCTGGCGGCGATAAACTGGATGCGTCACCGACAGCGCGGCATTGCCTGCGGCCGCGGACCACGACCCGTGCGCGTCGTGGACGGCCGTGCGTTTCGGGTCGGTAACCCAAGACGGCAACGGCGTCGAACTCAGGGTCTCGCCCCCGTCGATGCCCTCCTGAATAAATCGCGTCACCTCGCGCCACCCGGCCGCCTGCCACATCTCGAACGGGCCCAGCTGCCAGCCATAACCCCAGCGCATCGCCACATCGACATCGCGCGCGGTGGGCGCGATGTCCGCCAAGTGCACCACGCAGAAGTGAAACAGATCGCGATGGATGGCAAGCAGAAATTCCGCCTGGGGGTGATCGAGTGCCAGCAGCGCCTGGAATTTTCGCGCCGGGTCACGCTCCTCCAGTATCTTGCGCACACGATCGTCCAGCGCCGACCGTACCGGGCGATAGTTCATGGTTTGCGGATCGAGCACGCGGATTTCGTGACCATGCTTGGTGTACACGCCACTGCCGGCCTTCTGACCCAGTGCGCCTTTTTCGATCAGTTTGTCGACCCAGGCCGGCACGCGATAACACGCCGCCCACGGATTGTCCGGCACTGTAGCCGCCAGGCCGCGAACCACGTGCGCGAACGTATCCAGACCGACCACGTCCGCCGTGCGGAAGGTCGCACTCTTCGGCCGGCCGATACCGACGCCGGTTAATTTATCCACCAGATCCAGCGGCAATCCCAAGCGTTCAGCGTGATGAATCACCGCCAGCATCGCGAACACGCCCACCCGGTTGGCGATGAAGCCAGGCGTGTCACTGGCGCGTACCACGCCCTTGCCCAGGGTGGTGGTGAGAAAGCCTTCCAGCAGGTCGAGCACCTCGCCGCCCGTATCCTGGTGCGCGATCAGCTCCACCAGGTGCATGTAGCGCGGCGGATTGAAAAAGTGCATGCCACAAAAGCGCGCGCGCAAAGTTTCCGGCAACGCCCGCGCGAGCGTTGCGATGGCGATGCCCGAGGTGTTGGTCGCGAGCAACGCGTGTTCGCCAAGCTGCGGCGCGATCTTTCGATAAAGGGCCTGCTTCAGCTCCGGTTTCTCCGCGATCGCCTCGATCACGAGGTCGCAGTCCGCCAGCCGCGCGAGATCGTCGTCGTAATTGGCGGGCTCGATGGCGGCGGCAGCAGCGGCGTTCGCCAGCGGCGCGGGTTTGAGCTTGAGCAGCCCCTGCTGGGCCTTTTTCGCGATGGCGCTTTTGTCGTCGCCGTCGGCCGGCAGGTCGTAAAGCCGCACCGGCAGACCGGCGTTGGCCAGATGCGCGGCGATCTGCGCGCCCATGACGCCGGCGCCCAGCACTGCGGCGCGACGGATTTGGCGTACGCAATCTTTCATGACCCTGCGTGCTCGGAATATGCCGTGCGCGCCTGCGCCGGCGTTTGCGCACCTTCGCGCAAGGTCCGTGGAAAATCATCCACCGCAATGGCCTCCTTGACCGCCTGCTGAGCGTTGCGGTACTGCGCCGCCTCGGCGGCGGTGATAATGCCGCGCGAAACGGCGGCATCCAGCCAATCGTCGTCGTAACCGTAGGACGGCGGCCTGACGCGCGCGGCCTGCAGTTTCTGTTCCACCGGCGCGATGGCTGTCATTTGTTGCAGCGCGAACTCCACGCGCCCCGCTGCGTCCTTCGAATCCGACGTGATATGAATGCCCGCGGTCAGCCGGTCGCGGGCGTCCGATGGTGTCAGCAGCAGACTGGCGACCTCGGCCCCCAGCGGATCGGCCGGATAGCGCAGGCGCCGGCCCAGCGGAAACACCAGCACGCGCAGCAGCGCGCCAGACACAGGTGAGGGAAAATTGCGCAGGATGCCGTCCAGCGCATCCTGCACGCGATAAAGACAATACTGCGCGACCCATTCCACCAGCGGCAGGTCGGCCTGTGGCCTGCCGGTATCCTCGAAACGCTTGAGCGCGGCGGTGCAGAGAAAGAGACAACCCAGCGCGTCCGCAAAGCGCCCGGAAAGTTTCTCCCTGCGCTTGAGCGCGCCGCCCATCAGCAGCATCGCCACGTCGGCGATCACCGCAAAGGCCGCGCTCATGCGCGCCACGTGCTGATAGTAGCGCGCCGTCGGCGCATCGATCGGCGCTGGCGCGAGCCGGCCTTCGGTCAGTCCGTACAGCAGCGCACGCGCCGCGTTGCGCACGCTGTAGCCCAGATGCGCGAACAGCGCCTCATCGAACGCCGCGAGACCCGCCTCGCGGTCGGGGTCGCAGGCCGCGTTCATCTCGCGCACCAGGTACGGATGACAGCGCAGCGCGCCCTGCCCGAAGATAATCATGCTGCGCGTCAGGATATTCGCGCCTTCCACCGTAATGCTCACGGGCGTCGACTTGTAGCCCGAGGCCAGGTAATTGCGCGCGCCCAGACAGATGCCGCGCCCGCCGTGAATATCCATGGCGTCGTTGACGACCTGGCGCATGGCCTCGGTGTTGTGATACTTGACGATCGCCGAAACCACTGACGGTTTTTCGCCCGAGTCGATGGCGGCGGCGGTCAGCAGCCGCGCGGCGTCCATCATGTAAGTCAATCCGCCGATGCGCGCCAGCGCCTCTTCCACGCCTTCGAAGTGGCCGATCGGCAGCCCGAACTGTTTGCGCACGGCTGCGTACGCGCCCGCGTAACGGCTGGCGTGCTTGCCCAGACCCGTGCTCAAAGCCGGCAACGAGATGCCGCGGCCCACCGACAAACACTCCATCAGCATCGCCCAGCCGCGCCCGATCTGCGCCTGACCACCGATGATCCAGTCCATCGGGATGAACACGTTTTCGCCGCTGGTCGGACCGTTCTGGAATGCCGTGTCCAGCGGGTTGTGGCGCCGGCCTATGTTGACGCCCGGTGTATCGGTGGGAATCAGCGCGCAGGTAATCCCAAGCTCCTCGGTGTCGCCCAGCAGGTGATCCGGATCGACCGCCTTGAACGCGAGCCCCAGCACGGTCGCGACCGGCGCCAAAGTGATGTAGCGCTTGTCCCAGGTGACGCGCAGACCCAGCACCGTTTCGCCTTCGTACTCGCCTTTGCACACCACGCCGAAATCCGGGATCGCGCCGGCGTCGGAGCCCGCGGTGGGCGCCGTCAAGGCGAAACAGGGGATCTCTTCGCCCCGCGCCAGGCGCGGCAGATAATGATTTTTCTGTTTGTCGGTGCCGTAATGCAGCAGCAATTCGGCCGGTCCCAGCGAGTTGGGCACCATCACCGTGACCGCGCCCGCGCAGCTGCGGCTGGTGATCTTCATCACCACGGTGGAATGCGCCAGCGCGGAGAAGCCGTGCCCGCCGTACGCCTTGGGGATGATCATGCCGAAAAAGCGATGTTCTTTTAGAAACGCCCACACGTCCGGCGGGAGATCGTGCAGCTCGTGCGTGATCTGCCAGTCGTCGAGCATGCGGCACAATGTTTCGACGGGGCCGTCGATAAACGTCTGTTCTTCTTCGGTAAGCCGCGGCGCCGGCGTGTTCAGCAGGTTGTTCCATTGTGGGTTGCCCTGAAACAGTTCCGCGTCCCACCACACGCCGCCGGCCTGGATAGCGGTCTTCTCGGTCTGAGACATGGGCGGCAGCACACGGCTTACGTAATCGCGCAGCGGCGCACTCACGAATTTCCGCCGCGGGCCCGGGAAGTTCATCGGGACCACGACCGACAACAGCAAACCCCACAGGACAACGCCAGGCAACAAAGCCAGATAACCGCTCAAGCCCAGCAGGACAAGCGCGACCGCCAGCGCGGCAGTCCAGACCTTCAAGCTCGCGCGCGTGCGCGCCAGCGCGAACAACGCCGCGGCGATCACACCGATCCAGATCACCCACCCCATATGCCACTCCTTGCCGATTTATAAGGCTTAAAGCAGTCGCTATTGTAATGGCGCGCCTGTTGCAGCGGCATTGCGCTACTGCTTGTCGTTATGCGCGTTGTCGTTATGCGCGGCGATTTGTCTGAGGACCAAACCAAGCCCGCCAAGAAAGATTGCGAGACCTGATACAAGTGCCCACTCCATCAGAGTCTCCCGATTTTTTCAATTCGAATGTAGGCCATGCGATTAGCCCGTACCACGCCGATAGTAATAGTGAGCATTGCAAGTAAAGCCAATATCACTCTGAGCAGGCTAGTGTGCTGTCCCGTAAAAAACCGATACATGTCCGGACTCGTCATTCCGGCCAGGGATTGGCCGGAATCCAGCGCCAAGGAGGGACTTCTGGATTCCGGCTTTCGCCGGAATGACGGCGAAGTTACGACAGTTACTAATGGGACACAACACTACGCCGAGGTTCTGCGCCAGCCACCCCGGCAACGAGAGATCAGCCGCCACGAGTAGCGCGAAAACCACCTTGAGCCAGCCAATTTCCCCTTTGAGGCGATCCAGCTCGGGCATGTTCCTAGTTTAACGTCAACTGCGCCGCGCCGCCTAATACCAACCCGGCCAGTCACTTTTCCGGATTGAAACACACGATATCCAAAACCCTCTACAATTTGCGTTGAACCACGATCTTTCGCTTTCACCGGGGTGGCACATGAGTCAGAACCGCATTGAGACGTCCGCAAGCTGCCAGGATGATTACGACCCCGATTCCCTGCCCGCCGACGAGGCCGTGGCCCGCGTGCGCGCGCATCTACAGCCGGTGAACGGTTTCGAGCAGGTGGCGTTACGCGGCGCGCTGGGCCGCGTACTGGCGGAAGATGTCTATTCCAAAATCGACGTACCCGGCCACACGAACTCCGCGATGGACGGCTTCGCGATCCGCGGGACGGACATTCCCGCCGACGGCGCGCGTTCGCTGGCAATCATCGGCACCGCCTGGGCCGGCCGGCCGTTCAAAGGCGAATGCGGCGCGGGCGAATGCGTGCGCATCATGACCGGCGCGCCCATGCCGACGGGGGCCGACAGCGTGGTGATCGTCGAGCGCGCGGAGGTCCAGGGCGAATCGATCCGCATCGGCGCCGACAACAAGTCAGGCCAGAACGTGCGCGCGGCGGGCGAAGACATCGCGCGAGGCACACGCGTGCTCGCGGCGGGCCAGCGTCTGCTGCCGGCGCAGCTGGGTCTGCTGGCGTCGCTGGGTATCGGGGAGGTCAAGGTCACGCGGCGTTTGCGCGTCGCGTTTTTCTCCACCGGCGACGAACTCAAAAACGTCGGCGAGCCGCTTGGCAAAGGCGACGTGTACGACAGCAACCGCTATACCTTGCACGGCATGCTCAGCCGGCTGGGCGCGGACATCATCGACATGGGCGTCATCCGCGACGAACCGCAGGCCCTGGAAGCGGCGTTCTCGCAGGCCGCGCGGCTTGCCGACGTGGTGATAACGTCCGGCGGCGTGTCCATGGGCGAGGCCGATTTTGTCAAACAAACGCTGGGCAAGCTGGGGCAGATCGATTTCTGGAAGGTCGCCATGAAACCGGGGCGGCCGCTCGCCTTCGGGCGCATCGGGGATGCCTGGTTCTTCGGGCTGCCGGGTAATCCCGTGACGGTGATGGTCACGTTTTACGTGTTCGTGCAGCCGGCACTGCACGAATTAATGGGCGCGCCGGCGTCGCCGCCGCTCACGCTCAAGCTGCCCTGCGTATCGAAGCTCAAGAAACGTCCGGGCCGCGTGGAGTATCAGCGCGGGGTGATGGAACGCAGCGAGCAAGGGCAGCTCACCGTGCGCAAGACCGGCGCGCAAGGCTCCGGCATCCTCACCTCCATGGCCGCCGCGAACTGTTTCATCGTCCTGCCGATGGCAAGCGGCAACGTCCAGCCGGGCACGGAAGTGGACGTGTTGCCGTTCTCAGATTTCGTTTGAACGCCAGTGGGTTCATGCGCTGACCGATAAACGGCGTAGTCTCTCCGCGGCGCGCCACGCCGGCGTGCGCGTTCACGCTCGCCCTCCGCTTACGAAGCGTTCGATGCGGTCCGACGTTCAATCACATCGTGTGGTGGCTAGGCATCAGGGCGATCCTCCCCGGCCCGATGTGTAGCTCCCGGAAGCGCGCGAACCCATTGTCATGCAATCCCGCCCTTGTGCTAGTGTCGATGCGGCACCATGCTGATTTCCGGTGGCATCGATGGATGAATCTCGCGCATTCGCGCTGCTCTCGTGCCGGGAGGCCGTGGAGCGCCTGTGTGATACGGCTTGCCGCGTGCTGGTGACTGGAGCGCCAGGGACGGGCAAGTCCACGCTCGTGGCCAGGCTGGGGAAGACGCTCGCGGCCCATGGGTTGGTGGCGCAGGCTATCGGTGCGGACCCGGGCCCGCCGGCGTTCGCGATTCCGGGCGCCGTATGCCTGGTGGAGTGGCGGGACGATAACTGGCACATACTGTCGATGGAACCCCTGTGCTCCCTGGATGCCGCCCGCTTCCGCCTGCCGCTGGTGGGCGCGGTGCGCAGGCTGATGGAGCAGCAGCACCGGGAAGGGGCCCTATTGGTGGACACGCCCGGCGTGGTGCGCGGCGTCGCCGGCGCGGAACTCCTGACAGGCCTGTGTGAAGCCAGCAAGGCCGAGGTGGTGATCGTGCTGGTGCGAGACCCGGAGAAGCCGCCCTTGGACCAGGAGCTTGCGGCCCTGGACGCCGAGGTGTGGTTCGTCCAACCGGCGGCGGAGGCCTGCCGGCCGAATAAGCGCCACCGGGATCGTGCGCGCACGGCGCGGTGGGATGCCTATCTGCAAGACGCGCAACCGGTCCAGGTTGATCTCGAAAAGGCGCAGCGCCTGGGCAGTCCGCCGCCGCTAGACGCGCCCGACGCCTGGCAGGGGCGGCAAGTGGCGCTCGGCGACGGATCGGTGGCTGACCTTCGGCGAGGTGCTGGGGCTCAAGGATACTGCCCTGACCGTGCGCGCGCCGCGGTTTTCGGGCGAGGTGCGCCGGCTCATCGTGCGCGACGCCCAGCGCGACGCGAGCGGCTTCCTGGTAACTGCGCCGTCATTCGGCAGGCGCGCGCTGCACTGGATTCCTCCGCGGGATATTGCGCCGGCGGATAACGCGCAGGGCCCTCGCCCGCTGCTGGAAATCGGGCCGGTGACCGCGACCTTGGTCAACGGCGTGTTTGGGGATCCGCTGCTGCATCTGCGGCTGCGCCACCGGCGCCGCAGCCTGCTGTTCGACCTCGGCGAGGCGGGGCGCCTGCCGGCGCGCATGGTGCACCAGGTCGGCGACGTGTTCATCAGCCATGCCCATGCGGATCACATCGGCGGCTTCATGTGGTTCATGCGCTCGCGACTGGGCGACTTCGCCGCCTGCCGCCTGTTCGGCCCGCCCGGCTTGGCGGACAACATCGAGGGGATGGTGCGGGGCATCCATTGGGATCGCATCGGCGATGCTGGACCGCGCTTTGTGGTGGCGGAGTTGCATGAGGACAGATTGATCCGGTTTCGGATCCAGGCGGGCCACCGCGGGTTGCAGCCGGTAGAGGAGCAGGTGGTGGATGAGGGTGTGCTACTGCGCGACGCGGAATTCCGGGTGCGCGCTGCGGTGCTGGATCATGGCACGCCGGTGCTCGCCTTCGCTTTCGAGCCGAACATGCAGATCAATGTGCGCAAGGACCGGCTGGCGGCGCTGGGTCTCACGCCGGGCCCGTGGCTGACTGAGCTCAAGCGCCGCTTCGCCGCTGGGGAGCGCGCGGGAGCCCTTGCCCTTTCGGATGGCAGTGAGACGTCCGTCGGTGCGCTGGCGGAGGCGCTGCTGCTCACCGCCCCGGGCAAGAAGATCGTGTATGCAACGGATCTGGCGGATACGCCGGCCAACCGGGAGCGAGTGGCGTGGCTCGCCCGGGACGCCTATATCTTGTTCTGCGAAGCGCCGTTCCTACCCGAGGATGCCGAGCAGGCAGTGCGCACCAGGCATCTCACCGCGCGGGCGTGTGGCGAGATCGCCAATGCGGCCAACGTGCAGCATCTGGTGCCATTCCATTTCTCCCGCCGCTACGAGGACACGCCGCAGCGCGTGTACGCGGAAGTCGCAGCGG